>JBEHYN010000038.1:0-29634 GCA_048498155.1 Pseudomonadota bacterium | reverse complement strand
ATGGCTCCGCGCTACGCCGCCGGGCGACTGCAAACGCCAGCGCCAAGGGGGCTAACTTTCAAAGCGAAAGGGGGGACAACATTGGGTGCGAATTGACAGCTCAGCGCTTTGAAGGTGAGGTTTGCGGAGCTCGCATGAACAGCAGTCTTGCCAAGGTCGGGTTTGTAGATTGTTCCATTTGGATCACGAAGCGTAATGTCCGGCATGTCGCCGGCACCGATTGGCTTGTCCGAAACGTTCTTCAGCGAATAATTGACAGTGACTAAAATCCCGCCAGCGGCGGCCTGTTCATGAACATAACCCCCAGTTCGGAACCCAGCTAGGGGATCGTCGGCAGTCGAACTAAGGGGCGCATCGACAGAAGTCACCGTCACTTCAACTCCGTCAACGGTTATCGGTTGACCGATGGCAGCAGGCGAATTCGCCGCATCGGCAGATCGACTGGATGAAGTCGAGGACGAGCCGCTTCCGCAGCCGTAGGTGGTTGCAACCATCAAGGCCGCCGCAACGGCAATCGAAAAGCGCCGCCCGGCCTCTGCCGCCGAGCTAACAAGAGGGTTGGCCTGAATGGGGTTCACGGGTAATTGCTCCAATGTTGATGTCGCCGTATTCGGCCGAAAGGTCCAAATTCTCGAAACTGGGGCAGCTAAGGCCGCCCGCTTAGTCATTGAGCAAGAGCGCTTTTTGACGAAGAAACTCGTCCTCGGTCAAAGCTCCCGAGGTACGCAGGCGACCAAGGTTTTCGAGCTTCTCCAACACCTGTGGCGTCATCTGGACGGGGCCGTCTTGTTGCATGGTCCGCTGACGGCCGGTCGTGCCTGAGGCCCCTGTCGAAGCGGACGCCAAAGGCGGTCCAAAACGGTTGGCGATCATGGTGCCTTTTTGAAGGAGGAAGAGCAGCAAGACCAGGGAGCCCGCTCCAGGCAGGAGTATCCACAACATCCGCCAGCCGGAGCGACCAGTGTCGTGTAGACGGCGGACTTGCACAGCGATCGATGGGATCAGGGAGGCCCCGAGAAACAGGTCGGCTAAGCCATAAGCCACGCTGCGGGACTGAAGCGACCCTATCCCAAAGAGAACGGCGGCAACGACAGCCTGAAAGACTGTGAACCAGATCATTTCAGCTCGGTTAGATCGGCCTTTGAAATCAAAATACCGAACATATGGAGTGAACATGGTTCTACCTCTGTGTTGGGGCGAGCTAACCTAAGATCAGCTTTTTCTGATTTTCGAATTCGATCTCACTAAGGACACCGCTGTCCTTCAGCCTGGAAAGCCGCTCCAAATCAGCAAGGGCATTCAGAGAAAGCGCCTGTTCGCCAGTCGGAGCTGCCTTAAGGCCAGCCTTCAGTCGGTTCAGAAGGTTAGGATTTGCGGCACCGATCAGCGTCTGGCCGCCGCTAAACTTTGCCAAGAATCTGCGAGGCCACCCAGGCCAGATAAAAAACCGATAGACAATTGTTCCACCAAGTGGCGTTAGGGCCACAAGAAAGAACAGACAAAGAGCGATGTTTGTTAAGACAAGCCCGGTTGATAAATAGCGGTCTTCGACGTTTAGTAGAACCAACTCATTCCAGCTATGGAATGACCAATTGACGTCCTTATCCACTAGATCGACGCCTTTACTTAGGTCCTTGCCCTCTCGATGGGATACGAAATCGCCGCCAATGACCTTGAAATCCAATTCCCCCCCCTGACTATTCGAGCCAGTTCCAAAATCCGGCATTCAATCCCAGAACGAACCGATGGCCTAAACCTTAGCTTTATCGCCTATATGCGATAAACTTGGAGGTCAGGCAACGGTCACCGTTGCTGCATGGATATGCGGCGACTGGTTGGGCGAAACGTTAGGAAAATCCGCCTGGGCCGGGGGCTGACACAGGAACAGCTCGCCGAAAAGTCTGGGCTGGGGCAGCAGTATATTAGCCCGCTGGAGAGCGGCCGACGCAATCCGACGGTGGTGACGCTTTGGGAACTTAGCCAAGCGCTTGGCTGTGCGCCTGTTGATTTGATCTCGCCCGATGAGGAAGCCGGGGCCTAACGGCATGTCGCCGTCCGGAGGCTTCCGATTCAGGATTCAAAGGAATTTGCGATTGCAGTCTTCAAGGCGGCAATCGGCGAAAACATTCTTAAATACCGGGAAGCCGCTGGCTTTTCTCAGCGGGTCCTGAGCGGAAAAGCTGGCATTTCAGCAAAATGTCTCGGGGCCATAGAACGTGGGAAAACGAACCCGAGGCTAATGACCCTGGAACGAATAGCCGCTGCGTTGGGAGTCGAGCTTTGCGCCCTCCTTGACATTGGGGGCTCCGAGCTTGGCTTAGGTTACCAAAATGCACGGGAGCGAGAAATCTGATGAACACCATGAGGAATGTCTAAGGCCAATTTCCGCAAAACGAAGAAGCCGGGAGTCTAGGGATTCACAGCTAGAATCCCGGCTCAGTGGATTACTTCATTCTCCCTCCACCGGAAGGCTTATGTTTGGCTTGCGACAAATCCGAGCCCGCAACTGAGCGCACGGCGGCGGACTTGGAGGTAGCAAGCAGCTTGCCTGCCTTGCGGGCATCTTTAGAGCTTGTGGTCATTTCTTTCTCCGTTCGTCGTTTGTTCGACGAAAACACGGAGCGCTGAGTCGCATCGGCGATCAATAGGGCCCTTCGCCTGGTGATCGCTTCATTCGATCCATTGCAGGACTATGGCCTGAGGCAAGTGGTGCCGCCTAGGTGACTCGAACACCTGACCCCCGCATTACGAATGCGGTGCTCTACCGGCTGAGCTAAGGCGGCCCTGGCTTGCGTGCGAACGCGGCTCGGGCGGCCTGTTTAGCTGAGGGCGCCTGTGGCGCCAAGGCGCCTATCTCCAGGAGGGTCCCAGCCAGGCCACCGCCGCCCCCGCCGCGATACTCAGGCCGCAAAAGGCTAGGGCCAGCCAGAAGGTGAGGGGAAAGCCGCCTTGCAATGTGGGCGGCTTGTCGTCGGGATCGTCGCCGGGGCCGATCACGGCTGGAGGCGGGCGAACATGGCCGCCTCGTCGGGGGTCTGGGCGATGGCGCGGCGCGCGAACTTGAACGCTTTCAGCGGCTCGGCGGCGGCCTTGGAGATGCAGATCACGGTCAGGGCCTCGGCCAGGTCCGGCCGCTCGGCCAGCAGGCGGGCCAATTGCCGCCCGGCGCTGGGCGAATGGATCAGCACCGTGTCCACGCCGGGGGGCTGCCGGTCTAACGCGGCCAGGGCTGCCACAGAGGGCGCCAGGGGCGCGGTCTGATAGACCGCCACCGCGCGCGCGCTCACGCCGCGCCGCTCCAGATCGCCGATCAGATCGCCCGCCGGCTCCAGCCCTCCGGCCTTGAGCACCACGCCTGGGGGGCGGTCGGACTTGGCCGCGATGCGTTTGGCCAGGGCGACCACGTCGCCCCCAGCCGAGATCACCCGGACAAAGCCGGACTCGCGGGCGGCCCGCGCCGTAGCGTCGCCGACGGTGAAGGCGGTCAGATGCCGATCGCTGATCGGACGAAGAGCGGCGAAGGCGCGAACGCCATTGGCGCTGGTAAAGGCCACGGCGGTCACCCCCGGCAGGGCTTGGGCCAAGGCCTTGGCGGCGGGCAGGACGCGCACCTGAATCAGAGGCGAGACCAGGGGCTGGTGACCGGCGGCGATCAGCGCCTTGGCCGTGCGGCCGGCCTCAGGTTCGGCCCGGGTGACCCAGACTTTCATGGCCGCGCGCGCACGGTTCAGACCGCCAAGAGCAGGCGATCGCCGGCTTCGGCTTGAATCTGTTCGCCCAGGCTCCAGCCCAGCTGGGCCGCTGCGGCCAGATTTGCCGCTTCCAACCGCCCCTGGCGGCGAAAGCGCTCGCGTCCGTCGGGCGTCAGGGCCTCGACCACGAGATCGAGGGCGCCGTCCGACAAGGTGGCGAAGGCGCCCATGGCGGTGCGGCACGACCCTTCCATGGCCTTCAGCGCCCCCCGCTCGGCGGCGATGCACAGGGCGGTGGGGGCGTGATCGAGCGCGCGGGCCCAAACGGAGGCGGCGTCTTCGGTTCGGGTCTCAATGGCCAGGGCGCCTTGACCGGGCGCGGTGGGGCGTTCCAGCGGGTCGAACAGCTGGCGCGCGCGGTCCGCCAGGCCCAGGCGCCTCAGGCCCGCGTAGGCCAGGATGATGCCGTCCGCCTCGCCCCGATCCAGCTTGGCCAGGCGGGTGTCGATATTGCCGCGCAACAGCACCGGCTGCAGGTCCGGCCGCAGGAACAGCGCCTGGGTCTGGCGGCGCAGACTGGCGGTGCCGAGCCTGGCGCCCAGGGGCAAATCCTCAAAGTGTTCGAAGGTGTTACTCAAGAAGGCGTCACGCACGTCCTCGCGCTGGGGCGTGGCGGCGATCACCAGGCCCTCGGGCGGAACGGCGGGCATGTCTTTGAGGGAATGGACCGCACAATCGATCCGCCCCTCCAGCAGGGCCGCCTCGATTTCCTCGGTGAACAGCCCCTTGCCGCCGATCTCCAGCAGGCGCCGGTCCTGGATGCGATCGCCGGCGGTGGAAAACAGGGTGACGGGCGCCACGATCCGCGCCTCCTCGGGCGGCGCGCCCAGGGCGGCGGCGATGGCGGCCTGCATCTGGAAGGCTTGGGCCTGGGCCAGACGGGAGGCTCGCGAGCCAATTCTGACAAGGACTTGGTCGGACGGGGTTTGAGACATAGGTTGCTTGGGCTCGGACGCCGGGCTACCTCGACGCTGCAAGGCGCTATCTGGCTACAGGAGCAGGGCGCAAGCGGCAATGCCATGAAAGACCGGACCCAGAGCAATTTGACCGTCCTCGGCATAGAAACCAGCTGCGACGAGACCGCCGCGGCCGTGGTGCGCGTGGGCGAGGCAGGCGTGCAGGTGCTGTCTTCGGTGGTGGCCAGCCAGATCGCCGGCCATGCCCCCTTCGGCGGGGTGGTGCCGGAAATCGCCGCTCGTGCCCATGTGGAAGCCATTGAAGCTGTGATCGCCAAGGCCATGAGCGACGCCGGGCTTGAGTTTTCCGACCTGGACGGGGTCGCCGCCACGGCGGGTCCGGGCCTGGTGGGCGGGGTGATGGTGGGGCTGTCGGCGGGCAAGGCCATCGCTTTGGCGCGCGGTCTGCCGCTGATCGCCGTCAACCACCTGGAGGGCCACGCCGTTTCGGTGCGCCTGACCGAGGCGGTGGATTATCCCTTCCTGCTGTTGCTGGTGTCCGGCGGTCATTGTCAGCTTCTGGCGGTGGACGGCGTGGGCGCTTGCCGCCGCCTAGGCTCGACCATCGACGATGCGGCCGGCGAGGCCTTCGACAAGATCGCCAAGACCCTCGGCCTGTCCTACCCCGGCGGGCCCGCCCTGGAACGCCTAGCCGAGGGCGGCAATGCCGACGCCTTCCCCCTTCCGCGCGCCCTGTTAGGCCGCAAGGACTGCGACTTCTCGTTTTCCGGCCTGAAAACCGCCGCCGCACGGCTGGCCGAGCGCCTTGAGACGGAGCAGGAGCGACGAGACCTGGCCGCTGCCGTCCAGTGCGCCATCGCGCGCCAATTGGCCGAGCGCAGCGACCGGGCCATGGCGCTCTATGCCCATGAGCGTTCGGGCCGCGACCTGCGTTTCGTGGTGGCCGGGGGGGTAGCGGCCAATCGCACGGTCCGCCAGGCTTTGGAGACGACCGCCCGCGCGCGCGGCTTCACCTTCGCCGCCCCGGCTTTAGGCTACTGCACCGACAACGCCGCCATGATCGCCCTGGCCGGGGCCGAGCGCCTGGCCCTGGGCCTGACCGATGGGCTGGACGCGGTGGCGCGGCCGCGCTGGCCGCTGGATGAGGCCGCGGCGCGGGACAACCCCACCCACCTGCCCGGCCGTAAGGGAGCCAAGGCATGAGCACGCCTTTCCGCACAGCCGGGGTGATCGGCGCCGGCGCTTGGGGCACGGCCCTGGCCGAGGTCTGCGCCCGCGCGGGCCTGGCCGTGAAGATCTGGGCGCACGAGCCGCAGACCCGCGACAACATCAATCTGTGGCGGGCCAATCCAGCGTTTTTGCCGGGCGCGACCCTGTCGTCCGCCATCAGCGCCACCGGCGACTACGCGGACTTGGCCGACTGCGATTTCATCTTCGCCGTCCCGCCGGCCCAGCATCTGCGCGCGACCTTGCAGGCCTTCGCGCCTTTCGCCCCCGCCGGCCTGCCCGTGGTGCTGTGCGCCAAGGGGGTGGAGCAGGGCTCGCTCAAGCTGATGAGCGAAGTGCTGGCCGAGGTCTTGCCCCAGGGCCGCGCCGCCGTCCTGTCGGGCCCCAGCTTTGCCGCCGAGGTGGCGCGCGGCCTGCCCACGGCCGTCACCCTAGCCTGCGCCGACGCTGAGCTGGGCAAGGCCCTGGCCCAGGCCATCGCCCTGCCCACCTTCCGGCCCTATCTGTCGGACGACCTGATCGGGGCGGAGATCGGCGGCGCGGTCAAGAACGTGCTGGCCATCGCCTGCGGTGTGGTGGAGGGCCGGGGCCTGGGCCGCAGCGCGCACGCCGCCCTGATCACGCGCGGTTTCGCCGAACTGACGCGGTTGGCCTTGGCCAAGGGCGGCCGCGCTGAGACGGTGGCAGGCCTGTGCGGCCTGGGCGATCTGGTGCTGACCTGCTCCAGCCCCCAGTCGCGCAACATGAGCGTGGGTTTGGCCTTGGGCCGCGGCGAAAGCCTGGATGAGGCCCTGAGCGGCAAGCTGTCGGTGGCCGAAGGCGTGGCCACCGCCCCGGCCGTACGCGCCTTGGCCCGCGCCCTGGGCGTGGAAACGCCGATCTGCGAGGCCGTGGCGGCGGTCCTGGCCGGCGAAATCGTCCTGGACCAGGCCATCGACGGCCTGCTAGCCCGTCCTTTGAAGTCTGAAACCTGAAACCCAGCCTGAAAGACGACCCATGCCCTTGTTCGCCTTGATCTGCACCGACAACCCCGACTCTCTGGAGCTGCGGGTGCAGACCCGTCCGGCCCACCTGGAATACCTGGGCGCCACCGACGCCGTGCGCCTCGGCGGTCCGACCCTGGACGCCGCCGGCAAGCCCAGCGGCTCCATCCTGGTGATCGAGGCTGAGGATCTGGCGGCGGCGCAGGTCTTCGCCAACGGCGACCCCTATGCCCTGGCCGGTCTGTTCGCCAAGGTGGAGATCCGGCCCTTCAATCGGACCGTGGGCAGTTGGGCCTAGCCAACCCGGCCGCGCCCCCGGCCGGCACGGTGCTGTGCCGCCTGGACGAGATCGACGATCCGGGCGCCAAGGGCTTTGACTTCAGGCAAGGCGACTTGTTGTTCATGGGCTTCGTCGTGCGCGTGGGCGGGCGAGCCATCGGCTATGTCGACAGCTGCCCCCACGCCGGTTGGCCCCTGTCGGCCGGTCCTGACCGCTACCTGACCCGCCTGGGCGACCGCATCCTGTGCAGCGGCCACGGCGCCTCGTTCAGCATCGACAACGGCGAGTGTCTATTCGGGCCGTGTCCGGGGATGTCGCTGACGCCCTGGCCGGTGGAGGTGGATATGCAGGGGGTGGTGCGCGCTGCCTAGGGCGCCTCTTCCCCAGCAAACGCCTCCACGTCCTTGATCAGCTCGCGTACGGCCTGTTCGACCAGTTCCTTGCCCTTGGCCGGGCTGGCCTGGTTGGGGTCTGAGCCCATGCGGCCGTCGGGGAAGCGAGCCCGGAAGTCGGCGGCTTCGCGGATGGGCCCATTCGGGGCGATCTGCGGCTCGTAGTTGGCGGCCTTTATGCTGTCCGGATAGGCCCATTGGGTGACGGCGATCTCCGAGGGGGTGGCGTGAATCCCGTGGCCGGTTGGGAACAGCCGGTTGGCGATGCCCATCACGCCGGGCAGGTCCCACCAGTTGCGCAGCTTCAGCGAGAACCCCGCCGATCGCCTGTCAAAGGACGCGACCGAATAGATCTCCGAAAACGCCGCCTCGATGGTGGCGACATTGCCGCCGTGCCCGTTGAGGAAATACAGCCGCTCGAAGCCATGCCCGGTCAGCGACCGCGTCCAGTCGCTCAGGGCCGCGATGAAGGTGGAGGGGCGCAGGGAGATGGAGCCCGGAAAGCCCAAGTGGTGCTGGGCCATGCCGACATTGAAGGTCGGCGCGATCAACAGGTGGCTGCGGCGCGAGGCCTCGTGAGCGATGATCTCGGGGCAGAGGAAATCGGTGCCCAGCAGGCCGGTCGGCCCATGCTGCTCGGTGGAACCGATGGGAATAACAATGGCCCGCGAGGTCTTGAGATAAGCCTCGATCTCCGGCCAGGTGGATAGCTGCAGCAGCATGGAGTCCTCATACGTCCGCCCTGGCGCATGCCGGGGCAGAGCAAATATGAACCACGAAGGACACGAAGAACACCAAGGTGGCAGCGCTGTCGGCGTATCGCCGGCTCGCGCAGCGAGAATGGATGATCGCGCCTTTGCGCGATCCTTCGTGGTCTTCGTGTCCTTCGTGGTTCAATTTTTTGAAATCGCGCCCCTAACGGCTCAACGCCCTTCCCGCCACCACGCTCAACTTGGCCGCCAATAGCGGATCGCGCGACCCCGGCGCGGTGATCAGGGCGTCGTTGAGGCAGGTGTCGATGGGGGAGGGCTCGCGCGGGCCGGTCAGGCGGCCGGCCAGTTCGCCCACCACGGACTTGGCGCGGGCGGCATTGTCCAGCAGGCAGGCGATGATCTGGCTCACGTCCACCGGCCCGACCTCCTCGTGCCAGCAGTCATAGTCGGTGACCATGGCGACGGAGGCGTAGGGCAGCTCCGCCTCGCGCGCCAGCTTGGCCTCGGGCATATTGGTCATGCCGATCACCGCGCAGCCCCAGGAACGGTAAAGCTCGCTCTCGGCGCGGGTTGAAAACTGCGGCCCTTCCATCACCAGATAGGTCCCGCCCTCCACGACGGTGGCGCCGACTGCGCGCGCGGCCTCGGCCGCCATCGACGAAAGGCGCGGGCAGACCGGGTCGGCCATGGACACGTGCGCCACCAGGCCGGGGCCGAAGAAGCTCTTTTCCCGGGCAAAGGTGCGGTCGATGAACTGATCCACCACCACAAAGGTCCCCGGATGCAGGTCCTCGCGCAGGGAGCCCACCGCCGACAGGGACAGCACATCGGTGCAGCCCAGGCTTTTCAGGGCATGGATATTGGCCCGCGCGTTCAGATCGGTGGGCGACAGACGGTGCCCCCGCCCGTGGCGCGGCAGAAACACCAGCTTGACCCCGCCCAGCGTCCCGGTCAGCAACTCATCAGACGGCTCGCCCCAAGGCGTCTCCACCTTGACCCAACGCTTGTCCTGCAAGCCCTCGATCTCATACAGGCCCGACCCGCCGACGACGCCCAGCACCCAGTTGGCCATGGTGTTTCCCCGCTTCCGTTGCCTTCTGGGAGTGAAGGGAGGGGTGGGGGGATGTCAAGGCACACCCTCTCCTCCGCTCGTTCCCGCGAAAGCGGGAATCCAGGGCTTTCCAGCTTGGCATTTCCTGGACAGGACTGGGTCCCCGCTTTCGCGGGGATGAGCGGAATATAGGTTGTGGGCGCAATGATTCAGGGAGAAGCCGCTTGGGGCGTGAACCGGACCCCATTATTGGCGGGCGGCGGGGCGCGCGCAGGGGCTGGGCCTTTGGCCATCAACCCCGCCAAGGGTGAACCTGCCGCGCCGCTCTCGATCTCCGCCCGCGCCCAGGCTTCCTCGGCCAACTGGGGCCAGTCGGGCTCCAGGCCCAGGTCTTTGCAGATCAGGGCGATGATCTCACTGACCGGGCGGGTCAGGATATCGCCGTAGAGGTCGTCATGGTCGAGCCGTTCGGCGGCTTCCTCGGTCAGCCGTTCGACCTCGTCCTCGTCCGCGCCATCGGCCCCGGCGATGCGGCCGATGATCCGTCCGATGCGCTCTTTTTGGTCGCACTCCAGGCCCACCCGCTGGGGTCCTTGCAGACAGTGGGCGTGGGCGGCTGCTTGCGCGCCCTTGGCCTCGAGGGTCTGCAGGTCGGCGATCAGCTTGGATTGCAGCATGATGGTCATGCGCACCGCCCGCGCCACGCGGGCATAGGCCATGGGCGCGGCGTCCAGCACCGCATCGGGGCTCTCGTCGGATGTCGCCCGGCGCTCAATAGCCCGAGCGATCTCCAGCCCGCCTTCGGCCAATTGGCCAAGAACCCATAGCTGACGCTCCAGCAGGGTCCGCGCCATGTCGGGGGCGGCGGTTGGGGTGGGCTGGGGAAGGGTTTGTGTGGCGGCGGGCATGTATGAACAAATAGTGAACACGGACAGGTGATTTGTCAAGGGGTGCAGCGGCGGCGGGTATGTGCCAGACGAAGCCATTGGCCTGGGACAGCGTAAACGGTGTAGTATGTGTGTCCGAAGACTGGGGACGCAGGCACGCGGCAATGTATGTTGAAATCAAGAATCGGAAAACCGTCACCGATCAACGCTTCGCCAATAATGAATCAGATACGAGGTATGACGATCACATATTCATCAGACTCTCAGCGAAAAGCAGAATATTCAAGAACGTCGACTTCCGATTTACAATCTTCGACGCCTGCTATCTGAGAGACGCCAAATTCGACTCCTGCAATTTCACAGGTTGCAGGTTCATCGCCACGAATTTGCACGGCGCTAAATTCTCAGGCTGCAATTTCGAGTATGCGACTTTCGAGCGGACCATTGTGGACCCGGCTATATTGGATACTGAATGCCCGGCGCGCGAAAACCTTAAGATACGTTTCGCGAGAACCCTACGCACGAACTATCAACAGCTCGGTGATACAGCTGCGGTGAACAAGGCCATAAAATTTGAACTTCAGGCAACAGAGATACACCTTTACAAATCTTGGGCATCTGCGGAGGATTACTATAGGAAGAAATATGTCGGGCTGCTTTGGGCGAAGGCGTTTTATGAATGGACCCTATTCAAGCTGGGTGATTTCGTATGGGGAAACGGAGAAAGTACGCTTCGACTACTTCGATTCGCCCTGCTGATACTGTTCTGTATGACGATTTACGAGGTTTTGAGCTTTGGTGACCCGCATTTGGTCGGAAGCTACTGGACGGCCTTTCTAAATTCAGGTGAGGTCTTCATGGGCGTGCCGGCGCCGCCGGAATATCCCAGGCCTTATATTGCGATCATCACTCTGGTCCGGTTCATTGCGGTTGGTTTTCTGCTGTCGATCATCATCAAAAAATTTAACCGGCGCTAATCATGCATCTCTACGCGTTTGGCTCGATCTGTCGGGGAGATATTTATCCCAACTCCGATGTCGATCTGCTCGCGATCGTTGATGGCTTTGACGAGCGTTTCGACCCAAACGTCTACTCGATCTACTCATATCGGAGGATCAACGAGATTTGGGCCGAAGGCAATCCATTCGCCTGGCATCTGGCAACGGAGTCGAAATTACTATTCTCGTCCGACGGTTCCGACCCATTGCGGTCACTTGGAGAGCCAACTCAGTATCGAACTTGCCAACTAGATTGCGAAAAGTTCTATCAACTTTTCGCCGACGCAAGAACGTCATTTTATCGAAGCGAAAACACAAAGGTATTTGATCTCTCGATGGTTTTCCTTGGAATTCGAAATTTTGCGACATGTTTTTCTCTTGGATGTCTTGATCGGCCGGACTTTTCTAGGCACTCCGCACTCCGCATTGGAAGCAACAGTTTGTCCATTGCAATCGAAGGCTATACTGTCCTTGAGCGCGCGCGAATCCTTTGCACGAGAGGGCAGGGCGCGGCCATCTCAGACAGCGAGGCCGAGTTAGCCGCGCAGGACTTCGCCGTCATTGAAGAATGGATGACCAACTTACTATCTCAGGTGACTGACCTTGAATCATGAATTCAACAATCGAATAACAGCACAGAGAAGGATTTTGCAGGTCATAAACCGAAATCCTTGGGTGTCTGAGAGACTGTTCGGCTTATCCAGCAAGGCGATCGATCGATGGATAGCCGTAAATCGCCTCGATCCAAGCTCATCGATTGTGCACGCGATCAGGGATATCGCCGCCAAGCTTTTTTTCTTGGCAAATAAAAGCCAGGACCAGATTTCTGAGCAGTACCAACTCGTCCGAGCGGAGATTATGGCCGCCTGTGACGATATAGAGGCCGAGCTTCAGAAATCTGCTTTCGGGTAAGTGCACGGGTACGGGAGCGCCATACCCCAAGTTTCCTGCGGATATTAGCTCTCTGACGGCCGCCCCAAGCGGCCCCAGTCCTGAAAATCCTGGCGGTCAGCATCGCTCCGGCTTTCGGTCGGCTCAAGGACCGCGTTCGCGGCCGCGTAGCGGCGGGCCTGGAAGGCCCGTCCTTGACCCGGCCGAAAGCCGGAGCTCAAATTCCACCAAGGCTTTCAGGGCGGGGTGGGGGCGCGGAGCTTTAAAGCGGCCCCTTCCCCCTCGAGGGGGGAAGGGCAGGGATGGGGGTGAGGCCCACGACCTAGAGACGCCGGAGTGCTGGCGGCGGCACTGCCTCTCGTTCTACGCAAGGACCCCGTGCCGAGAACACCCCCATCCCCATCCCTTCCCCCCTCGAGGGGGAAGGGGGCACGAAACCAGGCTATGGCCGCTCATCACCCCCGCATCATCTCCGCCGCCAATCCTGCGCACACCCGCCGCACGTCCTCCTCGCCCATGCCCGCGAACAGCGGCAGGCTCAGGGCGCGGGCATAGTAGGCTTCGGCGCCGGGGAGGCGTTGGGGGCCGTAGCGGGCGGTGAAATAGGGTTGGCGGTAGACGGGGATGTAGTGGACTTGGGTTCCGATGCCGCGGGCGGCCAGGCCGCGCATGAGGGCGGCGCGGTCTAGGCCCAGGGCGGGGAAGTCGATCAGGACGCCGTAGAGGTGCAGGGATTCGCCCGCCCCGCCGCGCGCGACCGGGCGAATGTGAGGGGCGAGGGGCGCCAACAGCGCGTCGTAAAGGTCGCTCAGTTCGCGTCGCCGCTGGGCGAAACGGTCCAGTTTGCTCAGTTGGCTGAGGCCCAGGGCGGCCTCGATCTCGGTCATGCGGTAGTTGAAGCCCAGTTCCAGCTGCTCATAGCTCCAGGGATTGGGCTCACCGTGCGCGTCCAGCGACAGTTCAGGGTGGGTCATCAGGGCGCCGTCGCGGGTCACCCCGTGATTGCGCAGGCGGGCCAGGCGCTGGGCCATGGCCGGATCGTTGAGGGTAACGGCCCCGCCCTCGCCGCAGGCGATGGTCTTGACCGGGTGGAAGGAGAAGACGGTCGCGGCTGAATAGCGCCCGTCGCCGACCCGGCCGTGGGGGCCGGTTGTGCCCAGGGCGTGGCAGCCGTCCTCGATCAGGGCGATGTCGCCAGCGGCCTCCGCCAATCCCGCCATGTCGCAGGGCCGCCCGCCCAGATGCACCGGCAGGGCGGCTTTCACGGGGCGGTCCGCTCGGCTGAGGGCCTCGGCCAAGTGCTGCGGCCCCATCAGGCCGGTTTCGGGGTCCACATCGGCGAAGATGACCTCGGCACCGCACAGGCGCACGGCGGTGGCGGTGGACAGGAAGGTGATTGACGGGACGATACAGGCGTGGCGCTCGTCAACGTCTAGAGCGCGCAGGGCCATGTGCAGGGCGGCGGTGCCGCTGGCGCAGGCCACGGCGAAGCGCGCGCCGACCTTGTCAGCCAGGGCGTTCTCGAACGCGCCGACGCGGGGGCCTTGGGTGAGGGGGGCCGTGCCGGTGAGGGTTTCCTGCAGCAACGCGACCACGGCGGCCACGTCGTCCGCCTCGATCAGATGCCGGCCATAGGGCAGGGGGGGCGCCTGGGTTTGGGGGCAGGGCAGTGGTTTGCGCTTGGCCGCCATGGGACGCCTTTAGAAGTGACGGTCCAAGGTGGCCCGTGTGGCGTTTAGAGCGAGTTAACCGCGTTGTCCTTCCCCATCGATGGGGAGGGGAGCGCACCCTTTCAAAACCATCCCGGCAGCGCCTTTGCGCCTTTGCTAAGGGCTTTACCGCCCGCATAGTGGGCTAGGTCTTGAGGGAGCGACATATGAGCCAGCCCGAACTGTTTCCCGTTCCGAAAGCATGGGCCGAGCGGGCGCGCATCACCGCCGAAGGCTACACCTCAGCCTGCGAGGCGGTCGCCGCCGATCCTCAGGCCTATTGGACGCAGCTGGCAGGGCGGTTGGACTGGATCAAGCCGTTCACCGTCGCCAAGGACGTGTCCTACGATCAGGCGAATTTCCATATTCGCTGGTTCGCCGACGGGGTGCTGAATGTCTCGGCCAACTGCCTGGACCGGCATTTGGCCACCCAGGCCGACGCCATCGCCTTTATCTGGGAAGGGGACGATCCGGCTCAGTCGGCCCATGTGACCTATGCCCAGGCGCACGCCGCCACCTGCCGTATGGCCAATGTGCTCAAGGCGCACGGGGTCAAGAAGGGCGACCGGGTGACCATCTATATGCCGATGATCCCCGAGGCCGCCTACGCCATGCTGGCCTGCGCGCGGATCGGGGCGGTGCATTCGGTGGTGTTCGGCGGCTTTTCCCCCGACAGCATCGCCGGGCGCATCCAGGACTGCGACAGCCGGGTGGTGATTACCGCCGACGAGGGTGTGCGCGGGGGCAAGACCATCCCGCTGAAGAAGAATGTCGACGAGGCCCTGAGCCAGTGTCCGGACGTGACCAGCGTGCTGGTGGTGGCGCGCACGGGGGCCAAGGTGTTCATGCGGCCGGGCCGCGACTACGTCTATGAGGAGGAAGCGGCCAAGGTTTCAGCCGATTGCCCGCCCGAGCCCATGGGGGCGGAGGATCCGCTGTTTATCCTCTATACCTCCGGCTCGACCGGCAAACCCAAGGGCGTGTTGCACACTACCGGCGGCTATCTGGCCTGGGCCGCCTATACCCATGAGGCGGTGTTCGATTACCGGCCGGGCGAGATCTATTGGTGCACCGCCGATATCGGCTGGGTCACCGGGCACAGCTATATCGTCTATGGGCCTCTGGCGAATGGGGCCACTTCCCTGATTTTCGAGGGGGTGCCGACCTATCCGGACGCCTCGCGCTTCTGGCAGGTGGTGGACAAGCACAAGGTGGAGATTTTTTACACGGCGCCCACCGCCATCCGCGCGCTGATGCGCGACGGGGAGGCGCCGGTGAAGCGCACGTCGCGCGCGTCCCTGCGCCTGCTGGGCAGCGTGGGCGAGCCGATCAATCCGGAGGCCTGGCTGTGGTACCACCGGGTGGTGGGCGACGGCCGCTGCCCCATCGTCGACACCTGGTGGCAAACCGAGACCGGCGGGTTTCTCATTTCGCCCTTGCCGGGCGCCACGGACCTGAAGCCCGGATCGGCCAGCAAGCCCCTGCCGGGGGTGTTTCCCGTGCTGGTCAACGCAGAAGGCCAGGAACTGGAAGGCGAGGCGGTGGGCAATCTGTGCATCGCCGACAGCTGGCCCGGCCAGATGCGCACCGTCTACGGCGACCACGAACGCTTCATCCAGACCTATTTTTCGACCTATCCCGGTAAGTATTTCACCGGCGACGGCTGTCGGCGGGACGCGGACGGCTATTACTGGATCACCGGGCGGGTGGACGATGTGATCAATGTCTCAGGTCACCGCCTGGGCACTGCCGAGATCGAATCCGCCCTGGTGGCGCACCACACCGTGGCCGAGGCGGCGGTGGTGGGCTATCCGCACGACATCAAGGGCCAGGGTATTTACGCCTATGTCACGCTGACGGCGGGGACCGAGGCGACGGACGAGCTGCGCAAGACCCTGATCAAGTGGGTGCGCTCGGAAATCGGGCCCTTCGCCGCGCCCGACATCGTGCAGTGGGCGCCGGGCCTGCCCAAGACCCGCTCGGGCAAGATCATGCGCCGCATTCTGCGCAAGATCGCCGAAAACGACATGTCCAACCTGGGCGATATCTCGACCCTGGCCGATCCGGCGGTGGTGGAGGATTTGGTGAGGAATAGGGGCGGTTAGGCGGTTTCGTCGGCGAACAGCAAAAGCTCGCGCAGGGCCACGACCAGGTGATAGAGGGTCGAGGCGGGCACGTAGTCCGTCATCCCCCTGCCGTCGGCGTCGAACTGGTCCATCCACAGGCCGGGGACGTCTGTGGCCAAATAGGTGTCCAGCACGTCCAGGGTCAGTTGGCCGGCAGCCTCGGCTGCGCCGGGCGCGCCCCCGCGGGCCTTGTTGACATAGGCCTTGATCAGTTCGGTCTGGGGCCAGCACCGACGGCTCAGGCGCACTTGGCGGCCTTGCGGGTTGCATTCATCGATGGCGAAACCGCGCGCGTCCAGGCCGTGTCGAATGGCGAAATCGTACAGCCTATCCGCCTCGGCCCGGGCGTCCCCTGCGCCCTGGGCCTTGGCCCACGCCAATAGCCATGACCATTCGAAATGGTGGCCGGGCGCAACCACCCGACCGGCGGCGCCCTCCGCGGGGCTCAGATCGGCGGCGAAGTATTCGCGCAGGGCTCCGCTCTGGCCGTCAAAGAAGCGGTGTCGAAACAGGTCGACCATCTGCCGAGCGATGTCGAGGAACCGCGCCTCACCGCTCGCGCTGGACCACTCCAGCATCGATTCCAGCAGATGCATGTGGGGGTCAGAGCGGCGCGGCAGGGCGGGCGGGACGCTTTCGACAAAGCCGCCATTGACCGGATCGGTCAGCTCGGCCTGCATCACGTCCAGCGTCTGGTGAGCTAGGGCGAGGGCCTGAGGCCGGCCCGACGCCCTGTAATACCAAGCCAGGGCGAACAGGCCGAAGGCGTGGTCATAGGCGTCGCGCTTTGTATCCAGAGGGCGCATGTCGGGCGTGAGGGTATGGACAAACCCCGGCCGGCCGTCGGGCGCCCAGCAGTCGCGCACAATCGCAGCAAACCCCGCGTCGGCCACCGCCCGTGCGCCGGGCCACCAGCCGCGCACCGCGGCTTCGGAAAAGACGTAGAGCTGCCTCGCCTGCACCCGCATGCGCCGGGGGCAGGCCAAGTCCGGCCGGCCCGCAAAATCAGTCCGTTCGTGAAAGGCGCCGGTTGCGTCGACGCCGACGGTTCCCCAGAAGGGCAAGGCGTCGTGGGTCAGCCAGCGCCGGGCGCGATCCGCCGCCTCGGCCAGCCGGCTCACTTGGCCTCTCCGGCCCGCTCCGCCCTAGCCTTGAGCCGCTCGACGATCATCTTGACGTCCTGGGCGCGCGATTTGGGCAGGACCAGCACGGCCTCGTCCGTCTGCACCACGATCAGGTCCTTCAGACCAATGGCGGCCACCGTCTTGCCCTCGGACCAGATCAGGCAGTCCTGGGTGTCCAGCAATTCAGCGTCGCCATGGACGAAGTTATTGCCCTGCCCGCGCGGCCCCTGGCTCCACAGCGAGCTCCATGCGCCGATGTCCGCCCACTCTGCGTCCAGCGGCGCCACGGCGGCCTTGTCCGTCTGCTCCATCACCGCATAGTCTAGGGAGATCGACGGGCAAGGGGCAAAGGCCGTGGCGTCCAGTTCGACGATTTCCTCGCGCATGGTCGCCCCCAGCACGGCCGCGCGCGCGGCCTGGGCCACCTCGGGCGCCAGGCGCTCCATTTCCGCGATGAGCACTTGCGGTGAAAACAGGAAGATGCCGGCGTTCCACAGGTGACGGCCGCCGGCCAGATAGCGTTCGGCCGTAGCCAGGTCGGGCTTTTCCTCGAAACGGTTGACGCTCAACACGCCCCCATCCAGCCGTTCGCCGGTCTCGATATAGCCGTAGCCCGTCTCCGGCGTGGTGGGCTTGACGCCCAGCATGACGATGCGCGTGCGCGCCATGGGCGCAGCGGCGACAACCGCCGCATTAAAGGCGTGTGGCCGGGCAATGACGTGATCGGACGGCATGAGCAGGACCAGGGCGTCGGGATCGCGCGCGGCGGCTAGGAGGGCGGCCGTCATGGCCACAGCGGCGGTGTTGCGACCGAACGGCTCCAGAACGATGGCCGAGGGGCGGCATCCGATCTGCGCCATTTGGGCCCGGGCGGCGTCCAGGTGGCGAAGATTGCAGATGAGAATAGGCGCCGCAGAGGCCAGGCCCACGGCGCCCTCGGTCCTCTGGACGGTTTCCTGGATCAGCGTGAGCTGAGAGTTCAGGGCGTGAAACTGTTTCGGTCGGTCGTTGGTGGATAGGGGCCACAAGCGTGTGCCGGCCCCTCCGGAGATCACGACGGGAATGACTGTTGGGACCAAGGTGTGCTCCGGGCGCCGCGCCATGACGGCCCGTCCTCAGGTTTGTATAATCCCGGCCCCGCATCGAGCCAAGGTCGCCGGCTCTTTGGGCCGTCTTGGCCGCCTGCTGCTAAATGCGCGGACAGCCGAGAGGTTCAGCCACCGGGATCGCGGGGTTGCCGTGAGCATGGCCCCACGCTAGACGAAGACCCTGCCTCGATGCCGTCGCGAACATGCGACGAGCTGTTCACAACAGGATTCGATCTTGTCCGCCCTGCCCAGATACTATTGCGCGGCAAAAAGTTCCTATTTCTCAGAAGTCAAAGCCGCCTGCCGGGACGTCGTCGACTCCTTCAAGTCTGCCCGCATCTGGTATGCCCTGGGCTTGAATGACATCAAGGCCCGCTATCGCGGCTCGGTCATCGGTCCGTTCTGGATCACCCTGGCGACGGCGGTTTTCGTTCTGGGCATAGGCTTTCTCTATGCCGGGCTGATGAAGGTGTCGATCGAACGATATCTGCCGTGGATGGCCACCGGTTTGGTGATCTGGGGCCTGATCAGCCAGACCGTGCTGGAGGGCGCCGACGCCTTCATCGCCTCGGCCCACATCATCCGGCAGACCGCCATTCCCATCACCTTGTTTGTGTGGCGTGTAGTTTGGCGCAACCTGTTGACCTTCGCGCACCAAGCTCCAGTGCTCTTTATCGTCGCCTTCAAGTTCCACTACCTTCTGAAGATAAACCTGGCGGAAGCCGCAGCCGGCCTGATTCTGATTGAGGCCAATACCGCTTGGTTTGCCTTGCTCGTGGCGATCCTTTCAGCCCGGTTTCGTGATTTCCAGCAGGTATTGGCGTCGTTGACTCAGCTTTTGTTTTTTATGTCGCCCGTGTTGTGGATTCCGCATCAGATGAGCGGGCTCGGCGGCAAGCTCATGCTGCTGAACCCTGTGGTCCACATGCTTGATGTCCTGCGGGGGCCCCTGCTCGGTGACGGATTGAGCCCGTTCAGTGTGCTATATCTGACGATCAGCGCTGTCCTGGGGTGGACTTTCGCCCTTATGTTTCTCGCGTTGGTCCGCCGACGCATCGTCTATTACGTCTAGGGCAATATGGCGCTCGTCGATATTCAAGGCCTGACGATCCGGTTTCCCGTCTATGGCGCGGACCATCGGTCGCTGAAACGCCAGATCACCGGTGCGGTCGGCGGCTCGCTTGGCCGCGCTGAGCCTGCGGCTCCAACCATGGTTCAAGCCCTCAGCCAGGTCACATTCCAGCTGGCCCCGGGGGACCGGCTTGGATTGATCGGTCACAATGGCGCGGGCAAAACCACCCTGCTGCGGGCCATCTCCGGCGCCTATGCGCCGGACGAGGGGTCGGTGTTGGTCGAGGGCAAGGTTGCGTCTCTGCTCGAGCCAACCTTGGGCATGGACAGCTTCGTGACTGGGCTTGAGAATATTCGGCTGCGCGGCCTGCTGATGGGCCTGACCAACCGACAAATCAAAGAGCGGACCGAAGAGATCGCCGCGTTCACGGGTCTGGGCCCATTCCTTGGCTTGCCCCTGAAGACCTATTCGGCGGGCATGGCCGGTCGTCTCGCCTTCGCCGTGAGCACGGCGGTGGACGCCGATGTGCTGCTGATGGACGAATGGCTGGGCGCCGGCGATGCTGAGTTCCGGCACCAGGCGCATGACCGACTGATGGCCCTGTTCGCCAAATCCAAGATCGTGGTCCTGGCCTCCCACGACATGGTGCTTTTGCGAAAGCTATGCAATAAATTCATTGTGTTACGTGGGGGGCACAGCAGGCCGGTCATGACGGCCGACGAGCTTGACCGTGTGGATTTAAGCAACGATGGATGACCATCTCCGCCATCGCGCAGCGCCGCACAGGCGCGGGCAAAAACAAAGGGCGTTATCGTGAAGGGCATCCTTTTGGCAGGCGGAAGCGGGACGCGTTTGCACCCGCTGACGGGCGCGTTGTCCAAGCAGATGCTGCCCGTCTACGACAAGCCGATGATTTACTACCCGCTGTCGACACTGATGTTGGCGGGCATAAGGGACATCCTGGTCATTTCGACCCCCGAGCATACGCCCTTGCTGCAGTCGATGCTCGGCGACGGCGCCCAATGGGGCGTGCGCCTGAGCTATGCGGTCCAGCCGCAGCCCCAGGGTATCGCCCAGGCCTTTCTGATCGCCGCCGACTTTTTGCAAGGCGACAGCAGCTGCTTGGTCCTGGGGGACAATATCTTCTATGGCCACGGCCTGGATGATGCCTTGAGGCGCGCGGCTTCACGCGAGGCGGGCGCCACCGTGTTCGGCTATCAAGTGGCTGATCCCCAACGGTACGGCGTGATTGAAATGGACGCCCAGGGGCGCGCCTTGTCGTTGGAGGAGAAGCCCGTCGCTCCCCGGTCCAATATCGCTGTGACCGGCCTGTATTTCTATGATCGTCAGGTGGTCGACATCGCCGCCCGGCTCAAGCCTTCGGCCAGGGGCGAGCTGGAGATCACCGACGTTAACCGCCGCTATATGGAACAGGGCCAGCTTACCGTGGAAAAACTCGGCCGCGGTTACGCCTGGCTCGACACCGGCACGCCCGATTCCCTGCTTGAAGCGGCGCAATTCGTGCAAACCATCGAACATCGTCAAGGTCTGAAGGTGGCGTGCCCCGAAGAAATCGGTCTGCGCAACGGCTGGATCGGTCGTCCAGAGCTGGAGGCCCAAATCGAACGGTTGCCGAACTCTGAGTACTGCCGGTATCTGCAGGGCCTGTTGAACGAAACGGTTTGATCCGGTCGGCCGGAAGGTAAGGGCGCTCCCATGGCAATAACCGTCCTGGTGACCGGCGGCGCGGGATTTATCGGATCGGCGCTGATCCGATTTCTCATCCGAGAAACCGACGCCAAGGTCATTAACGTCGACAAACTGACCTATGCCGCCAACCTCGATAATCTAACCGAGGAGGCCCGATCCCCGCGCTACAGATTTTTCAAGGCCGACATCTGTAACGCCGACGAGATGGCGCAGATCATGGCGCAAACCCAGCCTGACCGGATCATCCATCTGGCCGCCGAATCCCACGTTGACCGTTCCATCGAAGGTCCGATGGCGTTCGTACAGACCAATCTGGTGGGTACAGCGACCCTGCTGCAGGCTGCGGTGAATTACTGGTCCTCCCTATCCAGCCCAGCCAAGGCCGATTTTCGGTTTCATCACGTTTCCACCGACGAGGTGTTCGGCTCGCTCGGGGCGCAAGGCCTATTCACCGAACAGACGCCCTATGATCCGCGTTCGCCCTATTCGGCGACGAAGGCCGGTTCGGACCATCTGGTGCGGGCCTGGGCCCACACCTTTGGGCTGCCTTGCATTCTATCCAATTGCTCCAACAACTACGGCCCCTATCAGTTTCCCGAGAAGCTCATCCCCCTGATGATTCTCAACGCCCTGGCCGGCGCGGATCTTCCGGTCTACGGCGACGGGACGAATGTGCGCGACTGGTTGCATGTGGAGGACCATGCCCGCGCCCTTTGGCTGGTGTGCAATCGGGGCAAGCTAGGCGAAAGCTATAATATCGGCGGTCATAACGAGGTGAAGAACATCGATATTGTTCATCTCATTTGCGACCGCCTGGACATGCTCACCCCGCTGGCCGATGGCCGGTCGCGGCGCGATCTGGTCCGTTATGTCGCCGACCGTCCCGGCCACGACCGGCGCTACGCCATTGATGCGGGCAAGATCGAACGAGAACTGGGCTGGCGGCCGGCCTTTGATTTTGATCGCGGCCTAGGCAGCACAATCGACTGGTATTTGACTAATGAAGCCTGGTGGGCGCCCTTGCGCGCGGCCAGCCGGGAACGGCGGGGACTGGCGGTGCAGGCCCCGAAAGTAGACCGGGCGTTCTAGGGATGCGCAGACATTCAATCGGAATCGGCTGTTTCGACCTACGATGGTAATTTTTGATGAAAATCGCGCCTCGCATATTCTTCAAGTTCCAACAAATATGGAGGGCATTGCCTGTCCCAAATTCGATTCGCCGTGTCACAAGTCCATTAGCCCATTGTCTTTACTTGATACCAGATTTTACATCGCGACTATTCAGGCGCGCGCCCTGCGTGCCCAGGCCCGGGCCGCTAATCGTATCTGGATATCTAAATAAGGTACTCGGCCTAGGGCAGGCGGCCAACCTGACGGCTTCAGGTTTTGAAGATGCCGGATTTCACTGCGTCCGGCACGACGTCGGTCCAATGCTCAGTTCGGAACCACCGGGCCCCTACGATAAAGTCTTGTTCCCGTCCGACCCCGGCGGAGTTTGGATTTTACACTGCAACGCCCCAGAAGCGGCAGCGGTCCTTCAAAAAATTCCTCACCGCTATTGGCGCGACCGCTACAGAATAGGCATCTGGGCGTGGGAGCTCGAAACATTGCCCCATGATTGGAAGAAAGTTGCCCGGGAGTTCCATGAGATATGGGCGCCCAGCCACTTTGTGGCCGATGCGATTCGGCCACACGCGCGCCTAACGAAGGTCATGCCCCACCCCATGATTAAGATGGAGGCCGCTGAATCGGATCGGGCTCGGTTTGGCATGCCCGCAGAAGGGATGGTGTTCGCCGCTTTTGCTGACTGCCTCTCAGTCCTGGCGCGTAAAAACCCGCTCGGGGCTGTGACTGCGTTCCGGCGCGCGTTTCCGCAACCTTCCTCTTCGGCCTGTCTTGTTATCAAGCTGATCCATGCGGACGAAGACGCCCTAGGCGTAGCTGAACTGGAGGCGGCGGCGGCGGGGCGCCCAGATATTTGCTTCTTCGTTGAAGAGCTTGACCGGGCCGGAATCGCGGCTTTCTTGGCGAGCATAGATGCCGTGATCTCGCTTCACCGCTCGGAAGGATTTGGCCTCGTCCTCGCGGAAGCGTTGAGTCTGGGCAAACCAGTCATTGCTACCGGATGGTCGGGCAACTTGGATTTCATGACCGCTAGCCTAGCGGAGGGCTTGGTGCGCAGCCGACTTGTTCCAACCCAGGATCCCACAGGACGCTATGGCGGTGCGCGATGGGCCGATCCCGACCTGGATCACGCCGCTGAACTGATACGAAAATTGGTTGACGACCCGGATTTCTACCGTCGGCTAGTGCAAGCGGCTCCCGCCGCTTCTCAGCAGTTGGGCGAGGCGTGGGCGAGGGATCGGTTGATGGAGCAGCCGTTTGTAAGCTTTCTATCCTGAGCTCGCCAAGAGCGCGGTCGATGAGCTTGATCGGCCGATTTACAGAGCGCGCTTGATCTCTAAGCTCCCAGCTTTATTTTCGAGAAAATCTGCAAGGTCCGTCTCGTCTCGAACCTGCACAAGCGCTTTCGGGCGTTCGTGGGCCAATTCAGGCCTGCAAACCTTTAGCCACTTCAGCCCAGCAATTTCACATGCATAGAAATACATGCGTTCGACGGCGTGAGCGAGGGTCGCATCTTCCTGGCCGGTTTCCGGTGGGAAGTCATCCGCGGACAGATTCAGATCAAGCAGCGGCCGGAGCGCAGCACTGCGGGCCCAAAACATAGATCCTGACGGAAATTCCAGCGGAGCGTTGCTGGTAATCTGGACCCCCATTTGCCGTCCGAGCCCCTCAGCGAGTTGTAGGTTCCGCACCCATGAAATATTTCCTTTGACTGGAAAGTAGTGATCGGAGGCAATAATTCCGATTCGAGAATCGTGCTCGAATGCGGACAAAATGCTCGAGATAACGCGCTCGTCACCGATCAGGTTTTCAAAAATGTAGGGGCGCCACATTCTGAGCAGCGTTTCATGAAGCGACTTCTTGCCGTGCAGGTGGAGCACGAGCGGGTGCCGGTCATAAACCTCACGAAATGTTATCAGTTTGGGCGCCACGTCGCGCCCACGGTTCGGTGCGACGCGAACCTCCACGTGACCTTTTGACCACGTCGCAAACACTCTCCGGATACGGCGCTGTTTTACGGCGCTATCTGTCGATAGATACAGATCGACCCGCCCGGGGATATGGTTGAGATGGCTTCGAATCTCGGGGGCGATGTCCGGGTAGTAGATGTGCGCCACCACGCCGATGGAGTCAGTTAGTAACGGCTTGGGGAAGCTCTTTTCGAACGGCACAGCAATCGCGAAGTCATTGGTGGGCCAGGTCGGTTGGTGATTTTGCGCCAGATTAGTCCGCAAGAAGTTGAGACGAAAGCGAGTAGTCCATTTGACACGTCGTCTGGCCGAGCTTGGCAATCGAATAATGAGGGCACGGCAAACCGAAGCGACTTTGTAAATCTTCCGCGCCTCGATTTCAGCAATTCGTTGTTTGTTGCTTTCCTGCACCTGTTGAACCCAGCTGGCGATGGCCGGATGAGCGTCTGCGCGGCCTCTGTCTTTGTTGGTGAGGAAAGTGAGCAGCCGCTGCTCGGCCTGAAGCACCTCTCGTTCATGCAGATCCGCACAGACACTAAAGGCGAACCGACTTATGCGCGAGCCGAGCTGCATGTTCCCTGTATCTGTCCCTGAAGGTTTGGGCATTGCATCCCGATAGCGCGGGAGTGTTTCGCGAGTGCAACCTAATTGTCTTGGTTATGCTTTTCGCCGCTCAAAGGACAACCCTTTTGTTGTGATGAGGCGCCCCCTCGCCGCACTCAAACCACGACCTCGCGACCCACGGCCGTCATTGACGCGGAACGCATCCATCGTCCAAAGCGATCTAAAGCGGTATCCTTGATCAACTCATGCGGGGCCGACGGCGCCTAGCGCATGACGGCCGGCGGGGTCGTTGGAGGTGCAAGGTGAAGCTGAGCAATGGACTTCGCAGGATTCGCGGCGCGATCACCCGGCATGGATTGACCGGCGTGGCGGGGATCGCCGCACGAGCGCTGCGGGCTCGGGGCCTGGGCGATACGATCAAATTGGCGTACGGACAGCAGCCATTCCTCTCTGTGGCAACCGCTGTGCTGGCTCAAACGCGAAAGGCGCATGCTTGGCCCCCTGAACTGGACATGGTGGGGACCGTGCCGTTGGCCGTATGGGAGCGATGGACAAGTGCGCCAACCCATAGGCGGGGCAAGACGTTGCTTTCCCCGCCCCCACGGGTCGTCTTCCTCTTGTCCGGTGGTCCTGACGGGGTGGGCCTGACGCTTCAAGCCAGCGAACGATTGGGGCCTAATGCGTCGGTCGTCGACGCGGCCGATGTGGTCCCTGAGCGCCACTTTCTCTACGTTTTTCTGCAGCCGGGCGACCTTCCGTGCGAGCAGCTGTTGCCCGAATTGCTGGCCTATGCCGAAAACGGCGCGGAGATAATCACTTTCAACCTGTTCCGCCGTGTGGGCGAGACGGTGCAGCCTCTCCTGCTGCCTGGACCAAATCCCACCTTGTTGGAAAGCCGAGACTACATATTTTCGCGTGCGGCGGTTCAAGGCTCGGTCTTGCTGGAGGCCGGAACCCGCCATCCCCGCGAAGCTATCCTGGCTTGGTGCGTCAGACGTTCGGTGGCGGAAGCGCGCGCGGGTTGGCGCCATATCCGCCAACCGCTCTTGCAGCTTGGTGTACGCTCCGATCCGCTGTTCGAGCCAATGCACCCGCCGAATCCGCCCACGGCCCGCCACACACGGGTTCGCGCCGGCGTTTCGGCCATAGTATGTACGCGGGACAAAGGGCACCTCACCCGGCAGCTAGTCCGTCAGCTTCTGAGGCTTGATCACTCTGAGTTAGCCGAAGTGATCATCCTTTCCAACGGGACCTCAAATCCCCATGCGGTGCGCACGTTGGAAGACTTGGCTGGCGAGCCCCGGGTGCAGGTGATCGCGGCAGACGAGCCATTCAATTTCTCACGTCTGTGCAACGCGGGCGTGCGCAGATCCCAAGGCATGGGGCCGCTGCTGTTTCTCAACGACGACTTGGCCCCAGTGAGCGAGGACTGGCTGCCGGTCCTTCTTAACCAACTGATGAGACCCGGGACAGGGTCGGTTGGTCCTTTGCTGCTCTATCCAAATGAACGGGTTCAGCACGCCGGAATGTATCTGCGTTTCCCCGATGGGGTGGGCCACATCCTACGCGGCGCCGCATTACCCGCAGACGATCACCTTGGCCTGACCATGGGGGCGAGAGAAGTGAGTTGCCTGACGGGCGCGGTGCTTCTGACCGACCGCGCCGCCTTCGAGGCGGTGGGAGGTTTTGACGAGCAGCTTGCTATTTCATTTCAAGATGTCGACTACGGTTTGAAACTCTACAAACGTGGCTTGCGCAACGTCTTCGAACCCAAATCAATCCTGATTCACATGGAGTCTGTATCACTTGCCCACGCCGAGCGGGATCAGCAGGTGCTGATGCAGAGATATCGGGAAAAGTCCCTCTTTCTGGCTCGCTGGTCCCAAGTGATCGCCACCGACCCGTTCTATCCTGCAGGATTGGACCTGAACAATGAAAGTGGACGGCGGCTGGCAGTATAACGGCGCTCGGTTTTGATGTTCAATATGGCCCCGACTCCCGTTGACTCACTGTGTCCAGCAACCTACCGCTCGTGTCCTGGGGGTGGTTACCCACTATATGTCGGCCATGCGCTGCTTGGGATCCTGGTGCTGCGTATCTTGATTGGAGCCGGTGTCCGTGCATCCGTTTCGACCGTGCTTGCCGTCGCTGCCGCGTTTGCCGTCGCCTGGTTCATCCACATTGCGGTCGAGGCGCCGAGCCAGCAGCTTTATCGGTCATTTCGGCGGGTTAAGCTGCCGCTCGATCTTGTATTCAGGTCGGTCAGCTCCCAAGCATAGCGCGCTCGTGCTTTGTTCTGCAGAACCATGCGACGCTGGCCCGACGGAAATTTTGAGTTCAGACAGGGCATCGGCGAAGCCGGGTCGCGACGTATGCGCAACCGGATATTGGCCCGCTTGTCTTTGCGTCTTCCGCGGTTGGCGCTAGACCCTTTTTGTCTGGTTTTGATGACTCTAGTGTGCAGAATCTGAAGTTCGTCCCCGAATGGGTCACCCTTGGGGCGAGCTTAAAGCTCGGAAAAGCACAACAGAATCATATAGTTCGAGTGCTTCTGGAAAGTCAGAGATTCACTCCCGCCCCCTAGGGCGCCCGTGAGTTTCTGAGTCGCCATCGTGGAACACGTGGACACCGGGACGCTGGTTTGGGAGGACTTTAATTGGGCGCTATTCGAATGGCCGTTGCCGTGGCAGCGCTTGCGGCGATGACCGCTTGTGAAAAGGCGGAAGACCGCGCCGCCGCCAACCTATTGCCTAACTTCAACATCGAATTTTGCGCCTCAGAGGGAATTGATTCCCCGTCGCACTTGGGGACCTCGTCCTGCATCCTCTCAAAAAACAAAGCCTACGTACTGCTGATGCAAGCGTCCGGCGCCCTGAAGTTGGCAAAGGTCACGCCCGCAGGCGCCGCTGGCGAAGTTTCGTGGACGACTGCGAGCCGGAGCTCGTCATCTGGCAGCGCTGCAGCCTATTTTCAGGACGATGGCAATCTCGTCATTTACGACGGGCAAAAGCCGATTTGGGATTCGCACTCCTCGGGCAAGGCCGGGCGGTACCGACTGGGGGTCAACGATAACGGCAGCCTCACAATTCGTGACGCCAATGGAACGACCATTTGGTCCACCCAAGTCGATGCCCGTCTTTGCCCTAAGGGCTTGGATTCCCCAGCCGCGATGGGTCCGGGCGGCTGCCTTGCTTCTCCCCTGAATAGATACGTCATGGTCCTCGAACCGTCGGGCGTCATCCGTATCGCGACTGCGGCTTCGAATGGAATGATTGACGAGACCGTTTTGACCATAGGAAATCCTCCCGCGGCGGCTGGTGGGGCGTTCCTGGCCCTTCAGGCTGACGGCAACTTGGTGATCTATGTCGGCGGGCTAGCGACTTGGAGTTCACAGACCAACGGCCGCCAGGGGGGCATTCACCTCGAATTGAGTGACCAGGGAGAATTGCGTCTGCATGACCAGGCGGGCGCCGTTATCTGGACGTCAAAGAACCTCACGGCGAAGGGATAATCGAATCATCTATCCAAGCCGAACGCGGTAATCGTCGATCTGCTTCGCCACGAGGAAGCGGGCGCATGACGAGTCGGCTTGGTACGCGCGGTACCAATCGACGGTGAGCGCGATCGTTTCTGCAAACCCAAGTGAGGGGCGCCAGCCGAGTTCCGCCGCTGCTTTGGCGATATCCAGCTTCAAATGCTTCGCCTCCTTGAGCGGCGACGGCTCGATCCTCACAGAAGGAGCGTCATCGCCCCAGCGTGCGCGCATTGCTTCGATCAGGGTGGCTACGTCGACCTCGTTTTCGGGATTGGGGCCGAAGTTCCAAGCCGTCACCGCGCCGGCGTCACCCTCTAGAAGTCGCCCAGCCAGCAACAGATAACCACGCACGAGCTCAAGGACATGTTGCCAGGGCCGCATCGCACCGGGGTTGCGCACAACGAGAGGTTCGCCCTTTGCCGCAGCCCTAATAATGTCAGGCACCAGCCTATCTTGCGACCAGTCACCGCCGCCGATCACATTACCTCCCTTCGCGGTGGCCATTTTCAAGCGCTCCGGCATCAGGGTCTGCATATAGGCGCCAGCGACAAGTTCCGCAGCGGCCTTGGAAGCGGAATAAGGATCCTTACCGCCTAAGGGGTCAGTCTCGCGGTAGCCCCAAACCCATTCGCGATTGTCGTAGACCTTGTCGGTCGTCACGCAGACTAAGGCCTTCACACTGTCGCAGGCCCGCGCCGCCTCAAGGATATGAGCGGTGCCCATGACATTTGAACCAAATGTTTCCAGCGGGTCCGCATAGGATCGCCGGACCAGCGCCTGGGCTGCCAAGTGGAACACCACGGTCGGCCGGAAGCTTTTGAAGACGCCTTGCACGGTCGCGAAATCGCGGATGTCGCCGATGGTCGAAGCCATTCGGTCCGCGAGGCCCAGATCGCCGAATAGGCTTGGACGATCCGACTCCGGCGCGAGCGCCACACCGGCGAGTTGAACTCCGTCGTCCAGCAGCCAACTCGACAGCCAAGCTCCCTTGAAGCCCGTGTGACCAGTAACCAGCACTCTCTCGCCCGCGAAAGATTTCAAGCGTCAGATCCCCTCACGGTGAGCGCCGGGCTCGTTGGCGGGAGCTGCTAGCCCCATGTTCAGCCACATTTGTCGGATTGCCGAAGGCTATTGATCGCACGAACAGGGCCAAATGACGTACGTCGCCTGACAGCTTCTGATCAGCTGGCGAGGTCGCGTCCGGAAAAGAAAAGTCCAGCGTCACTGCACCGTTCCTCACCAACGCCGCAGGCACGGATACTATATGCAAGCCTTCCGCATTCCCGGCCTCGAACGTCCACGCTCCCACCCGCCGTCCTTGGACATCTATCCATATATGCTGCACATAGCCATCATGCGGGATGAAGGCCATGGTGTCGAAGGTCAAGATCACGGGGTTCGGAATCGGGTCCAGCCTTACGTGTCAATTCGCACCCAATGTTGTCCCCCCTTTCGCTTTGAAAGTTAGCCCCCTTGGCGCTGGCGTTTGCAGTCGCCCGGCGGCGTAGCGCGGAGCCATT
>JBEHYN010000037.1:0-29891 GCA_048498155.1 Pseudomonadota bacterium | reverse complement strand
TGAAGACCAGACAATCTGGGCTGGCGTACGCCAGCCCACCCCATCAACACCAACCAACTGTCCCTGAATTACGCTGTCTCACCGATGGGGTGCAGTCCAAGTACCCGTCCCTGAATCCTAGCCTTCCCCTTCACGATTGATCTGAGCCGATCCGGGATCTGGAACCCAGGCGGATTAGGCGGGAGCTCCGGGGGCAGGGATCTTTTCAGTGCTCAGGCGGGAGCGGAATTCGTCGAGGCGCGTGCGATAGCCTTCGGCGTCGCCGTATTCCAGGAACTCATAGTAGCGCTGGTGGGGGTCGGTGATCTTTACGGCGTGCTTTATGGGGCACCAGTATTGTTCGGTCCGGCTGGAGATTTCACGGAAATAGGCCGCAAGGCCGTTGGCGTAGCCGCAAAATTCGCAATTCATCGCTTCGATGACGTTGAGATAGGCCAGCTTCTTTCGGTCGAAGGCCAGATAGTCGCTCCGCTTGACTTGGGGGATGCCGTAAGCGGGAAAGCAGATCACCTGATAGGCGCTGATCCAGGCGTCAGCGATAACCAGTGGAATGAGCAGCGAATAGATAACCGGTGTGGTCAGCACCACGGCTGGCGAGGTTCCGCCAAAGAATTTGACCATGCCGAGCTTCAGGCGCCGGTGGTTTGCGGCCACACCGAATTCGAATTCGCCGATCCGCTCTTTCAACTCCAAGCCCAGCACCTTTCGGCGGCTTTCGATTTCCCTATCCAGTTCGCCCTGTAGACGGACGATTTCCGCCGCCAGGTCGCGCATGCGTGCCGTCATCGACGTTCCAAATTCTGTTTAGAGTCAAAGGCGCGAGGTATGGCCGAGCGCTGCCGTAACGGCCACGCTATGGCGATTTTGGGCTCCAAGCGAGCGGATATGAGATGGGGGATGCGATGTCCCCCTATCTACCTAACTCATGGCCGGAAATTTCCCGGAAATAGGCCGATAGCCGTTCGATAGGACGCCGCCATGAAATCCTCCCCCGCTTGGGCAAGGAATGGCGCCTTGGGCGCCGTGCGCAACCAAGACCCGACGTGCGCCGCGTCGCAGGCAGACGGGACGGTGTTGTGTGGAATTGCCGAGCTCGGGCGGAGGGCTGCCCCTCCGCCTTTTGCGTCGGCGATTAACGGAACAGGCTAAGCAGGGCCGAGGTGGACTGGTTGGCGATGGAGAGCGCTTGAATGCCCAGTTGCTGCTTGGTTTGCAGCGCTTGGAGCTTGGCGCTTTCGGCTGCCATGTCCGCATCGACCAGGTTGCTGATGCCGGCGTTCAGCGTGTTTTGCAGGCCCGACACGAACTTCAGCTGGCTGGAGATGGCGTTCGACCCAGTACCTAGGTTGGTCAACGCGGTGTTCACGTTGGCGATGCTGGTGGTCAGGGTCGCTACATAGGCGCTGGCCGCCGCGGCGGTCGCGAACGAAGCCGTGGCCGCGATCGTGACGTTGGCGCCGCCGAGGGCGAGGCTTTGCGCCGCAACGGTGATCTTGGAGCTGCCTGAGTCGCTGGCCAGGGCGTAGATGGTGGTGCCGCCTGAGTTGATCATGTTCACGCCGTTGAAGGAGGCGTTGGACACGACCGTGGTCAGTTCCGACAACAGGGCCTTGAAGTTCTGGTTCAGGGACGTGCGGCTCGCGGTGTTCAGCGAGGTGTCCGAGGCGGCCAGGGCCTGAGCCTTCAGCTGAGACAGCAGGTCGGAGACTTGCTGGCCGCCCGACATGGCCACATCGATGGTGGAGGAAGCACGGTTCAGGGAGTCCTTGACCGCGTTAAGGGCGGTGACCTTGCCGGTCATGGTGTTGGCGATCGCCCAAACCGCGCCGCTGTCGGCCGCCGTGTTGACCATCTTGCCGGTGGAGATGACGTTCTGGGTTTTAGCCAGATCCATCTGGGTGCTGGTCAGGTTTTGCAGAGCGACCAACGCGCCCTGATTTGTATTGATGCTGTAGGTCATCACAGAGTACCTTTTTCTAAGGAAGCCCTCGCCTTATGGCTTGGGTGGGGATTGTCCCCGCAAGCGAGCGCCGATTCTCCCGATCACTCCGGGGCAGCGACATCTGCTTCACTTTGTCATGCACGCCTTAAACTGCAGTGAATCACACCGAAAGATATACTTAAGGATAACTATTCATTACCGTGAACCATCCTTTGGTGTTGTTTTCGGCCACTCAATCCTTGAAGCCGCGAGATGGAATCGCGTGGACTGGAGCCATGATTCCAGAGTCCGGCGCTAGCGGCTAAGGGACGACCCCCGTTCGGCTAGGCCCCCTACCTCAAAGCCGCCGCGATATTCCCGCCGTCCACGGTCAGCACCGCGCCTGTGGTCTTGGTCGCCAGGGCCAGGTCGACAAAGGCCTGGGCAACGTCTTCGGCGGTGACTTCGCGGCCCAGCAGGTTGCCGGCCATGTAGTCGTGCTCGCTGACCCCGCGCGCGGCCGAGCGGGCCTTGACCATCTCATCGGTCAGTAGACCCGAGCGGATGCGGTCGGCGTTGACCGCGTTGGAGCGCACACCCTCGGCGCCGTGGTCGACCGCATATTGGCGCATGAGGGCCAGGGTCGCAGCCTTGGGCAGGCCATAGGGGCCGAAGTCCGGTCCCGGATTGATCGCCTGCTTGGAGGCGTTGAACAGCAGGCAGCCGCCCATGGCCTGCTTGCGGAAGATGCGCACGGCCGCTTGGGCGACGCTCTGATGGGCGAAGAAGTTCAGCTCGAAGCTGCGGCGCAGGATGTCGTCGGACACCTCGCCGATACGTCCGGTCAGGGCCGCGCCGGCGTTGGACACCAGGATGTCCAGTCCGCCGTAGGCCGCGGCGATGGCTTCGAAGGCGGCTGCGACCTGGGCTGGATCGGTGACGTCGCAGGCGAGGGCGAGGCCCTTGACCTTGGCGGCGCCGGCTTTGGCTTGGGCTTCGTCGAGGTCCAGCACGGCGACTTCCGCGCCCTGGGCGGCGAAGGCGCAGGCGATAGCGGCGCCGATGGTCCCGCCGCCGCCGGTCACGGCCACCACCCGACCGGCTAGGGGTTTGGGCTTGTCCTTGCCCAGCTTGGCCTGCTCCAGCGACCAGTACTCCATGTCGAAGGTGTCGGCCGGACTGATGCTTTCGAAGGCGCTCATGGTCTCGGCCGCGCCGGTGACCCGCACGGTCGTCTCGGCGATGTCAGCGGCGATGACGGCGTCCTTGCGCGAGCGGCCCGCGCCGAACAGGCCCAGACCCGGAACCATCACCACGCGCGGCATGGGGTCGAGCATGGTCTTCTTGGGATCAGCCGTGACGTTGTGGCGTTCGAAATAGGCGCGGTAGCGTTCGGCGTAGGCGTCAACCGCCGCCTGGGTCGCCTGGGCGAAGCCGGCTAGATCTTGGTCCGCGACCGGCGGCAAAACCAGCGGCCAGGGCTTGATGCGGATGACGTGGTCCGGCGTGGCGACGCCGCCCTGGCTGTAGCGGGCCAAATCCTCGCCGCCGACGAACTCCAGCACTTCCGGTCCCGCGCGGTGGTCCAGCACCATGGGGGCGAAGCCGCGACTGAGCGCGCCGCGAATGATTGGCGCGACATCCCAAGCCGCAGCACAGGCGGAAGGTAGGGCGGCGCGCGCACGGGTCCGCGCCGGGGCGCGAGCGATCCGCTGCTCGGCCATATCCACGAATTCGATCATCCGCTCGTAGGCGGTCCTGGCGTCCGGCCCCCACGAGAAGATGCCGTGCTTGAGCAGGATCATGCCCTCGCTGTGCGGGTGCGCCTCATAGGTGGCCGCCGCCAACTGGGCGAGGGCGAAGCCGGGCATGCAATAGGGCGCTATAGCCAACCGCTCGCCGTAAAGTTCGCGGCACAGGGCTTCGCCGTCCGGCTGGTCGGTCAGGGCCAGGACGGCGTTGGCGTGGCTGTGGTCCACGACCGCCTGGGGGACCCAGGCGTGCAGCAGGGTCTCCACCGAGGGATTGGGGCCGGACGGATCGAGCATGGCCGTGCGCTGGCCCGCGACCATGCCTTCGTCGGACAGGCTGTTCAGGCGACGCAGGGCCAGCAGCGGGGCCATGCGCACGGCGGGCAGGCCTTGGGGTTCGATGTCGCCCAGGTCCCAGCCGGATCCTTTGACCCGCAGAACCTCCACCGGCTCGCCCAGCATGTCCGCTTCGATGGTTTTGAGCGAGGTGTTGCCGCCGCCGTGCTGCACCAGGGCCGGGTCTGCGCCCAGAAGCCGGCTGGAATAGACGCGCAGGGCCAGGTCCTCGGCCACGCCGCGCCCTGCGTAGTGCGCGATCATCGCGTCGGCATCGGCCTTGGACCAAAGGCTTTTCACGGGGCAGACTCCTCCAACGGCGGGACAACGCTTGGGCTATTGGCCGAGAGCGGGGCGTCAGGCAAGCGCCGCGCGGTCGGACCCAAGCTCAGGCGGCAAAACACCGTTCTCGCAAATGGCTATAGGCGTCCCGGCCCCGCAGGCTTTATAGGAGGCTAAAGTTGCCAAAGCGCCGAACAATAATGGGAACGGACTGCGTGGGACGAGTGGCTTGCAATCGGCGTTTTCCATTGGCGGTTTTCGGCTTGGCGTGGGTGCTGTCCGCCTGCGCGCGGCATCAACCCCCCGCTCCGCCCACGCCCGAGGTGGGCGTAATCACCCTTCAGGCGCAAAGCGCCGACATCCAGACCGAGTTGGCTGGCCGCACCAGCGCCATTGAAACCGCCGATGTTCGTCCGCAGGTGAGCGGAATCATCCTGTCGCGTCCCTTCGCCGAGGGCACGCAGGTGAGCCGGGGCCAACTGCTGTATCAGATCGACCCCGCCCCCTATCAGGCCGCCTACGCCTCGGCCCAGGCCCAGCTCGCCAACGCCCAGGCGGTTGATCGCACCGCCAAGCTCAAGGCCCAGCGCTACGAGGATCTGGTCAAGATAAACGCCGTGAGCCGGCAGGACGCCGATGACGCCCGCGCCGTCGCCGGTCAGGCCGCCGCCAATGTCCAACAGACCCAGGCCGCCGTTCAGACAGCCAAGATCAACCTGAATTACACCAGGGTCAGCGCCCCCATTCCCGGCCACGTGGGTCGATCCACGGTGACGCCCGGGGCGCTGGTCACCGCCAACCAGGCGGCGGCCTTGACCACGATCCAGCAGCTGGATCGGGTCTATGTGGATATCACCCAGTCATCGACCCAACTGCTGGCTCTTCGTCAGTCCATGGCCTCCGGTCAGGCGCGCCAAGGCGATGTGGCGGTGCGCCTGAAACTGGAGGATGGTTCGGACTACCCCACGCCCGGCGTGCTGCAGTTTACCGACGTCACGGTTGATCCGGCCAGCGGCACGGTGAACCTGCGCGCGATCGTGCCCAACCCACAAGGTGTCCTGCTGCCGGGCATGTATGTGCGGGCGTTGATCACCCAGGCGGTCCAGCCCAACGCCATCCTGGCGCCGCAGGCGGCGGTCGCCCGGGACGTGCGCGGCCAACCTATCGCCTATGTGGTCAACGCCCAGGGCAAGGCGGAGCTGCGCAATCTCAAAACCGGCGGCACCGTGGGTGACAAGTGGCTGGTGACGGACGGCTTGAAGGCCGGCGATAGACTGGTGGTGGAAGGTCTGCAGAAGGTGCGTGACGGCGCGCCGGTGCATGCGGTCCCCGCGGGCTCTCCGCCCGCCGGCGGCCCGGCGAAAGGCTGAGTCCAGGTCCATGTCGCGTTTTTTCATCGACCGGCCGATCTTCGCCTGGGTTATCGCCATAGTGATCATGCTCGTCGGGTTGATCTCGATGCACAGCCTGCCCATCGCGCAGTATCCCACGATAGCACTTCCGTCGGTTCAGATCGGCACGACCTACCCCGGCGCCTCGGCCGAGACGGTGCAGAACTCGGTGACCCAGGTCATAGAGCAGCAGCTCAAGGGGCTGGACGGTCTGCAATATTTTTCCGCCAACAGCACCGCCACCGGGTCTGTGCAGATCAGCGCTACTTTTGAGGCGGGGACCAATCCGGACATCGCCCAGGTCCAGGTGCAGAACAAGGTCCAGGCGGCCTTGCCGCTGTTGCCGCAAGAAGTGCAACAGCAGGGTGTGACGGTATCCAAGAACCGCAGCTCGATTCTGATTATCGTCGTGTTGTCCGACCCCACCGACTACTACACCAGCCAGGACTTGGCCGATGTGCTGGTCTCCACCATGCAGGATCCGCTGTCGCGCGTGGATGGCGTGGGCTCCAACATCGTGTTCGGTACCCAGCACGCCATGCGCATTTGGCTGGATCCGTTCAAGCTGGCCAGCTTCAAGCTCATCCCGAGTGACGTCCGCGCGGCGCTCCTGGCCCAGAACGCGCAGGTCGCGGCCGGCCAGCTCGGACGAACGCCCAATGTGCCGGGCCAGCAACTCAACGTATCGGTCACGGCTCAGTCGAAAATGCAGACGCCGGAGCAGTTCCGCAAGATCGTGCTGAAGAGCCAAGCCAACGGAGCCGCAGTGACCGTCGGCGATGTGGCGCGCGTCGAACTGGGCAGCGAAAATTATGATTGGGCGGTCCGCTTGAACGGGCATTCGGCCAGCGGCATGATCATTCAGCTTGCGCCGGGCGCCAATGCCCTGACCACAGCCGAGGCGGTAAAGGCGCGCGCCTTGCAGTTGGCGCCGAGTCTACCCCCGGGCGTCAAGCTGGACTTCCCGGTGGACAACACCGAGTTCATCAAGATTTCCATCCACGAGGTGATCAAGACCCTGATGGAGGCCATCGTTCTGGTGGTCATCGTCATGTTCGTTTTTCTGCAGAACTGGCGTGCAACCCTCATCCCCGCTATCGCCGTACCAGTGGTGCTTTTAGGCACCATGGGGGTGTTGGCGGCCCTGCACTATTCGATCAACACCCTGACCCTGTTCGCCATGGTTTTGGTGATCGGTCTGCTGGTGGATGACGCCATCGTGGTGGTGGAAAACGTCGAGCGGATCATGGAGGAGGAGGGGCTGTCGCCCAAGGAGGCCACTCGCAAGTCGATGGACGAGATCACCGGCGCCCTGATCGGCATCGCCCTTGTGCTGTCGGCGGTGCTGGTGCCGATGGCCTTTTTCGGCGGGTCAACCGGGGTGATCTACCGACAGTTTTCCATTACCATGGTCTCGGCCATTCTTCTGTCCGTGTTCACCGCGCTCACCCTGTCCCCCGCGCTTTGCGCGACCTTGCTCAAACCGACGCGCAAGGCGGAAGGAAGGGGCCCGTTCGGCTGGTTCAACCGCACCTTCAACAAGTCGGTGCACCGCTATGAAGGCAGCCTCCACAAGATCGTCCGCAAGCCCATGCCCATGCTCTTCGGCTACGGCGTCATCGTCCTGGCCATGATCGGACTGTTCGCCTTGCTCCCAACGGGGTTCCTGCCGGAGGAGGACCAGGGTCTGATCATGGCCCAGGTTACCCTGCCGGTCGGCGCTGTTCAGTCGCGAACGCTCGACACCCTGAAGACCGTGGAGCACACGCTCCTGACAACTGAAAAAGCCAACATCGCCGAGCTGTTCACCGTGGCGGGTTTCAGCCTTGGGGCGACAGGCCAGAACGCAGGGATGGCCTTTATCCACCTGAAGCCTTGGGCCGAGCGCATGAGCGCCGAGAGCAAGGCGCCGGCGGTGGCTCGCCGCATCAGCGGCTCCCTTTCCCGACAGGCGCGAGACGCGCAAATCTTTGCTCTCGTTCCGCCCGCGGTAACCGAACTGGGTCCGGCCACCGGCTTTGACCTGCAGTTGGAGAACCGAGGGGGGCTGAGCCACGAGGCGTTCCTGGCGGCGCGCAATCAGTTGCTAAGCATGGGTTCGCAAGACCCCCAACTGGCTCAGTTGAGGCCGACCGGCCTGGAGGACCAACCGCAGCTCCATGTGGACGTCGACACCGCCCAGGCCGCCGCACTGGGCGTCAATCAGGCCGATATCAACAGCACATTGAGCGCAGCCTGGGGCGGGAGTTTCGTCAACGACTTCCTTGATCGGGGACGGATCAAGCGGGTCTATATCCAAGGCGACGCGCCTTATCGCAGCAGGCCCGAAGATCTGGCCTCATGGCAAGTGCGCAACAACGCCGGTTCGATGACACCCTTTTCCGCCTTCGCCCGCACCGACTGGACATTTGGCCCGGCCCAGCTCAATCGCTTCAACGGCTTGCAGTCTTACGAAATTCAGGGCCAGCCAAGGGCGGGGGTCAGCTCCGGCGCGGCGATGGCCGCGGTGAGCAAGCTGGTGGCCAAACTGCCGCCGGGGGTAGGGTTTGAGTGGACGGGCATTTCTTTCCAGGAGGTCGCGTCCGGCGCTCAGGCGCCCCTGCTTTACGGGCTGACGGTCATCGTGGTGTTTCTGTGTCTGGCGGCTCTCTACGAGAGCTGGTCGATCCCGACCGTGGTGATGTTTATCCTGCCGCTCGGCATTGTTGGTGCGCTATTGGCGGCCACCTTGCGCGGCTTTCATAACGACATCTATTTCCAGGTGGGCCTGCTCACCACCATGGGGCTGTCGGCCAAAAACGCGATCTTGATCGTGGAATTCGCGGTGGAACGCCAGAAGCAGGGCATGGGCGCGGTCGAGGCGGCCATCGGCGCCGCTCGGCAACGACTGCGGCCGATCCTAATGACCTCCTTGGCCTTCATGGCTGGGGTTGCGCCGCTGGCCCTGACCAACGGAGCGGGAGCGGGCAGCGAAAACGACATTGGTACGGGCGTGGTCGGCGGTATGGCTTCAGCCACGATTCTCGCCATCTTTTTTGTGCCGCTCAGTTTTGTGCTGGTGCGTAAGGTTTTCCCCGCGCCGATCGTCCATCCCGCGCGCCCGCCCGAGCACGAGGCATGAGGCGCATCCCGCCGATTGGTCTGATCGCTGTTCTGGCGGGCTGCACCTTGGCGCCCCACTATGAGCGCCCCCAGCCGCCCGTTCCGGCGGAATTTCCCCAGGGTGGACCCTATCAGGCCGCGTCGCCGGCGGCCGCGCCCGTTGCAGGGTGGAGTTCCGCGTTTAGCGATCCACGCCTTCAGCGCCTGATCCAAAGCGCCCTGACGCAGAACCGCGCATTGCGTGTGACGGTGGCCAATGTCCGCGCGGCCCGCGCCCAGTTCGAGGTGCAGCGCGGCCAGCTTCTGCCTACGGTCAACGCTGCCGGCTCCGCCCTGCAACAGCAGGCGCCCGCAGCCTTGGGGGGCAGGGCGCAGCCGGGAAGCCTTTACGCGGCGAACATTGGGGTCAGCGCCTATGAACTGGATCTGTTCGGCCGGCTCCGCAGCCAGTCCGACGCGGCGTTCCAGCAGTATCTGGCGAGCGACGAAGGACGACGCGCCGCCCAGATCAGCCTGGTTGCGGAAATCGCCTCCGCTTACTTGACACTGGCTGCCGACCAGCAGCTGGTGAACGTCTCGCGCCAGACCGCGCAGACCGCAGGCCAAGCCCTGTCCCTGATCCAGAGCCGCTTTGACGCTGGCGTCGCCTCGGACCTGGAGGTCAGTCAGGCGCAGACGGTGGTGCAGCAGGCGCGCTCGGACGCCGCCGCCTTTACGGTCGCCGCCGCTCAGGCCAAGGACGCTCTGGATTTGCTGGTCGGCCGGACGGTTGATTCCGCCGATCTGCCTGCGAGCCTCGACGAGGTCGCGCCGACCATCGCTCCGCCCCCCACCGGCTTGAGCTCGCAGATTTTGTTGTCTCGCCCGGATGTCCTGCGGGCGGAGCATCTGCTTCAGGCGGCCAATGCTCAGATCGGCGCTGCGCGGGCCGCCTTCTTTCCCCGAATCACCCTGACAGGTCAGGACGGCTTTGAGAGTGTCAGCCTGTCCAATCTGTTCCAGGGCGCCAACCACGGCTGGAGCTTCAACCCTACCGTGACCTTGCCCCTGTTCGCCGGCGGCAAGAACCTCGGCAATCTGAATACCTCCCAGGCCCAGCGCGACGCCGCCGTGGCTGCCTATGAGAACGCCATCCAGTCCGCTTTCCGCGACGTGGCCGACGCGCTGGCTTCGGCCGGGGGGACCGTTGAACAATTGACGGCGCAGCAAGCCCTGGTCACGGCGGCAGCGCAGACTGTGAAACTGGCGTCGGCGCGTTACGACAGAGGAGCGGACACCTACCTCAACCTGCTGGTTGCCCAGCGCACGCTGTTTGCGGCGCAGGAAAGTCTGGTGAAGGTCAAGTTGGCCAATGTCTCCAGTCGCGTGACTCTGTATCGGGCGCTAGGCGGCGGCGCAGGCTGAGGCCGCGCGTTGTGGCCGCCCCGTCGAGGCGATAGCGTCCCGGAAAATGAGGGAGGGTCGGATGGGTCTGGGTTGGATCAGGACCGCTGTTGTTGCGGTCATTTCCACAGTGAGCCTCGCAGCGTTGGCTGCGCCCGCAGACGAATTCGCCGGATGGCTGAAAGTTCGTCAGGCGAGCTTTGGCGCCTATCAAGCCGCCCATTCCAATGCTGATGAGCAGATCGCCCAGATCAAGGCCAAGACCGCCGCCTTGGTCGCCGCCGCCGCGCCGATGGCCGGGATCAACCAGCCGCCGGTCATCTGGGGCGCCGCCAAGGCTCCGCTGACCCTGTGGGACGGCCCGGGCTTTCCGCAAATGACCGTGGTCCCGGCGGGGGAATACACCATGGGTTCGCCGGATTCCGAGCCCAAGCGCGAGGCCACCGAGGGCCCGCGACACCGGGTGCGCATCGATCACGCCATTGCGGTCGGCACCTATCCGGTCACGGTGGGCGAGTACGCCCAGTTCATCGCCGACACCCACTACGATCCGGGCGAGGTCTGCTACACCCTAGAGGGGGGCCTCTATAAGCTGCGCGGCGAACGCAATTTCGCCAAGACCGGCTTTGCGGAAACCGGCGACAGTCCCTTGGTGTGCGTGAGCTTCAACGACGCAGAGGCCTATATCGCCTGGCTGTCCAAGAAGACCGGCCACGCCTACAGGATGCTTAGCGAGTCCGAATACGAATACGTCAACCGCGCCGGTACCACGAGCGCCTACTGGTGGGGCGAGGCGGTTGGCCAGAACCACACCAACTGCATGGGTTGCGGCAGCGTGTGGGACAACAAACAGACCGCTCCCGTGGGCAGTTTCCCCGCCAATCCCTTTGGCCTTTACGACACCTCCGGCAACAACTTCTCCTGGGTGTCCGACTGCGGGAATCCGAACTATGTCGGCGCGCCTGTCGATGGGTCGGCCTTCAAGACCGGCGAGTGCGACCTGCACATTTTGCGCGGCGGCGCCATGCACAACACGCCCGACGGCGTTCGCTCAGCCCGGCGCAGCCACCACTGGTTCAGCTTGCGTAACCTAACCGTCGGACTGCGCGTCGCGCGCACGCTTTAGGCGCCCTTCGCAATCGACCGCAGTTGCGAAACACCACCTTGAGCGCCGTGCCGAGCGGGTCTATAGCGCGCCTATGAGGGGCGAGACTTGGGCAGGTCTGAGCAGGGGCGCGGCGATCTTCGCCGCCGTCATCGCGCTTGTCCTGAACGTTCTGGTCCCCCCCGGTTTCATGGCCGGCGGCCAAGGCGCGCATGGCCTCGTGCTGTGCACGGGCCACGGACCGGTCATGATCGCCTCGGACCTGGACGGCCTGATCAAGGACGCCGGGTCGCATGACTCCAAATCTAAGGGCGACGGCCCATGCGCCTTCACCGGTCACGGCGCGCCGCCGCCGCTCGCGGCGGCCCCAGTCCTGGCAAGTCTGGCGGTTAGCTGGAGCTCTGTACCAGAGCCGGTAAGCACTGCCTCTTTCGTCCGCCCATCGCTCGCGGCGCCCCCTCCGCCGTCCCGAGGACCTCCGACCGTTCTGATCTGATTGTATAATCGCCGTCCGCGCTGTCGCACGGATGAACGCCGCCCATCGCGGCGTACGGATCATTGGAACGCAACCATGCTCAATCATCGCTTTTTAGGCTGCCTAGCCGCCTGCGCGCTCGTCCTGTCGGGTCTGCCCTTTGCGGCTCAGGCGCGCGACTACGTCTTCGGGCAAATCAGAATCACTCATCCCTGGAGCCGCCCAACGCCGCCTTCGGCCCTGTCGGCAGTGGGCTATCTGACCATCGTCAACAAGGCCAAGCGGCCTGACCGATTGCTCGGCGGATCGAGTCCGGCGGCCAAGTCCGTGGACGTCCATCTCATGTCCATGGCCGGGGGCGTAATGACCATGCGTCCCGTAGCCGGTGGGGTGGTGATCCCGGCTGGGGGAACAGTCGATCTGTCACCCAACGGCTACCATCTGATGCTGGTCGGACCCAAGCGACCCTTCAAGGCGGGCGACCACATTCCGGTCACCCTGACCTTTCAGCGCGCCGGAAAGGTGAAGCTGAACCTTGAAGTGGAACAGCCTGCCGAGTCGGGCGGCGGCATGCCCGGCATGGCGATGCCGGGCGGCCATATGGATATGCATTGATGCGCAGGCTTGCCGGCGTCGCTGTCGGCCTTGCGCTGGTGGTCGGCGTCGGCGCTGCGTTTTATTTCGTGCGGCCCAAACCCGCGACCAGTCCCCCCGCATCGGCCGGCGGCCACCAGCTTGGCGGCCCATTCGCCCTGATCGATCAAGATGGAAAGCCGGTGACTGATCGCGCCTTCCTGGGCAAGCCGACGGTGTACTACTTCGGTTTCACCTACTGCCCCGAAGTCTGCCCCACCACCCTGGCCCACCTGACGGCCTGGATGAAGATTCTTGGTCCTGACGCCGACCGGCTCAACCTAGTGTTCATTTCAATCGATCCCGAGCGCGATACGCCGAAGAAATTGAAGGCCTATTTGTCGGCATTCGATCCGCGTCTACGAGGCCTGACGGGCTCGCCTCAGGCAGTCGCCGCCGCCGCGCATCAGTTCAACGTCTTTTACAACAAGGTCACCCTAGATGACGGCGGCTATACGATGGACCATTCTACGGCCCTCTACCTAATGGACGCCCAGGGCCGCTTCGTCGAGCCGATCGGCTATGACGAAGATCCTAAGATGGCTCTGGCCAGTCTGAAGGCCTTGGTCGGCGCGTGACCAACAAAGGGCGCATAGGGCTATTGCCGCTCGCGCTTGTTCTTCTCTCGCTGCTGCTGCAGGGGCTTGCCCCAGGACAGGCGGCGAAGATGGCGGCCGTGCGCCTGGACCCCTGGGCGAACCTGCCAATCTGCGGGTCGAGCGGTCCAAACAATCAGGGTCCGACCCAGGGCGAAGGCCATTGCCACGCCGCCTGCCTGGCCTGCGCCGCTGCGTCGAACGTCGCGATCCTGGCCGATGCGCCCGCTCCGTCGGCGCCTTTTGCATTCGTCACCATCGCTCCGGAGTCGCCACAACAGGCTGTGGCTCTCCAAAGCCCGGCGCCCAGACCCAAGGCCCGCGACCCGCCTTCCTTCTCCTGATCCGAAAACCGACCGCGCCCTCGGCGCATCAGAAATCACGCCGGTACGCCAGAGCGGACCGGCTATCAGGAGTTTGAGTCATGAAGTCCAAATTCACCGGCGCAAGCCTGGCAGTCCTGGCCAGCGCCCTCATCGCCGCCGCAGCTCACGCCGAAACGGCCACTGCGACGAACAGCCCTGACACCCTTACGATCAACGGCAAGCGGGTGGACAACCCGATCGAAAATCCGCCTTCCACCGTCGCGACCGTGACCGAAGAGTCGATCGCCAAGACGGTCAATGCGGTCAGTGTCGAGGACACGCTGAAATACCTGCCCAGCCTCGTGGTGCGCAAACGGAGCATCGGCGACAACTTCGCTCCGATCGCAACGCGAACCTCGGGGCTTGGGTCCTCCGCCCGCAGCCTCATCTATGCCGACGGCGCCCTGCTGTCGGCTCTGATCGGCAACAATAACGGCAACGGGAGCCCGCGCTGGACCCTTGTGACGCCCGAAGAGATCGAACGGATCGACGTGCTCTACGGGCCGTTTTCCGCGGCCTATTCCGGCAATTCGATCGGCACGACGATCAACATCAAGACCCGCATGCCCACCAAGCTAGAGGCTCGCGCGACAGTCCTGACCAATCACGAGGATTTCTCGCTGTACGGCACCAGCCAATCGCTCGGGGCGAACCAGTTTTCGGCCTCGGCGGGAGACAAGTTCGGGGCCCTGGCGATCCTGGCGAGTTTCACCCGCACGGACGCCCATTCGCAGCCGATCAGCTTCACGACGATCACCGGAACGACGAATCCGACGGGGGCGACCGGCGGCTACGCCGACGTCAACAAGTTGGGGCAGGCCATCCGCGTTCTGGGCGCCGGCGGCATCGAACATCACATCCAGGACACCGGCAAGCTCAAGATGGGATGGGATCTAACGCCGAACATACACGGGCGCTACATCCTGGGCGTCTGGACCGACAACACCGGAGGCGCCGTCCAAAGCTACCTGACCAACGCTTCGGGGGCGACCACCTATCTGACGGCGTCGAGCGGCGTGACGACGGGGTTCAATTCCGCCGTCTATTCGCGCAACGCCCTGCACTACAGCCATGTGCTCGATCTGCAGGGAAACGGGGCGACGTTTGATTGGCAGGTCATCGGTACGCTCTACGATTACAGCCACGACTGGCAGAACAACCCGTCGCCGGATACGGCGAGCGCCACGACGGCGGCCACTGGATTTGTTGGGGTTCGCAACGATCTGCCCGGCGCATTCGCGGGCGGCGTCGGCACGATCCAGAAACAGGATGGCACGGGCTGGCGGACCCTGGACGCCAAGGCGGACCTTCGGCTCGGCCCGGGCGCTCAACACACTGTGAGCGGGGGACTTCACCTCGACCAGGAAACCCTGAACGCCCGGACGTTCACAATCGCCAACTGGCGCGATAGTGGCTCGGCCCTGGGTCAGCTTCGCTCCGCCTCCCATGGAGCGACTCAGACTTGGGCGATCTGGGCTCAGGACCAGATAAAGCTCACGCCGGCGCTGAGCCTGACCGTCGGGGGACGCTACGAAGGGTGGACGGCGTCGCAGGGCTACAACACGACCCTGTCGACAACCGTCAAGTCCACCATCGTCCAGCCCAACCGGAACGCAAATTTCTTCAGTCCGAAGGCGTCCTTGGAGTGGCGGATTCAGGACGGCCTGAGTCTGCGCCTTTCGGCGGGCCAAGCCTATCGCACGCCCACCGTCGGCGAGCTGTATCAGACCACCTCGGTCGGAACCCTGCTCACCAACCCTAACCCCGGTCTGCAGGCGGAACAGGCTGCGTCATACGAGCTGGCCCTCGAAAAGAGTTCAGACATCGCCGACCTGCGGATTTCCGTGTTCAGCGAGACCATCCGTAACGCGCTGATCTCGCAGCTGAATGTCGCGACAAATACGACCTACATTCAGAATGTCGACCAGACCCGCGCCGAAGGCGTCGAACTGGCGGCGAGCCGCCGGAACCTGCTGCCCAATTTCGACGTCTCGGGCAGCCTGACCTATGTCAACGCGATAACCGCCAAGGACACGGCTAACCCGGCGGCGGTCGGCAAGCTTCTGCCCAGCGTGCCACACTGGAAGGGATCCGTGACCGCCAGCTGGCAGGCGACCCCCTTCCTGACCCTCTCTACGGCGGCAAGATTCTCCAGCCGCAATTTTGCAAACCTCGCGAACGACGACACCGTGGGCAATACCTACCAGGGATTTTATCAGTATCTCGTTGTAGACGCCCGTGCTGTTTGGAAGGTCAATGACCATTTTGACCTTTCGGTTGGCGTGGATAATCTCAATAACAATAAGTATTTCCTCTTCCATCCCTTCCCTCAGCGCTCGTTCTTCGCACAAGTAAATTGGAAGATGTAGACGCCGTGGGGCGATATTCGCCTTCAAGGCAGCCGCCCTAACCGGAACACTACCCACGAGGCGTGGGCCTGAACCGACGTCCGACCGAGCCTTCACCAAAAGGCTCGGTCGGAAGACTTCGGGCCGGTGCGCCTCTTCAACCGACCGACCCCCGCGTGCCGCGCGGGGCCATCCAAAGGCAAATCCCATGCAGAAAATTCGCTTTGTCGCCGCCCTGAACTACAAATTCAGCCGGCCGATTACCGCTTCGGCGGGCGTGGATAACCTGGCGAACGATCACGACTACATCAGCCCGCACCCCTATCCCGAGACCACGGGCTTCATCGGCCTCAAGTACGACTATTGAAACCGGCTCGGCGGGCGTCGCCTTGGCCACGCCCGCCGGCTTTCACATACGCCGATACGGGTTGTCTCATGACACGCGCCACACCCTCTAAGACCAAGCCTTGGCCCGACTATCGCGCTGTCTGGCGCTGGCATTTCTATGCGGGCCTGTTCTGCATTCCCTTTGTCTGCTGGCTATCGATCACCGGCGCGATCTATCTGTTCAAACCCCAGGTCGAGGCTTGGCTGGATCAGCCCTATAATCACCTCACAGCCGCCCAGTCTGCGGCGCCGTCACAGGTGGTTCAGACCGCCCTGGCGACTCATTCAGGCTGGACCCTGCACGACTATCAACTGCCGCAGACCGATCATTCAGCCGCGCAGGTGCTTATCGGGCGCAACGGTGAAGAGCGACGCCTCTATATCGACCGTGGATCATTGAAGGTCCTCAAGGACGTGCCCGAAGAAGGGCGTTTCATGCGAGTGATTTTTCATCTTCACGGCCAGCTGCTGGCCGGCGACCGAGGTTCGATGGCCGTCGAGCTGGCGGCTTCCTGGACCATCGTCATGATCATCACGGGCCTGTATCTCTGGTGGCCGCGACAAACCCTTGGCTTGGCGGGCGTGGTCTATCCGAGATTGGGCGCCGGAAAGCGTCTGTTTTGGCGCGACCTGCACGCGGTGACTGCAGTGTGGGTTTCTCTCTTCGCAGTCGTCATGATCATGAGCGGCTTGCCTTGGTCCAAGAACTGGGGCGGCTATTTGAGAGAGGTTCGTCAGCTGACCGGGACCGCCTCGGCCCGCCAGGATTGGACCACGGGTCGGTCCTCGGAAATCGCTCAAAACAAGGCCATGGACGCGGCTGGTATGGCCGCGATGCCGGGCATGGGCGACATGGGCCACGCACATGCCGCACGCGCCGGCCATGCCGAGCAAGGCAGCCGTTGGCGGCGCGCAGGCGTAAATCTATCGGCGGAAAGCCTTACAGCGCTGGATCGTGCAGCGCCCGTGGTCAAGGCCCTAAATCTCGCCTGGCCGGTACTGATTTCTCCACCCTCCCGGCCTGACGGCCTATGGTTGGGCCACTCCGACGCACAGAACCGCCCCTTGCGCGTGGACGTGAAGCTTGACCCTGCGACCGGCGCTGTAGTCAGCCGCACCGATTTCGCCCAACACAGTCTGATCGACCGGATTGTCAGCGTTGGGGTTGCGGCCCACGAGGGCCAGCTGTTCGGCTGGGCCAATCAGCTCCTGGGTGTCTTTATCGCCGTTAGCCTTCTGACGGTAAGCACCAGTGCTGTGGTCCTGTGGTGGCGGCGCCGGGCGTCCGGCGTGCTGGGAGCGCCCGTTCCCGAGGGCAAGCCAAGACTTTCCGCCGGACTGCTGGCGATTGTGATCATGCTCGGGGTATTGCTCCCATTGTTCGGCTTGTCGCTGGTAATCGTCTGGCTCGTGGAGCGGCTGCTCCTGCGGCGGATTCCAGTCGCGAGCGAGTGGCTTGGACTTCAAGCCGCATGAAATGAAGCAGTTGGTTTGCGCAACGCGATGGCGTGAATGAACTCGCCAACCGGCGTTTATTCCTGTTCCATCCAGTTCGCCGCCGAGTATGAGAAAAGTGATCGCTGAACAGCAAGCACCATGGCGGCAACAGGGGAGGATTATCCGATGAAACGATCCGTTTACACGGCCGCTTGCGTCTTGGTCCTTGCGGCGGTTTCGCCCGCCAAGGCCCATGTAACCCTGTCCCAAACCACAGCCCCGTCTGGGTCGAGCTTCATCGCCTTTTTCCGCGTGACGCACGGCTGCGCGGGGTGGGGGACCACGTCCCTGAGGATCGACCTTCCCGCCGACGTGCTCGACGCCAAGCCTCAGCCCAAACCGGGCTGGAGTTTGAAGGTTGAACGCGCCGGGGGGCCGAGCGACGGCAACGAGGAAGGGCAGGTCATCGCCATCACCTGGTTCGGCGGGCCGCTCGACAACACCCAGTGGGATGAGTTCGGCCTGTCCGCCCGCCTGCCCAAGCGTTCCGGCGTGGTGGCGTTTCCGGTGGTGCAGACCTGCCAGCAGGGCGAAGCGCGCTGGACCGAGGTTCCCGCGCCCGGCCAAACCGCCCGCTTGTCGCATCCCGCACCGACCGTGACCCTTGTCCCGGCGGGCAGCATGGACATGAGCATGCCTATGCCCATGGGGCATTAGGGCGCGGACGGTTGATTTGAACCGCACCCCATCATCCGCTCGTTCCCGCGAAAGCGGGAATCCAGGTCTTTCCAGCGCGGAGATTCCTGGACAGGACTGGGACCCGTTTTCACGGGGAGGAGCGGGTTATGGGTGTTCGCCGAACGCTCTGAGCGTCAGATTTACTAGCCGAAATCCTTGGCCAGTTCGGCGCGCGTCGCTGGGCTCAGCATCGCCATGTGGGCGTAATGCTCGTGGTCGCAGCCGATCAGAACGGCCACCGACGGGTCCCTGAAGACCGCGATCTGCTCGCGCTTCAGGGGGAAGTGGAGAAAGTGGACCGAGGAGGTTTTGCCGTCCTCGCGCGTGCGTTCCACATCGTCCTCAGATAGGCCAAAGACCTTATCCTGGCCGACCTGGACGTAGAAGCGGTCTTCGGCCCCGCCCAGCCTGCCGAGCGCCTCGGTCCGGCGGATCGGGTCTTCGATTTCGAACATGATGGTGGCGACCAGTTCGGAGCCCTGGGGGATCAGGGGATTGTAGGCGCCCAGCTCATCAGGAACCTGCGCAGCGCCGCCCTTCTCAGTGAGCAGCATCTCCTGCACCTGGAACAGCATGGTGTCGAAGCACTCGAAATAGAAGGTGCAATAGGGACCCAGGTGCACCCGGCGCAGACGCTTGATGGGCAGGAGCGCCGCCCGTCGTTCCTTGCGCGCCTTGGCGTAGTCGGCGTCGCGGATCAGGTCCTCGGGGGTGATGCGGCGCAGGCTTGCGGGCATGGGTCGGCTCCGATGTCAGACCAGGCCGTAAGCGCGGGCGAGGATTTCAATGGGATGGGACTGGCGCGGCTGGGCCTGGCCGGCGGTCTCGGCGATGAGCAGTTGACCCAGATGCTTGCAGGCCAAGGGGCAGTCGGAGCACAGCTCGGCGTCTTGCGCCTTGGCGACGGCCTTGGCGGTCGGCTTGCCGACCTTGACGGCCAGGGGGCGGGTGTCCTTCATCACGCCGAAGGTGCCGCCGTGGCCGGAGCAGCGCTCGATCACATCGACCTTGGTGTCGGGGATCAGGCGCAGCATTTCAGCGGACTTGGCGCCCATGTTCTGAGCCCGGGCATGGCACGCGTGGTGCACCGCCACCCCGCCCGGCACGGCCTGAAGGCCTGGCGCCAGGCCAAAGGCCTTGGACAGGTCCATCACATATTCGCAGATGTCTTTGGTGGCGCGCGACAGGGCCAGGACCTCGGGATTGTCAGGCAGCAGCAAAGGCCACTCGAACTTCATCATCAGGCCGCAACTGGCGGTCAGGGCGGCCACTTCGTAGCCCTCGGCGATCAAGGGCGCGAAGGCCTTGGCTACCCGGGCCGCGCGGCCCGCCACGTCCTTCAGGTCGCCGGATTCCAGCTGAGGCATGCCGCAACATTCCGGATAGACAAGCTTGGCGTCCACGCCCTGTTTGGCCAGGACGCGGGCGGCGGCCACAGCAGTGTCGGGGGCGTTGTAATCGACGAAGCATGTGGCGTAGAGCGCGACCTTGCGTTGGCCGAGGGCGGGGCCTGCGGGATCGGGGGAGAGCGGGCTTTTCAGCCGGTCGGTCGCCGTGCGCGAATGGTACTGCGGCAGCTCCGCCTCGGCGTCGATCTCAGCGATGGCTTCCAGCAGCTTGCGCAGGGGGGTGTTTTTGCGCGCTGTGGCCCAGTTGGCCAGGCCCGCCACCGGCTTGGCCAGCTTGCCGTTGCGGTCAGTCTCGCCCAACTGCTCGCGCACGAAGTCCTTGGAGCCGGCCTGCCGCTTGGCGGCGCGGTAGCGCAGGATAAGGTGTGGGATGTCGATGTTAAACTCGTGCGGCGGCACATAGGGGCACTTGGTCAAGAAGCACATGTCGCACAGGGTGCAGGCTTCATCGACCTTGGCGTAGTCGGCCTTGGCTACGCTATCCAGCTCGCCGGTCTTGCTCTCGTCGATCAGATCGAACAGGCGCGGGAAGCTGTCGCACAGATTGAAACAGCGGCGGCAGGTGTGGCAGACGTCGAACTGCCGCTCCATTTCCTGCTCGACGGCGGCCAGGTCGTAATAGGCCTCGTTTTGCCAGTCGATGGGATGGCGAAAAGGCGCGTCAAGGCTGCCTTCGCGCGAAGCGGACGTCGGAATATCGGCCACGGCGGCCCTCCGGGATATAGTCGCTGAATAGCGCGGACGGGCGGCGCAAGCCGCCCCTCCGAAAAGAATGCCTAGAGGGTGTCTAGCGCCTTTTGGAAACGCCCGGCGTGGGACCGCTCGGCCTTGGCCAGGGTCTCGAACCAGTCGGCGATTTCGTCAAAGCCCTCGTCGCGCGCGGTCTTGGCCATACCCGGATACATGTCGGTGTATTCGTGGGTCTCGCCCGCGATAGAGGCCTTCAGGTTCTTCTCGGTGCCGCCGATGGGCAAGCCGGTGGCCGGGTCGCCGACCTCTTCCATGAATTCCAGGTGGCCGTGGGCGTGGCCGGTTTCGCCTTCAGCGGTGGAGCGGAACACCGCAGCCACGTCGTTGTAGCCTTCCACGTCGGCCTTCTGCGCGAAATACAGATAGCGGCGGTTGGCCTGGCTTTCCCCGGCGAAGGCGTCTTTCAGGTTCTGCAGGGTCTTGCTTGAGGCGAGGCTCATCTTGGTCTCCATGGTCTGGTCCGCCGACATGATCGGCTAAGCTCGGGCATAGGATAGGCGCGTTCATCGGGCCATAGATCAAATTGATTTTATTTATGTCGGGCAACGGGGAATTCTATTCTACCCAGCCTGAGCCGCCGCACCGGTTTTATCGGGCGCGCTGCAACCTTGCGGCCGCCTCGGTGAAGGATCGCTCGCCATCGGGGTAGTCGCGCCAAGCCTCGCTCTTGGCCAACAGGGCGGGCGCTGTTCGGACGGTAAAGCGCTTTGGGTCCAGTCCGCTTTTCACCTGACTCCAGGTCAGCGGCATCGACACCGGCGCCCCCTCGCGGGCGCGCGGCGCGAGGGGGGAGACCGCCGTCGCCATGCGGTCGTTGCGCAGATAGTCGAGAAAGATACGGCCGACGCGTTGGGTCTTGGCCATGTTCAGCACGTAAAGCTTGGGACTGTCGGCGGCCATGCGAGCGCAAACTTCCCGGGCGAACGCCTTGGCCGTGGGCCATTCTAGCTCTTCAGCCATCAAGGGCGTGACCACGTGCAGGCCCTTGCCGCCGGTGGTCTTGCAAAAGGCCGTCAGGCCCAGGTCCTCCAACCGGTCCCTGATCTCCTTGGCTGCATCGATAACGGCGGTGAAATCCACGCCCGGCGCCGGGTCAAAGTCGAACACCAGCCGACCGGGCGTATCGGGCGCGTTGGGACGGCAGTTCCAAGGATGCAGTTCGGCGGCGCCGATCTGGGCGGCGGCGGCCAGGGCTTCGACGCGGTCGATCTGCAGATAGGGCTTGCGGTCTCCCGACACCGTCACCTGGTTGATCAGGTTAGAGGCGCCGCGCATGGCGTGGCGTTGGAAGAAGTGCTCGCCGGCAATGCCATCGGGGATGCGGACCATTGAACAGGGCCGTCCTTGGATGTGGGGCAGGAGCCAATCGCCCACCGCCTCGAAGTAGCGGGCGAGGTCCAGTTTGGTCACCGGCTGGCCATCGCCGCCATCGGGCCAAAGCGGCTTGTCGGGGTGGGAGATGCTCACACCCATGACCACGGCCCGGTTTGCAGGCATTGATGGCGAAGCGGGCGCCGGCTCGCTCAAGGCCGTCTGCTCGGCGGGCGCCGGGGTCTCGGCCTGCACCTCAGCGGCCGGTTTGTCCTGGCGCAGCCCCTTGAAACTGGCCTGGCGGATCGCGCCGTCGCCGGTGAAGCCCGCGTACTGAATCTCAGCCACCAGCACCGGCTTGAGCCAGTGCGTTTCATCTCCGCCGCCGCGTGGCAGGCGATCCTTGAACGGCGAGGTGTTGGTCTCATGGGCCTTCAACACGGGAAGCAGACGCTCAAGCCTACCCTGGCCAAAGCCCGTGCCGATACGTCCCACATGCACCAATTCGCCGCCCCGATAGACGCCAGCGATGAGCGAGCGAAACTTGCCGCCGTTGGTGGTCCAGGCGCCGATGACCACTTCGTGCCCGGCCCGGCATTTGGACTTGGTCCAGCTGTCGCCGCGCCCCGAGCGGTAGGGCGCGTCAAGCTTTTTGGAGACGATTCCCTCCAGGTCCAGACGGCAGGCGGACTCCAGCACCGCCTGACCAGCCGTCTCGAAGTGCTCCACGTACCGGACTCTCTGATCCTTCACGCCCGATAGCAGCCCCTTCAGTCGGGCTTTGCGTTGCGACAAGGGCAGGGCGCGCAGGTCTTCGCCGCCCTCAAACAGAAGGTCGAAGGCGAACAGGATCAGATCGTCGGTCTTCTCGTCGGACAGCGCCGCCTGCAGGCCCGCGAAATCCGGCTGGCCGGTTTTGTCCAGGGCGCAGATCTCGCCGTCGAGCATCAGGTTCGGCAAGGCCGAACCTTCCCGCGCTATGGCGGAAAACTTGGCGGTCCAGTCCAGGCCCTTTCGCGTGCGAACGCTCGCCTTGCCGGCCTCAACCCGCAACTGCACCCGATAGCCGTCGAACTTGATCTCATGGGCCCAGCCGGCTCCAGACGGCGGACGCTCGAGGGACTTGCAGAGTTGCGGCTCAACGAATTGCGGCGTTTTGGATGGGCTAGGGGCAGGCGCCTTGGCGGTCTGGACGCCCGCGGGCCGACTGTTCCAAACGGCGTCCGCCTTGCCGGCCTGGGTCATGATGAAAGGCTTCGGCTTAGCGCCATGGCCTTGCGCGATTTGGTCCATGGAGCGGCCGGAGGCCACAGAGCGATCCTCATCCATCATGGCGCCGGTTTCCTTGGCGGATTTGGCGGCGTCGTCCTTGTGCTTGATCAGTAGCCAGTTGTGGCGCTTGGCGTCCGGCTTGTCGTCGGTCATGCGCACCAGGGCCCAGCCCCCATGCAGGCGGTCGCCCTCCATCACGAACTTCAGGTGGCCATCCTTGAGCGCCTTAACGGGGTCGTAGCCGTCTTCCGGCGCCCAAAAGCCGCGGTCCCACAGTTGAACTGTGCCCCCGCCGTACTGGCCCATGGGGATGGTCCCCTCAAAATCGCCGTAGGCAATCGGGTGATCCTCCACCTCAACCGCCAGCCGCCGATCCTGAGGGTCCAGCGAAGGTCCCCGCGTCACTGCCCAGGAGCGGAACACCCCGCCCACCTCCAGGCGCAGGTCATAGTGCAGGCGCGTGGCGGCGTGTTTCTGGATCACGTAGCGCAGGCGCTGGGAAACGGGCGCGGCCAGCTCCCCGCTGGGCTCGGCGGTGATCTGGAAATTCCGCTTGCGGCGGTAAGGCGCGAGTTTGCCGGTGGCCATGACGTGTCAACGATGGACCCGAACCTCCGTTCCGTAGGGCCGAACGCCGGAACGGGCCGTCGGCTCGTTCGTTGAGGTCAGGACGTCGCCAGGAGCGCCCCCGATGAGCCAAGCCGACAACCCCAGCTTTCAGCAACAGGCCAAACGGGCGGTCCGGGCTGAATCTGCGCGCCGCTACACCGGAGTCTGATCGTGAGCGCCGCCCACCGGCCCACTTGGCAAGGTCATCTGAAGCTGTCGTTGGTCACCTGCCCGGTGGCGCTGTATTCCGCCATCGATCCGGGCGGCGATGTGCATTTCAACCTGATCAATCCCAAGACCAACAACCGCATCAAAATGGTCACCACGGACCCGGACACCGGCCCGGTCGCCCGAGCCGATCTGGCCAAGGGCTATGAGATCGAGAAAGGCCGCTACGTCCTCGTCACCGATGAGGAAATCCGGTCTGTGCGGTTGGAGAGCACCAAGGCGATCAGCATCGAACGCTTCGTGCCGGCCGACGACATCGACAGGCTCTATTGGGACACGCCCTATTTCGTCGTGCCGGACGGCAAGTTGGCCGTGGAAGCCTATGGCGTGATCCGCGAAGCGATGAGCGAGGCGGGCCAGATCGCCCTGGGCCGGGTGGTGCTGTCCACGCGCGAACGTCTGTTGGCGCTGGAGCCGCGCGGCAAGGGCATCGTCGCCTATTCGCTGCACACCCATGATGAGGTTCGCAGCGCTGACGAGGCCTTCGCCGATGTGGCCCAGACCAAGCCTGACGCCAATATGATCGCCATCGCCCGCAAGATCATCGAACAGCAGGATGGCCCGTTTGAGCCCAGTCAGTTTACCGATCGCTATGAGGAAGCCCTCAAGGCCCTGATCGCCCGCAAGAGCGAGGGGGCTGATCCGGTGTCGGTGCAGGAGCCTGAGGATACCGCGCCGTCCGACCTGATGGCGGCCTTGCGCGCCAGCCTGCAGGGCAAAGCAGGCAATTCCGCTGCTCCTCGGCGCGGCGAGTCCGGTCCCAAGGCCAAGCCGACACGCGGGGCTGCCAAGCGGCGGGCTTAGGCGGTCGGGTCGCCGGCAGGACCGGGCTGAGGGGCAATCTCGGGCATGTATTGCGGCTGCGGCTCTTCGGCCGGCGCTTGCGGGTTGGGCAGGTCCTGACCGGGAATGACGACCGGGTCTTGGCCGGGAATCTGCACCGGATCTTGCCCGGGGATGGAAATCGGATCGCTGCTGCTCATGAAAGAACAACGCCCGTACGCGGGGGGCGTTGCCTGCGCAAATCCGCTAGCCGCGCGGCAGGGGCCAGGCGCGGTAGGTCTCAAACGCCGAGCCGTTCCAGCCCAGGGCGGTGACGTTCACGGTGTCCTCGTCCGCTTCGATCAGGGCGAAGCCGGCCGGCGCGCCCCGGGTGCGCAGGGACAAGGTCCCCGCGCCGATGGCGTAGGACGCACGGGGGCCGGACTCCAAGGCCAGGGCGAAGGGATTGTGCACGTGGCCAGTCAGGATCAGGTCGATCCTGGCTTGCGCCAGCAGCGCGGCGGCGGCAGCTCCCCGATGCACCCCGCCGGTCACCGGCATGCCCTCCAGATCGATCAGGGGATGGTGACAGGCGAATACCTTTAGCACGTCCGGTCGAGCCGCCATTTCGTTGGCGACGCGGCCCAAGCTTTCCAGGTCGATAGCGCCCTTGGACCAGTCCGGCCTGGGCTGGGCTCCCCGGGCGCTGTTGACCGCACGCGCACTCAGATGGGGTCCGTCGAACGCCGCATGTTCCGGCTCGCCGATATAGCGGCGGTAACGGTCAAAGGGGGTCAGGGCGCGAAGGAGCAGGTTGAGATAGGGCGTGTCGTGATTGCCCGGCGTGACCAGCAGGGGCCGAGGCAAGCGGTCCAGCCAGGCGCGTGCAGTGACAAATTCCTTCGGCCGACCGTCGAGGGTCAGGTCGCCGGTGACCACGGTAAGATGCGGAGAAAAGGCCGCCACCGCGTCAATCGCGGCCTCGGTCGCCGGACGGTTCTCGGCGCCGAAATGGATATCGCTGAGGTGGGCCAGGCGGACGGTCAAGCTCCCGGCTCTTCAGGAGCTAGGGCGCGGAAGGCTTTTTCAACGAAACGGATGTCCGCCGAGCGGGTGAGCCAATGCATTTCACCGTCGATCAAGCAGGGAATCCTCCGCCGCGCCCAAGCCCGGCCCTGCACGCAGGGCTCGGTGGCTACGGCGGGATCGGCCCTCCAGTCGCCGAGCATATTGTGCAGCGCCAGCCTGAACACCTCCACCATATCGTGCAGATCCAGCCTGGCCGCTTCCAGGGCCTTTTTGTCGTGTAGGGCCTTGGACACCAGCGGGCAAATCAGGCTGAGGGCCACCATGGAGTGCGCGCGCCCCTCGCCGGCCTGGAATCTCAAGCGAGTCAGAAAGGCGCGGCTGAAGGCGAACACCGCCTTACGCCAAGCTTGCCGCAGATCGCCTTTGCGCGCCGCTTCGCGGGCTGGCGCCCAGAAGGCGGGCGCGCCCAGGATGGCGGCGCAGTAGAACCTGTGTCCGCCGACTTCGCCGCAAGAGACGGGGCGTTCGCGGCCGCGCTCAAGACAGGCGATCAGGGCGTCGCGCCAAGGCAGGTGACCATATAGGGCGTTAGGCAGCATGTTCATCGTGCCGCCGGGCAAGGGCGCCAATAGAGGACCGCGCGGGCCACATAGATCCGCCGCGCGACCGGCGGTGCCGTCGCCGGCCAGCACGATCAGCAGGTCCGGCTTGGCCGCGATGGCGTCGGCCAGGACCTGCTCAATCCGGTCCGGCTCGGCGGCCACCACGCGACTGTCCAAGCCGAACTCATCAAGGATCGACTTCAGCTCATCGGCCGACTCCGGTCCTACGCCGCCGGACGCCGGATTGATGACCGCCTCGACCCGCCGAATCGAGGCCGATGACGTTAGTTCTCGCGTGGTTTTGTTCATCGCCCCCAAACGCGCCGGCAAGGCCAGGGTTGCCGAGCCCGACCCATGTTGGTCACGCAACGCCGCACCCTACTCGGACGTTGGCACAGGGATTGGAGTGGGACAAACATGACCCTGCCGGAACAGCCTGTACTGCGTGAACTAAGATTCGCGGCGCACCATTGCGGCGTCAGCGTGATCGGTTTTGGGGTGGATGTCGCCGTCCTGCACCTGATGCTGTGGGTTGGATTGGAACCGGCCTGGGCGCGGGCGGTGTCGTTACTGTGCGCCATGCACGTGACCTTCGCTGTTAACGGACTGGGGGTCTTTCGCCAGCTGGAGCGCTGCCTGCTGGTCGGCCAGTGGGCGCGCTATATGGTGTGCAACAGCTTCGGCAATGTCTGCAACTACTGGATTTTCGTGACCATGGTTTCAAGCCACTGGCCGGTGATCGCCAACCCGACCTTCGCCGTGGCGGTGGGTTCCGTTTCGGCCTGGGTCCTCAATTTTGCCGCGACACGGTTTGTGGTTTTTCCGCATTGTCATCGGCAGGAGGCGCGGCCTTCCCCACGAAATGACCCTTCACCAACCTCACCTTGATAGCCTCGCCCGTGACAGCCTTGGCCGACCAGCCGACCTGCAGACCATCGGCGGGAACCGAGGTGCAAACCGCGAAGGGAACGGGAAGGGGTCTGGACTGGGTTAGGCACAGCTTGCCATTGCCGAGCTTCCAGTGGCCGTTTGAGGGATCGCCGCGCCGGCCCAGGGCGTTATAGGCGCCGTCCCGCTGAAGGTAGAGTTCCGCAGTCCGGCCGTCCGGATAGGTCGAGACGATGGTTCCGTTGAAAGCTGCATCCATCGACGAAGGCGCCGCGCCACACAATATGACCAGACCGGCGAAGGGGCCGAATAGGGCCAGGGGCGCGCGGCCCAGGCGAAAGAAGGTCGCTTGTAACACCTCAACAGGCGGCGCGATGGTTTCGCTCAGTTCGGGCAGAGGTTCGGGGGGCGGGCCTGACATGGTCGGTTCCGTATGCAGTCCTTGATCAACGTGAGCCGCGTCGCTGTGTTCCCGCGGCATTGGCGTTTGAGCTCATTCCCAAACGCGCGATCAGGCGCACGCGTTTGCATTGAGGGCGGCCCGCCGTGGTGATTGCCTGCTCCTAACCTGCAGTTAAGTCATTCCCATGGATAATGCGCTTCAAAGGCGAGTTCAGGTCCGGTGCAGATATCCCACTTAACGTCCGTGGCCGTTATCTAGCTGCGGCGTCAAAAATCGCCCACGAGGAGGATACGTCTCATGCTAAAGATGTTCGCGGGGCTTGGCGGGGGTGAAATCGCAAACAAGCCACCGATCCGTTGCGCGAGGCGGTCGATGTCATGACCGATGGATTGGCGATTTATGACGCCGATGATCGGCTCCTGGCCTGGAACACCAATTACGAAGAAACGATGGGCATCGGCGTCGTAACCTTGCACGTCGGCATAACCGCCACCGAAATCTTCCGGCAGCGCGCCGAGAATAGTTCGATGGTCGAACCAGCGGACCGCGAGCCCTGGGTTCGCGCGCGTGTTGAAGCGAGGCGGGCCGGCGACCCCCCGCGAGAAGTCCAGACCGAGGTGGGGCGCTGGCTACGCATCGAGCACCGGCCCACGTCGAGCGGCGGGTTGATCAGCATTGTGCAGGACATCACGGACTCCAAGCGCAACGCCGAAGCGCTAGTGCTCGCCCGAGACGAGGCCGAGGCCTCCAATAGGGCGAAATCGGAATTCCTGGCCAATATGAGCCATGAAATTCGAACGCCGATGAACGGCGTCATCGGCATGAACGGGCTGTTGCTGCGTAGCGAACTCACCGCCGAGCAGCGCAAATTTGCAGAAGCGGTTCGGGTATCGGCCGACTGCCTCTTGGGGATCATCAACGACATATTGGACGTCTCCAAATTGGAGGCCGGAAAGGTCGAGATCGAAGAAATTGACTTCAATCTCGAGGCCATCGTCGAAGACGTGGTCGAACTGCTGTCTACCCGCGCTCAGGAAAAGTCGCTCGAGATCGCTTCCTATTTGGACGATGGCGCGCGCGCCGCGTTTCGCGGCGATCCCACCCGATTGCGGCAGATTCTCCTTAACCTCCTGTCCAACGCGTTGAAGTTCACCGACCGCGGATTCGTATCGGTCGAGGTGACGGCCCGACCGCGCCAGGGCGACCGCACGGCCCTTCGTTTTGAAGTCCATGACACCGGCATTGGCCTGACGGAAGACGCGAAAGGCAAGCTGTTCCAGAAGTTCCAACAAGCGGACGGCTCGATTACCCGCCGTTTTGGCGGCACCGGGCTTGGGCTATCCATCTGCCGGCAGCTCGTCGAACTCATGGGCGGCCAGATCGGCGTGGTGGACCGCTCCGGCGGCGGCAGCACCTTCTGGTTCGAACTGTCCTTGGACCAAGGTACGGTCCAGCCAAGTCGTCCCCATCATAGAAAAGATGATCTGAAGGGCGTTCGAATCCTCATCGTGGACGACATCGAACTCAATCGAAGCATCTTCGCGCGCCAGCTTCAGTGCGAGGGCGCGATCATCTCTGAGGTGGAAGGCGGCATCGACGCCCTCGCGTCCATAAAGGAGGCCGATGAACGCGGCGCGCCTTTTGACATTGTCCTGTTGGATCACATGATGCCGGACATAGCCGGCGACGAAGTGGCCGAAATAATACGCGCCAATCCCAATTGGCGTCAGCCTAGGCTCGTGCTGGCGTCCTCCATCGGGGTGCCGATCAGCACCGACCGAGCCGCGCAAGTCGGCTTTGAAGCCTACCTTACCAAGCCGGTGCGCCATCAAGCCCTATTGGACTGCCTAGCCGGCCTGATGCTCAAGACTGAGACCTCCGCGCCCGTCGATCCCATTGCGCATACGCCGATTCCATCTTCAGCCTCTCAGCCGGGAACGGCTCGCATTCTGCTGGCCGAAGACAACGAGATCAACACGCTGCTGGCCCGCACCCTGCTTGAGAGCGAGGGCTACCTCGTCGACTGCGTGGACAACGGGGCCGACGCCGTCGAAGCGGTCCAATCCGGGCACTACCACTTGATCTTGATGGATGTTCAGATGGCCGGCATGGACGGATTGCAGGCCGCTCGTCTGATTCGCGCTCTTCCTGGAGCGGTCTCTCAAACACCGATCATCGCCTTGACCGCCAACGCCATGGCCCATGACGTCGAGGCCTGTCTTGGGGCTGGGATGAACGAACACGTCTCCAAGCCTATCGATCCAGACGAGTTCCAAAGGATTGGAGTGCACCCCTGCACTGAGACACGTAAATTCAGGGACAGATGGTTGGGGTTTGAGCCTTGGGCTGCTGCGCAGCAGCCCAAGGCTGGTTTGCTT
>JBEHYN010000036.1:0-29913 GCA_048498155.1 Pseudomonadota bacterium | reverse complement strand
CAGCACGGGCGCCGGAACGAGCTTGGCCGTCTGGGTCAGATCACGCGCCTTGTGGGCGGCCAGATAGGCCACCAGGTTCTCGATGTCTTCATGCGACAGACGCTTGGCGATATCGCTCGGAACCGCCCGGCCCAGGTCGGTGAGGGACGCCACCTGGGCGCGGTCCAGCATCAGGAGATTGCCGTCCGCTAGTTCCACGTGCACGGCCACCGCGTCCTGCGCCTTCAGAACGCCGTGGATCTTGCGGCCGTCGCGAAGGACCAGATCGACGTTGCGGATATCGAAGGTCCCGCGCGCCGGCGGCTGTTTGTGCGACAGGCCCGCCCGGATCGCGCCCGCCGGCTTAGCACCCTCCCTCGACAGGTCCATGGCCAGGTCCGCGCCGCGCCCGTTGACTTCGTGGCAGCTTGAACAGCCGCCCTTGTCGGAGAAGAACAGCGCCTCCCCTGCCCTGGGGTCGCCGCTCGCCGCGCCGCTGCCATCCCGGGGCGACAGGCTGTTCAGATAGGTGACGATCCGCCAGATGGCGTCGGTCGGCAGGGCGGCGAAGGCCGGCATTTGGGTGGCGGGAATGCCGTCATGGATGGTGTGGAACAGCTGGGCGTCCTCGCCGCCGTGGGCGAAATTGCCGGTGTTGAGCGCCGGGCCGCGATCGCCCACGCCCTCACTACCGTGACAGGCGCTGCAGCTGGCGTTGTACGCAAAGCGCCCCAATTCCGCCGACCAAGCATCCTTGGCGTAGGGATTGGTCAGGGCGTCCGGCTTGGGCTGAGCGGCGGCCGGGGCCGCCAACAGGCACAGCGCCAAGCTGGCGAGGACGAACGCGAGGGATGGGCGTTTCATGCGAACCTTCAATGGCCAAGCTGAAACAGCTTGGGCATGGCCAGGGCCAGCATGGTGCGCCCCGTCTTCCATTCGTGCTGGCCCGGCGTGACGTGGAATTCGTGATGGACGCCGGCCTGGGTCAGCACCTGATCCAGCTTCACTTGCGACGGATAGCGGGTGTCTTTGTCGCCTACACTGAAGAACAGCAGCCTCATCTTTCGGTTCACCCCCGCGACGTCTTCCAGAAATCCAGGCATGAACTTGTGCATGTCGAAGGTGGGCGAGGAGATCGGCGCCCCCGCGCTGAAGGACACGAGCCAGGCGAACTTGTCCATGTTGCGCAGAGCCAGGGTCACCGCCTGGGTAGCGCCATTAGCGCGCCCGCCGATGGCCCGATGCTCGCGGTCTGTCTTGACGCGATAGGTCTTCTCCACCAGCGGCACGATGTCGTTGAAGAACTCGTTGGTGAAGTGCTGGATGGCCTCCGGTCGCGTGGCGTCCCCATCATCGTCGCTAAACGCCATCACCACGATCATGGGTACGGCCTTGTGTTCGGCCAGCAGGTTTTCCTCGATCTCCGGAACGCGGCCGAGGCGAACCCAGCCATCCTCCGCGTCGCCGCCACCGTCGAACATGTAGAGCACCGGAAATTTTCTGTTCGGGAAACGGTCGTATTCGGGCGGCGTATAGATTTGCAGGGTATGGACCTTGTTCATTCCCGAAACGTCGTAGGCGCGCAGTTGCACCGAGCCGTGGGGCACATTGCGCCGGGAATGGATGGGCGGCGGATCCCCCGGAACCTCATAATGGCTCCAGGGCTGACTGCCGCCTGAGCTGATATAGGGGTTGGTCAGGTCCAGGGCGCGCACACCGTCGATGACGAAATTATAGCGGTAGATATCCGGAGCCAGCGGGCCGACCGTGAGCGACCAGATGCCGTCCGCCCCCTTCTGCATGGGCATGAGCCAGTTTCCGGGGTTGCCGGTAGACGCCGTCGACCCGGTGGGCGGCGCGGGCCCGGGCGGGCCGTTGAGTAGCACCTGCGTCGCATTGGGCGCGGTTATGCGGTAGGTCACTCGGTGGTCGGTGCTGATTTCGGGAGACCTAAACCCGGGGCGCTCCTGGGCAGGTGAGGCCGGAGCGCCGACCACCAAGGCCAACAACGTGGCCGCAAGCCAAACCGCTTGTTTCATCCCTGGCCTCATTCTTGCGATGTCTGGTGCTGCGGACATTCCTTTGCCGCGCCGGCGCAACATCTCTTAAGCGCACAAAGACATCAGCATCCAACTGAGGTCAATGCGAGGATGGATTGACCACGACGCTCAGTTTTCATCCATCGCCAAGCCGAACTAAGGCCGCCCTCCTGGGAGAGCGGCCTTGAAATTCAACGATCAGGCGGTTGCGCGCTCAGCTGTGCTGGCGGCCGACCAGAACGCCCTTGCCGAGGACGTGGCCATCCATTGCGGCCATGACCTGGGCGCGGGTTGCGTCAGGGCCAAGGTTCAATTTGATGTCGAGCGCGTAGAGCTCGAAAACATAGTGGTGGAACAGCGGCGGAGGCGCTTCTGCCCCCATGTAGGCAGCCAGGCCGCGCACATTCTTGGCCTGGATCGTTCCATCGGGCAGTTGCGCCCCGGGCTTAACGCCTTCGGGCAGCGCGGTCGCGGCCGCCGGAATGTTGAACATCAGCCAATGGGTGATGTCGGCAATGCCCATCTTGGGCGCCGGCTCCAAGTCATGCAGCAGAAGGGCGAAGCTTTGCGTGCCGGCCGGAGTGTTTGTCCAAGACAGCGGCGGAGAGATGCCGGTCTCAACGCCATTGAATTTGGCAGGAATGACCGCGCTGTCTTCGAACGCGGTGCTGGTCAGGGTCAAAAACTTGCGTGGTCCCTTGACCGGGCCTGCTGGGGCAGTGGTCTGTGCAAAGGCCAAGCCGCCGGCGGACAAGGCGACCGCCGCGAACATCGCCAGCTTGCGAACATCGAACATTGAAATATTTCCTCCGGTGAATTTCCCGCGCCATTTGCGGCGTCGTAGAACAGAACTAGTGCCTCGCCCCGGCGATGATTGCTATCTTGTCCGCAGGCTTCGTCAAGCTTCTGATCGGCGGCTACTTGGTTTTAGCCTCGGAAGCGGCGACCGAAGCCGGATCATTGTAGTTGGACGCCGTCCAAGCGGGATTGAATTCGGTTTCATGGCCAGCCGCCTTTTGCTCGGCCAAATAGGCGAACAGGTTGTTCGGGTCGATCTCACAGGCATATTCCTGCAACTCGTTGGCCTCCTGACCCACGGCTCGTCTGTAGCGAACCGTGACGTGGTAAGGCTGCGCGTAGACTTCGGGGTCGTCCAGGACCATCTCGTCGACAAGTTCGCCGGACTTCTTGTCCAAGTAGATCCGCTCGGTGATGTGCATCTTCTCGGAGATGTTCGGATTGCGCCCGTTCAAGCCGACCGTATCAACCAGCAGGGTGTCGCCCTCCCAATGGCCGATGGAATGGCCGTTCCATCCGGGGACGATTCCGTCCGGCTGGGTCTTCTCATCCAGATAGATGGTCCTCGGAATGGCGTTGAGCTCGCTGAGGATGGTGACGCGGCCCTTGGTCTGCAGGAATTCGATGCCGAAAGGCGTGGTCATCATCGTCGGCATGCCAGTGGGCAGGCAAAAGGTGCGGTTTTCGCTGATGATGCGATGGTTGGCGGCGTTGAGCTTGGCGGTCGCGGCCGTCACGGCCTTGGCGGCGGGCGTGAACGTCGCCGGCGGCCGAGCCAGGGGCTGCCCATCGGGTCCGCTGGTGATCGGCGAATACACCCCGGTGATATTGGGCTCAGCTTGGGCGACCCCAGCCAACATCAGACCCGCCAAGGCGGCCGAAACCAAAAACAACGGAGAACGCATCGACGTGTTTCCTCAAAACTCGGCCGAGCGTCTCAGCCACCTTGGAGCGGGCAAGCCCGTTCGCTTGACTTCATAAAAGAATGTTCGCATGGGCTCAAGCGATAGCGCCGACGCATTGACTGTCGCTTCCGGGAATTGTTCCACAGCGCCGGCGCCAAGACTGCGAGCATTCAGCGCGCGTTCACACGCTCGGGACCACTACCTTCCTGGTAAGCCATCCTTTATAGAGCGGTGGATGAACCATGTGCAGCGTCGCCTCGAAGCGTCGCAATTTGGAGAGTTGTAGGGAATGAAACGAATTCTGGTTCCGCCCGCCCTTCTGGCGGCCATCTGCGCCCTGTCGGGTCCGGCCCAGGCCCACCACACCGCCGCGATGTTCGACTCGACCAAGGACGTGACCATCAGCGGTGCGGTCAAGACCATCAAGTGGCAAAACCCGCACGTCTACCTCGAGGTCGTCTCCTCGGACGGGGGAAAGGTGTGGAGCATTGAGTGCTCGCCGCCCAGCATCCTGGTGCGTCGCGGATGGAGCGTCCATTCCCTCGCCGCCGGCGACAAGGTCTCAGTCCTAGGCCATCCCCTGCGTGACGGCGGCCCGGCGGCTTACCTAATGAATGTCACCACCAAGACCGGCGCGGTGCTTAAGGATCACGACTACTGATCTTCTGGCGCTGGAGAGACAAATAGGCGGCCCTGTGAACAGGGGCCGCCTTTTTTGTGTCCAAGCACAGGGTCAGCGTACGGTGAAGCCGATCCACCGACCGAAGACGATGATACAGGCCCAGAACAGCAAGGACAGCGCCGCCGCGATCTTTGCCGGACGCGGGGTGTCCGCACTCTGGTCCCAGGCCGCCACGCCGCGATAGGCGCTGAAGTGGAAGATCACCATGTTCAGGCCCGCGCAGGCCAGCAGCAACATCTTCATGCGAAAGGGGAAGTCATCGACGTATTCGGTGGCTTTGGAGATGAACAGCATGCCTCCGGTCAGCGCCGCCAGGCCGAACGCGCACCAGGTGAAGGGCAACACTTCGTTGGTGATCTGAGTCACCGAACGCCGCGTCGACGTCACATTGAGTAGCCGCAGATCGACCACGGTGATCGTGCCCACCACAACGGTCAAAAAGATCACGTGGCAGGTCTCAATCCAGGGAAAGGCCACTGATGAGGTCGCGATCCACTGGGCGAAGGCTGTGTCCTGCAGCCACTGGGCGATGGTTTGGAGCATTCAAGCAGGTTCCTCAGGACCAAAAATGCGCGTTCGACAAAGGCGGCGGAGCAGCGCTCAGCCCTGGTGAAATCAGCCGTGTTCGACGTAGGCGATCCAGCGACCGCACATGATGATGCCGACCCACAGCGCCAGGGTGATGATGGCCAGGGCCCGGGCGGACCATTGATTGGAAGGCTTGTCGCCCCAGGCCTGGGCGTTGCGGCTGACAATCACTTGGAACGTCCCGGTCACCGCGCACACGACCAGAATGAGGGCCATCTTCAGTCGGAAAACATTGTTGATCAGTTCGCGCCGGGGCTCAGCCGCCGTCAGGATGGAGCCGGTAAGCAGCAGGACGACCAACGCCACCCATATCCAGGGCAAGAAGCGGCGCGTGGCGCCGGAAATGGGGGTGTCTCGGCCAACCACCCCCAGCAGCTTCATATCGACCATCAGCACCGCGCCGATCACGATGGTGACGGCCATGATGTGAACGGATTGGACCGCAGGGATGATCCAGAGCACGCTCTGAATGGTCAAACTGATTGGCGTGGCCGAAAGCCAGTCGCAGAATGCGGCGATTGCCTGTTCCATACTCGTCCGTCTCCAACCCTTCGCCGACCTGAATTTGCGGACCCTCTGGCCCACAACGGCTTTTCACCCACGCCTGATAGGCGCCGCAAGCCCTATACGCAAGTCATGTCCCTAACCCCTCGTCCAACAGCGGCGCCCCCGTTCGGCGTCCGGTCAGGATCGTCGGCAGATGGGAATGTCGGCGTGCGAAGGGAGCAAGGGCTTTTGCCCGGACGCAACTGCCCATCGACCGCCGCCTTTGGCCCATGACATGGCGACTCCCTCCCTGCCCTAGCCTTCCCCGATCTCACGTCAGGCTTGGCTGCTGATCCGTCCGCTTTTTCCACTTGTAGATCTTGGCGGAGTTTTTCCAGAAGTACTTCTCGGCCGCCGCGCGAGGCTTCGTTGAGAAGAACCGCTTCATCAGGCCGACCTCCTCGGGAATGGTGGCGACCCCATAGCTGTTGGGATAGTCGGTGCCGAACATCACCCGATCCTCCCCGAAAGCGTTGTACAGATATTCCAGCCTCGCCCGCAGAGGCTCGTAGTCTTTCACGATGACGCCGTTGTCCTCGCGCGGGTGATAGACTTCGGTCAGCTTGACGAAGATGTTCGGCCGGTCGGCCAGCCGCTTGATCAGGTCCTCGTAGGTGGGCGTGACCTCAGGCGTAGGATCGAACGACGGCAGGTGATCGACCACGACCCGCAACTCGGGAATGGCCTGGCTGATCAATAGGTTCGCTTTCAACAAGTCCATGGTTGGATTGGCGTTGTCCAAGGTGAGGTCCGCCTCGGCCAGCAAGCGCAGCCGGGCTGTTATGTCCGGGTCCAAGGCGACGTCTGCGCCCTTGCCCGTATAGAAACGGCTGAAGCGAATGCCGCGATACAGCGGGTTCTTGCGAAACCGGCCGAGATATTCGCCGAACTCCGCCTTGGCGGGATTAAGGTTGCCCACCACGCCCAACATGATCGGGTTGGCCTCGGACACCTCCAACAGCCATAGATTGTCCTCCACCCAGGAACTGGCCTCCACCACCACCGCGCCGACGATACCGGCAGGCTTGGCCAGGGGGGCGTAGCCGGCGGGCAAGGAGATGTGGGACTGGGCCCGATAGGCCTTTGAACCGAGATAGGGCGCGCCCTGGGGCCGCGATCCGTCGAACAGGTGGATATGGGAATCCACCACCGGCAGATGGTCGTGACCTTGCGTGCGGGCGTTAGCTGACCCGGCCGCCGCCAGCGCCGAGGTCGCCGCCGCGCCGACCAGCAGTTCACGCCGTCCAAGATGCTGATCCTGAGTCAAGCTGTCCCCTCCCCTGCTAAAACGTCCGGGATTTTTCCCTGCGCCCGACCGTGAGCGCCTGAACGTCGGGTTGTCTAGACCCAAGCGACACTCTAGCCTGATTTTCAGGCCCGCCATGTCGCCCAACGACGCGGAACAGAAGGCCAGGACAAGGGAGGACGTCATGCGACAGAGCTGGCTCAAATTCGCGGTGCTCGCGGCGGTCGCGACATTCGGCTCCGCCGCCCTCGCCGGCGCCGACAGCGATGCGGCCTGGCTGAAGGATCGCCAGGCGCGCTTCGCCGCCTACAAGGCCGCCCACCCTCACTCCGACGCGGAGATCGCCGCGATCAAAGCCAAGACTGCGGCGCTGGTCGCAGCCGCCGCGCCCTTATCGCAATCGAATTTGGATCAGGCGCCGGTGTCCTGGCGTGCAACCGACAAGCCGCTTGAGCTTTGGGATGGCGCGGACCTGCCGCAAATGATCGTGGTTCCTGCGGGCGAATACACCCAGGGCTCGCCGGAGACCGCGCCCAAGCGCGACGCCAATGAGAGTCCGCGCCATCGGGTGCGCATCGGCTACGCCCTGGCCGTCGGCCGGTCAGACATCACAGTGGGCGAGTACGCGCGCTTCGTGGCCGACAGCGGCTATGCCACGGGGAACGTTTGCTACACCTATGAGGACGGCCAGTTCGCCGACCGTAGCCCCCGATCCTGGCGCCCCATCGGCCGCGAAGATGTGGCCAATTCCCTGCCCGCCACCTGCATCAATTGGGCGGAGGCCCAGGCCTATGTGACTTGGCTGGCCAAGAAGACAGGCCGGCCCTATCGGCTGATGACGGAGGGCGAATTCGAATACGCCAACCGGGCCGGCACAACGACCACCTTCTGGTGGGGCGACGAGGTCGGCAAAACCCACGCGGTGTGCAACGGCTGCGGCAGCATCTGGGACAAGAAGATGAGTGCGCCGGTCGCCAGTTTCGCGCCCAACGCCTTCGGCCTGCATGACACCGCTGGCAACGCCTGGTCATGGATGGCCGACTGCTGGAATAAAAACTACGACGGCGCCCCAGTCGACGGCTCGGTGCGTCTGACCGGCGATTGCGGCACGCGAACGGTGCGCGGCGCCGGATGGGGCACCCACGAGTGGATTCTGCGCGCCGCCAGACGGGTGGGCGATGCGGCGCCCGGCCGGCATGGCTCGGTCGGCTTCCGGGTGGCGCTCACGCTTTAGGACGGCGCTGAGATGGGCGCCGCGCTCAATGCGTGGCGCGCATGGCCACATAGGCGGCTGTGGCCAGCACCATGACGGCGAACCCACGTCTGGCGCTTGCGGCGTGGGCGGCAAGACGCCGGGCCATGGGCAATCCGGCCAGTGTTCCGACAAAGCCGCCCAGCACAAGAGCGATGAAGACCGGCCAATTGACCAGGCCGGATAGGGCGTAGCTGGCGCTTGTCGCCGCGCCAAACAGAACGACCGACACGAGTGAAGACGCTGCGGCATTGGCCAAGGTCATGCCGGTGGCCGCCATAAGCCCCGGCACGATCAGAAATCCGCCGCCGATGCCGAAAAAGCCCGCAGCCAATCCCGTCACGAGCCCAAACGGCGCGAGCTTGGCGGCCAACGCACCGTCTAGATGCACCCCGGGGTCGCCTTCCCCCTTCCTGGGCAGAACCATCGCGATGGCGACCGCCGCCATGGCGCCGGAAAACCATAACAGGAGATGCCGGCCATCCATTTGCTTGGCGAAATGCGCGCCCAGAAACGAACCGGCCAGGCCCGCTCCCCCGAAAACCGTTGCACAGGGCCACTTCACCCTTCCGGCCTTCGCCTGAGCCGCCAGTCCCGCCGCAGCGTTGACCGCGACGGCCGCCGCTGACGTCCCGATCGCCACGTGGGCGTCGTGTATGCCCACCGCGTAAACCAGCAGCGGCGTCGCCAATACCGACCCGCCGCCGCCGAACACCGTCAGCAACAGGCCGATCAGGGCTCCGCCCAGGAGCGCCGCGCCATATGACCAGACTGAAAGGTCCATCGCCTAAGCCGGCCGGACCCGGTTCCATGGCATGAGCGCCAAGACCTTCGCCATGCCGCAGAATCCCGTGGCGCCGGCAAAGGTCAACCCGGCGCCGACGAAAGCGGCAAGGCCGAACAATGCCGGATGCACCCAAATGCCGAGCGTCACGCCGACCAGCACCAACAATCCGGCCGCAATCTGGACCTGACGCATCATCTCCAGCCGGGCCTTGCGGTCTTCTTCGACCGGCAAGCCCGCTGACACCCAGGCGTCAAGGCCACCTTCGAGGACATAGGCCTCCCCTGGAATGCTCGCGGCCAGACGGCCGCAGTTCGCATCCGTGCGCATCCCTGTGCGGCAAGTAAATATCGTCTCCTCGGCCGGAAAAGGCGGCGCTCGCCCGGCATCAAAGGTGGACATCGGCCGGGAAAGAGAACCGCCGACATGCCTGCGGGCGAACTCGTCATGCTCGCGAATATCAACCAGTAGCGCAGAGCCCGCTTTGAGGCGTTCAGCCGCCAGCTTTGGGCTTATGGGGATTAAATGACTTGCCATGGGTCGCCTCTTTTTCTGAAGGGCAGAAAATCTCGGCGAGCGTCGCCACCACCTTGACCGAAGCCGGGTCCACGATCCGGTACCAGATGACCAACCCCTCACGACGAGTGGCCACCACCCCTTCTTCACGCAGCACCGCAAGGTGCTGGGATAGGGCCGACTGCGAAAGACCGACCAGGGGCTGAAGCTCGCCCACGGATCGTTCTCCCTCGGTCAACTGACACAGGATCATCAACCGCTTCTCGTTTCCAAGGGTGCGCAGAAGCTTGGCCGCCGCAGACGCACTGCCTTGGAAGTCGGTGATGTCGAAGCTCGCAAGATCGAACATGGCCCATATATATTAGTTGAAACTAATTTAGCAAGGCCTTATGTCCTGCGTCCCAGGAGACCAACATGCGCCCCATCGTTCAGACATTTTTCGACACGGCCACATCGACGGCAACCCATCTGGTGAGTGATCCTTCCTCGCGGGCGGCGGTCATCATTGATCCGGTGCTGGACTATGAGCCCAATTGGGCCACCGTCTCCACCGGTTCCGCCGACCGAGTGCTCGATGCCATCGCCAAACAGGGGCTGGACCTTGCCTTTGTGCTGGAGACACACGCGCATGCCGACCACTTGTCCGCCGCCGATTACATCCGCAGGAAGACCGGGGCCAAGGTCGCCATCGGCGCGGGGATTACACGCGTTCAGCAGACCTTCTTTCCGCTGTTCGAGATCACAGATCAAAAGCCCGACGGCGTGGCATTCGATATCCTATTGAAAGAAGGCGACAGGCTGCCGCTGGGCGCGCTGACCGTGGAGGTGCTGCACACACCCGGACACACGCCGGCCTGCGTCACCTATTTGATCGGTGATGCGGCCTTTGTGGGCGATACCCTGTTCATGCCGGACTATGGGACGGCGCGGGCGGATTTTCCCGGCGGGGATGCCGCGACCCTGTACCGCTCGATCCAGAAAATCCTCGCCTTGCCCGACCAGACCCGTGTTTTCGTGGGACACGATTATCTGCCCGAGGACCGCGACGTATTTCAGTGGGAAACGACGGTGGGCGAGGAGCGCACGTCAAACATTCAGGTGCGCAAAGGGATCGATGAATTAGCCTTCGTGGCCATGCGGCAAGCGCGTGACGCCACATTGGCGGCGCCGACGCTCATCCTGCCGTCTTTACAGGTCAACATTCGTGGCGGCGCGCTTCCACCCCCCTCGGCCGCCGGCAAGGTGTTCCTCAAGCTGCCCGTTACCGTCGCCTAAAGAGGACGAACAACCGGGCCGCCCGGCACGTTCAGCTATAACCTCGTGCAGGCCATCGGCTGAAATCCCGCAGGGCGGCGCAGGGGGAGCGGCGGATTACTTCTTCGGCTTCACGGGCAGCGCAGCCAGGCCCTTGAGGCTGGGCTGGGAGGCATTCTGTTTGGCAGGTTGGGCCTTTTTGGTCTTTCCCTTGGATTCCTTCATCGATGGTTCTCCCGGCGATCCGCCTGATGGGTAGGTCCAGACAACAGGTGGCTTAACGGCCCACTAAGACCCTGGCCAGCGACTTCGACGCATGGGCCGGTTTGTTGCAGGAGGCGGAGGGGGCGGATGGTCGACCCGCCGGAAAGCTGAAGTTCCGAGGGTCGCAGATGGGGGGTTATGAGACCTCCAGTAGCGTGGGATCGAACCAAACGCCTTCATGTCCTGGCGCGATCAAAAACCGCCAGCCTGGAGGCAAGCCGAGGCATGGCAGCGCGGCGGGCAGCCGGTCGCTGATGTGGCTGATATGGAGCGGTACGAAAAAGTCATCGTCGCTGAACTAGTCACCCGACCCAAAAAACCAGCCGGTCGTGTTTCCGATGGGTGGGTGACGTAGTCCATTGATGGAGGGCGTGGGCGAAAGCGGCGACCTAGCGACTCTCACCATCAGGTCGGGTGGAGAGCCATCAGAGCCCCTCGCCTTCCGGCTGGGGGCTCTTTTCTTGCGCTCGACAAACGGTCGGGACGCGCCAGTGAGCCGACTTTGACCGAACAAATTTCGGCTCGAGTGGCCCGAGGCTGACGGCTTACTGGCTCTAGCGACCCGCCGGTGGGGCAACAATGACCGTCGAGCCGCGCCCGGGCGCACCGGTGCGCCCGGTATTGCCGGTTTCTCCCTGGGCGCCCGTACGCCCAGTATCTCCGGTTTCGCCCTGTGCGCCGGATTGGCCTTGATCTCCGGTTGTGCCCGTCGAGCCGGTATTTCCCGGGGCTCCGGTATTGCCGCTGCCCCCTGTATTGCCCTGGACGCCGGGGGGTCCAGGTGGGCCAGCAGGTGCAGGCGTTGTATTCACGTTACAACCAGTCAATCCAAGCGCTAAAGCCAGAATGGCAGCCGGCGTCAGATATTTCATAGTGATCTCCTAAGTGATGAGCCGACAACGAACCGGGCCACAACAGTGATCTTGGCTTTGTGATCGTGGTCAATTTTGCTTGTCGGCCAAAAGATCGACCGACGTGATCTTACTGATACGTTCTGACGTATGCATTGGTTCCGGCGAAACTGGAAAATGCCAGAAATGAGGCGCGACGGAACGGTCCTATAGATTTGGGTCTAGGGCACAGCTGCAATCGCCGCGTTGCGGAGCTCACCTCTCGGAACGTTCTCCAAACTTAGCCGTTGATACTTGGCGTCATCGCTCTTCGGTGCTGCGAACCGCGGAGGTCGTTCCTTGTCCCTCATTCTCATCGTCGTCGTCCTAATTCTACTGTTTGGCGGGGGCGGGGGGTACTACGCACATCGTACCTACGGGCTCCCCGGCTTAGGCGGGGTCGTCGGCCTGATCCTCGTCGTCCTGGTGCTGATGTGGCTGTTTGGCGGCCTAGGCTTGGGTCCCATCTGACCGCATCCGCTCACAGGCAAATGCACCGCAACTGCGCGCCGCGTGGCCGGATCACACTCGACCGCTTGCCATTGGCAGGTGCAACACTAACAGGAGAAGATCATGAGCAAGCTAGGCATCGAAGGCGCGACCCAAAAAGGTGTGGGCGCGGTCAAGCAAGCCGTTGGCAACGCTGTCGGAAACGAGAAGCTGCAGGTCGAAGGCGTGGCTGACAAGGCCGTGGGATCAGCCAAGGAAAGCGTCGGCAAAGCAGTGGATGCTGTCCATAACGCGACGAAATAGCCAGACGCTGGCCCGCTGCGAAACTTAGGTCGTGGCCTTTGGATCGGCGGGCCAGTGCATGACCATCGATGTGGTCAAGCTGGCAATAAGATGATGTAGAGCGTTTTATAGGCCGCCCCATTCATCGCCCACCGCGAGGGTGATGCTGTTTTAGCAGGGCCACAAATCCCGAATAGGAGTCACTGATGCGATCAATTCTATTGATATTATTGGGTGTTCCGCTTCCGATTATATTAATACTGGCATTCTGCACCCATCAATTCTGATTTTGAACCATCGGGAGGCAACAATGGAACGCGATGTTCTAATCTCCGGCCCTGGCAGCCAGGTCGGCGACGAGGTCCATTCAGCCGTGTCATGGGCAGCGATCCTCGCCGGCGCGGTCGCGACGGTCGCCTTTTCGTTTGTTCTTCTGACTCTTGCTGCGGGCTTGGGCTTCACGCTCGCATCCCCTTGGCCTGGGGCAAAGCCATCGCTCTCGACGTTCACACCATTCTTGGGCGCGGGCATGGTCACTGTGCAGGTGCTCTCCTGCGCATTGGGCGGCTATCTCGCCGGGCGACTGCGCGCCAAATGGCTCAACGTACATGGTCATGAGGTGTTTTTCCGGGACACAGCTCATGGTCTGCTCGTCTGGGCGGTGAGTACGCTCTTGGGGGTTGTGCTCACTATGGTCGCGCTGGCAGCTCCAGTGGAGCACGCGGGGCTTGTAGCCGCGACGGCGCGGGATACGAACATAGCCGCTCAGTTCTCATTCTTTCTGGCGTTTGGACTCCTGCTGAGCGCATTCGTAGCCTCCGTCGCTGGAGCGATAGGGGGGCTGCGACGCGACGAGATGCATGCGAAGTACCGAGCAGTTCAGCCAGTCTGACTTATTGCCAAGACACGAGCATAAATGGTGGCGTCACAGTGAAGGGCGCCTGCATCATACGCCTCGACCCGAGATGGAGGCATGTTCTCGCGTTCTCGCGTGACGGCGCCTGGCGCTCAGGGATAACGCCGCCGACCGCTAGGTGGCGCCCCGGGCTGAGGTGGAACCCAGCGGGAAGCGGACGTCGGCAGGGACCGCTTGGCGTCGATTCCCCCCCCCTTGGCCTGCGACCCGAAAACAGACCCTCGCCCGACTGGAAGCGCGAGACTCCGCCCCCTACTGCGGCGTCAGCTTCAGCAGCCTAGTATCATCCGTCAGCACATAGACCGCTCCCTCAGGCCCGATCCGCACGTCGCGGATGCGCGTGTTCAGGTCGACCAGCAGGGGCTCCTCGTCCACCACCTTGTCTCCCTTCAGGGTCACCCGGTCGAGCATCTTGCCGCGCAGGGCGCCGATCAGGACGCTGTCCTTCCAGGCGGGGAACAGCGAGCCGGTATAGAAGGCCAGGCCCGAGGGCGCGATCACCGGATCCCAGTAGTAGCGCGGCTGGACCATGCCGGCTTTTTCGGTCAGGCCGTTGTTGATCAGTTGGCCGGGATAGTCGATGCCGTGGGTGATGATCGGCCAGCCGTAGTTCTTGCCGGGCTCGATCAGATTGAGCTCGTCCCCGCCGCGCGCACCGTCCTCCACTTCCCACAGGCGGCCCTTGGAATCGAAGGTCAGGCCCTGCTCGCTGCGATGGCCGATGCTCCAGATTTCCGGCAGGGCGCCGGGCTTGCCGATGTAGGGATTGCCGGGCGCGGGCGCGCCGGTGGCGGTGATGTGGATCATCTTGCCCAGATGGGTGTCCAGGCGCTGAGCCACGGTCCAGGGCGGCGAGCCGGACCGGTCGCCGATGATGGCGAACAAGCTGCCGTCTTTCGCTACAGCCAGGCGACCGCCCTGGTTGGCAGCGATGGTCTTGGGCATGGCCGGATAGGCGCGGAAGATGACCTTCAAGTCCGTCAGGGCCAGGGCGCCTTCGTCTAGTTTGGCGCTCGCGATGGCGATATTGGACTTATCGTCCTCCACCGGCTCGCTATAGGAAAAGAAGATGCGCTTGTTGGCGGCGAACTTGCGATCCAGCGCCACGTCCAGCAACCCGACCTGTCCACGATAATGAACGGCGGGAACCCCGGTGATCGGCGCCGATACGGCGCCGTCAGCGGTGATGATCACCAGCGCGCCCGGCTTCTGCGTCACCAGCATCTTGCCGTCGGGCAGGAAGGCTAGGCTCCACGGCTGCTTCAGCTTGTCGGTGATCACCGTCACCTTATAGGGCGTGGTGGGCTTGTAGGGCGCGCGGGTCTGGCCGGCGAAGGCCGGCTTGTCGGTCTTCAGCTCCGGCAGGCGGCTCTCGATCGGTTGGCCGGGCGTGGTGTTGGGTGCGGGAAAGCCGACGGAGCTGGGTCCGACCGGCGCTGGGGTCTGAGCGCCCGGCGGCTTGCCTGTCAGCGGGAAAGGCTGCGCTAGGCCTGCGGCGGGCGCGGCGGTCAAACCGGCCAGCATCGTCAACATCCAAGCGCGTTTCACGGGCGTTCCTCCAGGCACTATTTGAGGGCGATTGAACCTGAAGCCAAACGCGGGAGCCAGTGCGAAGTTCGGCTATCTTCCGTCCGAGCGACCCGCTAGCTTCAGGCCGAAGGCCGGATCAGCCGCTGGGCGCGGCCAAAGCCAAGCTAGGAGTTTGTTATGTCGAAGGAAAAGAATCGCGGCGGCAAGGAAGTGCGCAAGCCGAAAAAGGAAAAGCCCAAGACCAACGCCTCGGCGCCGAGCCAAAAGGGCACGCCGCCCAGGACCTAGGCGGGATCGCGAAAGCGAATTAAAAATTGAACCACGAAGAACACGAAGAGCACGAAGGATCGCGCAATTGCGCGATCAGACAATTCTCGCTACGCGAGCCAGCAGCCCACAGATAGAGCCGCCCTCTTCGTGTTCTTCGTGTTCTTCGTGGTTCAATAATCTTGGTTCCGGCTCGCGCCGGCAGGAGCCGATGAAAGCGCCTAGTGGCGAGCCTTGCGCGCCGCGTAGCGGGCGTCGCGCTTGGCCTTGGCTTCCACCTTGGATAGAGCCTTGCGCTCCTTGCGCTCGCCGCGCTTGGCGTCCATCACCTCCGCGTCCAATGCCTCTTGGGCCAGACGGGCGGCTTCGGCTGCTTCCAGGGCTGCTTGCTGTTTGGCGGCCTTGGCCTCGGCGCGCGCCTGACGCACGCGCTCCAGCTCTTGCGCCTTGCGGTCGGCTCTCAGGGTAAATTCAGGGTCGGGCGCGGCGGGCTTGGGGGTGAACTTGGCCAGCAAGGCCTTCTTGGCCTCTGAAGCTGTTTTCAGCCGCTCAGCAAAGTCGGCCTGTTTAGTCGCTTTCATGAATTCTCGGTCGTTGGCGGAGTGTTGGTTGTCGGCGCGATATTGAACGCAGCCGCGCAGATCGCATCCAGGTGGCCGCGGATGGAGCGACCGGCGAGTAAGGTGTCAATGGCGCGGCAGCCTTCGGCGTCCAGGCGAACCCTCAGTTGGGCGAAGTCCTGAAACTGACCCGATCGGGCCAAGGCGTAAGCGCGCTCTACAGTGGATTGGGCCATTTGAAATTGAAACGCCGGGCGAGGCAGCTGTAAAGCCCCCTCGCCCGGCGTCCTTAAATCCTAGGCCGATTGCAGTTGGCTCGCGGACATCTTGCCGCTGCGCTGATCGCGCTCAAGTTCGTAACCGACCTTTTGGCCCTCATGCAGAGAGCCGAGGGTCGAACGCTCGACCGCCGAGATGTGCACGAACACGTCCGCGCCGCCTTCGTCGGGTTGAATGAAGCCGAAGCCTTTGGTGGCGTTAAACCACTTCACAGTACCAGTTGCCATGAGAGTCACCTTTCGGGTGGATAAGTCCATTCGCCCCGATCGGTGCGCATGATCAGAATGTCGGAGAGGGTCTTGGAAGGCTCGGGCTGGATCCGAAGAACAAGCGTGGGGAGCAACCGGGCCGAAAACGATATTCGATGGCGCGCATTATGTCAGAGTGCAGCCCAAAAGCCAGCAAAATCGAGCACTGGCCCGCGCGGGTTGGATGACGTCGCCCGCGCGCCAGTGTGGCGATTCAGGCAGTCGCCTGAGTTTTGCGCCGCCTAGGGAGGGAATTTCTGTTTATCCAGCGGCGCTCGGAACATGGAATTCTCGTGTGCTTATCGAATTCAAGGTTCGCTCAACGCGCGACCCAACAGACGGCAAACTTTGAGCTCAGCACACGAAGAGTTTATCCACAGCCGCTCGACGCATCCCAGCGCGACAGTCGCCCCTACAGAAGCTGTTAACCACAATCATGTTCGGTTGATGGTTCGGATCCGGGGTGGAATCGGCCAAATCAGCCATGTCGACGCGCAGAGCCTTGAGCCCCGCAGAAGATATATCGCCCGCCCCAGGGCACATTCCTGTGGCTCGCCCCTATCTGCCGCCATACGACGCAATTACGCCCTATCTGCGAGACATCGATCAACGGCGTTGGTACTCCAATTTCGGCCCCCTCCTTACCGAGTTCGAAGCTCGTCTGGCCGCTCGTTTCAACCCGGGCGCGGCGGTGACCACCGTGGCCAACGGCACCCAGGGCTTGACTCTGACCCTGACGGCATTGGGCCTGCCGAGCGGCGCTCTGGTGGCCATGCCTGCCTGGACCTTCGTGGCCACGGCGCATGCGGTATTGCAGGCGGGCCTGGTTCCCTGGTTCCTGGACGTCGATCCCCATACCTGGGCGCTCACCCCCCAGATCGTCCTGGACGCCTTGCCCCGAGCGCCGGGGCCGGTGGCTGCGGTGATCGCCGTATCGCCTTTCGGCAGTCCGCTCGACGCCGACCCTTGGGTTGACCTGCGCGAACAGACCGGCCTGGCTGTCCTCATCGACGCGGCGGCCGCCTTCGACACGGTGCATGACGCGGCCCTGCCGACCATCGTCAGCCTGCACGCGACCAAGGTGCTGGGCGTGGGCGAGGGCGGGATGGTGGCCTCGACAGACCGGCAGCTGATCGAACGCCTGCGCCAGATCTCCTGCTATGGCTTCAAGGGCGCACGCGAGTCCATGATGGCCGCCACCAACGCCAAATTGAGTGAATATGCGGCGGCCGTGGGCATGGCGAGCCTGGACATGTGGCCCACCACCCGCATGCGCTATGGCCTGGTCGCCCAAGGCTTGCGCATTGCTCTGAGCGGTCTTGACGCGGTGCAGTTCCAGCCCGGCTGGGGCACGGCGTGGGTGACCAGCGTTTGCGTCGCGCGCTTGCCCGACGGCTCTTCGGACCGCATCCAGAAGCGCCTATCGGCCGTGGGCATAGACACCCGTTGCTGGTGGGGCCGAGGCTGCCAAGACCACCCGGCTTTCGCCGGCCTGCCGCACGCTGATCTGGCCGCAACCCGGCGCCTGGCCGCTTCCACCATCGGCCTGCCTTACGCCATGGATATGGACGGCCGGGTGATTGGCCGCATTGCTCAGGCGGTCATCGAGGCGGTGCGGGCGGGCTGATCAATCGCCCAGTTGGACGAACATCGCCCCGGCGGCCAGGAATCGCGTCCGGATGGGATGGTTCGCCATAAAATCGTCGGCCACCCGGCGCGGGCCGTCCCCCCAATCCCACTCATAGTCGTCGAAAATGATCCAGCCCCCCGGTTGTACGAACGGCGCCCAGGCCTGGGTGTCGGCCAGAACGTGGCCGTATTCGTGGTTGCCGTCGATGTGCAGCATGCCGATGCGCCCTTGATATAGGCTCTCGCCGAAGGCGTCGGTGACCACCTGGCGGCTTTGGGCATAGGCCGCGCCGCCCGCCTCCCCTGTCGCGCGAATATAGTTCAGCCGGCCTTGGGCGAACGGGGCGACATTGAGCTCGAACATGCGCCGCCACTCGTCCCAGTCGTAATCCAGGCTCGGCCGGCGCAGGGCCTCGGAGCCCTGATCGAGCTCGTCGCCGGACCATGGATCGACACACAGCACCTGGCCCAGGTCATAGCGCCGCGCCAGCATGGCCAGCAGGGCGGCGGTGCGACCGAACAGGCAGCCGACCTCCACCACATCGCCTCGCGGAATATGGCGGGCGACCTGCATCATCGCCATCAGCTTGGGCTCATAGCTCTCGCCGGGAATCGCCAGGGCCGCGCGCAGGTAGCCCGCCGTCTCCACCGGCGAAAGCGGCGGATGCAGGGGCTTCGACGCAGCCAACTCGGCCGTCGGCATGGAGGCCCGCACTCTTTGGCGAAGCTGACGGTACTCGCCCTCCAGCTCCATGAAAGTGCGGCCGCGCGTCAAGGTCACCGGGCTCTCAAGACGATCCAGCACTGCCCTGGCCTTGGCCCAGACCAGATAGTGGGTGGCGTGAATTCGGCCCACGCCGAGCTGGACGATCAGGTCGGCCAGCGCCGTCTCGAATTGCGGATCGGCGATGTGGGGCAGGTAGGCCCAGCTCTGGTACTGCGCCGCGGCCGGATCGTCCTTGAGCGAGGACGCGCCCACCACGGCGATTCCGCCCCCCTCCGCCTGGGCTCTGTGGGTAGGGCCATCCCCTAGCCCGCCCGGCACGATGAGCAAGACCTCTGCGGCGGATGGGGGAGACTTGGGAGCCATGGCGCGGTCTCGGAGCAGGCGAATCGAAGGCATGACTATGCCCGAGCTTTGAGCCTGTCCGTGAATCGCGGGGGCCGTTCTCCTGGCGCCGGGAATCCTCTAGCCTCCAGGTTCGGATGGAGGGCGATGCGTGGCGGGGACTGTGGCGATCATGCAGCCCTATTTCGCCCCCTATGCCGGCTACTGGCGGCTGGCGGCCGGAGCCGAACTATTCGTGATTTATGACTGCGTGCAGTTTCCCCGCAGGGGCTGGGTGCATCGTAACCGCCTGCCGGACGCCAAGAGCGAGCCCGAGTGGCTGACCCTGCCCCTCGCTCACGCAGCTTATGACGCGCGCATCCAGGACTTGGTCTTCGCCGATGACGCCACTGAGCGCATGGCCGAACGGGCGCGGGCCTTTCCCAGCTTGGCGCGGCTCAATCCGGCGGCGGACCGGTTTCTGTACGCCAGCCCATTCAACGGGCGTTTCGTGGACTATGCCGAGCGGCAGATCACGGTCGCCTGCGAACTCCTCGGCCTGGACTGCAGACTGATCCGCTCCAGCACATTGGAGATCGACCCAGGCCTCAGGGCTCAAGACCGGATCCTGGCGATTTTGCAGGCCGTCGGAGCGAAGGACTATCTGAACGCGCCGGGCGGACGTGAGCTGTATCAAGCCGAGGCCTTCGCCGCCCAGGGTGTGGGCCTGCATTTCCTGGATGACTACATCGGACCCAATTGGAGCCTGCTGCACCGCTTGGCGAGCGAGCCGGTCGAGGCCGTTAGGGCGGAGATATTGAGCCAAACGCCGTCGCTCTAGCCCCTACCCTGCTCGCCGGTAATCCGCCACGGTCGGGCGCAAGTCTGTATGGCCGCACTTCATGTCTGCGCGCTCGCGCTCGTCGCGCGGCGGTATCGAGCAAAAGCCGAAAACCGCCTTCTCGTCGTCCGTCAGCTGCTCATAGATGTGCTGGGGCAAGGTGCCGGTCATGTCGTAGTTCTGTTTGATCCACCAGCGCGCGAAGGTGGCGATCAGCGACCAGCGCGACAAGGCCGTCGAATTGCCTAAGGCGCCGTGCCACAGGCGGCTGTCCCAGATCACCACGTCGCCGGCCTTGGCCTCCAACGGCACGGCGTCGGCCATGGCGGCCTGGTCTGCGTAGCGGTCCGACAGGTGCGAGCCTGGCACCACCACGGTGCAGCCGCGCTCGACCGTCTGGTCTTCGAGCACCACGGCCGCCTGGCAGATGAAACATAGGGCGCCGCCCGAGGGGATGAAGCTGTCGATGTGCAGCGGCAGGGGGCCGGGCCCTGAGCTGCGGCCGATGATCGAGCGCATGATGAAATTGGGCTGATCCTGCGGGATCGGCTTGTACCAGACGTCGTTGAGCAGGCCCTTGAGGACGTCCATGACCAGGGCGTTGCCCGTGAACATCCGCGGATAGAGTACGTCCTCACGTTGCATGTTGTAGAGGATGGCGTGACCGCGATTAAGCATCGGCTGATCGGCATCGTCGGCCTGGCCGCGCTCTGCATGCAGGCGGCGCATGGACGCCAGAATCGCCTCGACCTGAGGGCGCGGAACCTCTCCCGGTAGAACCGTGTAGCCACGTTCGGCGATGGCCGTCAGATGGGTCTTGGGATCACGGCTCATTCGGCGGCGACCTTCTGATTGGGGCCGAACAGGGCTTGTAAGCGCTCGATCTCGGGGAAACCGGGGGTCAGCAGGGTCATGTCGGGTCGGTAGACGTAAGGGTTGGGGTAGCCGCGCTCGACAAAGCTGGGCTCGAGCACGTTGTTGTAACGATAGCTGGCCGCCAGCCGTGCGACCTCGCCGCCCGCCTGTCCGGTCCGGTGGACCAGGAAGGACGAGAACAGCACAGCATCGCCCAGCGTCACCTCCAGCGGTACAAAGGGCTGGTCGCCCACGGAGGCATCCTCCACCCGGTGGCCGAAGGCATCCTCGCCGGACGGCAATAGACCGCGCAAGTGGCTGCCGGGCAGCACCTCCAAGGCATGGCCGCCGGAAGCGACATCGGCGAAGGGAATCCACACCACAGCGGAGTCCAGGCTGCCCTGCATGTTGCGCCAGTCCTGATGGGGCGGCGACTTGTGATAACCGCCGGGCACCTTGAGCGCCTCATGGATGATGAAGATAACCGGCCGAGTGGAGATGGTCGGCAGCTCCAACCCAACCGCGCGCACCGGGGCCAGCACGGCCTCGTCGCAGCCGAGCCGGTGCAAGGCGATGGTGTGCTGGGCGAGCTTGCCCGTCGCCATGAAGGAAGCCACGTCGCGGGCAAATACCGCGGTCATCACCTGGGTCAAGCTCAGCAGGTCGTGCGCGTCGGGCACGGGCAAGGACCATCGCCGGGCCATGCGATTGAACAGGACATAGATCTCGTCCAGGCAGGTCCTCAGGGCCTCCACGGGGATCTGTTGTTTCAGCACCAGATAGCCGTCGCGCCGGTAGCGCTCCAGATCGACCGCACTCATGGCAAGGCCCCCTGATTCAGTCGGGCCAACCCGAGGCCTCCCTGACCGAAACCGTCGCCGCAATAGATCATCCAGCGTTCGCAGAGGTGGTCAAACACATAGGGATAACAGGTCATGGCGCTGTCGAAACCCGAGCCTGAGGGCGGTAAGACCAGGTGGTCGTCGCGTCGGCGCCAGGTCTGCCCGTCCTCGCTTTCCGCATAGCCGATGCGGTAGTCGAAGCTGGTCCCGCGATAGCAGTGCCACATGCGCCACAGGTCCCCATCACGTACCACGCAAGGACGGGCGATGGCGATCTCGTCGGGGTGCGCCAGGGGCACACAGGTCACTTGATCGGGAGTCCAGTTCACCCCGTCTGCCGAGCGGGCGTGGCCCACGTCGTAGCGGGAGTAGGGCTTGCCGTCCGCCTCGCCCCAGGCCAGGCCGTTCATGAACCACATGCGCCATTCCTCCCCCAGCTTCAGCACGCAGGGGCAGGACACGTAATAGGGATTGGTTGGATTGCGCTCGAACACCGGGCCGATCAGGCGCTGGTCGATCACCGGTTCCCCTGCGGCCGGCGCCCGGGCCAGGCCGATGGACGTGTGCATCGGCACGCGGTTCTTCACGTTCCAGCCGATGGTGTAGAAATGCCTTTGGCCGCCGTCCAGGGTCATCCAAGAGGACATGGCGCCCATATCGTCGAAGGTTCCGATTTCGCCGGGCGCCAGCAGGGGCTGGGCCGATAGGTCCAGGACGCAGTCGGGCCGCTCCAGATCCAGGGTCAGCCAGCTGATATGGGTTCGGTTCTGAGCATCGCGGCTGGAGAAATAGATGCGGATCAGAGAGCCCTCGATAACCTCGGCGTGAGGCATCTGGGCGTGGGTCGCCATCCAAGGGCGCTGACCCTCGGCATGAAAAAACCGTCCTATGCGCTCCCAGGCAGCCGCCATGCGATCAGCCCCTCAACCGATCGCTACGGATAGCGGCCGGCTCGGTCCCCTTGCCGGGAAACACAGCGTAGTCCTCGGTGTCCTTCAGGATCAGGGCTCCGGCGCCGATGATGTTGTGTGAGCCGATCTTGATGTTGTCGCGCAAGGTGGCGTTGACGCCCAGGAAGCTGTTGTCGCCCACGCACACGGCGCCCGACACCACCACGTGCGATGAGATGAAGACATTATCGCCGATGCTCGAATGGTGGCCGATGTGGTTGCCCGACCACAGGATGGTGTTGCGGCCGATGGTCACGAACGGCTGAACCGTGTTGTGCTCCATGATGAAGCTGTTGGGCTGGGCGACGAAACCATCCCACACCACCGCTCGCGGGCTGACATGGGCAATGGCGCCGTAGCCCTTGGCCTCGGCCTCTTCCAGCTTGGCGGCCCGCAATCGGTTCAGCTTGCGAAAACTCATGGCGACATAGATGCCGCATCGGTCGGGCGGAAAGGTCTCCTCCACCCGTTCAAACGGGACCACCGGCAAGCCCAACAGGCTATCCGACGTCTGAAATTCGGCATCGACCGAAAAGGCGACCACCTGGTGATCGCTTTCACGGGTGAGGTAGTAGTGGATCGTCTCCGCCACCTGTCCGACCCCGAAAATGACCACCTCGGCCATACTCAGGCTCCAACTTCCCAACGCCGGAACATTTCGACAAAAGTGTCTTCCAGCCGGCGGGTGAAGACGGGTTCGTCGCGCCGCTCGGAGGCGTCAAAGGCGCTCCTTGTCTTGGCGCGCAGGGCGTTCAGGCCGACCGGATCGCTCGCCAGGGCCACAGCGCGCCCGATGTAGTCGTCCCAGTCCGAGGCGATCAGTTCATCCAGGCCCAGCGGCTCGATCACCGCCAAGCCGATGCGCGCGAAATAGTCCTCGCCGGCCAGGGTCAGCAAGGGCACGCCGTTGGCCACGGCGTCCAGGCTGGTGGTGCCGCCAGGGTTGGGCGAGGGGTCAAGCGCCAGATCGATCTCGGCGTAAGAGCGGTAATAGTCCGGCTGGCTCAGGGGCTCGCGGAACTGGATGCGATCGGGTTCAATCCCGTGCGCGACAAAGCGCATCAAGGTGACGTTCTGCAGCACCTCGTCCTGATAGTAGCGGTAGCGCAAAACCAGCCGCGAGCCGGGAACCTGACTCAAGATGGCTGACCAAGCGGCGACCGTCTGGTCGTTCAGCCGGGCCGGATGATTGTAGCTACCGAAGGTGACCAAGCCCTGCGCCAGGGCGGGAGTCGGGGTCGGCTCGGGCCGCGGATCGGGCCGGAACGGACAGATGGTCGGACCCAGATACCAAAGGGTCTCGGTGCAATGCTCCTGAGCGCCGGGGACCTTCAAGCAATCGGCGTGGATCAGATAGTCCACCGCCTCCAGTCCCGTGGTCTGGACATAGTTGAGCCAAGAGGCCTGAACCGGCGCGGGTTTGCGCGCGAACACCCCGAGACGTCCGCCCGCCGTATGGCCCCACAGATCGACCAGCACGTCGATGCCGTCCTGGCGGATCAGGGCGGCGGCGGCCTCGTCATCCAGATGGCCGACCGAGCGCACGGCGTGGGCGCCGACGCCGACCTCCGCGCCTGCGTCGTTGACATAGAGGAAGACGCTGACCCGCGACGGATCGTGATGCTGCAGCACCGGCGACAAGAACTGACGCGCCTGTCCGCCGGACGCCGTGGGCAGCACATAACCCAGGCGCAGCCGCCGTTCCTTGGCCGGGGGATTGGGATAGCTGGACCGCAGCGGGATCGGCAGGTGCTCGAAAGCCCTGGCCCAGCGCCGCGCCTCCTGCGCGTGCCGCCGCACGCCATCGGGCATGTAGAACAGGGCGTAGAGCAGGAAGCTGTGGGCGATCAGGTCGTTGGGATAGGCCTTATGGGCTCGGGTGAAAGCCTGCACGGCCTCTTCGTTGCGTCCCTGATGCTGCAGCGAAAGGCCATGGCCTAATAAGACCCGCAGCGGAACATCTGGCCGTGCGCAAGCCAAACCATAAGCCACCGAGGCGGCGGCCACCATGTGCTGGGCGTAGAAGGCCTCGGCCACCTGGGCGGCGAAGGCCGGATCGCTTTCCAGACGGGCCGGATCGATGTCGCAGGATTGGATCAGCTTGTACGCATGTAAGGTCTGGGCGGCCTGCAGCATGGACCTGTGCTCGTCCCACCGCCCGGCGGCGCCTAAAGCCGCGGCCAGCCAATAGGCGACCAGTGGGTTGGACGGATCGTCCGCCGCCAGGGCCTGCAATCGCGAAATGGCCAGGCTAGGACGTCCCTGCAGGACCTCCCGTCGCGCGGCGTCCAGTTCGGCGCCAAAATCCAGCGCCTGGGCAGCAGCGACCGCAGCCATGTGGGGGACCTTCAACTAACGAGTCGGATCGTATGCCGATGTTCGTCCCCCAACCCTTGATGACCGATTAACCATAAGACGACCCCGTGCGGCGCCTCGCCCACACCGACTAGTCGAGCTGACTGGCCACGCCATGCAGCCGGCAGGCCGCCTGGACGGTGTTGCGCATCAGGCAGGCGATGGTCATGGGCCCTACCCCGCCCGGCACCGGCGTGATCCAGCCGGCGACCTCCTTGACCTCGTCGAAAGCCACGTCGCCCACCACGCGGGTCTTGCCCGCGGCGGCGGCTTCGGGATCGCGCGACGGTACGCGGTTGATGCCGACGTCGATCACGGCCGCGCCCGGCTTGACCCACTCGGCCTTGATCATCTCGGCCCGGCCTACCGCCGCCACCAAGATGTCGGCCTCGCGGCAGACGGCCGGCAGATCGAGGGTGCGCGAATGAGCGATGGTCACCGTGCAATCGGCCTGGAGCAGCAGCTGGGCCATCGGCTTGCCCATCAGATTGGAGCGCCCGACGATCACAGCGCACTTGCCCTGCAGATCACCCAGCGCGTTGCGCAAGAGGATGAGACAGCCGTTGGGCGTGCAGGGAAACAGGCCCGGCAGGCCCGAGGCCAGGCGCCCGGCGTTGATCACCGTCAGCCCGTCCACATCCTTGTCCGGACTGATCCTGGCGACGATGTTGGCCTGGCTCATGTGCTCAGGCACGGGGAACTGCACAAGAATGCCGTGGATCGCCGGGTCGGCGTTCAGCCTGTCCACCCAACCAAGCACTTCCGCTTCGGTCGCATCGGCCGGCAGCTTGTGCGTCACCGAATGCATCCCCGCAGCCAAGGTCTGCTCGCCCTTGTTGCGGACATAGATGGCGCTGGCCGGGTCCTCACCCACCAGCACCACCGCCAAACCCGGGGTCAGGCCGTGCTTGGCTTTCAGCTCGGCTACGGCGACGGCCACCTTGCCGCGCAGACGTTCCGCTTCCGCCTTGCCGTCAATGATCACCGCGCCCATGCCGCCAGCTCCTGCTTGCCACTATCCTACTCTCGGAAGACCACGGTCTTGGAACCGTTTATCAGCACCCTTCCCTCCAGATGGAAGGACAGGGCGCGCGACAGCACCCGCCGCTCGATATCGCGGCCCTTGCGCACCAGGTCTTCCGGCGAGCTCTGATGGCCGATGCGTTCGGCGTCCTGCTCGATGATCGGCCCTTCGTCCAGGTTGGCGGTCACATAGTGGGCGGTGGCGCCGATCAGCTTGACCCCTCGCGCGTGCGCTTGATGGTAGGGCTTGGCGCCCTTGAAACTGGGCAGAAAGGAATGGTGAATGTTGATGCAGCGGCCCGACAGCTTGGCAGCAAGGTCGGCCGACAGAATCTGCATGTAGCGCGCCAGCACCACCACCTCGGTCCGGGTCTCCTGAGCGATGCGCCAGATTTCCGCCTCCTGAGCGGCCTTGGTGTCGGGAGTCACGGGCAGGTGATGGAAGTCCAGGCCGGTGAAATCCAGGCCGGCGTAGGTCGCGCGAGGATGGTTGGACACCACCCCCGTGATGGTCATAGGCAGATCGCCGCTGCGCCAATTGTAAAGAATGTCCGCCAGACAATGGTCATAGCGCGAGACGAGGATCAGCACCCGTTGCAGGTCCTCAGAGTCACGCAAGGTCCAGTCCATGGCGAACCGCTCAGCCACCGGCGCGAAGCCGGCCCGCAAGGGGCCAATCAGGCCATCTTCGCTCACAACGTTGAACACCACCCGCATGAAGAAGCGCCCGGTTTCGGTGTCGTCGTATTGGTGCGCTTCAAGGATATTGCAGCCGACCTCGAACAGGTGGGTCGACACCGCCGCGACAATGCCGGGGCGGTTGGGACAGATCAGGGTCAGGATGTAGGGCTTGTTCGACATTCGGGACAGTCCGCAGCGGGGACTGTTCCTTGATCGAACACGGCGTTGAATCAAGCAAGGAATTGGGGGCAGGTGCGAGAGGTTTGGAGGCCGCGCTCCGAGACGCTACACTCCGCGACCCGCTGTGACGGCGTTACCCGCCCGCTAAGACCGATGGGCTGACCCTCAAATTGATCAGGTAATGTGCTTGGGGCTCGGCGGATCGCTCGCCGGAAAGCTTTCTTCGATGCCTTCGTCGATCAAGGCTTCCTGCCGGTCTTCGGCGTTCTCAAGTTGCGGGGCCAGTTGGTCCGGCTTGCCGGGTTTGCTCTTGATACGCCGGGAGTGAGGACCTTCCGTTTCCGGGGCCGGACGTTCGCGGTGCTTGTGATCGATGCCTAGCATTATGGTCTCCTGTGGTTTGCGGCGGCGGCGCGGCCAGAACCGCTTTTCTTGCCGCCGCCATCCTCTTTGTTGACTGTGGCCCAGGCCCGTCGCTCGGCTTCCTTTTCGCCCACGCCGCGCGCCTCGTAGCTGTGCGCGATATGATCAGCCTGGCGTTCCTGCTTGTCGGTGTAGCTGGACTTGTCGCCTCGCGGCATGAGCGGTCCTCCGATATTCAGTTAGGTGAGCTCACGCTCAACTGAGCCGTTAGTTCCTGCTTGCGCTGCTGCAGGCGTTCGCCCATCGCATCGAGGTTCTCGTCGCCCCGCTTGGCCTGGGCGAATAGGCCGCCGGGCTGCTCTTCTTCCTTGACGTGGTGCGTGATGTACTCGCCCAGAACCTTGACCTTGGCGTCGTAGAACTGGTCGGTGGGCTGCATAGCTTCGATCTCGGCGATCAGCTTTTTGGCGCCGTCGTGCTCGACATAGGCCTCGTCCAGGACGTCGTCCTCAACCTCGCCGCGCTCGGCCGGGTATAGAATTTCTTCCTCGATCTGGGTGTGCACCTTCAGGGCCAGGGCGATCTTCTGAAACAGCTTTAGTTTCTCGGCCGGCGCGTCCAACTGCTCATAGTCATCGAACATGCCAGCGACGTCCTGATGGTCCTGTTTCAGCAGGCTGATCGCCAAGGGGTCTCTAGTCCCGGTGCGCCGTGTGCGGGCGGGACTTTTGGAGGCCGAACGGGCTGGAGTCGGTTGGTTGGTCATGGGTTTGATCCTGTTGTTTGTGGCGGGGCGCCGTCGCGCGCCATCGGGACGAACCCAGTTACAACGGCGCCCCAGAACGCCGGTTCCACCGTTTCGATCACGCTTTCGCGCGGAGCTTTAAGGAACGCTGATCAGGGCCACTGCGTTAAGCGCCCAAGCCGTTTGGGTGGTCATTTGGAGGAGATGTTAGCATGCTGGGTTGGGCCTTGACCTTTTTGATCCTGGCGCTTGTCGCCGGCTTCTTTGGTTTCTTTTCACTGGCAGGTCTGGCGGCGTCGATCGCCAAGCTGCTGTTCATGATCTTCCTGGTGCTGCTGGTCGTGTCGTTCGTGATGCGCGCCCTGCGCGGAAGCTCGGTCACCTGATACGCACCCTGGGCGCTTGTTGTTGAAGCAGTCAGACCCATTCCAGCCCGGCTGCGACTATTCGATTTGGAGCCTTTCCGGTTCAGATATCTCCATCTGAGCCGGGAAGGCTTTCTTTCATTACCATACTGTTATTGTTACATTTTTTGACTATCAAAGGGAACGTTTGGCCTGATCTTGCCGTTCATATGGGGTTATCAACATCGTTTTAGGAGACACCTCCATGAGCACCAATCGAATGGAAGGCGCCGGCCGCAAAGCCGCCGGCTCGATCAAGCAAGCGGTCGGCAAGGCCATCGGCAGCGAACGGCTTCAAGCCGAAGGCGCCGCTGAAAAGGCGGCAGGCTCCGCCCAGAACACGATTGGCAAGATTCAGGACAAAGTAAGCGACCAAGTCCTCCGGTAGAGCTTACGAGAACAGTGCGCTTAATTTGAAGTTCGGCCACCGAGTGGGGTCAAACTTGGAGCGGACTTAAAATTCGAAAAAGCACACTAGGACTGCCCGAACACCGCTTACGGTTATTCCGAATTCGGCTGTATTGTTAACGCCTAAATTACGTTTTTGATCGCAACCTGAAGCACCTGCGCGAATAGGCGCAGGTGCGGAATAGAAATGATCAGGACGGTGGGTGTGAGCCTGTGTCCGGTCGGGAGGGCGAAGGTCAGGCACGATGTCTAGCGTCGATCCCGCAAGAAAGGCAAAAATTGTCATCGGCGTGGACGATCATGTTGAGAACATCATGGTTCTCCAAGCCTTAGTCGAAGCTCAGGGCTACACGTTTTTCGGCGCGGGCAGCGGACTGGAATGCATCAGCCTCGCCCAACGCGCGGGTCCCAGGCTCATCCTCTTGGACGTGCAAATGCCAGAGATGGATGGCTTTGAAACTTGTCGCCGCCTTCGCTCCATCTGGTCTTTGCAACAGACGCCGATCGCGTTCTTGACGGCGAAGAAGTCAAGTGACGATGTTCGGGCTGGATTGGCGGCGGGTGGCAATGACTTCATTGTCAAACCGTTCGACGCCGATCGGCTATTGGCGCGGGTCGAGCATTGGACAAGCCGCCGCCTTCCCGTCACGGGCCAAGGCGGGGCTACGGCCAAATCATCGACGGCCTGATCCGGGCCACGGATCACAGATCCTGACTGATTCTCAATATGTTGACGTGGGGCTGAGCGAAGCGCTCATTTTTTCGCCCTCTTCACGTCCGTCTATGACGCCCGCCGCGATGCCTTAGGGGGCGAGGTGCGCCGCGCTGCGATAATAGCCCAGGCCGTGTCCGCAGCAACGCGTATCGACGGCAAGAGAGTCATTACAGCCTCTATATCGCCAGCCTTGCCGGCCACCTCGAGTTGTTCGGCCAAATATTGCAGGCGGCGGGCCCCGAAGTTCCCCGATGTGCTCTTCAAATCGTGGGACTCCCGCACGATCGCTTCCATATCCTTGTCGATCGCAAAGAATTCTACACGCTCTAAGCGCGCGCGTGAATTTTCCAGGTAGATGCCGAGCATATCGGTGAAACGGGCGGCAGGGCAGAGCAGGGCCAAGCCATCTAGGTAGGCCTCGTCCACATCAGGCGCATCGACATCGGGCAGAGTCGCCCTGCTGGAGTGATGGTCTGCCCCCGGCGCGCCGGAGATATATCGCGACACGATACTGGAGTGCACCCCTAAAATGAGACAGGGAAATTAGGGGACAGTTCTCGTAAGGAGAATGTATGTCCGACCCTGAGAAGCGGCGCTTC
>JBEHYN010000035.1:0-32164 GCA_048498155.1 Pseudomonadota bacterium | reverse complement strand
CGGCGGTCTTCACCTTGAACGAAGCGGCTCATCTCAGCGCCTCCGACATCACGATGTCAGGAGTCTGTACTGCTTCGCGTTTTTACACAGCCTCGGTCGGAAGCCGACCTCGGCGCCTTATGATCTGGGTCCCGGCCTTCGCCGGGATGAGCGGTTAGGGCAGCATCGTTTCCGCCACCCTGTGGGCGCCGAGCCCATCCGACAGCGCTGCGAGGCGCACGGGAATCGCGTGGCGCAGGACCTGATCTTCCGCCAATCGCCCATACGCCGCAGACAACCGCGATTCGAATTCGTCGCCGTCGCTGTCCACCGCGACCGTCAGCCCATCCGCCTCCATCCGCAGCGCCAAGTCACGCTGGTTGTCGGCCAGGATGACGGTCACCCCGGGCAGGCCCAGGCAGGCGCGTTCCCAAACGCTGGAGCCGCCCGCGCCGACGGCGAGGTCGGCCTCACACATCAGGCGGGCCATGGCGGGGGCGTCGACGTGCAGGGTGATGCGCGGGTCGGTCATGGCGGCGAGCGCGGCGAGGCTGGACGCGGCTGAGCCGAGGGCGATGTCCAGCTGGACCTCGCCCAGGACCGGCAGCAGGGCCTGCACCACCCTGCCTGTGACGCCGCCGACGTCCGTCAGGCCGAGCGAGACCAGCACGCGTCGCACGGGCCCTTGCCGGGCGGCCAAGGCCTGGGGTCGGGCGGCCGCGAACTCGGGACGGACCAAGGCGTAGCGCGGTCCAGCGATCACCTGCGCGGCCTTGGGAAGCAACCCGCGATAATCCTCGGCCGTGCGCCCATAGCCTGGGTCCAGCAGCAGGTCGCAATCGCGCCGTCGGTCGGCCAAGTCGTCCATCACCATCAAGCGGCGGCCGGGCGCACGCAGGGCGCTCTCGTCGGCGAGGGTCAGGCGATAGTGGTCGATGACCAGCCAGTCGGGCCCAAAGGCGTTGGCCAAGACGCGGACCTGTTCGACCGTGGCCTCGGGCGTATCCAGCGTCGCTATCGCGCCCGGTCCGAACGTCTCGATCAACCCGCGCACCATCGGCGGAGCGACAAAGGCACAGGCCGCGCCGCGCTCGGCGAGGGCTCGCGCCAAGGTCAGGCAGCGCATCACATGGCCACCGCCTACCGTCGGCCCATAATCGGCAAACAGAAGGATGCGTGGGGAGGCCATCAGGATTCCTGTTCTCCCTGCCGCTGGAGCCCTGCCCATTCACCTGTGAATGGGCGATTTCTGATTCCATTCGGCGAAATCCTGCCTCCGGATTTCGCCGAGGGGAATCAATCGCTACATAGAACCTCACAATTCGTTTCCGGAAGCTCCATGTCCGAACCTCGCTCTGTCCGCTGCGCCATCATCGGTTCCGGCCCCGCCGGCTACACCGCCGCCATCTATGCCGCGCGCGCCCTGCTCAACCCCGTGCTGATCGCCGGCATCCAGCCGGGCGGGCAACTGACCATCACCACCGACGTGGAAAACTATCCGGGCTTCGCCGACGTGATTCAGGGGCCCTGGCTGATGGACCAGATGCGCGCCCAGGCCGAGCATGTGGGCGCCGAGATGGTCAACGACATTGTGGTCACCGCCGATCTGTCGGCGCGGCCCTTTCGCCTGACCTGCGATTCAGGCGCCGTGTTCCTGGCCGAGACTGTGATCATCGCCACCGGGGCCCAGGCCAAGTGGCTGGGTCTGCCCTCGGAGCAGAAGTTCCAGGGGTTCGGCGTATCGGCCTGCGCCACCTGCGACGGGTTCTTCTATCGCGGCAAGGAGGTGCTGGTGATCGGCGGGGGCAACACCGCCGTGGAGGAGGCGCTATTCCTCACCAACTTCGCCTCCAAGGTCACGGTGGTGCACCGACGCGATGAATTCCGCGCCGAGCGCATCCTGCAGGAGCGCCTGTTCCATCATCCCAAGATTGAGGTGATCTGGAACACGGCGGTGGAAGAGGTGCGCGGTTCTGAAAATCCCCTGGGCGTCACAGGTGCGGTTCTCAAGAACCTGCAGACCGGCGCGCTGAGTGAGGTCGCCTGCGACGGCTTCTTCGTCGCCATCGGCCACGCCCCGGCCTCGGAGCTGTTCAAGGGCCAGTTGGAGATGGACGGCTCAGGTTATCTGAAGGTAGTCGCCGGCTCGGCCGCCACCGCCATCAAGGGCGTGTTCGCCGCTGGCGACGTGACCGACGACGTCTATCGCCAGGCGGTCACCGCAGCCGGCATGGGCTGCATGGCCGCCCTGGAAGCGGTGCGTCTCTTGGCGGAGGAAGACCATGCCGGGGCTCACCATCCGATCAGCCATGCAGAGGCTCAGACAATCGGCGTGGGCTGACCGGTCGGCCGAACAAGGAATTTAATCACGAAGAACACGAAGCAATAGTCATCCTCGGGGCGACCGAAGGTCGAGCCCGGGGACCCAGCCAGCGGAACGCCTGGAGCTGCTGGGTCCTCGGACAAGCGCTCCGCGCTTTCCGAGGATAACGTTCTTCTTCGTGTCCTTCGTGGTTCAAAAATTCGTTGCGGCAACGCCGCACACCCAATCCTCATCATAAATCCGTCATCGCCCCTTCCCCCTAGAGGCGAGCGGGTCTATATGCGTTGGACTACTTATGCTCAGAACAAGCATAAGGGTGCGTCGCAGCGAACTTCATGCTCCGGCGTTTTATTTAGGCTTCCGTAATGCTCACTTTGAGCAAAAGGGGGATGCCATGCACGACGGTTTTTCGGACTTCGCCTTCACCCCGGCGATTGATGTCGCCACTCGCCCCCTGTGGGACAAGGTAAAGTCGCATATCACGCCGATGGAATGGCGCGCCCAGGCGCCGCTGATCGCCGCTATCAATGACCTGAAGCGCTCGAAGAACGCCGTTATTCTGGCGCACAACTACATGACCCCGGACATCTTCCACGGGGTGGGCGACTACGTTGGCGACAGCCTGGGTCTGGCGCGCGAGGCGGCCAAATCCGACGCCGCGATCATCGTACAGGCGGGCGTGCACTTCATGGCGGAGACCTCCAAGGTCCTGTGTCCGGACAAGACCGTGCTGATCCCCGATCTGGAGGCCGGCTGCTCCCTGGCCGCCTCTATCACCGCCGCAGACGTGCGCCTGATCAAGCAGCGCTACCCCGGCCTGCCGGTGGTCACCTATGTCAACACCACCGCGGCGGTGAAGGCCGAGACCGACATCTGCTGCACCTCGGCCAACGCCGTGCAGGTGGTGGAAGAGATCGCCCGTCAGTGGGGCGTGAACCGCGTGATCCTGCTGCCCGACGAGTTCCTGGCCCGCAACGTGGCGCGCCAGACCGACATCGACATCATTTCCTGGCACGGCCGCTGCGAGGTGCATGAACGCTTCACCGCCGCCGACATCGCCGAACTGCGCGAGGCCTATCCGGGGGTGCAGGTGCTCGCCCATCCCGAATGCCCGCCCGAGGTGCTGGAAGCGGCGGACTTCGCCGGCTCGACCGCCGCCATGTCGGACTTCGTGATGCAGCGAAAGCCCAAGCGGGTGGTGCTGATCACCGAATGCTCCATGGCCGACAATGTGGCCTGCGACGCGCCGGAAACCGAGTTCGTGCGGCCGTGCAACCTGTGCCCGCACATGAAGCGCATCACGCTGCAGAGCCTCTATGACGCCCTGCTGCTGGACCGCTTCGAGGTCACGATCGATCCGGTGGTCGCTGAGCGCGCCCGCGTCGCCGTGCAACGCATGATCGACCTGCCGCCGCCCTCCGTGCCCGCGCGCTATGACCTGGTCAAGGCGCGCCATCACGTGGACGTGGCGCTGATCTAGAGATGAGCGAACACGAAATTTTTGACGGCGTGCTGATCCTAGGCGCCGGTCTGGCGGGCCTGTCCGCCGCCTTGGCCTGCGCGCCGCGAAAGGTCCTGGTGCTCTCGCCCGAGCCGGTCACGGAGGGATGTTCCTCCGCCTGGGCCCAGGGCGGCATGGCCGCGGCCCTGTCGCCGGACGACGATCCAGCGCGCCACGCCGCCGACACCATCGCCGCCGGGGCGGGCCTGGTGGACGCGCAGATGGCCGAACTTCTCACTCGCGAGGGTCCGGCCGCCGTGAGGCGTCTGGCGGCCCTAGGCGCGCCCTTTGACCGGGAGGCCGACGGCGCCTTTGTGCTCAGCCTGGAGGCGGCCCATTCGCGACCGCGCGTGGCCCGGGTGAAAGGCGATCAGGCGGGCAAGGCGATCATGCAATCAGCGGCCGGCGCCGCCCAGGCCGCCGCGCACATCGAACTGCGCCAGGCCCGGGCCTTGGCCCTACTGCAGGACGCGACCGGCCGGGTGCGCGGAGCCCTGGTCGAACAGGGCGGACAGCAGGTGGCAATCCTCGCCGCCGCCGTGATCCTGGCCACCGGCGGGCTGGGCGGTCTGTATGCCGTGACCACCGTGCCGCCCGCCGTGCGCGGCGAGGGCCTAGCTCTGGCGGCCCTGGCCGGCGCCCGGATCGCCGACCCCGAGTTCGTGCAGTTTCACCCCACCGCCATGGCCCTGGACATCGACCCCGTGCCCCTAGCCTCCGAGGCCCTGCGCGGCGAAGGCGCCACCCTGATCGACGCCAAGGGCGCGCCCTTCATGGCCCGCTATCACGCCCAGGGGGACCTGGCGCCGCGCGACGTGGTGGCGCGCGCCATCCATCGCCAGATCGCATCGGGCGACGGGGCCTTGCTCGACGCCCGCCAAGCCATCGGCGAGCGCTTCCCCGAGGAATTCCCCGCCGTGTTCGCCGCCTGCCGCGCGGCGGGCCTGGACCCGCGCGTGCAGCCCATCCCGGTGGCTCCTGCGGCGCACTATCACATGGGCGGGGTGATGACCGACAAGGACGGCCGCACTTCCCTGGCCGGCCTGTACGCCGTGGGTGAATGCGCCTGCACCGGCGTGCACGGGGCCAATCGGCTGGCGTCCAATTCTCTGCTGGAAGCCGCCGTGTTCGGGGCGCGCGCAGGATTGGCCGCGCGGGCCGAGGTTGACCCCGGCACAGCGCCCCTGCCCGCCCAGGCCTCGCCTGAACTGCCGGCGCTGGCGTTCCAGGCCTTGCGTAAAGCCATGAGCCGCGACGCGGGCGTGGTGCGCGACGGCGCGGGGCTGGAGCGCCTGCTGGGCGAGATCGACGCCCTTCGCCAAGCCCACGGTCCGGCCCTGGCCCTGGTCGCCGCACAGCTGGTGGCCGAAGGCGCCTTGGCCCGGCAGGAGAGCCGGGGCGCGCACTATCGGCCCGACTTCCCCTGCATGAGCGCCCCGGCCCGGCGCACCGTGCTGACCCTGGACGACCTGGCCAAGCGGCCTGCGGATACGGAGTCGGCGGCTTGATAGAGCCCCTGCCCGACCTGCTGATCGAGCCCATCGTGCGCGCGGCCCTGCTGGAGGATCTGGGGCGGGCGGGCGATATCACCTCGGCCGCCTGCATCCCGGCCGCAACGCGCATGAACGCCCGGTTCGTCGCGCGCCAGGCCGGAACCATCGCCGGGCTGGACTGCGTGCGCCTGGCCATCGCCGCGCTTGATCCGACGGCGGACTATCGCCAGAGCGCACGGGACGGCGAGGCCGTTGCGGCCGGAACCGTGTTGGCGAGCGTCGAGGCCGACGCCCGCGCCCTGCTGTCGGCAGAACGGGTAGCGCTGAACCTGCTGGGCCGTCTGAGCGGCGTGGCGAGCCTGACCGCCGCCTATGTGCGCGCGGTGGACGGTACAGGCGCCCGGATCGTCTGCACCCGCAAGACTACGCCGGGCCTGCGCGCCCTGGAGAAATACGCCGTACGCTGCGGCGGGGGGATCAACCACCGCTTCGGACTGGATGACGCCATCCTGATCAAGGACAACCACATCGCCGCCTGTGGCGGCGTGGCGGCAGCCTTGACGTGCGCCCAGGCGGCGGCCGGACACCTGGTCAAGATCGAGATTGAGGTCGACACCCTGGCCCAGCTGGACGAAGCCCTGCCGCTTGGACCGGACGTGGTGCTGCTGGATAACTTCAGCCTCGCGGATTTGCGGATCGCCGTGGCCCGCACCAAGGGCAAGACCGTGCTGGAAGCCTCCGGCGGCGTGACCCTGCAAACCGTCCGCGCCATCGCAGAGACGGGGGTGGACGTGATTTCGTCCGGCGCGCTGACGCATTCGGCAGCGGCGCTGGACGTGGGATTGGATGCGGGGTGAAGCGGGGACACCAAGCTTCGCGTGGTCCCCCTTCCCCGTTCCGCTCCACTTCACAGGGAAGGAGAATAGGCCGCCACCCTAGCCATCCCCGCTTTCCGCGCTAAATACGTCCCATGACCACCACCCCCTGCATGCCTGTCCTGTTCGTCGGCCACGGCTCGCCGATGAACGCCATTGGCGACAATGCCTATACCCGGGCCTGGCGGGCGCTGGGCGAGCGGCTTCCGCGGCCCCGGGCCATCGTGGTGATCTCGGCCCATTGGGAGACCAAGGGGGTGCTGATCACCGCCGCCGAGCGGCCGCGCACCATCCACGACTTCTACGGCTTTCCGCCGGAGCTGTTCGCCATGGAGTATCCGGCGCCGGGCGATCCGGAACTGGCCAACGCCATTTCTGCAATGCTCGCGCCCCACGCCCGGGCGGACCTGGACAGCTGGGGCCTGGATCACGGGACCTGGGGCGTGCTGCATTCCATGTATCCGCAGGCCGATATTCCGGTGCTGCAAGTCAGCATGGATATCCGTTTGGGACCGGCGGACCACTACCGCATCGGTCAGGTGCTGAAGCCCCTGCGCGAGCAGGGCGTGCTGATCGTTGGCAGCGGCGACATCGTGCACAATCTGCGCCTGTTTGACCGGCGGCCGGGCGCGGTCACGCCGGACTGGGCCACAGGGTTCAACGAACTGGTCAAGGCCAAGATCACGGCGGGCGATGACGAAGCCCTGATCAACTACCCGGCCCTGCCCAATGTGCAGATGGCCTTCCCTGAGCCGGAGCACTTCCATCCCCTGCTCTATGTGCTGGGCGCGCGCGAGGCGGGCGAATCGGTTGAGTTCCTGACCGACGATGTGCTCAGCGCCGTCTCTATGACCACTGTGCTGATCGGCGCGAATTAACGCCGGGGCTGTCGCTGCGGCGCCACATTTAGACGCCAGAATCGGGCAAAACTCGCTTAGAAGGAACTTGTGGGCGACGCGGCGCGCTGGGTAAGCGTAAGGGCTGGCGAAGATGCGGCCGCCGCTAGCATGGGGATATTGCCATGAAGACTGTATTGTTCGCCGCCGCTGTTTTGCTCAGCGCCGCGCCCGCCTTGGCAGAGCCTGCCAGCTTGTTCGGCTACACTCTGCGCATCACGCTGCAAGCGACCGCGGCGCCGCACTATCAGGGCAGCGGACAGCCCGCCTTTTTCCCCAGCGGCAACGTCGCCGTCACCCATCCTTGGCAGTTCGACGACTTCGCGGCGCCCGACGACGCCGCCAGCCTCGCTGTTTACAACGGCGAGCGCGCGTCCTTCGGCATCGCCGCCGCGATTATCTCCGCGCGCGGCAACGGCCACGGCCTGGAGGGCATGCGCAATATCGGCTATGCGGGCGAGACTGGCGGCTTTGTCAACTTCTGGCCGACGCCCTGGCTGCGGATGCGGGTGGAGGCGCTTAAAGGCGTGGTGGCTGAGAACGGCCTGTTGGTCAATGCGGGGGCGGATTTCGTCACCAATACCGGCCCATGGATGTTCACCGCAGGCCCTCGTTTTCGGCTAGCCGACGACAAATACGCCGGGACCTATTTCGGCGTGACCTACGGCGAAGCCCTTGCCAGCCGGCGGTTCGCGCCCTTCCATGCCCAGGCCGGATTGGTGTCGGCAGGCCTGGCGGCGGGGACCGAATACAAGCTCAGCCCGCGCTGGCGGCTGACCCTGAATGGAACCTATCGTCGGCTGCTGGGCGACGCGGCGGCCAGTCCCTTGGTCCGCCAGGGCGGCACGCCCAACCAATTCTCAATTTCCAGCGGCGTGCGCGTCCTGATCAATTAGACGGCTTGGACGGGGCCGGTTTGGCCCGGAAATCCTTGCGCCAGCGGATCGACAGGGTCGAACCGTTCTGAACCACCGTTCCCGGGGTGGTGTTGGTCGTCGCCGCCGGCTGGATATTGGCCAGGCGCGAGGCCAAGGACAGATTGTGGGTGATGCGATACTCGACCTCGGCGCTGGGGCCTTCGCGGCTGCCGCCGGCCACCTGCACATAGAACCGGTCGCCGATGTATTTGCCGCCCGCGACGCTGACACCGTTGGGACCGCCCCCGGCTATCGCCAGGCGATCCAGCCGGGCAAAGCTGCGCAGGCCGCCGATCACATCGAACCCGCCTCCAGAAGCCAATGCTGTCACCGCCGACGCGAGCTGCGCCGCCTCCAAGGGCGACAACTGCGAGGCGGAGGAGCCGAACAGGACCTGGGCCAAGACTTCGTCGTTGGGCAGGACCGGGGTGGAGCTGAGCGTGATCTGCGGCTTGGCCGCCGTCCCCTGAATGTTGATCACCGCCGTCAGGTTCGGCGCCTCCCGCTTGGCGGCCAGGTTCAGACGGATCAGCTTGGGATCGTTGGACAGCTGAACCGTACCGCGATTGTCGAAAGCGAACCTCTGGCCGCCGAAGTCATAGTCGCCCCGCACCACCCGCGCCTCCCCGCTGAGGATCGGCTTGGAGCTCCAGCCCGTCACCCTGGCGTCCAAGGACATGTCCAGGTTCAGGCCCCGGCCCTTGACCAGCAACCCGTGTGGCGCGGTCAAGGCGATGTCCAGCACCACGCCCTGCTGGCCGGCGGCGGGGGGTGGCCGAAGCTGTTCTTGCAGATTGAACGGCCGATTGCGTTCGACTACCTCGATGGTCGGAATATCGGGACTGGTCCTTGCTGCGGCGTTGATTTCGCCGTTCAGCACTTCCAGAGCCCCGGCAATCTTGACCTTGCCGTCAGCGCCGCGGACGATGGTCACCGCGCCCGTGGCGTTGGCCGTGGCGGAGTCGTTGTCGATGAGCCGGAAACTGGTCAGCTTGAGTTGCAGGTTGCTGGCGCCGCCGCGCGCAAGGCTGATTTGCCCCTGGCCGGTGATAGAGCCCCTCTGACTATCGGCCCCGGAAAATTTGTCGACTGAGATGGTGTCGGTATTCAAGGACGCGCCGATGACGGCGTCGCGCAGCTTCAAGCCCGTGGGATAGTCTTCAAAACGCCCGCCGGTCAGATCGGCCCGGCCGGTAATCTTGGGATCCGCCGGAGTGCCGGAAAAGTCCGCCTTGGCCGTCAACACGCCGCCCAAGCTGCGCTCGCCGCCGAGGAACAGATCCCACAGAGGCTGAATTTCGCCATTAGCCTCGAAGTGGCCCTGCATCGGCCGGTTGCGCGCCAAGGCCAGATGGAAGGGTTCGGCCGATGCGTCGGCAGGCAGGACAAAATCGGCGTTGGCAGTCAGGTCCTGCCCCCCCTGAAGATTGCTGGTCACGCTCAACCGGTCGCCGTCCAGCTGAGCCTTGACCTGGCCGTTGATCGACAAGCCGGCGCGGGCGTCGCGGCTGTGGGCGTTCTTGAGCGCGGCGGTCAGGGCGCCGTGGAGGTCTTTTCCGCTGCCCGCCAGTTGCAGGTCGGCGTCGAATTGTCCGGTGAAATCTTCCGACACGAATGACAGATCCACATTGGTCAGCAGCGCCTTGATGCTGGCGGCGCCGCTGCCTTGGCGTCCGTCGAACTCCGCCCGGCCCGCGCCGAGCGCCATGCGCACCTGGACGAATTGTTCGTTGTTGTCCTGGCGCAATTGGGCGGGTTCCAAGGTATGAAAATCCGAGCGGCGCAACTGGCCAGACCCCTCGAAGCTGACCTGGTATCCGCCGGGGTGGGCGGAGAACACACCCGATCCGTTGAGCTTGAGCGGTGCGTGCGCCACGGCGCCGTCAGCGCTGACCTGGTAGGGCAAGCGCGTCACAGGCCCGCGCGCGGTCAACTTCGCCGAGTTGAAAGCCATGGCCGACCCCCGCAGCACCGCGCCCGTGGCGCTTATCTGCAGGTCCGCCTGGGCATCGCCCTGGCCGCCCACCACACTGATGCGCCCCTGAGCGCGGCCCTCGGATAGCACCGCCCCGGGTGTGACCAGGATCGTCAGGTCGGCAGTGGAATAGCCCTGGTCCATCAAGGCCAACTGGCCCTTGGCCGTTACGCCCCCGGCGTCGACATCGATGCCGGTGAACTGGAGGCCTTGCGCCAGGCGGCGGAAATCGGATTTGGCGCGCGCCGGGCCGTAGTCGCTCTGGCCGGTCAGCTGGACGTGGCCATCGGTCCCATTGGAGCCCTGCGCGAAACTCAAATCCAGCTTAGCGGCCTTGATCGTCATATCCGGCAGGGTAATCGCCGCCAGTTCTGTATGAAGGTCCAGCTTGGCTGCGCCGATCACGCCTGTCAGTGCGCCCTGACCCGTAGCCTTGCCGTCCACCTCCAGCGGGCCGGCGGCGAAAGGACCATCGGCTTGCCAGTTGAGGCCGAAATCGAGCGCGCCGTCGAGCTTCCATTGACCCCGTGCGGTGGCCTTGGCCTTGGCGCCCTCCAGCGAAATCGTATCGAAGGACACCGTATCGCCGACGAATCCCGCGTGACCGGCCAAGCGCGGCGCGGGGCCCAGCAAGGCGTCCAAATCCGCGCCGCCGGTGGCGAAACGGTCACCGTGCGCCTCCACGGTGAAGGTCCATGGCGCTCCAGGCGCGGTGGTCTGGACAGCGGACCAGCCACCGCGGAGCGTTCCGGCTCCGCCGTGGCTGACGTTCGCCATATCGGGCACAACGAGCTGTCCCTTAAAGGTAAGGCCGCCGCCAAACAGATTCTGCCCGCCCTCGCCCTCAATCTTCGCCCCCTTGCCGACAATGGACATTGAGCGGATCAACACCCGGCCATCGGCAAGGCCCGAAATCTCGATGCGTCCGGTGGGCGCCGGTCCGCCGGCCGCCGCCAGCACGCCGGAGCCGGAAGCGCCTGAACCCAGCACCGAGGCCTGAACCGTCAGTTGGCGGTTACGCCAGTTCAGCTTGAGCGGCCCCGCCGCTCGGGCCAGGCGGTAATTGAGAAACTCCAGGTTTCCGATCTGCAGCTGTCCGGCCAAGTGCAAATCGCCAATGGCGCCGGAAAGCACGCCCCCGATTTGGCCCCGCCCCATGATCGGCTGGGGCACGACCTTGGCCAGGTTGTTGATCACCAGGTTTGTGGTCAATCCCGCCGTGTTTTGCTTGGCTGCATTGGCCGGTCCTCGCACGGTCAGGCTGAGGTTGTCGGCCTGCAGACTGGCGTCCACGTCATAAAGCGAGGATTTGCTTTGACGAGCGGACAGGACGATTTGAGCCTGAGGGCCGAAGGCGTTGGCCCAGTCACGCGTCCAGCGTGACTGCAGCAGCATAAGCCGCGCGCTCACCCGGCCTCCGGCCTGGGTCCAAGCGCCTTGGGCCGTGAATGGGGTGTCGGCGCCGGATCGCAATACGGCGTTGAGTCGGCGGTTTGTCGGGGGGCCGGACACATGAGCGCTGAAAAGGAAAGGCTGCGCGGCCGCCAGGCCCAGGCTGCCGGCGATGCCGCCGCCTTTGACCTCCTGGGCGTCTGCGTCCAGCTTGAGTCTGTTGCTTCCGCCGGTATCCAGATCGGCCTTGAGGAAATCACCGGGGCGCAGGACGCTGCGCATGTCCACGGTCGCAATGGTGCGCCCGCGTGGCCGTTGAACGTACTTGCCGCTCACATCGTAGATACCGCGCGTCTGGCTGAAACCCGGCCGGGTCTCAAGCCTCGCCTTGAGCGCATCGAACTGGACTAGAATCTTGGGCGCCTGGGCGCTGGCGGGTTGGTTCACCAGGACCGGCTGGCGGTACAGCACGATCTGGCGGGCGCTAAGAGACAGGATGTGCATGCGCTGAAACAGGAGCTCTCCGGGCCGCCAACGCACGGCCAGCCCGTCGGCCTCGATCCACACGCCCTTAGGATCGCTGATCGTGAGCCGGTCGATCGTAAAGTTGCTCAGGACGTCGCCGCGCACGCCCTGCAGCCTCAACTTGCCGAGAGAACCCAGCTGAAATCCGTTGGACTGGGATTCGATCAGCATGCGCGCTTCGGTGGTCAAGGGGCCGTAGCGCAGCACGACCAACGCGAAGCCGGCCACCAGCACAATGACCACCGCCGCCTCGGCGATCCAGCCCAGGGGAGTGTGGGGCTTCATCCATTGACGCCAAAACGAGGGCCGAGGCGCCCTGTCGGGCGCGGCCTTGGCGGGCGCGGCCTTGGCGGGCGTGTCAGGCGGGTCGGACGGCGCGGTCAAAAGCTTTGTCCGATACTGAGATAAACCTGGAAGGCCGCATCCCCCCGCCGTTTTTCGAGAGGCATGGCAAAGTCGATACGCAATGGCGCGAAGCCCAGATTATAGCGCACGCCAAATCCCACGCCCGTCTTCGCCGCGGACAGATCGAAAGTCTGGTGGGCGCCCAGCACGCCTGAATCGACAAAAGCCGCCACCGCCCAAGGACCATAGACTTGCTGGCGCAACTCCACCGAGGTTTCCAGCAGCGACAGCCCGCCCGCCGGCGAGTCATTGGGGAAGCGGGGCCCGACCTGTTGATAGCCGTAGCCTCGCACGGACCCGCCGCCGCCGGCGTAGAAACGACGGGACGCCGGAACCCCGGGAATGCTCCCGGCCAGGATCGCGCCCATATGCACCCGCCCGGCCAGATCGGTGGCGCCGTTCGCGTCGAAGGGCCAATAGACGCTCAGTTGGGCCTGAGCGCGCACATAGTCGATCGGACCGTCCCCAAAACTGGCCGTGGGCTCGGCCGTCAAGGACAGGCGCCAACCGCGCTTTGGATTGAGCAGATCGTCGGAGTGGTCCAGCGTGGCCGAAAGCAGGCCCGTGACGGTGATCAGACGGCGGTAGTCGATGACCAACCGGTTGTTGACCACCTGGGGTTCTTGGTCGCGGCTGATGTCCAGCGACAATCCGAGGTCGCCCAGGTCGGCTTTGCCGTAACGTTTCTGCAGATCCATGGCGAGGCGGGCGCCGGTTTCAAAATAGGCGCTGGTGTCATCCTTATAGACCGAGCCGGACAGTTTGAGCGTTTGGCCGGCCTGCCTGAAATCCGGCACGGACAGATCAATCTGGCCCTTGCTGAGAATGTTGGCGACTTGGGCGCTCAAACTAATGGTGTCGGCCACGCCGAGGCGATTGAAGACTGTCCAGCGTCCGTCCACGCCCGAGCCTTCCGCCGTCGAATAGTTGGCGCCGAGCTCCAGGGTGGAGTTGGGCTTGTCGGTCAGGCTCACCACCACCGGGCGGCGGCCGTTGGGCAAGGCCTGCTCGGCCGGCGCCAGGGCCACGGACACGGCGTCGTACACCCCGGTCGCGCGCAGTCGGCGCTCAAGTTCGGCAATATCCTCCGGATCGAAAACCGCGCCCGCACGCCAGGGCAGGATGCGGCTGACATAGGACGCACGGGTGCGGCCATCGGAGTTGAGCTTGACCCCATCCATGACCACACGGGGACCCGCGTCGATATGAAAGGTCGCCTGCACCGTGAACGTGGCGTGATCGACGACCACCTCGCGCGGATTGACCTTGGCATCCGCGTAGCCGCGCTTGTCCACCGCCGCGACGATGCGCCCCTCCGCCGCCAGGACGTCGGCGGCGCGGCCCGGTCCGCCCAGCTTCAGGCCGATAGAAGCGCTTCCGGCCAATAGGGCGTCCTGAACCGGCGGCGTCCCGTCCCAAACAATTCCAGGCTCCGCCAAGGCGAAGCGGGGGCCAGGCGTGACCTTGATCACGGACTGGGGTTGATCTCCCGCGCCGACGTCCGGCTCCACCGCGTATTCGTAATATCCTTCTGACCTGAGCACGGCGACCACGTCGTCAGCGGCGGACTCCGCGCGCCGACGCGCCTCGAAGCGGCTCTGCGGCGGCGCCTTGCTCGTACCCACGGCCTGTTCGATTTGCTGGCGCAAGCGCCCGTCCGACACGCCCAGCACGGCGACCTTCGGCACGGCGGCCCACGCTGGCGCCGCCGCGGCGCCAAGGCCGAGGGCCGCCAGAAGGAGCGCCGCCAAGCCAACTGATCTCAAGCCTTTGTCCTCGCCGACAGGCCCCGTTCCGATCTATAGGCAATATCGCGGTTCGTCACGGACGAATGGGCTCCGCAGGCAGGCTGAAGACGTTCCTCCGGGCCCGGGAACCTGCCTAAAGAGTTAGCAGTTGCACATTCTATAGGCATCAATTCAGGCAGGTTGGATTAGGGCGGGAAACGCCTCGGTCTTTGCGGGGCGGCGAATAAGCTGAAAATGACAAAAAGTCGTGAGCATTTGGATAAGAGCCCAGTGACGGCCAATACCCTGTCTTCGCCCGCTAAACGCATGGACCGCGCCCTGTCGTCGGCCGCAGCGGCGGCGCCGTCCTCACCGGACGCGATGTACGATGAAATGTTCCAAGCGGACGGCGAAGTTCGCCCCGCCTACGCCCCACTGAACGCCCATATCGCCAAGCTGTCGCCAGCCGAACTGGGCGACCGACAAAAGACGCTCGAGCGGTCATTCCTGCTTCAGGGCATCACCTTTACCGTCTACGGCGCCGAGAGCTCTACCGAACGGATCATCCCCACCGACCTTTTCCCTCGGGTGATTGATGCGCCGACCTGGGCGCGGATCGAGGTCGGGCTGAAACAGCGCCTGTTAGCGTTGAACATGTTCCTGTCGGACATCTACGGCGCCCAAAAAATCCTGATGGACGGCGTGGTCCCGCGCGACCTGGTGCTGGGCGCCCCGTCCTATCGACGCGAAATGGTCGGCCTCTATGTGCCCAATTCCGCCTACGCCAACGTTTGCGGCAGCGATTTGATTCGCAATGAAACGGGCGAGTTCATGGTGCTGGAGGACAATCTGCGCGTCCCCTCCGGTGTTTCCTACATGCTGGCCAACCGGGACGCCTCCAAGCGGACCTTCCCAGAGGCCTTCGGCGCCGCGCGGGTGCGGCCCATCGAGAACTATCCGGACCTTCTGCTGTCCACTCTCAAGAGCATGGCCGGGGAATGGCGCTCCAATCCCCAGGTCGTGGTGATGACCCCCGGGGTCTACAATTCCGCCTATTATGAGCACGCCTATCTGGCGCGGCTGATGGGCACGCCGCTGGTCGAGGGCCGTGACCTCGTGGTGCATGACAACATGGTCTACATGCGCACCACTCAGGGCCTGCGCCGGGTGGATGTGATCTATCGGCGCGTCGATGACGATTTCATCGATCCTCTCACCTTCCGCCGGGATTCGGCTCTGGGCGTGGCCGGGCTTTTCAACGCCTATCGCGCCGGTTCGGTCGTGATCGCCAATGCGCCGGGCACGGGGGTGGCTGACGATAAGGCGGTCTATGCCTATGTCCCCGACATCATTCAGTATTACCTGAACGAGGATCCCATCCTGCCCAACGTCGAGACCTTCTTGTGCCGCGATCCATCCTCGATGCAGCATGTTCTGGCCAATCTGGACAAGCTGGTGGTCAAGGCGGTCGGCGCATCGGGTGGTTACGGGATGCTGATCGGGCCCCACTCCACCCAGGCCCAGCGCGACGAGTTCGCGCAGAAGATCAAAGACGATCCGGCCAACTATATCGCCCAGCCGACCCTTAAGCTGTCGACCGCGCCCTGCCTGATCGACGGCCAGACCGAGCCGCGCCACGTCGATCTGCGCCCGTTCATCCTGTCCGGCGCCAAGACGGTAGTGACTCCCGGCGCCCTGACGCGGGTGGCGCTGACGCGTGGCTCGCTGGTGGTCAACTCCAGCCAGGGCGGCGGATCCAAGGACACCTGGGTATTGGCCGAGGGAGACCTGCCGGCATGATGCTCGCCCGGGTCGCCGACAGCCTCTACTGGATGGGCCGCTACATCGAGCGGGCCGAACACTTCTGCCGATTGTCCGAAGTGATGCTCAGCTCGGTGGTCGATCAGACCGACTCCGCCCGCCAAGCCGCCCACATCGTGCTCAGCGCCATGGGCGAAGACGAGGTGGATGCAGACGCGGCCTTGCTTCACCCCATGAACGCGGTGCGCACCATCGCCCTGGATCGGGAGGAGCCCGGCTCCATCATTAATTCCCTGTCCCACGCCCGCGAAAACGCCCGGCAGGTGCGCGATCAGATCACCACCGAAACGTGGGAGCGGCTGAACATGCTGTACCTGCGCATCACTTCGCCCCAGGCTGAGATGGCCTTTTCGCACAACCCGAGCGGCTATCTGCAGGAAATCATCTCCGACCTGCACCTGTTCAAGGGCGCAGCGGACGCGACCATGAGCCACGGCGAAGGTTGGCGATTCCTACAGCTGGGCGTCTATCTGGAACGGGCTCAGCTGATCTCTCGCCTGCTGGACGTGTGCTTCGGCGACGCCGCCGGCGGCTATCACCTGGATGAGCACTTCGCCCAGCTCAGCGTGCTGCGCATGGCATGCGCGTTGGAACCCTATCTGCGGGTTTACGGCGCGGAGATTCAGCAAAAGCATATGATCAACTTCATCCTGTTCGATAAGGAATATCCCCGTTCGATCCGCTTTTCGGCGGCCCGCATTCAGGAGCATCTGACCGGCATCGGCAGTCAGACCGAGCCGCTGGACGGCCCCCGTCCCGAGCGCCTGGCCGGGCGTCTTAGCGCCCGGGTGGAGTTCGCCGATTTCGAGGAGTTCTCCAGGGCCGGCGCCAGCGCCTATCTGGCCACCGTGGTCGCCGAGTGCGCGCGCATTCACGAAGCCGTTTACGAGACCTTCGTCGCCTATCCGCTCGAAGAGCGCCTTCCGGCCTAAGGAACACCATGCTCCTCGAAGTGCGCCATATCACCGAATACCACTACGCCGGGCCCGTGCGCGAAAGCGTCATGGAGCTGTGGATGCAGCCGCAGAAGAGCGGCTCCCAGCGCCTCGTCAGTTTCGAGGTCGAAATCGAGCCTCAAGCCCGGCTGTTTTCCTATGCCGACGCCTTCGGCAATGCAGTCTATCACTTCGATGTGCCCCAGCCGCACAGCCAGCTTCGCATAGAAGCGCGCTCGGCGGTGGAGACAGCCGCACGACAGGAGATTCCCGAATCCCTGGACATGGGTGAATGGGACCGCTTGCGCTCCACCTTCGTGGCGGCTGAGTGCTTCGAGTTTTTGCGGCCATACGGCTATGCGATTGAGACCGAGGCCCTGCGCGCCTTTGTCGCCGAGCGCGGCCTGGACGCTCTGCGCCAGCGTGATCCCCTCTCCGCCATGTTGGCCCTGAACAAGGCGGTCTACGACGCCTTCGACTATGAAGCCGGGGTCACCATGGCGGACAGCCCCATCGACCTGGCCCTGGCCTCTGGCCGGGGGGTCTGCCAGGACTTCACCCACATCATGCTGGCCATCTGCCGCTCCTGGGGCCTGCCGGCGCGCTATGTCTCGGGCTATCTGTTCACCGACCGCTCCGAGGGAGACCGCTCGGACCCCGACGCCACACACGCCTGGGCCGAGGTGTTCCTACCGTCATTGCGCTGGGTTGGTTTCGACCCGACCAACAATGTCATCGCCGGCGAGCGCCATATCGCGGTGGCCGTAGGCCGGGACTACGGCGACGTGCCGCCCTCGCGCGGCGTTTACAAGGGCGAACAGGACAGTCAACTGGTGGTCGGAGTGATGGTGCGAAAAGCCCGCGCCACCGCCGCCGAACCAGAGTTCATGCGACTAGCCAAACCGGCGTTCCCCGGCGCGGTGCGCCGCCGCCAAGCCACCAGCCTGCTTGAGCTGCACCGCGATCAGATTCTGCAGCAACAGCAACAGCAACAGCAATAGTCCGATCCGGCGGCTAAAAGCTCTTGGTCAGGCCGACAAAAATGCCCCGCCTGGGGCCATATTGGGCGGCGAACACGCCTACGCCCGAGCCATCGCGGATTTGATAGACCTGGTCGAACAGGTTGATCACGTCCAGACGCGCCTCCAAGTCCCCGGCCGGCCCCAGATCAAACTTGTGCGACAGGGCGAGGTTGACCTGGACGTAAGACGGGACCGTCGCGCCGTTGGGAATGGCCGTGAGCATTGACCCATCGGAAAAGGTCACTGGGGTGTCCAGCGGCAAATCGTTGCGCAGACCCGTGCCGAAGATCACATCGCCGCCCAGGCGCGTGCCTCGCCAAAGGTACGATATCCCCGCCGAAACGGCATAGGCCTCGTCGTGGTCCAGATAAATCCAATGGTTGGCCACATAGTTCAACGAGGCCTGATCGAAGCTGAACTGGCTGGAAACCCAATTTTTGCCCTGGGCCACGGTGTGGGAAAAGTTGGCGTAGGCGTTCAAGGGTCCGTTGGCGTAGGCGGTGGTGATCTCGTAGCCCCACTGAATCCCGCTCTGATAGTTGAACGGCGTCAGGATGATCGGCGCGCCAAACTGGCCTTCGTCGATCAGGTGGCTCGAGGTCTTGTAATAGCTGTCGAACCCGAAGGTGAAGTGGGCGCCCACTTTCTGCTGAAAGCCCACATCGAAGTAGTCGGCGCGCTCGGCATAGGGCGTGGTGTCGGTGGTGATCGATGGGGCGGCTGAAGACGTGATGAGGGGATCGCTGGTCGGCGCCACGACCTTGGAAAGGCTTTCGGACCCGATCAATTCGAAGGGCGGCGGCGAGAAATATCGCGCGTAGCCGGCATGGACGGTGGTGGTTGGCGTCATCATCCACACGGCGTTGACGCGTGGGCTGAGCTGGTTCTCGGCGCGGAAACCGTTGAACTGGTCAAAGCGCAGGCCGTAGTTGACAGTCACGGTGTCGAGCAGTTTCCACTCGTCCTGTAAATAAGCGCTGTAGGTCTGGGCGGTGCGAGCCCCGTTGTCCACAATGGTGAAGGGCTGGGTTCCGATCTGATTGCCGAAATCGGGATCGGAAGGATCGTTGTTGATCAACGCGACCTGCGATGTGGTCGCGCTGGTGGACCGATCAATCTGAACTATCGCGCCGGCCCGAACCGTATGGCTATCGTTCAGATGATAGACCCCTTCGGCCTGAAATCCGCCGGCGATGTCGCTCTTGTCGGCCGTTTGGCTGACGCCATTGTAGAGCAAGTCAGGCAGGGGATCAGGCGTGAACTTCAGATTCGAATAGCGGGCGAAGACCGACAATTGCCCGGTGAACTTGTCGTCAGTATGCAGATAGCTCACCACGCCGTAGTGAGTGATCTCGGTCTGGTTCTCGTTAATGCGCTCGCTGGGATAGCTGCTGATTCCGTTTACGGTCAGGCCCAGGCCTCCGTCGGTCTGGCCCCTGGCGTTAGGTATCTGGAATCTTTGGTCTGAGGTGCCCAGGATCACGGAGACGCGGCTGTTTGGGTCGAGGATCTTGTCACCATAGGCGAAGCCCTGAAACTGCTGGGTGCGGTCATGCAGAGGGTCGACCCGCGCGTCCGGCGACTCGATGCCGATGTTGTTTTGCTTGTAGCTGGCCGACACGAAGAAATTGCTGTCGTCTGTCGCGCCCCCGTATTCGAAACTGGGCTCGAAATCCCCGTGACTGCCCCCATATACCGACACCGAACCGCCCGGATGAGTTCCGCTCTTAGTCCTGATGTCGATGATGCCGGCGGTTCGCAGGCCGTATTCAGCGGGTAGCGCCCCGGTGATCAGTTCCACGCTCCCGGCAAGACGCGGGCTGAGGGCCTGACTGAACACGCTGAGACCCTCGGGCAGGATGACCCCGTTCAGGCGGAACTGCAGGCCATTGTGCTCACCGCGGATATGCAGTTGGCCGTAGGAGTCCTGGACCGCGCCAGGAGCCTGAAGGATGACTTGGTTGAGCGCGGTGTTCGCACCCCCCGGCATGGCCTGGATGGCCTCAGCCGTGACCGTGTAGGTCGACGCCCCGATCTGAGGCTGGATGGAATCGCGCGCTTGGTTAAGCCGCGTGGCGGTAACGACAATCTCCGGCGAGCCGCTTTGGGCGAAGGCAAATCCCCCGGGCGCCACAGCGGCCAAGCCCGCAGCGCCAGCCGCAGCGAGTAGGCAATGACGGAACGACATCGATAACCCCGTTATGTTATTTTATAACAACGGCTATTGGTTACGGTATAACATAGTAAAGAGTCAAGCGGCTGGCGCGCAGATCGGAAACAGCCGCCGCATGCCGGCGAAAGCGGCCCTGGTTTACACTTTTCATCTGCGTCTCTAGCCTGAAGCCATCCGATGGAGACAGGTCGGCAGGCCCAGGGAGATAACCATGTCGGGGCGCATGACCTATGCCGCGTGCGCGGTGGTTCTTTGCGTCTTCGCGATCAGCGCGCCCAGCCAGGCCCAACCCGAACGGACCCCGTCCCCGCCCGTCTATGAACCCATGCAGGTCAAAAAGGTGACCGATGGGCTCTATGTCATCACCGGCGGCGGCGGCAACAGCACGCTGCGGGTAGGCAAGGACGCGGCGATCCTGGTGGACACCAAGAACCCCGGCGAGCCCTACCTCAGCGACCTTGAGGCCAAGATCAAAAGCATCACGCCCTTGCCGGTGAAGTATGTCTTCATCACCCATCACCACGGCGACCACTCCGGCAATGAGGGCGTCTTCCTGCGCGGCGCGGTCATAGCCAGCCAGGACCTGGCCGATATTTTCCGGGACTACAAAACCACCAAGGGCCACAAGCCGCCGCCGCCCAATGTGATCTACGCCGGGCGTTCTATTCAGGTGTCGGTCGATGGCGCTACGGCCATTGGATATCACTTCGGCCCCGGCCATACGGGGGGCGACACGGTGGTCTATTTTCCCGACATCAAGGTGGTCGCGTCCGGCGATCTGTTGGCCGACAAGACGCCCAATGTCGACTACGTCCCCGGCGGCGGCAGCATCTTGGGCTGGCAAAGGTCGCTGGACGCCATCCTGGCGCTGGACTTCGACTACCTGATCACCGGCCACGGCGAGCAGATCAAGACCCGCGCCGACGTGATCGCCTATAAGTACAAGTGGGACATCTTCATCGCCAGGGCGCGCGCCTCCATCAAGGCCGGCACGCCCAAGGACAAGCTGATGGCCTCGATCAAGACCGACGACATCGGTTGGACGGTGACCAATCTCGGCTGGGTCTGGCCTGAGATGCTGGACGCCTTCTACGCCGAGATGTCGAAGGCGCCATGATCGCCTACAAGGTCCGCGCCACCCGAAACCCGTGGCCAATGAAGTGGCCTCCCACCGCGTAGCTGCCGCGCAGAGCCGAGCGGAGCATGGCGGAATTAAGCAGCCAGGGACCGCCGCGCAGAGAGCGCCGGGTGCAGGGGCCTGTGAGATTTGGCGAACCGTCCGTAGGGGCGGCGTCATAAGGGGCGTAGCAGTCCGCGAGGATGGACCAGGCGTTGCCCGCCATATCGTAAAGGCCAAAAGCGTTGGGCTTGAAGCTGCCGACCGGCGCGGTGGCGGCGTACCCGTCATGGCAAGCGTTGACCGACATTTTGGGGAACTTGGCGCCGGTGTCCATGTCGGCGCCATCGGCGTTGGCGCAAGCCACGGACGGGTCATCTCCCCACCAATAGCGGGTCGTGGTTCCGGCGCGGGCGGCATATTCGTACTCCGCCTCCGACAGCAGCCGATAGGCGTGGCCCGTCTTCTTTGAGAGCCAGGCTGCATAGGCCTGGGCGTTGACTTCATTCATGCACACGGCGGGCTCATCGAGGGTCTGATCGATGCTGCCGGTCTGGCGAAAGTTGCGGCCGGGCCTGGGCTGGTCACCCGGCTCAAAATTGAAGCAGCTGTCCCCGGCATCGAATCCGGTATCGGCAACGAACCGCTCAAATTCGCCCAAGGTGACGGGGTACTTGCCGACCGCGAAGCTGTAGGCGATGCGCACGCGGTGGCGCGGGCCTTCGTCGGCCCCACGATTGGCTTCGTTCGCGGCCGATCCCATGGTGTATTCGCCAGCCGGGACTACGATCATTTCGGGATAGTCCACGCCGTCCCACAGTTCGGACGGTCGCCTTGACCCGCGCCAGATCAGCGGCGGCTGGTCCACCCTGGCCTGCAAATCTCCGGCGGGGCCGGCGCCCGCCACCAAGGCCGCTGTCTCGGCCTTGATCGCAGCGACGTCGGCGGCGGGTTTAGGATGGGCCCCGTGATAGGCGGCGAAACGAGCCTGGCGGCCCTTGACCCAGGACGCGGATTCGTCGGCGCTCGCCGCAGCCGAAGACAGGCTGGTCGCCGCCATCGCCGCGAGCGCGGCGTACTTCAGCCAATTGGGGCCCATGAGCCACTCCCTACTGTTGCCGTCGCCGCTTGCTGGGCAACCGTGATGGTCACGCTAGGGCTTCATTGGGGCGTGGGCAACCGGCGAACGAAGGCGGCTGTGGCGCCGATTGACCGCCCACATGGGATAAGACAAATTCCAGTCAAGCTGACGTTGATCGGCGGCCTTGAAGGGAATGAGCCATGAAGCGAGTGTCTGATCGTTTTCTACAGCTTGGCGTCCTGTTTGCCCTGTGCGGCATGGGCCTGGGCGTATGGATGGGCAAGACCGAGAACTTCACCCTCGCCCCCGTTCACGCCCACATCAATCTGCTCGGCTGGGTGTCCATGGTGCTATACGGCCTGATCTATCGGGCTGTGCCGCGCGCGGCCCAAGGCGTGCTGCCGGTGATCCACTTTTGGCTGAGCCTGCTCAGCGTACTGGCGCTGATCCCGTCCCTCACTCTGTTCCTGCTGGGCAACACGGCCTGGGCAATGCCGCTGGGGCTGGCCTCCATGGCCCTTTGGCTTGCCATGCTGCTGTTCGCCGTAATCGTGTTCAAGGCGACCTGGCGCGAATAAATCCCGCCCGCGCACGGGGGTGTAATTCCCCGACGTCAAGCTGGTCTCGGTGGGTGATCTGGTGGCCGACACCACGCCCAATGTGGACTATCCCGGCGGCGCCAGCATCCTGGGGTGGCGCAAGTCCCTGGACGGGATCCTGGCCCTGGATTTCGACTATCTGATCACCGGCCACGGCGAGCAGGTGAAGACTCGGGCTGATGTGCTGGCCTACATTAAAAAGTGGGATGCCTTCATTGCCCGCGCCCGCGCCTCGATCAAGGCAGGGACGCCCAAGGACAAGCTGATGGCCTCGATCAAGACAGACGACATCAGCTGGCTCGTCACCAACCTTGGCTGGGTTAATCCGGAACGCCTGGACGCGTTTTATGCGGAAATGTCCAAATAGGCCGTGCCGCCAAGCTTGGGTTCCAATCAGCCCAAGATAGGCAAAATAAGCCGATTATTCAAAGGGCAATAGCTAAGGTCTATTGCGATTGTGAGGCCTGCTCAAACAGCAGGAAATGAATTCCATCGCGATTGAGATTGAACAGGCGGCCGCTTGCTCTTGAAAACCGATTCTCTGTTGCTGAATACCGTCAAGCTATTGGGTACGGATAGGTAACCATTGTCTGGCAAATTGATTTCTTTCGCGGGGGAAATCATGCACGCCGCCACCCTTGTCTACGATAGTCACTCGGGCTGGATCGCCGATGGCGCTGAGCCTTCGCCCGAGGCGCAGGCCATCCTTTGGTTCGGCGCGCCGGAAGTCGCCGCTGACGCCCAGGCCTATCAAGGCTTGCGGGATAGATTTCCCCATGCCGCCATCATCGGTTGCTCGACCGGCGGAGAGATCCACGGTGAAGAGGTGCTGGACTCCTCCGGCGTTGCTGCTGTCGTTCGTTTCGACGCCACACGGCTTCGGACGGCCGAGCGACGCGCCGCCGACTTCGGGGGCCCGCGCGAATGCGGCCTTTCCCTCGCCCAGGAACTTGCCTCCGACGACCTGCGCGCGATCTTCGTTCTTTCGGACGGGCTTGGAGTCAACGGCACGCAACTGATCGAGGGCCTCACGGGGGCCATTTCAGATCGTGTGGTGGTCACAGGGGGCCTCGCCGGCGACGGCGCCAAGTTCGGGCTCACACGCGTGGGCCTCAACGCCCCGCCCCAGCCCGGCATTGTGGCCGCGCTCGGACTTTATGGCGAAGCCCTGCGGATTGGATGGGGATCAGCCGGCGGCTGGGGACCTTTCGGTCCTGAACGCACGGTGACCCGCTCGCGCGACAATGTGCTCTATGCGCTGGACGACAAGCCTGCCCTGGACCTTTACAAGACCTACCTAGGCGACGCATCGGCCCAACTCCCGGGCAGCGCCCTGCTCTTCCCCCTGGTTATCCGGCCGAGCCTGGGCGACGGCTATAACGTCGTGCGGACCATCGTCGGTGTGAACGAAGCCGATAGCTCGCTCATCTTCGCAGGCGACGTGCCCGAAGGATGGTCGGCGCAGCTCATGCGCGGCGCAGTGCATCAACTCGTCGACGGGGCCGTCGCAGCGGCCCGGCAGGCGGGCTCGCCCACTGCGGATAATTCCAGCCTTGGGATCCTCATCAGCTGCATCGGCCGCAAGCTCATGATGGGCCAGGACGTCGCCGACGAAGTGGAAGCGATCGCCGATGTCTGGGGCCCGATCCCCACCGTGGGTTTCTATTCCTATGGCGAGATCAGTCCGCACGGGTATTCGGGTCAGTGCACGCTGCATAACCAGACGATGACCGTCACCCTGCTCAGCGAAGCCGCCTAGACCGGAATGAACGGCGCAGCGCATCATAGGCTGCTGGAGCGGCAGATCCGCAAGGCGACGGGTCCGGACGGGCTGGATCTGGATGTCCTGCTCCGACTGATCTCCGTCGCCTACGATGAACGCGACGCCGCCAACCGGTTGACCGACCGCGCCAATGGACTGTTCTCGACCGAACTGGCCGAGCTGAGCAAGAGTGCACAAGTCACCGCCAAAGCTGAAGCCGAGATGGCGCAGGAATGCTTCAGGGTTCTGGTGGCCAACTGCCCGGACGGCGTTGTCGCCTTTGATCGCCACGGCCATATCTGCGCCTTCAATGAGGCCGCCGAGGTCATGTTTGCACGGCCGGCCGCCAACGTCTTGGGACTGCACGCCCGCAGCCTGTTCCATGTCTGGGATGCGGAGCTTGAAGCGGACTGGAACGATTTGCTTGGCGGCGGCCGCCGCGCCCGGCGCGCGGGCTTAGTCGTGCAGGCCGTCCGATCCGGCGCCGAGGCATTCCCTGCGGAAGTGGCGGTCTTTGGCGTCGACGGCGACGACGGCGAAGACGGCGGCGAGATCGCGCTGATCAGCTTCTGGCGGGACATCACAATTCGCGAGCAGGCGCGGCAGGCCTTGGTGGAATCGCGTGATCAGGCCGAGGCGGCTAACCGCGCCAAGAGCACCTTCTTGGCCACCATGAGCCACGAAATTCGCACGCCGCTGAACGGCGTGCTGGGCATGGCGCAGGTCATGGCCATGGATGAGCTTTCAAGCGGGCAACGTGAAAGGCTCGATGTCATCCGTCAATCCGGCGAAATGCTGCTCGCTATCCTGAACGACATCCTGGATCTGTCCAAGATCGAGGCCGGCATGTTGGAGTTGGAGGATACGGAGTTTGATCTGGAGCCCCTGATCGGTGGCGCGCTGCGAACCTTCAAGCCTGTCGCCAAGAGCAAGGGCCTAGCTCTCAGTTTGGGGGTTGAGGCCGCTGCGAAGGGCACGTACCGGGGCGATCCTCTGCGCGTGCGCCAGATTCTCCATAACCTGACCTCAAACGCGTTGAAATTCACGAATTCCGGGTCGGTCGACGTCCGCGTGGACCTCGACGCCGGTGGCTTGCGTATCGCGGTGACGGACACCGGCATCGGCATGAGCGGCGATCAAATTGAACGATTGTTCGACAAATTCGTGCAGGCTGACTCATCCACCACAAGGCGTTTTGGCGGGACAGGGCTGGGCCTGGCGATCTGCCGCGAGCTGTGCAAGGCCATGGGCGGCGAGATTTTCGTCACGAGCGACGTCGGTCACGGCAGTTGTTTCACCGTCTGGCTGCCGATGACAAGCCTGCGGACCCTAGACGAAGAACCAGGCGCGGCGGCCCCTGTGGCCGGTGTGGAGATGGGGGCCTGGCGCATTCTCGCGGCGGAGGACAATGCCGTGCACCAGCTCGTCCTAAAGACGCTGCTGGGTCAGGCGGGCCTGGATGTCTTCATTGTTGGCAACGGAGTGGAAGCCGTCGCGGCTTGGGAAGGCGGCGACTGGGACGTCATTCTCATGGACGTGCAGATGCCGGTGATGGACGGCGTCGAAGCCGCTCGCCAAATCCGTCGTCTCGAAGCACAGACTGGGCGCTCTCCAACGCCGATTGTCGCCCTGACCGCCAACGCCATGCGCCACCAGACAGAGAGCTACCTCGGCGCGGGCATGAACGGTTTGGTGGTAAAACCTATTGAGGTCGCGCAGCTGTTCGAAGCGATCGCTGAGGCGGTGCAATTCGAGCCAGGCGTGGCGATTCAGAAATTCGCCTGAGCTTCGGGCTGGGAGCGAATTCCTGACTCTCCAGCGCTTGATTCTATTGTTATTTTCCGAGTTTAAAGACGCTTCAAGCGTGACCCAACAAATGGGCGAACCTTAACCTTACCCCGCCCCGCGCCCTTTGCGGGCCAAGGGGTGTCTCTGCTCCACCACCGTGCGAAGCCGGTCCTCGGTCAGGTGGGTGTAGATCTGGGTGGTGGCGATATCGGCGTGGCCGAGCAGGGTCTGTACGGCGCGCAAATCGGCGCCGCCTTCCAACAGGTGGGTGGCGAAGGCGTGGCGCAGCACATGAGGACTGACCCGGGCTGGGTCAATGCCCGCCGATACGGCCGCCTCATCCAGTAATTGCGCCATGCGGCGGCCGGTCAGCCGCCCGCCCGCGCCACGCGAGGGAAACAGCCATGGGCTGTCCTTGACGCCTTTCGCCAAGAACCCGGCCCGCGCGGGCAGATAGGCCTTTACTGCCGCGCGCGCTGCGTCGTTGAGTGGCGCCAACCGCTCCTTGCCGCCCTTGCCCTTGACGATCAGATAGGCCGGGTCGCGGTGCACGGCTAACAAAGGCAAGGCCATGAGCTCGGATATCCGCAGGCCCGAGGCATAGAGCAGCTCGATCATGCAGGCCAGGCGCAGGCCCTGCGCGCCGTCCCGGGCGGCGGCGGCGTTGATGAGCGCTTCCACCTCCCCGCGCGACAGCACCTTGGGCAGGGGCCGGCCGGGCCTGGGCGCATCCACCCGACGGGAGGGGTCGTCCTTTCGCCAGCCCTCGCCCAGGGCGAAGCGATAGAACTGCCGCACCGCCGCGCGGCGGCGCGCCGCGCTGGCGGGCGCCATGCCCCTGCGCCCCTGGTCTGCGAAATAGGCTTCGATGTCCTCGGCCGAGGCGGTGTCCAGATCCCCGCCCCGGGCGGCCAGGAAACCGCGCGCATCGGCCAGATCTTTGCCGTAGGCCGTTAGGGTGTTTCGGGCCGAGGACCGCTCGACCGCCATCATTTCAAGAAAGGCGTCGATCCAGTCTGCGCCCTTGGTCACGGCGCGCGCCGACGCGCCGACCCGCGCTTGACCGGGGGGCGGACTTTCGAAGGCGCGGCTTCGAGCGGCGGGCTGAGCAGGCCGACCAGCCCTTCCAGGGCGAAGGCTTGGGCATTCGCCTTGAAGCCGGCCTGCGACAGGACCCGGACAATCCGCGCGCGATCAACCGGAGCGGGGCCGCCCGATCCCGCGTCCGTCGCCAGCCAAAGGGCCAGCAGGGCCCGGTCGCCCGCCGACGGGGCCAGGTCCAGTTCCAACATGCGGGCCTGAGAGGCGCTTGAACGGCCCAGGTCAAAGGCGGCGAACTGTGCGCGGGCCTGACCGCTCATGGGGGCGCCGAGCGCGGCGTAAAGGCCGGCCGCCTGCTGGGCGCGCAGCCGATCGGCGGCCTCCCCCGCCGTTCCGCGCTCCACCAACTGATCCATGACCGCTGCGTCCGGCCGCCCCTCGGCAATGGTCAAGGCCGCATCGATCAGAGCCAGCTCCAGCACGGTGGCGCCCGCCGCATCATTGCGTTCGATCTGCACGCGGGCGGCGCGCGCGCTTTTCAGGTCCCCGGCTTGCAGCGGAATCAGCACCGGCGCGGCGACGACCGGCGGATCAGGATAGGCATAGGGCTTGAGCCGAGCGGCGGAGGCGGCGGCCCGGAAAGCATCCGGATAGGCCGGATCGCTGGACAGCACAGCCAGGATCGGCGCCCAGCCGCCGTCCAGGGCCGGTGTGAGGTCCAGTTTGAGCTGCTGCGACAGGGCCAGGTCCAGGCCGTTTCGCAGGGAGGGCGCGCCTGGGGCCGTGCCGAACAGGGCGGCGCCGATCAGGCGCTTGTAGATCGCGTCCTTGGCTTGGGCGTCGGCTAGGTCATAGGCCAGTTGGGCTTCATCCACGGCGCCGGCGCGGATCAGGCAGAAGGCGCGCAAACGCCGGAAATAGGGCTGGTCCTTGCCCTGGGTCAGGGCCTCGCCAACCTTGCACGCCTGATCGGTCTGACCCAACACCAGCTGGGTCTCCGCCGACACCTGCGACAAGGCGGGGCTGGCCGATACGCCGGGAGTGCGGTCCAGCATGATGCGCGCGCCCGTGGGATCGCCCAACGCCAGGACCGCGCCGATCCGGGCGGCGGCCAGGTCCGCGTCGGCCTCTGCGCCGTCCGGCGCTTGGCCGCCGGTCACCAGCAGCCGGTGAGCAAACGCCGCCCCGGCCAAAGTCAGGGGCTTTTGCGCCACAAGCGGAAACACCGTGCGGGCCAGGTCCGCCGAACTTCCCTGCCAGAGAGACTCCGATATGCCGGTGGGTCCGGTTGTGGCGGCAAACAGGTCCGGCGGGCGAAGACTGGCGGACTTCACCGGGGCAGGCGGCGCCACAGTGGCGGGCGCGGGCGGCGGTTCATCGGCGGGCAGCGGCGCAGCAGGCGTAGGTGCGGTAACTGCAGCCGGGGCAGGCGCCGCGGCAGGCGGCGCATCGGCGGGCGGGGCCTGGGCCAGGGCCGCGCCAGCGGCGAGCCAGGCCACAGCCGCAAAGCAGACGGGGGTCGATCGGGTCATGCGCATCACCGGCCAATTCATCTGAACGGATTAAACCAAGATTATCCTGTTAAGTCCCCAACGATCCACGTCCTTTCGCCGAGCTTGGCGGCAAGGAGCCCCATCGTGTAAAGATCGCGGCCCTTATGGAAAGCAAACCTTCCTCCGATGCGGCGCTCAGCGGCCGAACGATTGTCCTGGTCGGCATGATGGGCGCCGGCAAGACCTCGGTGGGCAAGCGCTTGGCCGAAAGCCTGAGCCTGCCGTTTTTCGACGCCGACGAGGAAATCGAGCGCGCGGCGGGCTGCACCATCGCGGAAATTTTCGAGCAGCGCGGCGAGGCCGAGTTCCGCGAGGGCGAGCGCCGGGTGATCGCGCGCCTGCTGGACCAGCCACCGCACGTGCTGGCCACCGGCGGCGGCGCTTTTGTCAATCCGGAGACCCGCGAACTGGTCTCGCGCAAGGCCGTGTCGGTCTGGCTCAAGGCCTCGCCTGAGGTGCTCGCCCGGCGCGTGGCGCGCAAGAACACCCGGCCCCTGTTGCATGGCCAGAACCCGCGCGAAGTGCTGGATGCGCTGCTGGAAAAGCGTGAGGCGGCCTATGGCCAGGCCGACCTGATCATCGACAGCGGCGAAGGCCCGCATCAGGCCACGGTGGACGCCATCATCACCGCCTTGCAGCGGCGCAAACTTCGGGGAGTCGACTGATGGCGAGCGTACGCGTGGGCCTCGGCGCCCGCTCCTATGATGTGATGGTGGATGCTGGCCTGATCGACCGGGCCGGGGGTTGGATCAAACCCATGCTGGCGCGCGGGCGCACGGCGGTGGTGTGTGATTCCACGGTGCGAGCGCTTCACGGCGCGCGGCTGGAGGCGTCCTTGCGCGGGGCCGGGATCGAGACGCACTGGATCGTGCTGGCGCCCGGCGAACAGACCAAGAGCTGGCAGGGCCTATCGGACCTGTCCGACCAGCTTCTGGCCTTGGGGCTGGACCGAGGCGATGTGATCACCGCCTTTGGCGGAGGGGTGATCGGCGATCTCGCCGGTTTCGCCGCGGCGATCTACAAGCGCGGCGTCGACTTCATCCAGATTCCCACCACCCTGTTGGCCCAGGTGGATTCCTCGGTGGGCGGCAAGACCGCCATCGACACGCCGCGCGGCAAGAACCTGATCGGCGCCTTTCACCAGCCCCTGTTGGTGCTGGCCGACACCGATGTCCTGGCCACATTGTCGGCGCGCGAACTGCGGGCGGGCTACGCGGAAGTGATCAAATACGGCTTGCTGGGCGACAGCGATTTCTTCGCTTGGCTAGAAGCCAACGGCGACCATGTGCTGGCCCTGGAGCCCAAGGCCTTGACCCACGCTGTGGCCCATTGCGTGCAGATGAAAGCCCAGATCGTCGGCGAGGACGAGCGCGAGGCCGCCGGGCGCGCCCTACTCAACCTCGGCCACACCTTCGGCCACGCCCTGGAGGCGGAGACCGGCTATGGCGAGGCCCTGCTGCATGGCGAGGGCGTGGCCCTTGGCTGCGCCCAGGCCTTCCGTTTTTCAGCCGTGCTCGGCCATTGCACGGCCCAGGACGCGGTGCGGGTGCAGGCGGCCATCGCCGCCGCCGGCCTGCCAACCCGGCTGGACCAGGCGCCGGGCGCGCCCTTTGCGGCGGACCGGCTGATCGCCCACATGGGCCAGGATAAGAAGGCCGAAGGCGGACAGCTCGCCTTCGTGCTAGCCAAGGGTATCGGCGAGGCCTTCGTCGCCAAGGGCGTGGACAGAGCCGCCGTTCGCGCGTTCCTGTTGACGGAAGGCGCGAGCGCCTGACGCGAAGCGATTAGGACTGCACATGAACGTTTCCTTGCCGCTGTTCGGACTGCTGGTCATAGCCCTGCTGTTTGTCTCGGCCCTGTTCTCAGCCGCCGAAACCGCCCTGACCGGCGCTAGCCGTGGGCGGATGCACCAACTCGAGCGCGACGGCGACAAGGCCGCCGGGCGGGTCAACCGGTTGATCTCCGACCAGGAGACCATGATCGGCGCGGTGCTGCTCGGCTATAATTCCATCAACATCCTGACCTCGGCCCTGGCCACTGAGTTCATCACCCAGTCTGTTCCCGGCGCCTGGGGCGTGGCCCTGGCCACGGCCGTAATGACCGCCCTGGTGCTGGTATTCGCCGAGGTCCTGCCCAAGACCATCGCCATCGTCCGCGCCGACGATGTGGCCCGCACCTTGTCGGGGCCCATGCTGGTGGTGGTCAAGGTGTTCGGCCCGGTCATCTTCACCGTCCAGTGGATCGTGCGCGCCACGCTCAAGCCCTTCGGCATCAACCTGACCATGGAGCAAGATGTCCTGGCGGCGCACGAGGAGATCCGCGGGGCGGTGGAATACCACCACTCCGAAGGCCTGGTGGAGAGCCGCGACCGGCGCATGTTGGGCGGGGTGTTGGACCTGTCCGACATGGACGTGGCTCAGATCATGGTCCACCGCAAAAACATCGAACTGCTCGACGCGGACCTGGACCCGCACGACCTGGTGATGCAGGCCCTGGAGGCGCCGCATACGCGCATCCCGCTTTACCGCGAGGAGCCGGAGAACATCATCGGCGTGCTGCACGCCAAGGATCTGGCCCGGGCGCTGGCCTCGGCCGGGGGCAAGGTGGACAGCCTGGATATCGTGTCCATCGCCCGCAAGCCCTGGTTCATCCCCGACACCACCAATCTGAAGGACCAGCTCAACGCCTTCCTCAAGGCGCGCACCCACTTCGCCCTGGTGGTGGATGAATACGGCGCCCTGCAGGGTTTGGTGACCTTGGAAGACATCCTCGAAGAAATCGTCGGCGACATCGAGGACGAGTACGACGCAGCCCTGCAGGGCATCCGCCGTCAGGCTGACGGCTCGGTCAATGTCGACGGATCAGTGGCCCTGCGCGACCTGAACCGGGCGATGGACTGGGACCTGCCCGACGAGGACGCGGTGACCGTGGCCGGACTGGTGATCCACGAGGCCCAGACCATCCCCGAAGCCGGCCAGGTGTTCATCTTCCACCACCACCGCTTCCAAATCCTTCGGCGCCAACGCAACCAGATCACCGCCTTGCGCGTCTCCGCGCCCCTGCCGGAGGAAACGGAGGAGGACGGGGGGTAGAGCCGGTGGGCGCCTCAGGCGTTCTGCTAACCTGATAGAAAAGTGGGACGGGCTCGTCGGACTACGTGCTCCCCCGCTTGCGGGAGCTTTGCGATAGTCGCTGCCCGACGCCCTGGTCTTGATGGATATGGGCCTGGTGTGACGCTTAGGGCGGGCGTCTGGCTGTGTTGTT
>JBEHYN010000034.1:0-32217 GCA_048498155.1 Pseudomonadota bacterium | reverse complement strand
ATGGCTCCGCGCTACGCCGCCGGGCGACTGCAAACGCCAGCGCCAAGGGGGCTAACTTTCAAAGCGAAAGGGGGGACAACATTGGGTGCGAATTGACAGAGGACGCGCACGGGCAGGAAAAATCCCTTGCGACAGGAGATCCAGCGCTGGCCATCGGGCGACAGGCCCCCGCCGGGCACGATGCAGTGCACATGCGGATGATGGGTGAGCGCCGATCCCCAGGTATGCAGGACGGCGGTCAGGCCGATGCGGGCGCCCAGATGCTTGGGATCGGCGGCAATGGTCAGCAGGGTCTCAGACGCCGCCTTGAACAGGATGTCGTAGACCACCGCCTTGTTGTGGAAGGCGATGTCGCCGATCTGCGCCGGCAGGGTGAAGACCACATGGTAGTAGGCCAGCGGCAACAGCTCGGCCTGGCGCGCCTCCAGCCAACGCTGCGCCGCCGCCGCCTGGCACTTGGGGCAGTGGCGGTTGCGACAGGAATTATAGGCGACCTGCAGGTGGTCGCAGTCCTCGCAGCGGTCCACGTGACCGCCGAGCTCGGCGGTCCGACAGGCCTCGATCGCCGACATCACCTTGAGCTGGCCGAGGCTCAGGTGGCCGGCCTGGGCTAGCCGCCACGCGGGCCCATGGGCGCGGAAGATGTCGGCAACCTCTAACGCCGGGCGCACCGGCGCGGCTGCCGCCTCAGGCCGGCGGCGGTCTCAGCTGCAGCAGATCCAGCGGGCTGTTGATCCCGTTCAGGGTCTTGGCCGCGACGTGGGTGTAGACCGCCGTGGTCTCCAGCTTCTTGTGGCCGAGCAGAACCTGGATCACCCGCACGTCCACGTCCTGCTCCAGAAGGTGGGTAGCGAAGCAGTGCCGCAGTGTGTGCAGGCAGACAGCCTTCTTGATCCCGGCTCGCTGGACGGCTTCATGGAAGGCGCGATTTAGCGACCTCGGCGATACATGGTCGAAGGCCATTAGTCGGCTCGGGAACAGCCACACCGGCGGACGGGCCTGCTTCCACCAGTTGCGCAGGATAGCCAGCAGGTGGGGCGAGAGCAGCGCGTCGCGGTCGCGCCGTCCCTTGCCCTGCTCGACCCGGATCCGCATGCGCTCACTGTCAATGTCGCTGACCTTCAGGCCAACGACCTCGGATGCACGCAGACCTGCGCCGTAGGCGACACTCAGCGCCGTGCGCCACTTCAAACCGGGCGCCGCCTCCAACAGACTGGTGATCTCGCCAGGGGTGAGCACGACGGGCAGCCGCTGCGGCTCGCGAACGATCGGAATGTAATCGATCGCCTCCGGCCGCTTCAGCGTCACCCGGAAAAAGAACCGCAGGGCCACCATGGCGCCGTTGACGCTGGCCGGCGCCAGCCCGCTCTGCGTCAGATGCAACTGATACTGTCGGACGTCCTCGAACGTCAGCTCCGCCGGCTGTCTGTCGCAGTACCGGCAGCAGGACCGCACCGATCGGATGTACGACTGCTGTGTCCGCTGATCGAAGTTGCGGATCGTCATGTCTTCGATCATCCTTCGACGCAGCGGGTTGATGGCCTCTTCTGTCATCACGCATCTCCTGTCTCGAGGAGGACGTGGCCCACCCACGTTCCTCTTCAGACAGGAGAATCCCGTTACCCAGCTTGGATGATCGAATACTCCTCCCGCGCGAGCGGGTTAGTACACTGGCGCTGATGAGTATACGGCCTAAGCGGCTGCCTTTTTGTCCGCTATCGCGTGCAGCGCTTCCGGGCGAAGGTGCGTGTACCGCCGCAGCATCTTCCAATCTTTGTGGCCAGTGACCAGCGCGACCTGCTGGATTTCGAAGCCCGCCTCGAATAGCCGGCTGGTGCCCTCGTGGCGCAGGTCGTGGAAGTGCAGGTCTTCGATCTCAAGGTCCTGACAGGCCCGCGTGAACGCTGTGCCTGCGGACTTGTGGGCATAGGGGAAGATGCGGTCGTCTTCGTTGCCGCGGATCGCGCGCTGCTCCTCGATCAGGGCGAGGGCGTCGAACCCCGACACCGAGAGGAGGGGGATGCGTTGATCGTTGCCCCGCTTCTCACGCGGATCCTTGCGGTCGCGGATCGTCAGCATTTTGGTCCGCGTATTCAGATCGCTCCAGGTGACCCGGCAAATCTCCTCCTGGCGCATCGCCGTGGCTACCGCGAACTTGATGATGCGGCTCATGGGGATGATCTGGCGAGGATTGCCGTCGAAGTGAGCGCAGAGCTTTTCGAGCTCCTCGTCGGTGGGCCGACGGTCCCGTTCCTTGCCTTTACCGACCAGGCCCAGGCGCTTCAGGGCGATGCGGGCCAGGTCGACCGGCTCGACACGCACGGGGAGGCCGTGAACGGCCGCCGCGTGAGACAGGATCAGCTTGATCATGCCGATGTCGATGCTGAGGGTCATCGGCCCGGCGCCTTCGGCGGCCCGCTCGCGGCCAAACGTCAGAAGGCGCTCGCGGTCCAGTTCCACCATGTTCCGGGCGCCCAGTCGGCGCTTCAACATCGCGAGCGTGGCGTCCTTCGAGCGCCGGGGCGGCTTGCCGACGTCCGTCATGTCGGCGATGTGCAGGTCGATCAGGTCGCCAAACGTCTGTAGCTTCCCGACCTTGGAGAGAGTCGGGGTCTCGCCGCGGTCGATTTGCCGCTCCGCGTCAACGCCCCATTTCTTGGCGTCGTCGTAGCGGACGAACGTCTCGCTGACTGTTCGTCCCTTGCGGCGGACCTGGACCCGCCAGGTTCCCGATTTCTGTTTTCGGATCGATGCCATTTTGGGTGCAAATCCGGTGCAGTGAGATGTCGAAACGTGGCGAAAACGGTCGAAAAATAGCGTAGGAAGGGCGACGCCGGTCAGCGCCGAACCACTTGATTTGTAATGGAAAAGTGACGCAATTTCAAGCACATAGATTGTCCATTGCACCCATGATGGACTGGACCGACCGGCATTGCCGGGCGCTGCATCGGGTGCTGTCGCGCCGGGCGCGCCTCTATACGGAGATGGTTACCACCGGCGCGTTGCTCCACGGCGACCCGGCCCGGCTGCTGGCCTTCAGCCCCGCCGAACACCCCGTGGCGCTGCAATTGGGCGGTTCGGAGCCGGACGATGTGGCCGCCGCCGCGCGGATCGGGGCGGACTTTGGCTACGACGAGATCAACCTCAATGTCGGCTGCCCGTCGGACCGGGTGCAGAGCGGGCGGTTCGGCGCCTGCCTGATGCGCGAGCCCGAGCGGGTGGCCGACTGCATGGCGGCGATCCGCGCGACGGTGTCCGTGCCCGCCACCGTCAAATGCCGCATCGGCGTGGACGAACAAGAGCCGCAGGACAGCCTGTTTCGCCTGGTCGATCTATGCGCCGCCGCCGGCGTGACGGTGTTCGCTGTCCACGCGCGCAAGGCATGGTTGGAGGGCCTCAGCCCCAAACAGAACCGCGATGTCCCGCCCCTGGACTACGCCCTCGTGCATCGGCTGAAGGCCGAACGGCCGCACCTGACCATCGTGCTGAACGGCGGCCTGGGCTCCCTGGACCAGGCGCTGGAGCACCTGGACGCCGGGCTGGACGGGGTGATGCTGGGCCGCGCGGCCTATCACGACCCAGGCGTCCTCGGTGAAGCTGACCGGCGGCTGTTCGATCCGGCCCTGCCGGACGTGACGCCTGACGCGGCCGTGCTGGCCTACAGGCCTTATGTGGAACGGGAACTGGCGCGCGGCACGCCGTTCTACGCCATAGCCCGGCACATGATGGGCCTGTTCCACGGCCGTCCGGGTGCGCGCACCTGGCGGCGCATCCTGACGGTGGAGGGGGTCAAGTCCGGCGCGGGCGTCGAGGTGTTGGACCGGGCGTTGGACGCCGTGGCCGGCCGCGCGTCCGCCCCCGCAGAAGCCCTCAGGGCCTGAGGATCAGGGCCTGGGGTGTGGCTTCAAAGCGCGACAGACGCCCAAGATAGCTCATGCCCAACAGGGACGTCGTCAGGCCCTGGTTCACCACCATGGCGTCCACGTCCTCCACCCGCGCGCCGCCGACAGACAGGCTCGGCAGATGGATGTGGGCCGCGTGCGCCGCGCCGCTGGCGGTGTGCACGGGCACGTCATAGGTCAGGGATTGGGGGTCGAAGCCCAGGCGCCGGGCGTCTTCGCCGGTCAGGGCCACGGTGGAGGCGCCGGTGTCCACTAGAAAGCGCACCTCGGTCCCATCGACATCGCCCTGGGCCCAATAGTGGCCGTCGGCGGACTTGGTCAGTTGCGCATCGCGGACGGTCTGATCGGCGGGTGCGGCGTCAGAGGCCTCCGGCCCACGCAAGGACATTGCCTCGGCCTGGATCGGCAACAAGGCAAGGTCTTGCGCGGGCGTGCGAGCGATCACCGCTTGGGCGACGTTCACGGCCGACAGCATCCCGATCGCGGCAACGACCGCCAATCTGAGCATGGAAGAACACCCATCACGAACTGGGCCGTATGTTCGACCCTATGTCGCCACTTTACCGCCTAGGGGTTTTCAACGCGTGAATCGCTTGCGCGGCGCGTTCAGGCGGGCCAATCAGCGGCCTTCGCCACAGCATCCGGCCCTAGCGCATCCATGACCGCCAGCCCCTTCGACGACATCAAGGCCCTGATCGCCGGGCTGTCCGAAGCTCGCCTGGCGGGGCTGGTTCCCGATCTGGCGTGGGGCAGGCTGGGCCGCATCGCCGCGTGGTTATCGGCGTGGTCGGCGGAGGGAAGGCCCAGGGTCCTCAGGCCCATCATCGCCCTTTATGCCGGCAGTTACGCAGAGTCGCAGACCGCCGCCCTGCGGGGGCGACTGGAGCTGATCGCCGCTGGCGGCGCGACCATCAACGCCCTGGCCCAGGCGGCGGGGGCCGGACTGGAAGCCTTCGACCTGGCGATTGAGCGGCCCGTGGGCGACATCGTCGGACATGCGGCCATGAGCGAGCGGGAATGCGCCGCCACCATGGCCTTCGGCATGGAGGCCCTGGCCAAACAGCCTGACCTGCTGGTGTTGGGCGAGATCACGTTGGACGGACAGGCCTCAAGCGCCGCCATCGCCCTGGCCCTTTTCGGCGGCGAGCCCGGCGATTGGACCGACCACGACGGCGAGGCGGTCCGCGCGGCCGTGAAGCGGCTGCACGCGCAAGCCGGACCGGCGCCGGGGCCGCTGGATATCCTTCGCCACCTGGGCGGGCGTCAGACCGCCGCCATCGCCGGGGCGATTCTAGCCGCACGCAACCAGGGCGTCCCGGTGCTGCTCGACGGCTATGGCGCGGCCGCGGCCGCCGCCGTGCTGCACGCGCTAGATCCGCACGCGATCTCACATGTGATGGCCGGCGACCTGACGCCCGAACCAGGCCACGCGCGCATGCTGCAACGCCTGGGTCTGGAGCCAGTGGTCGATCTGGCGATGTCCACGGGCGAGGGCTGCGGCGCGGCGGCGGCCTTGGCCCTGGTCAAGCTGGCCTGCGAGTTGAGCTAGGTCCGCCCGGCGCATGCCCGGACCGAGATTATCGAACCACGAAGCACACGAAGAACACGAAGGATCGCGCAAATGCGCGATCAATCCATTCTCGCTTCGCGAGCCTGTGGCCCGCCGATAGCGCCGACCTCTTGGTGTTCTTCGTGTGCTTCGTGGTTCAATTTTTTCTATTCGTTGCGCGGGCAATTTGAGCCCCAGCCTCAACGGCGATCCGCCCTAACGCTCCAACACGCGGAACAGGAAGGGATACTCGTCCTCCGGCCCGGCTGGATGCGCCTCACGGCGGACCTCGCGCCAAGCGCCCTCGTCAAAGGCGGGGAACGACACGTCGCCCTCCACCTCGGCCTGCACCTCGGTGATATAGAGCCGCCGCGCCTTGGGCCAGGCCGCCTCGAACACCGCCGCCCCGCCGATCACACAGACCTCCTCGGCCCCGTCGTCGGCCGCCTGCTCGCGGGCGATCTGCAGCGCCTCATCGAAGGTCTCGCACACCAGCGCGCCCTCCGGCTCAAAGAATCCATCGCGCGACAGCACCACGTTCAGGCGGCCGGGCAGGGGCTGTCTCGGCAGAGAGTCCCAGGTCTTGCGGCCCATGATGACCGGCTTGAACAGGGTTGTGGCCTTGAACAGGGCCAGGTCGGATTTCAATCGCCAGGGCAGGGCGCCGTCCTTGCCGATCACGCCGTTCTTGGCCCGAGCCAGCACCAGGGCGACTAGGGGCAAGCTCACACCGCCACCGCGGCCTTGATGTGCGGATGGGGGTCGTAGCCTTCCAGTACGAAGTCGGCCTCTTCAAAGGCGAACAGGTCGGTTTTGGGGGCGATCTTCAGTGTGGGGAAGGGGCGCGGCTCGCGTTCGAGCTGGGTTTTGGCCTGTTCCACATGGTTCAGATAGAGGTGCGCATCGCCGAAGGTGTGGACGAATTCGCCGGGGGCCAAGCCGGTCACCTGAGCCATCATCAGGGTCAACAAGGCGTAGGAGCCGATGTTGAACGGCACGCCTAAGAACAGGTCCGCTGAGCGCTGGTAGAGCTGGCACGACAGCCGGTCCACGCCGTCGGCGCCCGGCGCCACGAAGAACTGGAACAGGCAGTGGCAGGGCGGCAGGGCCATGTCGTCCACATCGGCCGGGTTCCAGGCCGAGACAATGTGGCGGCGGCTATAAGGGTTTTGCTTCAAGCTACGGACAAGATTGGAAATCTGGTCGATCATTCGACCATCCGGCGCCGCCCACGAGCGCCATTGCTTGCCATAGACCGGGCCCAGATCGCCGTCCGCGTCGGCCCACGCGTTCCAGATGGAAACCCCGCGTTCCTGCAACCAGCGGATATTGGTGTCGCCGCGCAGGAACCACAGCAGCTCAACCACAATGGATTTGACGTGCAGCTTCTTGGTGGTGAGCAAGGGAAAGCCCTGGCTCAGATCAAAGCGGATCTGCCGTCCGAACACCCCAAGGGTACCCGTGCCCGTCCGATCCTCGCGCCGCGCTCCGTGCGTCAGCACGTCGGCCAACAGGTCCAGATACTGTCGCTCCGGATGGGTATGCGCGAGGATGGGCGAGACCGCGTTCATGACCGTCAGCCTATAGCGCGAATCGGCCTTGGCCATTCACGAAACCGCCGGACGAGCCAATAACCCACAGCAATCCTAACCGCTAAGGCGATCAGTACATATGCTGCCCGCCGTTTAGCGACAGGGTTGAGCCAGTGATGAAGCCGCCGTCCTCGCTGCACAGGAAGGCGACGCCCCGGGCGATTTCCTCGGCGTGACCCAGACGCCCGACAGGGATCTTGGCGATGATCTTGGCCAGCACGTCGGCGGGCACCGCGGACACCATGTCTGTATCGATGTAGCCGGGGGCGATGGCGTTGACGGTCACCCCGAACTTGGCGCCTTCCTGGGCCAGGGCTTTGGTGAAACCGTGGATGCCGCTCTTGGCCGCCGCGTAATTAACCTGGCCGTATTGGCCGGCTTGGCCGTTGATCGAGCCGATGTTGACGATGCGGCCGAAGCCACGCTCGCGCATCCCGCCGAACACCGCCTTGGCCATGTTGAAACAGCCGCCCAGGTTTACTCGGATAACTTCGTCCCACATCTCATAGGTCATCTTCAGCATGGTGCCGTCACGGGTGATGCCGGCGTTGTTGACCAGCACGTCCACGAGGCCGAGATCGGCCTCCACCTGCTTGACCCCGTCCAGACAGGCCTGATGGTCGCCCACATCCCATTTATAGGTCGGAATGCCGGTCTTGGCGGTGAAGGCCTTGGCGCGTTCGTCATTGCCGGCGTAGTTGGCCGCGACCTTCATTCCCTGCGCCTGCAGCGCCAATGAGATCGCTTCGCCGATGCCGCGGCTGCCGCCGGTGACGATCGCTACTCGGGCCATATGGTGTCTCCTCCGCGAGCCGACCTTTCGTCGGCGACTCTGGCCTTATTGCAAGGCTGTCGGTTGAACAAAGCCCATCCGCAGGACCTTTGCTAGCCTGCAAAGCGGCTAAGCTTGACGAAAGCGTGCGATGACGTCGCCGAGCGGCTCCCTGAACGATCAGTCTTCGCCCTGTTCAAGTCGAGTTCATATGGCGGCGCTCACATTGCCTGCCAATACGCACCGATAGGGCGCGTTCTTGGGAGTACGAACATGAAGAGGTTCATCGCAACGGCGTTCGCCTTGTCGCTGCTCAGCGGCGCGGCCGCCAACGCCCAGCAGCAGGACGATCAACACCATCGCGGCATGGGTGGCGGACGCCAGGGCTCGCAAGGCGCTCCCCAGGCTCAGGCCCCAGCTCAGCCCCAAGCCCAAGCGCCAGCGGCCCCCCAAGGCCAGGGCGGGCGTTTTCAGGGCGGTCAGGGCGCAGCGCCCGCCGGCCCGCAGTCCGGCCCTTTATTCGGCTCTCGGGCTCGCCAACCAAACCAGGGCTGGCAACAGGGCCAAGCCCCGCAACAGGGCTACTTGGGCCGTAACGACAATCGCGGCCAAGAGCATGATAACTATCGCAATCAAGGGCGCGGCAACGACCGAGGCGCCAACCCCGGCGGCCAAGCCTGGGGCGGACAGGACCGGCGCGGCAACGACCGTGGTCCGAACCCCGGCCCCCAAGCCTGGGGCGGCCAGGGCCAGCGCGACTATCAGCGCGGTCAAGATGGGCGTCATGAGTGGAATGCTGATCGGCGCTTCCGGGGCCCGGCCTATTCTTTCCCGCGCGGCTTCGGCTATCGGGCCTGGAGCTTCGGCCAGTTCTTGCCTTCGCCATTCTTCTCCAACAACTACACGCTCTATGACTACTGGAACTATGGCCTGTCCGCGCCGCCCTATGGCTTTGAGTGGGTCCGCGTCGGTAACGACGCCCTGCTGGTCCGGCCCGCCGACGGCTACATCCTGGATGTGGCGCGCAACCTGTTCTGGTGATTGGTCAGGCCGCGCGGCTTGACGCGAGAGCGAAAAGGAGGTCGATAGCGGCCTTTCCAACGGCCGCCCTCAAAAGGGGCGGCCGTCCTTTGCGCTCCGGAGATCTCACATGCGCGTCTACTATGATCGCGACGCCGACCTCGCCCGCCTGCTCGACAAGAAGATCGCCATTGTCGGCTATGGTTCGCAAGGCCACGCTCACGCCCTGAACCTGCGCGACTCCGGGATCAAGAACCTCGCGGTCGCCCTGCGGCCCGGCTCCGCCACCGCCAAGAAGGCCGAAGGCGAGGGCCTGAAGGTCATGACGGTGGCCGAAGCCGCCGCCTGGGCCGACTTGCTGATGATCCTGGCGCCGGACGAGCACCAGCGCGAAATCTACGCCAAGGACATCGCGCCCAATATCCGCGACGGCGCGGCCCTGCTGTTCGCCCACGGTTTGAACGTCCACTTCCAGCTGATCGAGCCCAAGTCGACCATCGACGTGCTGATGGTGGCGCCCAAGGGTCCGGGCCACACCGTGCGCGGCGAGTACGCCAAGGGCGGCGGCGTGCCCTGCCTGCTGGCCGTGCACCAAAACGCCTCGGGCGGCGCCCACGAGCTGGGCCTAGCCTATGCCTCCGCCATCGGCGGCGGTCGCTCAGGCATCATCGAGACCACCTTCCGCGAGGAATGCGAAACCGACCTGTTCGGCGAACAGGCCGTGCTGTGCGGTGGTCTGGTCGAGTTGATCCGCGCGGGCTTTGAGACCCTGACCGAGGCGGGCTACGCCCCGGAAATGGCTTATTTCGAGTGCCTGCACGAGGTGAAGCTGATCGTGGACCTGATCTATGAAGGCGGCATCGCCAACATGGACTACTCCATCTCCAACACCGCTGAATATGGCCAGTACGTCACCGGACCGCGCATCATCACGCCGGAGACCAAGGCCGAGATGAAGCGCGTGCTGGAGGACATCCAGTCTGGCCGCTTCGTTCGCGACTTCATGGCCGAGAACGCTGTGGGTCAGCCGTCGTTCAAGGCCACCCGCCGCCGCGCCGCTGAGCATCCGATCGAAGAGGTCGGCGCCCGCCTGCGCGGCATGATGCCCTGGATCACCAAAAACCGCCTGGTCGATCAGTCCAAGAACTGATTGCCTGGGCCTAAGCCCGAGAGCCTAGTCCCATGCGCCGCATCGTTTCGCTCTATATCGGCGGACCGGATGCGGCCATGCAGGACAGCGAGCGGCTGCTTGCCGAAAAGCGCGCCCTTTGCCAGGCCAAGGGCTTTGTCCCGGTCCTGTCCACCGAAAGCGTGCTGGTGGAAACCGAGCCGTCCGAAGCCATGGCCCGCGAAATCTACGCCGACCGGGTCCAGCGCCTGCGCCTGGCCGATGCGGCCATTCTCAATCTGACCCCCTGGCGCGGTCCCAGCTGCAACACGGGCGCCGCGTTTGAGGCGGGCTTCCTGGCGGGGCTGGGCAAGCCGGTGTTCGCCTATCTCAATGTCGAGACCGAGGAGGACGCCGAACTTCGCACGCGGATCGAGGCGATGATGGGCCTTGAGCTGGATCGTCAGGGCGTCGTGCGGGACAGTTTCGGCGGCGAGGTCGAGGATTTCGGCTTGCCCGAGGACCTGATGATATGGGCCGAGGCCCGGCGCCTATTCGTCGTGGTCACCGCCGACACCTACGGCGACCTGACCGGCTTTGAGATGTGCCTGGACGCGGTGAAGCTGTATTCGGATTGAAGCCGTCAGCTTCAAACCTCAGTAAAACATTACCTTTTCCGTCATCCTAGGGCTTGTCCCTAGGATCCAAGGTTCAACTTTTGCTCGTTTGGCAGGAAGTGCGTTACGCCCTGCGGCGTGCGGCCGGACCCCTGGACCCTAGGGACAAGCCCTAGGGTGACGGGTGTGGGGAATGTAAGGCAGGCGTCGCTCATCATCCCCACCCCAAATCCGCCTCGCCCCTGAGGATCGCCTCCACATGCGCCGTATGCTTACCGCCGTCGCGGTCGTGCAGGACCAGGGCCGGCAGCAGCACCAGCGGGGCCTTGCCGGTCTTGATCGCCCGCACCAGCACCCGTTTTGCGGGTTCGTCCGCGAAGGGCTGGACCGGACGGATACGGAACGAGCCCGCGCCCTGGCCCATCAACGCCAGGATGTCGGCCAGGCGGTCGGCGCGATGGATCAAGGTGAGGCTCCCGCCCTCGCGCACGGCCTTGAGCATGAAGCGGGTCCACGCTTCCAGGCCGCCGTCAGCTAGATAGGCGCCCTCGCGTTCGGGCGCGGGACCGCGAATGGCGGCGGGATCGTCGAAGAACGGCGGATTGCTCATCACCGCATCGAAGGGTTCGAGGCCAAGGGTGGAGAACCGCTGCGTCACATCGCCCGCCAGGGCCGATACCCGGCCGTCCAGCCCGTTGGCGCAGATGTTTTCTCGCGCCAGGGCCAGGGCTTCAGGATCGCGCTCAACGCCTACAAATCGCGTCAAGGGCCGCCGATGCGCGGCCGGCAACAAAGCTGCGCCCGGCCCACAGCCGGCGTCCAGAACGCGGGCCCCGTCGGCCGTGTCGCAAGCCGCCGCCAATAGGGCGGCGTCTAGCCCCGCGCGATAGCCTTTACGCGGCTGGCGCAGGGACAGTCGCCCGCCCAGAACATGGTCGTTGCTGAACGCATTGTCCGGCGATTGGGCGTTCATAGCCTTTGGGCTCCGCATCCCTTACCTTTACTCTGCTTGACCCTGACCTGTCAGGCGACCATTGTCCCGACCGATTTACGGACCTGACCCGGACGCCGTTAAGGAGCCGCCTCTTGGACGCAGTAAAACAGGCCGTTACCCGGTCAGTCGGTTCGGTCGAAGGCCTGGCAAGGTTGGCGGCGGTCGACATGGCCGGGGTCGACGCGCTGATCCTGGCGCGGATGGACAGTCCGGTTCCCACCATTCCAGCTCTGGCCGAGCACCTCATCTCGGCAGGCGGCAAACGTCTGCGCCCGCTGCTGACCCTGGCGGCTGACCGGCTGGCGGGCGGTCGCGACGACCATTGCCTGAAGCTGGCGGCGGCTGTCGAGTTCATCCACACCGCCACCTTGCTGCACGACGACGTGGTGGACGGCTCGCAGTTGCGCCGGGGCAAGGTGGCCGCGCACCTGATCTGGGGCGGGGCTTCCAGCGTCCTGGTGGGCGACTTCCTATTCGCCCGCGCCTTTGAGCTGATGGTGGAGACGGGCTCATTGCGGGCGCTCGATATCCTGGCCAAGGCCTCCAGCGTGATCGCCGAGGGCGAGGTGCTGCAGCTGACCCGCGCCCACGACCTGAACCTGAACCAGGAGGTCTATATTGAGATCGTCCGGGCCAAGACCGCCGAACTGTTCGCGGCCGCGGCCGAGGCCGGCGCTGTAGCCGCAGGGGCGGGCGATCGCCAGATCGCGGCCCTGCGCGAATACGGCCTGTGTCTGGGCCTGGCTTTCCAGCTGACGGACGACGCCCTGGACTACGGCGGGGTGACCGAGACCCTGGGCAAGAACGCGGGCGATGATTTCCGCGAGGGCAAGGCCACCATGCCCCTGATCCTGGCCGTAGCGCGCTCAGGCGCGCGCGAGGCGCCGTTCTGGGAGCGGGTCATCGGCCGGCTGGAACAGGCCGACGGCGACTTCCGCCGGGCGCGCGAGTTGGTCGTCGGCACCGGCGCCCTGGAAGCCACCCTGGACCTCGCCTCCGAATATGCCGAGCAGGCCCAGCAGGCCTTGGCGATATTCCCCGACAACGACTGGCGGCGGGCCTTGCAATCCCTTGCCGCGTTCGCCGTGAGCCGGGCGGCATAAAGTAAGGCGTCCTCCACCGCGCAGCGGGGGAGGGGGACCACGAAGTGGTGGAGGGGGCGTGCGGTCGCAGACCATCATTCACAAGCGTGCCCGCCGATTTCGCAAGGCGCTGAACGGCCCGGAACTGGGCCTATGGGTCCGGCTGAAGGGCCGGCAGCTCGGCGGCTACCATTTCGGTCGTCAACATCCGATAGGGCCTTACATCGTCGACTTCTTTTGCAGCGAAGCCCGGCTCGCTATCGAAATCGACGGTGAGAGTCACGATTCACCAGACGCCCAAGCGCATGACATGAGGCGCGACGTTTGGCTGGCAGCGCGTGGAATATCGACCTTCAGAATTGGCGCAAATTTACTCAAGGATCCGGATTCCGTGGTCCAGATGATCCTGGCCGAAGTGCGATTGCACGCCCCCTCAGTCACTCCGTTACAGCTCCCCCGTTGCACGGGGGAGCACGCTCGTTCCCGCCTATTTACACGCCGCCGCGAACCGCTGAATCCGCCCACAGGCGTCTTCCAGCACCTTCTCCGACGTGGCGTAGGAGATGCGGAAATAGGGCGACAGGCCGAACGCCGCCCCGTGCACCACGGCCACGCCCTCGGCGTCGAGCAATTCGCCCGCGAAGTCCGCGTCTGATTCAATGACCTTGCCCGAAGGCGCGGTCTTGCCGATCAGGCCGGCGCAGGAGGGATAGACGTAGAAGGCGCCTTCCGGCTTGATGCAGGTGATGCCGGTGGCTTGGTTGAGCATCGACACAACCAGGTCGCGGCGTTTGCGGAAGGCTTCGGCGCGCGGCGCCAGGAACTCTTGGGTGCCGTTCAAAGCTTCAACGGCGGCGGCCTGGGCGATGGAGCAGGGGTTGGAGGTCGACTGACTTTCCAGCTTGCGCATCAGATTGATCAGCGCTTCGGGGCCGCCCGCATAGCCGATGCGCCAGCCGGTCATAGCATAGGCCTTGGACACGCCGTTCACCGTCAAGGTGCGCTCGTAAAGCTTGGGCTCGACCTGGGCGATGGTGGCGAATTCGAAGCCGTCGTAGAGCAGGTGCTCATACATATCGTCGCTCATCACCCACACCTGCGGGTGCTTCAGCAGCACGTCCGCCAGGGCGCGCAGCTCGGCGGCGCTATAGGTCCCGCCAGTGGGGTTGGACGGCGAATTGAGGATCAGCCACTTGGTGCGCGGCGTGATCGCCGCCTCCAGGGCCTGGGGCTTCAGCTTAAACCCGTCCTCTTCGCGGGTGGCCACCCGCACCGGCTCACCGCCGGCCAGCAGCACCATGTCCGGATAGGACACCCAATAGGGCGCCGGCACGATCACCTCGTCGCCGGGGTTCAGGGTCGCGACCAGGGCGTTGAACAGCACCGGCTTGCCGCCCGGCGCCACGTGGATCTGGCTGCGCTTATAGTCCAAGCCGTTCTCGCGCTTGAACTTGGCGGCCACCGCGTCCTTCAGTTCGGGCGTGCCGTCCACGTCCGTGTACTTGGTCTTGCCCTCGCGGATGGCCGCGATGGCCGCTTCCTTGATGTTGTCCGGCGTATCGAAATCCGGCTGGCCGGCCGCCAGGCCGATCACATTGCGGCCTTCGGCGATCAGGGCGCGGGCCTTGGCGTCGACGGCCAAGGTCGCGGACGGTTTGACGCGCTTCAGGGCGGCGGATTCCAGGGACATGGGAAAGCTCCGTTTGGTGTTGCGCGCGGGTTTAGCTCGTGTTGCAGCGCAGCGCCACCGTCCGTATGCGATTGCGACAATTCCGGCTCCCCGCTTGCTCTGACCGGCCGTTTTCGCTACATAGCCGCCATGCGTACGGCTTCGACCATGGCCATTTTCGCCCAGGAACTCATCCTGGGCCTGCGACTGGGGCTTAGCGGCCCCTGGGCGCCCTAGCCGCGTATTGATCGCGGCCCGGCGCGCAGGGGGTCTGTGAAAGACACTGCGACGTCCATTCCCGCGAAGAGAAAATTCCATGTCCGTACAATCTGAAGGCTCCCAGCACGGGGGCAAGTCCGCGTCCCAATCGGATCGCGTCATCATTTTCGACACCACCATGCGCGACGGCGAGCAGTCGCCGGGCGCCTCCATGTCGCTCGATGAAAAGCTGGAGCTGGCCAAGATCCTGGAGGAGATGCGCGTCGACGTGATCGAGGCGGGCTTCCCCATCGCTTCCAACGGCGACTTCGAGTCCGTCCGGCGCATCTCCGAGATCGTCACCGAAAGCACCGTCTGCGGCCTGGCCCGCGCGGGCGCCAAGGACATTGAGCGCTGCGGCGAAGCGGTGCGCGGGGCCAAGCGCGGCCGCATCCATACCTTCCTGTCCACCAGTCCGGTGCACATGAAGTGGAAGCTGAACAAGGAGCCGCACGAGGTGCTGGATCTAGTCACCAGCTCGGTGACCCTGGCGCGCAACCTGTGCGGCGATGTGGAATGGTCGGCCGAGGACGCCACACGCACCGAGCGGGACTTCCTGCGCCGCTGCGTGGAGGCCGCGATCAAGGCCGGGGCCCAGACGATCAACATCCCCGACACTGTCGGCTACAGCTACCCCACCGAATACACCGAGATCTTCCGCGACCTGATCGAGAACGTTCCGGGCGCGGACGGGGTGATCTTCTCCACCCATTGTCACAACGACCTGGGCCTGGCCGTGGCCAACAGCCTGGCCGGGTTGCTGGGCGGGGCGCGCCAGATTGAATGCGCCGTCAATGGCCTGGGCGAACGGGCGGGCAATGCGGCCTTGGAAGAGGTGGTGATGGCCCTGAAGGTGCGCGGCGACCGGCTGGCCTACCACACCGGCGTGGTCAGCGAGCACATCACCCGCGCCAGCCGCTATGTCTCGGCCATCACCGGTTTTCCGGTGCAGTACAACAAGGCCATCGTCGGCAAGAACGCCTTCGCCCACGAGAGCGGCATCCACCAGGACGGCATGCTCAAGAACGCCGAGACCTACGAGATCATGCGGCCCGAAGACGTGGGGCAGGGCGCCACCAATCTGGTCATGGGCAAGCACTCCGGCCGCCACGCCTTCCGCGAAAAGCTGACCGCCCTGGGCTACGAACTGGGCGCCAACGCTCTGGACGAGGCCTTCCAGCGGTTCAAGGACTTGGCTGACAAGAAGAAGCACGTCTACGACGACGACATCATCGCCCTGGTCGATGACGGCCTGGCGAGCGGGTCCGAGCGCATAGCCGTGCAACGTCTGAGGGTGATCGCCGGCACCGAAGGTCAATCGGCCGATCTGACCCTGGTGGTGGACGGCGAGCCCAAGGAGGCCTCCTGCACGGGCGATGGCCCCGTCGATGCGGTGTTCAACGCGATCCACCAGATCGTGCCGCACGAGGCGGAGCTGCGCCTGTTCCAGGTGCACGCCGTCACCGAAGGCACCGACGCCCAGGCCCAGGTCTCGGTCCGGCTGGAGGACGGCGGCCACATCGCCACCGGCCACGCGGCCGACACCGACACCCTGACCGCTGCGGCCAAGGCCTACGTCAACGCCCTGAACAACCTGCTCCAGCGCCGCGAAAAGACCGCCCCCGAACCCCTCATCGCTTCAGGGTTCTAAAACCCTTCCCCCTCAAGGGGGGAAGGGAAGGGTTGGGGGTGCGGCCCTCGACCTTGCCAGGTGGCATTGGAGGCTGTCCCGCCTCCCGTATCCTTCCGTCAACTTCGGTGCGAGCACCCCCATCCCCGCCCTTCCCCCCTCGAGGGGGAAGGGAGGAATTTGTCCATGTTCACCCTCATCTGGATCCCCGCCACCATCGCCGCCTCGACCCTGCAGGTCGCCCGCAACGCCCTGCAGCGGGGACTGTTGCCCAGGTCTGGGCCGTGGGCTGCCACCTTGGTGCGCTTCCTGTTCGGGCTGCCGTTCGCCTTGGCCATCGCCTTAGTCGCCCGCCTTTTCACGCCCAGCGCACAGCTGCATTTGACGGCGTCGTTCTGGTGGACGGCGGCATCCGGCGCGGCCACTCAGGTTCTGGCCACGGCCAGTTTGCTGACAGCCATGCGGCGGGCGGGCTTCGCCGTGGGCACGGCCATGCAGCAAAGCGCCCTGCCGCTGGCGGCGGTCATTGGGCTGCTCGTGTTCCACGACCAACTGAGCACCTTGGCGTGGATAGGCGTGGCGACCGCCACCGCCGGCCTGCTCGTACTGACTTGGCCACGCGAGGCCGGCGGATCACAGCCGATCAGCGGCGCGGTCTTCGGCCTGCTGTCCGGTTTGGCTTTCGGCTATTCGCTCAACGCCTATCGCCAGGCGGCGGTACAGCTGGACCCACACAATCCAGTATTCGCCGCGGTCAGCACCGTGTGTGTAACTCAAGCCCTGCAGAGTCTGGCGCTGAGCAGCCTGCTGGTGGCGTGGGACCGGGCCGCCCTGCGCGCGGTATTCGCCGCTTGGCGTCAGTCCCTGGGCGCCGGTCTGTTCGGCGCCTTGGCCTCCTGCTGCTGGCTCACCGCCCTGGCCCTGGCGCCGGCGGCGTCTGTTCGCGCCCTGGGCGTGATCGAGGCGCCCGTGGCGGCCCTGGCTGGACGCAGACTATTCAGCGAGCGGCTCAGCCTGTGGCAATGGAGCGCGGGCGCCGTGACGGCCGCCGGCGTGGCTCTGACAGCGCTGAACTGACGGGAAACGTATTTGGGATGAGTGGGTTACACGCAGACGTGACCGGCTTATTCTCGCCTAACGCGCGAACGGAGCTTCGCAGGCGCAGCGGGACAGCGAAAAGCCTTGAAATGAAAAGCCCATCAGGGCAAACGGTCCTATCCGTCGACCCTCTATGCGTGTTGCCGCCTTTTTGTCGTGGCGTCGGCGGAGCGAACGCCCCATCCATCGTCCGACCCCGCCAGGCACTGCATGTTCTCGTCACTCTTCGGCGTCATATCCAACGATATCGCCATCGACCTCGGCACCGCCAACACCCTCATCTACATGAAGGGCAAGGGCATTGTCCTGAACGAGCCGTCGGTGGTGGCGCTGCGTAACGTCGGCGGCCGCAAGGTGGTCCATGCCGTGGGCATAGAGGCCAAGCAGATGCTGGGCCGCACGCCCGGTCACATGGAAGCGATCCGGCCCATGCGTGACGGCGTGATCGCCGACTTCGAAGTGGCCGAGGAGATGATCAAGTACTTCATCCGCAAGGTTCACAACCGCAAGGGCTTCGTGAACCCCAAGGTGATCGTATGCGTGCCCTCAGGCGCCACCGCCGTTGAGCGCCGCGCCATTAACGACAGCTGCCTGAACGCCTCCGCGCGCCGGGTCGGTCTGATCGACGAGCCCATGGCCGCAGCCATCGGCGCCGGCCTGCCCATTCACGAGCCCACCGGTTCGATGGTGGTCGATATCGGCGGCGGCACCACAGAGGTGGCCGTCCTGTCCTTGTCCGGAATCGTCTATTCGCGCTCGGTGCGGGTGGGCGGCGACAAGATGGACGAGGCGATCATCTCCTACATGCGCCGCAACCATAATCTGCTGATCGGCGAGACCACGGCCGAGCGGATCAAGAAGGAAATTGGTACGGCCCGTGCGCCGGCCGACGGCGAAGGCCTGGCGATTGAGGTCAAGGGCCGCGACCTGATGCAGGGCGTGCCGCGCGAAGTGCGCATTTCGGAAAAGCAGGCGGCGGACGCCCTGGCCGAGCCGGTCGGGCAGATCGTCGAAGCGGTCAAGGTGGCGCTGGAAGCCACGCCCCCGGAACTGGCGTCCGACATCGCCGATAAAGGCATCATGCTCACGGGCGGCGGCGCCCTGCTGCGCGGCCTGGATGCGGAAATCCGCGACCACACCGGCCTGCCGGTGACGGTGGCCGACGATCCCCTGTCCTGCGTGGCGCTCGGCTGTGGCAAGGTTCTTGAACATCCCCGCTGGATGAAGGGTGTTTTAGAGTCGACTCTGGCCTAATCGCCTTAAGACCGTATCATTGCGGGACTCGCATCTGGCGCGGGAGACGACGGGTTGTCCTATCGCGACGGACATTTTCAAGACCTCAAGGTTCCACTGACCTGGACCGTTGCTGTCGCCGTGGTGGTCGCCGCGGTGATTGCTGTCGCCCTGTTGATCAGCGACCGACGGGAAACCTTTCGGGCGTCGGCCTACAGCACCGCGCGAGCAGTCGCCGATACGGTGAACACGCCCGCCGGCGAAGTCCTGGCCGCTCCCGGCCGCATGGCCGGCCAGGCCAGCGACTATCTGAAAGACTATTTCTTCGCGGGCTCGGAAAACCGCCGATTGCGCCAGGAAGTGGACGATCTGAAACGCCTGCGCGACGAAGATGTGGCTCTGCGCAATATCAACGAGCGGTATAAGGCGCTCCTGGGGTTCCGCACCGACCCGCCCGTGCCGATGGTGGCCGCCCGGGTGATATTGGACGCGCGCGGACCCTTTTCCGACACGCGCCTGGCTGATGTAGGCAAGGAACACGGCGTTGAGGTCGGCAACCCGGTGATGAGTGACCGAGGCCTGATCGGTCGGGTCATTGGGGTCACGAGAGGCGCCAGCCGCATCCTGCTGCTGACCGACGTGGCCAGCCGGTTGCCGGTTTTGATCGATCGCACCAACGCCCGTGCGATCCTGACGGGGGACGCCAGTTCCGCGCCCAAGCTTGACTACATGCGCGGCAAGAACCCGGTGCGCAACGGTGACCGTGTGTTCACCTCCGGCGATGGCGGCCTGGCGCCGCGCGGACTGCCGGTGGGAACTGCGGTTAAGGGATTTGACGGCTCTTGGCGCGTGCAGCTGGACGCCGACGAGACATCTATCGACTTCGTGCGTATCCTGCTGTTCACCGATTTTGCAAAACTGGTGGACCAGAAAGAACTGTCGGCCATTTCGCTGCCGCCTGGCCCGGCCGCTGTCGCCAAGCCCCAGACCGTCACCATGGCCGCGCCTGGGGCAAGTCCCGCCACTACCCCGTCTGTCGCGTCGGCGACCGCCGCTCCGCCGCCCGCCAAGCCGTCCTCTCAGCACGTCCAGGGTCAAAAGGCGGCCCCACCCCCGTCGGCGGCGCCCGCGCCGACCGGCGCCCCGCCGCCGCAGGGGGCCACGCCGTGAGCTTTAGAGCCGAGCGGATGGACCTGTGGCAGTGGATCGGTGTTCCCACCCTGATCTGCATGATCGCCACCCTGCTGTTCGCTGCGCCGATCCGCGTGTTCGGACTTCAACTGCCCGAGCCGGTGTTTCCCATGGCGCCCGCGTTTGCCTGGGGCGTGCTGCGCCCTTCCTCCGCCGCGCCCTTCGCCTTGTTGGGCATGGGCCTGTTCCTTGACCTGGTCTGGGGCAGTCCCACCGGCCTGTGGAGCATCGCCCTGATCGCGGCCTATGTGACCGTGCTGTTCTCGCGCAATATGATGACCGGCCAAAGCCGCAGCATGATGTGGACCTGGTTCGCCGCCGCCTGCGCCGTGGCCGTCGGCACAGCCTATTTGGCGACGTGCTTGGATGCAGGCGTGGCGCCGAACCTGGTGTCCACCCTATGGCAGTTGGCGCCGACCATGCTGCTCTATCCCTTCGCCCACTGCCTGATCGAACGGTTCGAAGACGCCGACGTCCGGTTCAGATGAGCGCCCAGCCGACCATCTTCTTCAATGAGGTCAATGAGCGTCAGGGCTCTTTCCACCGGCGCGCCCTGATGATGGGCGGCCTGGCCGGCATGGGCGTATTGGCATTGAGCGGCCGGTTGATGGAGCTGCAACTCATCGAATCCGGCCGTTACCGCCAGCTCTCCGCCAGCAACCAGTATAACTACCGCCTGATCCCGCCGCCGCGCGGTCGAATTGTCGATCGTAATGGCGTGGAGCTGGCGTCCAACCGGCCCAACTTCCGGCTGCTCGTGTCGCGCGACGAGGTGACGGACATCAATGTGACGCTGGATGCCGTCGGCCATGTCATCGCCATCGGTCCGGATCAGCGGCGGGCGATGCAGAGGGCGTTCGCTCAGAGCTCCCGCTATGTTCCCGTCGCCATCGCCGATGACCTGAGCTGGGACGACTTCGCCAGCATCAACGCGCGCCTGCCCGAGCTGCCGGGCGTCACGCCCGATATGGGCGAGGTCAGGGTCTATAATTTCGGCGGCGCCTTTGCCCACGTCATTGGCTATGTGTCCCGCGTATCGGAAGACGACCTGAGCAAGGTTGGACCCGGCGAGGATCCGTTGCTCCTGCACCATCCGGGGTTCCGCATCGGCAAGCAGGGCGTGGAAAAGTCCCAGGACATCAGCCTGCGCGGCAAGGCCGGCGGGCAGAAGGTCGAGGTCGACGCCCGCGGCCGGGTGGTGCGCAAGGACCCCCGGGGCGATGTGCAGGCTGTGCCCGGAAAGGATATCGCGCTGTCGCTGGACGCGGACATTCAGAACCGTGCGCTGGAGGTATTCGGCGAGGAATCCGGAGCCGCGGTGGTGATGGATTGCCGCACGGGCGATGTGCTTTGCCTGCTGTCGGCGCCCAGTTTCGACGCCAACCTGTTCGTCAAGGGCGTGCCGGCCGCCGATTACCGGGCGCTGGCTGAATACGAACGCAAACCCCTGCTGAACAAGGCCCTGACAGCGACCTATCCGCCAGGCTCGACCTTCAAGACCATGGTGGCCTTGGCGGCCCTCGAAAACGGCTATGACCCCAGCACGGTTCACGTCTGCAACAAGGCCTGGGCTTGGGGGGGGCGGGTTTGGCACTGCGATAAGGCGCACGGTGCGCAGGATCTACGTGGCGCCATAGCCACCTCCTGCGACATCTATTTCTACCAGTGCTCCCTCAGCGTCGGCCCCGACAAGATCGCCGCGACGGCGCGCCACTTCGGCCTGGGCGAGATCTTCGACATCGGCATTCCGGGCCAGAAAGCGGGCTTGGTGCCGGACACTGCCTATAAGCGCCGGGTATTCCCGCGCGACCCGGCTTGGCACCCGGGCGAGACACCGTCCATGGGCATCGGCCAGGGCTATCTGAATCTGAACCCGTTGCAGCTGTGCGTGCAGGCCGCGCGCCTGGCCAACGGGACCAAGGCGCTCAATCCCCGTCTGATCAAGTCCATCGGCGGGGTGTTGCAGCCCGCCGGAGACGAAGCGCCGGATCTACCGTTCCAGAAAGCGCACCTGGACTTTGTGCGCGACGCCATGGCCGCCGTGACCAGCGGCAACGGCACGGCGGCGGCGGCGGCTCAACTGGGGCTGGGCCCCATCAAGATGGCCGGCAAGACCGGCACGGCTCAGGCGCACAACTATCTGACCGGTCATGGCCAGCATGGCGCGGTCGGGAATTGGGCCACGCGCGACCACGCCTGGTTCATCGCCTTCGCCCCCTACGACGATCCGCGCTACGCCCTGAGCGTGCTGGTCGAGCACGGCGGTTTCGGGGCCGAGGCCGCCGCGCCCAAGGCGCGCGAAATCATGCGGGTAGCCCTGCTCAAGGATCCAGAGATCCGCGCCCGCGTCGAAAACCCGCTGCCGATGCCGAGCATGCCCGCCACGGCGCCGGGGCAGGCGGTGGAGGGCGCGCAGCCGCCGCCGCCGACCGATATCGTAGGCGGTAAGCCCACATGACCGCCAGCGCCCTTACCCGTCCCGGTCAGCGCGACCGGCTGGTCGTCAAGTTCGGCGAGATCGACTGGACCTTCTGCGCCCTGTTGTGCCTGATCGCCGGCGTCGGCGCCCTGATGCTCTATTCGGTGGCCAATGGTTCGTGGGAGCCCTGGGCCGCCAAGCACCTGATCCGCTTCGGCCTGTGCCTTCTGCTGGCCTTGGCGCTGGCCCTGGTCGATATCCGGGTCTGGTTTATCGTCGCCTATCCGCTCTATCTGATCGGGCTGATCCTGCTGTTGGCGGTGATGGTCAAGGGCGAGGTGTCCCTGGGCGCCAAGCGCTGGCTCAATCTGCACGTGGTGCGCATCCAGCCTTCGGAAATCATGAAGATCGGCTTGGTGCTGGCCCTGGCGCGTTTCTACCACGGCCTGTCGGCCAATGAGGCGCGCTTCTCCTGGAAGCTGCTGATCCCCGCGGCCATGATCGGCGTGCCGGTCCTGCTGGTGGCCAAGGAGCCCGACCTGGGCACCGCAATCTTGCTGGCCCTAACCGGTGCGGCGGTGGTGATCCTGGCGGGGCTCAGCTTACGGGTCCTGATCCTGGGCGCTGTCGGCGTGGCGGCCGGCGTGCCCGTGCTGATCAAGGTGATGCAGCCCTACCAGCGCGACAGGCTGCTGACCTTCCTGCACCCGGAGGCCGATCCGTCGGGCTCGGGCTACCACATCCTGCAGTCCAAGATCGCCCTGGGCTCCGGCGGCCTGCTCGGCAGGGGCTTTGAACTGGGCTCCCAGAGCCAGCTGGATTTTCTGCCGGAAAAACACACCGACTTCATCTTCGCCACCCTGGCCGAGGAGTTCGGCTTCATCGGCAGCTTCTCGGTGCTGGTGCTCTACCTAGCCGTAATCCTCATCGCCCTTCGCACCTCCAGCCTGGCCCACAGCCACTTCGGCCGCCTGGCCGGCTCAGGCGTCACCGCCACCTTCGCCCTCTATGTCCTGATCAACGCCGCCATGGTCATGGGCATGGCCCCGGTCGTCGGCGTTCCCATGCCGATGATGTCCTTCGGCGGCACGGTCATGCTCACGGTCATGATCGGCTTTGGCCTAGTCCAATCGGTCAAGGTCCACCGCTACACCGAAGTCACCAGCGGCAAGGGCGCGCTGCTTTAAGGCTGGTCGGGGTACGAATTCTTTTATTCCGCTCATCCTGGCGGACGCCGGGACCCAGTTCTGTCCAGGGATCGCAACGCTGGAAGGACCTGGGTTCCCGCCGCAGTTATAATTTTGTTGTAACACCACCCCTGAAAAGTTATAACTTTGTGCTCACACAAAGGAGGCTTTACATGCGGGCGGCCATCAGGCGGATGGGCAATTCGGCAGCCATTCTTCTGCCAAAGCCGGTCCTGGCTCACCTTCACGTTTTGACCGGCGATGTGCTCGATCTAGACCTCCAAGAGGGTCGGGTTGTGCTCTCCCCCGCCCAACGCCATCCTCGCGAGGGCTGGGCCGAGGCGGCCAAGACCTTGGCCGATGCCGACGATGGCCAATTGGAGTGGCCTGAACTCAAAAACGCCGACGATGACGATTGGGCATGGTGAAGCCTGCCCACATTCGCCCTGCGCGCGGCGAGGTGTGGCTGATCAACCTCGATCCCACCGTCGGCAGTGAGATTCAGAAGACCCGACCCTGTGTGGTGATCTCGCCCCCGGAGATAAACGACCATCTGCCGGTGCTGATCGTCGCGCCCCTGACCAGCGGCAGCCGGCCCGCTCCCTTTAGAGTGGCCACGACCTTCGCCGGTAAATCCGGCCTGATGCTCCTTGAGCAGGTCCGCGCGGTTGACGCGCGTCGTCTGGTCAAGAAGGTCGGGGCCATAGACCGCCTAACCTTGAGCGCCGCGCTCGCCGTGCTCCGCTCGCTTTTCGCGGAGTAAGCCGGCGTGAGGCGGGAACAGGGCACCCGTCGCCTGATCAATCTCCCGCCCGGTGATGCTGTGCTAACTTAACTTAAGGGACACGATACCTATCCCCAGTTCGGGACGCCTACAGTACCGCCGAACTCATAGGTCCCATCCTGGCGTCCCGCCAATAGTCCTCAAGGCGGACCCGACATTTCACGGGCTAGCCGTGTTCGTATTGCAATATGCACTACACGCTCCTATACACCCACAAGGAGCCCCCCTCTCATGCCCCAAACCGCTGACCGCAAAGACCACCCTATCTCCATGCGCCTGCCGGAGGCGGACATCGCCATGATCGACCGCGCCGCCGGCCTGCGCGGCCGCTCGCGCACGGATTTTGTGCGGGACGCGGCGGTGCGCGCCGCCGAGGACGTGCTGATGGACAACCGCCTGATCCGGATGAGTGCGGAGGGGTTCGACGCCTTCATGGCGGCCGTGTCCGGGCCGGCGACGCCAGTTCCAGAAATGGTTGAAGTCGCCCGTCGCGCGGCGCCCTGGGAACCTGACGCCGCTTCGAAGACCTGACCCTTGGCGCTGTCTCGGCCAGAGCTGCTGTCGGCCGCACACGACGTTTCCGCGTTTACATGCGGAAAGCCGACACTGGATCATTGGCTAAAGACCCGCGCGCTCTCCAATCAGCAGAAGGGCTTCACCGCCGTCCTGGTGGTGCATGAGCAAGGCCGGGTGGTGGGCTACTACGGCCTGGCGCCGACGGCTGTGGTCGCCGGCGTGCTGCCCAGGGCGATCCGAACGGGACAACCGCCCGATCCCGTTCCCTGCCTCTTGTTAGGCCAGTTGGCCACCGATGTCGGCTGGGCGGGACAAGGGGTCGGCACGGGCCTGGTCAAGCACGCGCTCGAGCGTTGCGTCACAGCGGCAGGCTTGATCGGCGGGCGGGCGCTGATGGCGAATGCCGTCGACGCTGAGGCGTCCAGTTTCTGGCGCCGTCGCGGTTTCATTCCGTCCAAGGACGATCCGTTGACCCTGTTCCGCTCCATCGCGGACATTGCCGCTTCGCTGGAGCAGGCGCGGAATGAATACCAATAAATCCCGTCATCCTCGGCCAACGAGCGAAGCGAGGCCGAGCCGAGGACCCAGCCGCTCCAGGCTAAAAGCCGGGCGCGATACCGCGCGTTGAGGTCTTCGCTGCTGGGTCCCCGGGTTCGCCTTTCAGGCGCCCCGAGGATGACGTGCTTTATTTCTCTTGGTGCTCTTGGTGAGCTTGGTGGTTCAATTTTCAACACTCTATTCCGCTCATCCCCGCGAAAGCGGGGACCCAGTCCTGTCCAGGAATCGCCACGCTGGAAAGACCTGGATTCCCGCTTTCGCGGGAACGAGCGGAAGGGGTGGTTCCATTCAAGTCTCGAACCCCTAAAGCGCCGCCGCCTGGTCCGTCGCCCGCACCAACCCGTCAATAATACCCGGCTCGGTCGACGCATGGCCCGCGTCCCACACCACCTCAAACTGCGCGGCAGGCCAGGCCTTCTTCAGCGTCCAGGCCGCTTCCAGCGGTGTGACCACATCGAACCGGCCCTGCACGATCCAGCCGGGGATGTGGGCGATGCGGTCGATGTTTTTCAGAATCCAGCCGTCGTGCTCGAAGAAGCCCTTGTTCTGGAAATAGTGGCACTCGATGCGGGCGAAGGCGATGGCGAAGTCCGCTTCGTTGAACTTGGCCGGGCGCGCCTCGGGCCCTCGGATCGAGATGGTGTCGCCTTCCCACTGGCTCCAGGCCGCCGCCGCCTGGGCGCGGGTCGCCCGGTTCGTGTGGGTCAGGCGGCGGTGATAGGCGCCGATCATATCGCCGCGCTCTTCGGGCGGGATCGGCTGGAGGAACCGCTCCCAGGCGTCGGGGAACAGCATGGAGGCGCCGTCCTGGTAGAACCAGTTCAGCTCGCGCTGGGTCAGCAGGAACACCCCGCGCAGGATCAGCGCCTGCACCCGGTCCGGATGGGCGATGGCGTAGGCCAGGGCCAGGGTCGATCCCCATGAGCCGCCGAACACCGTCCATTTGTCTACGCCCATATGCTCGCGCAGGCGCTCGATATCGGCGATCAGGTCCCAGGTGGTGTTGTTGTCCAGCGAGGCGTTGGGGCGCGAGCGTCCGCATCCGCGCTGATCGAACAGCACGGTGCGCCAGCGCTTGGGGTCGAAAAAGCGGCGCATGGTGGGGTTGATCGCCCCGCCCGGACCGCCGTGCAGCACGACCGCCGGCTTGCCCGACCGGTTGCCGCACACCTCGTAAAACACCTCGTGACCGTCGCCCGTGGACATCCAGTCAAAGTCGTAGGGCTCCAGTTCGCCGTACAGCCCGCGGCGAAGCGCGGACGGGCCCTGGGCGGAGGAGAATGGCGGATTGCGGTCCATGGCGCCTGTTATCGCCAATTCGCAGCCGCGCTCCAAGCTCTACAGCAGATATCGGGCCTTATGCCGCCCGATTGCCCTTACCGGAAAGGGCGCCGAACGCCAGCCAGGCCCAGCCCGCGAGCAAGGCCAGGCCGCCGAGGGGGGTGACGGCGCCCAGGATCAGGGGCCCACCGAACGCCATCAGATACAGGCTGCCGGAAAAGATCAGGCCGCCGCCTAGGAACAGCCAGGCGCTGAACTCTGACCGCAATAAGCCCTGGCGCGCCATCATCCAGCAGGCGAGGGCGGCCACCACATGGGTCAGCTGATAGTGCCCGCCCGTCTCCAGCCACGCCTTGGCCGCCGGGCTGGCCGCCCCATGCGCGCCGAACGCGCCTGCCGCCACCGCCATAAAGCCGCTGAGGCCGGCGAAGGCCGGAATGAGGCGTGATTTGTCCATGAGCAATCCTACCTCTCTCGACGTTACAGTTGGATCCCAACCCCATAAACCCGCTCGTTCCCGCGAAGGCGGGAATCCAGATCTTTCCAGCGTGGCGATTCCTGGACAGAACTGGGTCCCCGCCTTTGCGGGGATGAGCGGAGGAGGGGCGAATAAATCAATGGCCAATCCTACCCCAGATGTTCCAGCAAGGCTGTCGCCGCCGTCCGCACGGCGCGGACAATGTCATCCAGGCTGACGTCAGGCCCAACAGCCGGCACGTGCAGGAACGCCGTCATGGGCTGCTGCGCCAACAGGCGATAGAGGGTGAAGTTGCAGAGGTAATTGCCGGCGTCGCGCGACAGGGTCACCGCCAGGCCCTCGTCCCGTATCGCCCGTTCCATCGCCGCCACCGGCGCGGTGACGGCCCGCTCATCCGGTCCCGCCGGATCGATCAGCGGATGATCCCAGCGTTCACCCGCCGCATCCGCTAGAGTTTGGCTGGCCCGGTTGCGCGCGACGGTCTCTAGGCGAAACGCCGTCGCGCCCACCGCCACGCCGACGAGAAGCACGGCGTCGGCGTCATGGGCCTGGCGCGCCGCCAAGGCGGTCTGGGCCGCCGCGCCCCAGGTGGTGGGCAAGACGGCGTAGCTGACCTGCGCGCCGGGCGGCGCCCAGCCGGCCTGCTCCAGATGTTCCACCGCCAGGGCCGAGGGATTGGCCGGCGCCTGTGGAAAAGGGCCAAAGCTGCAGATGACCAGCCGGCTCATCCCCACAGAGCCGGGGAGGGCGGCTCGATCATCGAGCCCTGGTAGACCAGCCCTGGCGTGCGGTCCTTGGCCAGCAGCAGCGGCCCGTCCAGATCGACGAACTGAGCGCCCTGGGCCAGGATCAGGGCGGGGGCCATGGCCAGGGAGGTGGCCACCATGCAGCCGATCATGATCTGCAAACCCATCGCGCGGGCGTCCGCCGTCAGGGCCAGGGCCTCGGTCAGGCCGCCGGCCTTATCCAGCTTGATGTTCACACAGGCGTAGCGGCGGGCGCAGAGCTCAAGTTCGGCCCGGGTATGCAGGCTCTCGTCCGCGCAAAGGGGCACGGGGCAGGCGTAGCCTTCCAGCGCCTCGTCCTGCCCCGCCTTCAAGGGCTGCTCCACCAGCATGACGGCGAGCTTCTCCAGCTCGGGCGCGAGGCGGCGCAGGGCGTCGAAATCCAGGCCCTCGTTGGCGTCCACGATCAGCCGCGAGCGGGGGGCGGCCTCGCGCACGGCCTTGACCCGGTCCAGGTCGTCGGGGCCGCCGATCTTCAGCTTGAGCATGGGGCGCCGGGCGTTGGCGCGGGCCTGATCGGCCATGGCCTGGGGCTCGGCCAGGCTCAAGGTATAGGCGGTCTTCACCGGGTCCAGACGCGCCAGGCCCGCCAAAACATAGGCCGGACGGCCCGCCCGCTTGGCTTCCAGATCCCACAGGGCGCAGTCCACCGCGTTGCGCGCCGCGCCGGGCGCCAGCAAGGCCTGCAAGGCCGCGCGGTCCAGGCCCGCCTCGATCTGCGGGCGCACCGCCTCAAGCTGCTGCAGGACGCTGTCGATGGTCTCGCCGTAACGGGCATAGGGGGTGCATTCGCCCCGGCCGGTCAGGGCGCCGTCCTGGACTTCAGCCACGATCACCTGGGCCTCGGTCTTGGCCCCGCGCGAGATGACGAAGGCGCCGGCGATGGGCCAGCGCTCCTCGCGCACGCTCAGGACGCTCATCAGTTCAGATCACCGACGGCGGCGTCAAACATCAGATAGGCCCGACCGGTTTCGGTGCTCAGCGCCCGGGCGATGGCCAGGCGTGTCTGGCCGCCGCGCAGGGCGTCGTTCAGGCGCGCCGCCTGTTGCTGCACAAAGCGGTCGGCCTGCGAGCGCAACAGCTTGTCCGACAGCACCCGGCGCGCCAGCTTGCGGATGGCGGCGGGCGCCTGGCGATGGGCGATCTCGCGCGCCCCGCCCACGTCGCCGGTTTCCAGCGCGGTGGCGATGTCGTCGATGCGGGCGTCCGGAAACAGGGCGACCGGGTCCACGCCCAGGGCGCGGATTTCCTCCACCAGAGTCTGCTCCAGCTCGCTGGTGTCCTCCGGCTCGCCGTCGAGCGACGACAGCAGGTCGCTCCAACTCCAGGAGTCGGCGTCACCCTCCGGTTCGGCCGCGCGCCGGTCCGCCGCCGGTTCGAACACCGTGCTGACCGCCTCGTCCGAAGCGGTCGGCGTCAGCTTCAGCCGGCGGCGCGGCTCGGACCGCTCGGGCGGGGCCGTCTCGCTCAGGCGAGGCCGCAGCGCCGGTTCGGGTCGCGCCGCCGCGGGCCGGGGCGGGCGAGGGGCTGAGGTCAAGCCGCCGCTGGCGCGCGCCGCAGCGCCGCCGCCGATCACGCCCATCAGCCGCACCGCTTCGCTGAGCATCTCGTAGTTGCGTTTGACCCGGTCCTGGAAGGCGTCGTCGATGGCCTGAAGCTCCGCCGCCGCCGTGCGGGCGGAGCCCAGCAGCGACTCCGTGGCGGTGTCCAAGGCGACCTTGATCTGCAGGCCGCGCGCTTCGGTGTCGGCGGGCAGGCGTGCGGTGCGCGCGTCGATCTCCGCCAGGCTGCGCTGCAAGGCGTCCAGCGCCGAGCGCGCAGACGCCACGCCCTGGTCCAGCTTGGCCGCCGACCGAGCCCCGGCCTCGTCCACCAAACTGACCGACCGTTCGATCAGGCCCTGGGCTTGGGCCAGACGTTCCTCAAAGGCGCTGTCGGCCTGCTGGCCCGCGGCAAAGGCGGCTTCGGACAGGTCCTCGACCTTGCGTTTGGCCGCCTCGCTGGCCGTCTCCGCCGCCTTGTGCGCCGCTTCGGCCGCTGCGCTCAGCTCGGCTATGGCCCTTTGGGTCTCTTCCTCCAGGGCGCGCCGCTCGAACGCCGCCGCTTCGGAGAAGGCGCCCAGCGATTGCAGCCCCGCCCCGCCCAGCAGGTCCCGTTCAATCTGCGCCTGCTCGCCCAGTTCGCGCAGCTGATCCGCCGCCTGGCCGATCAGGTCGCGCAGCACATCGGCGCCGCGCACCGCCGCCGACGACAGCTGCTGGGTATCGAGCTCGGACTGGCGCAGGATCTCCAGGAACTGGGCGCTCTGGGTTTCGAAATTGACCGCCAGGTCTTCCTGATCGGTGCGCATGGTCTGAGCCAGGGTCACCAGGGCGGCGCGCTGTTGGCCCAGGCTCTCCTCGATCATCTGCACCTGCTCGCCCACCGCCCCGCCCGCTGCTTCCAGGCGAATGGCCTGACGCGACAGGTCGTCGCCGGCGATGCGCGCGGCGTCGGTGGCCTCTCCGGCGGCGGCGGCCAGGTCGGCGGCGCGGGCGGCCAGGGCCGCTTCGGCCTCGTGAATCTGCGCCTGGGCCAGGTCGGAGGCTTCGGCCACCATGCGCGCGTGGCGCCCGATGGCGTCGCCGATGTCGGACGCCTGCACATCCAGCCGACCGGACAGGGCCGAGAATCCTTCGCGTTCATCGCCCAGGGTCTTGACCAGATGGGCGCTGGCCCGTTCAGAGCCTGCCGCCGCATCCATCAACCGCTGGGCTTCCTCCGCCAGACCGTGCCGCAGTTGCAGCAGCTGCCCCCGCGCCTGGGACACGGTCTGCAGCGCACTGTCGACCTCCAGCCTGATGCCGTCGACGATCGATCCGGTCTGGGCGGCGGCCAGGGCGGCCGGGCCGAGGATCTCGTCCGACAGGGTCTGCATCCGCCGCGCCTCGGCCATCAGCCGCACCCCCTGGCGCAGGGCGAAGGCCCCGATCCAGATCAGGCCAACGGGCGCCAGGGCCAGCAGGGCCAGCACCGTGGCGGCGAAGGGCTCATACTCAAACGGCCCCAGCCGCGAGCGATAGCCCACCACATAGGCCGCCAGACCCCCGGCCCACAGCAGCGTGGCCGCCGCCGCCAGCAAATACACATAGGCTCCCGCGCCGCGCGGCTCGGGCGGGCGCACCAGCGCCACACTGAAATCGGCGTGCGAAGCCGCCTCTACCGTCGGCGCCGTCTCCTGGCCGCCCGGCATCACCGGCAGGTCCAGCGCCTGACCGTCCCGGGGCTCCGCCGCAGGGGCCAGGTCGGCCACCGCCGGATCGGCGAAATTCAGCGGCTGTTTCTTCTTGCTCATGCCCGCCCTGGGTTTCACACGCACGCCGCCGAAAAACCGGGGCCGCACATTCAACCCTAGCGGCGAACCATCGGAGCGAAAAGGGAGAACGGCCTTGCTAGCGCGGGATTAGAAATTTGAACCACGAAGGACACGAAGACCACAAAGGATCGCGCAGAAGCGCGATCAATCCATTCTCGCGTCGCGATCCGGTGACCTACAGATAGCGCCGCCCTCTTGGTGTCCTTCGTGAGCTTCGTGGTTCAAAATCTTTGGGCGCCGCCTACTGTCCCAGGTTAATCACCGCCGAAATCGGCGGCGCTCCGGCGGCCTGCTGACTGAAAGGCTGACACCAATCAAAGCGCGGATCGGTCAAACGGGCGGCCCGGCCGTGTTCATACAGTTCATCGCCCAGGTCATGCCCGTCCAGCGACACCAGCCCCAGCTCGCGGTTATAGCTGTCCACCTGGCCGGTGGGTTTGAAGTCGATGCTCGTGGCGTGCAGCACCATATCGCGCACATAGGCGATTTCGTGCGTGGCCAGCAGCGCCTCGGCCCAACAGCGGGCGTGCAGCGTGGTCTGCGGCGCCGAGGCGTTGGACAGATGCACATGCCGCCCATCGATCACCAGGGTGTCGGCGTTGAGGATTTTCACCCGATCCGCGCTCAGGGTCGGCAGGTTGTGGATCATGGGCTTTTCGGGCGGATCGCAGGCCGCAACCGCCAGGGCCAGACCCACGGCGGCGCCCAATCCAGCGACCCTCCGGACGGGCGACACTGCGGGCATAAGCGAAGGGCTGAGCATGGCGCCCCAAAACCTGCCGTCAAAAAGCATGAAACCGCCCCGAACTTGGGACGGTAACGCTTCATATCAAGCCCGAGCCATCCCCGCCGACAAAAAACGCCTCGCCGCACACGCGAGGGGCGAACCGTGGCAAAAGCGCTACGGCTGAGGTTGGGGCAGGGCGCCCACCCCACAACCCGTCATCCTCCGGCGCCTGCAAGGCGGACCGGGGGACCCAAGCCCCGGTTCCAAGTCCTGGCGCCATGCGCTGCCGCAGTAATAGCGTCCTCCCCCGCTTGCGGGAGCTTTGCAAAAGTAGCGGTTCGTGATTCCCTTTTGCTTGACGCGCAAGGGAGTTGAGCGATGCCGATCCGCAGTTCTCAGTCTGGGATGGCCG
>JBEHYN010000033.1:0-32952 GCA_048498155.1 Pseudomonadota bacterium | reverse complement strand
CTGATCACCCCGATCGCCATGGAAGAAAAGCTGCGCTTCGCCATCCGCGAAGGCGGACGGACCGTCGGCGCCGGCGTGGTGGCTAAGATCATCGCGTAGGTCATAAACCACGCCGTTATCCTCGGGGCGCCGTCAGGCGAGCTCGGGGCTGACAATCTCTAACGGAAAACCCCGCCGGATCGCTCCGGCGGGGTTTGTTATTTAGTGGCCGTAACGGTCACGGTTTGGGCCGCCTCGCGGAGGCGGGCCGTCCTGATGCACGCGTTGGGCCAAGCCGTCGAAGCGGCGGTCCAGGTCCTCACGCATCCAGGGCGCCATGCCTTGACGGCGATAGCGGTCTTCCAGCCCTTCCAAGCCCGCGAGATCGCGGCGCACTTCACGCGCTTCACGGCGGCTCATGTCGCCGTCGGCGACCTCGTGGTCAATCCGCCGGTTCAGCCAATCGGCCCGATCCTGAATGGACACCCATTCGCCCGAGCGCCGGCCGTAGCCCCAGCCTTGCTGTCCATAACGCGGATCATATCGCGGGTCGCCGTAACGCTGGTCGCCATAGGCGGGATAGGCGTAGCCAGGAGGATAGGCTTGCTGGGTTTGCGGAGGAGGCGCGCCATTATTGTTGAGCGCGCCGCCAAGCAAGGCGCCCAGCACCGCCCCGGCGGCCACGCCTCCATTGTTATTGTTGCCCCGGGGATCGTTCGAGCCGTCATCCTGGCCCGGGGGCACGCTAGCGCCGGATCCCGGGCAGCTGAGCACACCATTGTTATTGCTAAGGTCGCCCCGGCAGTTCGCGAAATTGAGCGTGCTGACTGGGTAACGGCCGTGAATATTGCGGCATTCGGCGGTCACATCCTGTCCACGCACCTGGACGTTGCGGCACGAGGCTTCGAACGAGCCCGTGGGCCGCGACGGCGCAGCGAATGGAGCAGGCGCCGGAGCAGGGGCAGGCGCAGGGGCAGGCGCGCCCCCCTGACCGCCGCCGCCTTGTCCGCCGCCTCGGCCGCCCTGGTAGCCGCCGTCCGGTCGATTTTGAGCCAAGCCGACGCCGCTCGTGGCGATCATGGCGGCGGCCGAAGCCAGCAATAGGTAACGCATCGACTTATCTCCGGTGAATTCTGTGAGAGCCATAAGGCCTGGTTCAAGCTGAATGCTGGATGACTGGGTTGCCGGCGGCTGCCGGCTTTATTTAATTTCAATTCTTGTCCTTACCTAAGACGGCGGCGAGGCGTTCGTTCCCTAAAAGACCCGCCAAGATAAAGAGGCGCACGGATTTCAGTCCTTTGCGCCTTGACGTCCGCCATAGGCCGGAGTATCCACCGCGCCTCTGTTGGACCGGCTGTAACCGAGGGAAACCAAGGTTAGACGCGGTTCGCGAGACGACCTGACATAGCGCCTAGTTCTGGCGTCGTTTTGGGGAACCGGCCCTCGCGGTATCCGCGCGGGCCATTCGTTTTGCGGAATCGCCCGTTCGATGCTGTTCAGGTTCGCCTGAGCTGCCTCGGGTTTGGTCTTTGACACGGTATCTGGCGCGCGAACGCTTAAGAGAGAGCGATATGGATCGACAAAATATCCGCATCCGGCTCAAGGCCTTCGATCACCGGGTGCTTGACCATTCAACACGCGAGATCGTCAATACCGCCAAGCGCACCGGCGCGACTGTCCGTGGCCCGATCCCGCTGCCGACGCTCATCGAGCGTTTCACCGTCAACCGTTCGCCGCACGTCGATAAGAAGTCGCGCGAGCAGTTTGAAATCCGCACGCACAAGCGCGTGCTCGACATCGTCGACCCCACTCCGCAGACCGTAGACGCTTTGATGAAGCTCGACCTGTCCGCCGGCGTGGACGTCGAGATCAAGCTCTAGGGGATGGCCGCCATGCGAACCGGCGTACTCGCCAAAAAGCTGGGCATGACGCGCTTCTTCGATGAAGACGGCGCCCATGTGCCTGTGACCGTTTTGTCGCTCGACGGCTGCCAGGTCACCGCCCAGCGCACCAAGGACAAGGACGGCTACGTGGCACTTCAACTTGGCGCCGGCGCCAAGAAGGCCAAGAACACCAGCCAGGCCATGCGTGGCCACTTCGCTAAGGCGCTGGTGGAGCCCAAGCGGGTTCTGGCCGAGTTCCGCGTCGAAGAAGCCGATCTGATCGAAGTGGGCGCGGAGTTCACCGCTGATCACTTCGTGCCCGGCCAGAAGGTCGACATCCAAGGCGTGACCGTCGGCAAGGGCTTCGCCGGCGCCATCAAACGTTGGCATTTCGGCGGCTTGCGCGCCACGCACGGCGTTTCGGTCTCGCACCGCTCGCACGGCTCCACGGGCCAACGTCAGGACCCGGGCAAGGTTTTCAAGAACAAGAAGATGGCCGGCCACCTTGGCCAGGACAACATCACCACTCAAAACATCACCGTCTGGCGCGTTGACGTCGAACGCGGCCTGATCCTGGTCAAGGGCGCGGTTCCGGGCGCCGAGGGCAGCTACGTCAAGGTGCGCGACGCGATCAAGCGTCCGCCGGCGAATGCTCCCAAGCCGGGCGCCATCCGCAAGGCCCAGTCAGACGCTGCTCCGGCGGCCGCTGACGTCGAAGCGCCGGTCGAAACCATCGAAGCCGGGGACGAAGCATGAAACTCGACGTCGTAACCCTGGACGCCGGCAAGGCCGGGTCGATCGAACTGCCGGACGACATTTTCGGCATCGAAGAGATTCGCGGCGACATCCTGCAGAGGGTCGTGACTTGGCAACTGGCCAAGCGCCGCGCCGGAACGCACAAGATTCAGGTTCGCAACGAAGTCTCGCGGACCGGCAAGAAGATGTACAAGCAAAAGGGCACCGGCGGCGCCCGTCACGGCTCGCGCCGGGCGGCTCAATTTGTCGGCGGCGCCAAGGCGCACGGCCCGGTGGTTCGTAGCCATGCTTTCGATCTGCCCAAGAAGTTCCGCGCGCTGGGCCTGCGTCACGCCCTGTCGTCCAAGGCCAAGTCCGGTTCGCTGATGGTGCTGGACGCCGTCGCCCTGGACGCGCCTAAGACCGCCGCTTTGCGGGCCCGGTTCGCCAAGCTTGGCCTGACCAACGCCCTGATCATCGCGGGCGCTGAAGTGGACGGCGCCTTCAAGTTGGCCGCCCGCAACATTCCTAATGTGGACGTGCTGCCGAACGCCGGCCTGAACGTCTATGACGTGCTGCGTCGCCACACCCTGGTCCTGACCCGCGACGCGGTGCAGGCCATCCTGGCGCGCCTCGCCGACAAGGACGCCGCCTGATGCCGACCGCTCGCCATTACGACACCATCATCGCCCCACTCATCACCGAGAAGGCCACCTTGCTCACCGAGCAGAACAAGGTTGTGTTCCGCGTGGCCGAAGACGCCACCAAGGACGAGATCGCCGCGGCGGTCGAAGAGCTGTTCAAGGTCAAGGTCATCAAGGTCAACACCCTGATCACCAAGGGCAAAACCAAGCGTTTCCGCGGCATCCTTGGACGCCGTTCCGACGTCAAGAAAGCGATCGTGACCCTGCAAGAGGGCCAAACGATCGATATCTCCACGGGGCTCTAAGAACATGGCTCTGAAAACATTCAACCCGACCTCGCCGGCCCGTCGCGGCCTTGTGCTGGTCGACAAGTCCGACCTGCATAAGGGCAAGCCGGAAAAGAGCCTGGTCGAAGGCCTGACCAAGTCGGGTGGTCGCTCCAGCAACGGGCGCATCACCGTGCGTTTCCGCGGCGGCGGCGCCAAGCGCCTGTACCGCGTGATCGACTTCAAGCGCCGCAAGTTCGATATGGCCGCCACGGTTGAGCGGATCGAATACGATCCGAACCGGACGGCGTTCATCGCCCTGATCAAGTATCAGGACGGCGAGCTGGCTTACATCTTGGCGCCGCAACGCCTGAAGGTGGGCGATGAGGTGATCGCCGGCGAAAAGACCGACGTGAAGCCCGGCAACGCCATGCCCCTGCGCGGCATGCCGATTGGCACTATCATTCATAACATCGAGCTGAAGCCGCTGAAGGGTGGGCAACTCGCGCGCTCCGCCGGGGCTTACGCTCAGCTGGTCGGTCGGGACGCCGGCTATGCCCAGATCCGCCTGACCTCGGGCGAGCTGCGCATGGTGCAGGACGGCTGCATGGCCACGGTTGGCGCGGTGTCCAATCCGGACCACATGAACGAAAACCTCGGCAAGGCCGGGCGCGTTCGCCACCAGGGTCGCCGCCCGCACGTTCGCGGCGTGGCCATGAACCCGGTCGATCACCCCCACGGCGGCGGTGAAGGCAAGACCTCTGGCGGGCGTCACCCGGTTACCCCGTGGGGCAAGCCGACCAAGGGCCGCAAGACCCGCACCAATAAGACGACGGACAAGTACATCATCCGTTCTCGCCACGTCTCGAAGAAGGGCCGCTAAACGATGACTCGTTCAGTATGGAAAGGCCCGTTCGTCGACGGCTTTTTGCTGAAGAAGGCCGATGCCGTGCAAAGCGCCGGCCGCAAGGACGTGATCAAGACTTGGTCGCGCCGTTCGACCGTCATGCCGCAATTCGTGGGGCTGACCTTCGGCGTTTATAACGGGCAGAAGCATGTCCCGGTGCTGGTGAGCGAAGACATGGTCGGTCACAAGCTCGGCGAATTTGCCCCCACCCGCAACTTCTATGGCCACGCGGCCGACAAGAAGGCCAAGAGGAAGTAGCGATGAGCAAGAAAGCGACCGAGCGGCGCCTGAAGCCCGTCGAAGCCATGGCCAAGGTGCGCACCCTGCGCACCAGTCCGCGCAAGCTAAACCTTGTGGCGCAGTCGATCCGCGGCCTGAAGGTGCAACGGGCTTTGAACGAGCTGGAATTCTCGGCCAAGCGCATCGCCAAAGATGTGCGCAAGGCTCTGTATTCCGCGATTTCGAACGCCGAGAACAATCATAACCTCGACATCGACAACCTGGTCGTGGCCGAGGCCTACGTGGGCAAGAACCTGGTGATGAAGCGTTTCTCCGCCCGTGCGCGGGGCCGCTCGTCGCGGATCGAAAAGCCCTTTTCCGAGATCACTATCGTGGTCCGTGAGCTTGGCGAGGCTGCCTGATGGGACAGAAAGTCAATCCGATCGGGCTTCGGCTCGGCATCAACCGCACCTGGGACAGCCGCTGGTTCGCCCAAGGTAACGACTACGGCCGTCTGCTGCATCAGGACATCGCCATGCGCAAGGAGCTTAAGAAGCGCCTTGGACAGGCCGGCGTCTCGCGCATCATCATTGAACGCCCGCACAAAAAGTGCCGCGTGACCATCTATGCCGCGCGCCCCGGCGTGATCATCGGCAAGAAGGGCGCCGACATCGATAAGCTGCGCAAGGATCTCTCGGTGATGGCCGAGGGGGAGGTGTTCCTCAACATCGTCGAAGTGCGCAAGCCCGAAACCGACAGCCAATTGGTGGCCGAGAATATCGCCCAGCAACTTGAGCGCCGGGTCGCCTTCCGCCGAGCCATGAAGCGCTCGATTCAGTCCGCCATGCGCCTTGGCGCCAAAGGCGTTCGGATCAATGTCTCCGGCCGTTTGGGCGGCGCGGAAATCGCGCGGATGGAATGGTATCGCGAGGGCCGGGTGCCGCTGCACACCCTGCGCGCCGACATCGACTACGGCTTCTCGGAAGCCAAGACGACCTACGGCATCATCGGCGTGAAGGTGTGGATCTTCAAAGGCGAAGTGCTCGAGCACGATCCCATGGCGCTGGACAAGCGCTTGGCCGGTGAAACTGGTCCGGCGGGCGAAGGCGGCGGGCGCAATGATCGCCCTGATCGTTCGGACCGCGGTGATCGCGGTGGCCGTCGCGATCGGGCCGGGTGAGATTAAGTCATGCTGTCACCGAAAAAGACTAAGTACCGCAAGGCGTTCAAAGGCCGCATCCACGGCGCGGCCAAGAGCGGCTTCTCGCTGAACTTCGGCGCCTATGGCCTGAAGGCTCTGGAGCCCGAACGCGTCACGGCGCGGCAGATCGAAGCGGCCCGCCGCGCGATCACCCGCCAGATGAAGCGCCAAGGCCGCGTGTGGATTCGGGTTTTCCCGGACCTGCCCGTGTCGGACAAGCCGGCGGAAGTGCGGATGGGTAAGGGCAAGGGCGCGGTGGAATACTGGGCCGCGCGTGTTCACCCCGGCCGCATCCTGTTTGAAATCGACGGAGTTCCGGACGATGTCGCCCGCGAGGCGCTTCGCCTGGGCTCAGCCAAGCTGCCGATCCGCACCAAGGTGGTGACCCGGATCGAGTCCGGCGTGGCCCATGCAGCGGAGTAGGGCGCGATGAAGATCGATGAAGTCCGTCGGCTGACCCCCGACCAGCTCCAAGACCAGCTGATCCAGCTGAAAAAGGAGCAGTTCAACCTGCGTTTCCAAGCGGCCACCGGCCAAATGGAAAAAACCCATCGCGTGAACGAGATCCGCAAGGACATCGCTCGCATCAAAACCGTGCTGCGCGGCAAGGCCGCCGCGGTTGCGGCTTAAGGACAGCAGAGATGCCCAAGCGAATTCTCGAAGGCGTGGTGGTCTCCGACAAGGGAGACAAGACCGTGGTGGTGAAGGTCGAGCGGACCTTTTTGCATCCCGTTCTGAAGAAGACCGTGCGCCGGTCCAAGAAGTATCACGCTCACGACGAGGCCAATTCCTACAAGGCCGGCGAGATCGCCAAGATCGTCGAGTGCGCGCCCAAATCCAAGCTCAAGACCTGGGAGGTCCTGCCCAAGGACGTCCAGGCCGTGAGCGCGTGAGTTTAGGAAGGCCTGAACAATGATCCAGATGCAAACTAACCTGGAGGTCGCCGACAATTCCGGCGCACGCCGGGTCATGTGCATCAAGGTGCTGGGCGGCGCGGGGCGTCGTTACGCCAGCGTCGGCGATGTCATCGTGGTGTCGGTAAAAGAAGCGATTCCGCGCGGGCGGGTGAAGAAAGGCGATGTCCTTCGGGCTATCGTCGTGCGCACCGCCCAGGGCGTGAAGCGTAAGGACGGCTCGCTGATCCGCTTTGACAAAAGCGCGGCGGTGATCGTCAACAAGCAGAACGAGCCGATCGGCACGCGGATCTTTGGTCCGGTTCCGCGCGAACTGCGCGCCAAGAACCATATGAAGATCATCTCCCTCGCGCCGGAGGTGCTGTAATGTCCGCGAAGATCAAGAAGGGCGACCGCGTCATAGTCTTGACCGGCCGCGACAAAGGCCGTGAAGGCCCTGTGCTGAAGGTTCTGCCCAAGGAAAACCGCGTGCTGGTGGAAGGTCTGAACATCGTTCAGCGTCACACCCGTCCGACCCAGGCCGACCCCCAAGGCGGGATCAAGCCCAAGGAAGCAGCCCTGCATATTTCCAATGTCGCCATCGTCGACCCCAAGGGCGGCGGCGCGACCCGCGTCGGCTTCCGGATCGAAGACGGCAAGAAAGTTCGTTTCGCCAAGAAATCCGGCGAGGTTATCAATGGCTGATGCGCAAAATTACGAGCCGCGTCTGAAGAGCGTCTATCGCGAAAGCATTCGCGCCTCGCTCAAGGAGCAGTTCGGCTACACCAACGAAATGCAGATTCCCAAGCTGGACAAGATCGTCCTGAACATGGGCATCGGCGAAGCGGTGAACGACTCCAAGAAGGTCCAGGCGGCCGTCAAGGATCTGACAGCGATCGCCGGTCAAAAGCCGGCTCAGACCAGAGCCCGTCTATCCATCGCCGGCTTTAAGCTGCGCGAGAACATGGTCATCGGCGCCAAGGTCACCCTGCGCAAGGACCGGATGTACGAGTTTCTGGACCGCTTGATCACCATCGCCCTTCCGCGGGTGAAGGATTTCCGGGGCCTGAACGGGAAGAGCTTCGACGGCCGTGGCAACTTCGCCATGGGCCTGAAGGAGCACATCGTGTTCCCCGAGATCAATTACGACCAGATCGACCAGATGTGGGGCATGGATATCATCGTTTGCACCACTGCCAAGACCGACGAGGAAGCTCGCGCTCTCCTCAAAGAATTCCAATTCCCGTTCAATAATTAGGGCGGGGGGAAAGCACACATGGCCAAGAAAAGCGCCGTCAACCGTAATGAGATGGTTCGCCGTCTCGCCAAAAAGTTCGAAGCCAAGCGCTCGGCGCTGAAGGCGACCGCCAACAACGAGGCCCTTCCGCTGGAAGAGCGCTTCGAGGCGCGCCTGAAGCTCGCCAAGCTGCCGCGCAATTCGTCAAAGACGCGGATTCGCAACCGCTGTGAACTGACCGGGCGCCCGCGCGCCTACTATCGCAAGTTGAAGATGTCGCGGATTGCTCTGCGCGAACTGGGCTCGGCCGGGCACGTCCCTGGCCTGGTCAAGTCGAGCTGGTGAGGAGGGGCCCATGTCTGTGAACGACCCCATTGGCGATATGATCGCCCGCATCAAAAACGCCGCCATGCGTAAGCGCTCCAAGGTGGCGACTCCCGCCTCCAAGATGCGCGGCCGGGTGCTCGATGTGCTGCAGTCCGAAGGCTACATCCGTGGCTATGCCCTGGTCGAAGAAGTGGGCAAACACCCGGAGTTCGAGATCGAACTGAAGTACTTCGACGGTGAGCCGGTGATCGCTGAGATTGCTCGCGTGTCCAAGCCGGGCCGCCGTGTCTATTCGTCGATCAAGGATCTCAAGCCGATCAAGAACGGCCTGGGTATCTCGATCCTGTCGACGCCCAAGGGCGTCATGTCAGACGCTTCCGCCCGCGACCAGAACGTCGGCGGCGAAGTGCTCTGCCGGGTCTATTAGGGCAGGGCGAGGAAAAAACCATGTCACGGATCGGCAAGAAGCCCATCGCCATCCCGTCCGGCGTGACTGTCACGCTCGACGGCCAGACGGTGGCGGTGAAGGGACCCAAGGGCCAACTGGCCTGGACGGTATCCGAGGAAATCGAGGTCACCTTGGACAACGGGCAGCTCACGCTGGCGCCGCGCAACGAGACCCAGCGCGCTCGCGGCATGTGGGGCCTTTCGCGCACCCTGGTCGACAACATGGTCACCGGCGTGACCAAGGGTTACGAGGAAGTGCTCGAGTTGGTGGGCGTGGGCTATCGCGCCGCGCTTAAGGGCCAGGCCCTATCCATGCAGCTGGGCTTTAGCCACGACGTGGATATCCCGCCGCCCCAGGGCATCACCTTCGCGGTGCCCAAACAGACCGAAGTTCGCATCAGCGGCATCGACAAGCAGTTGGTCGGCGAAATTGCCGCCCGCATTCGCCGCATTCGGCCGCCGGAGCCCTATAAGGGCAAGGGCGTGCGCTACGCGGGCGAGCAAGTTCGCCGCAAAGAAGGCAAGAAGAAGTAAGCCATGGCGCTCTCTCCTCGCGATATCTCCAAACGGCGCGCTCAGCGCACCCGCACCCGCCTCAAGGCCCTGTCGTCGGGCCGTTTGCGCCTGTCGGTGTTCCGGTCGTCCAAGAACATCTATGCCCAGGTCATCGATGACGCGCGTGGCGTCACCGTGGCGGCCGCTTCGTCGCTGGAAGGCGTCAAGGACGGCGCCAAGGGTTCGGATAAGGACGCCGCCCAGCGCGTTGGCAAACTGGTGGCCGTACGGGCGATCGAACAGGGCGTCAAGGACGTTGTGTTCGACCGGGGCGGCAATATCTATCACGGCCGTATCAAGGCCCTCGCTGACGCCGCGCGCGAAGCCGGCTTGAATTTCTAAAGGGATCGACATGGCCCGTAGGGAAGAGCGCGGCGAGCGCCGCAATAACAACAATAACGCAGACGAGCGCGACAGCGACATCGTCGAAAAGCTGGTGCACATCAATCGTGTCGCCGCGACGGTGAAGGGCGGGCGTCGCTTCTCGTTCGCCGCTCTCATGGTGGTGGGCGATCAGAAGGGCCGCGTCGGTTTTGGTCACGGCAAGGCGCGTGAAGTTCCCGAAGCCATCCGCAAGGCGACCGAGGAAGCCAAGAAGACCATGGTTCGCGTGCCCCTGCGCGAGAGCCGCACCCTGCATCATGACGGTGCAGGCCGGCACGGCGCGGGCAAGGTCATGCTGCGGGCGGCGCCTCCGGGCACCGGCGTGATCGCCGGTGGTCCGATGCGCGCGGTGCTGGAAACCCTGGGCGTGCAGGACGTGGTGGCCAAGTCGGTCGGCTCGTCGAACCCCTACAACATGGTCAGGGCCACCTTTGACGCTCTGAAGGGCCAAAGCTCTCCCCGTCAGGTCGCCTCCAAGCGGGGCAAGAAGGTGGGCGATCTTCTTGGCCGTCGTAACGACGGCGCCTCGGCTGCGGCCGAAGTCGCCGAAGGCTGAGGATAAGCAAGATGGCCAAACTCACCGTTGTGCAGACCGGCAGTCCAATCCGCCGCAAGAACGACCAGCGCGCCACCCTGGTGGGCCTGGGGCTGAACCGTATCGGTCGCAAATCCGTGCTGGAGGACACCCCTTCCGTGCGCGGCATGATCGCCAAGGTTCAACACTTGGTTGCGGTCGAAGGCTAAACCATTCTTCCGCTCATTCCCGCGTTGGCGGGGGTGAGCCTCTTAAATTTGAACATGCCGAGTCGGGCTTAGCCCGGCGATGATCTCCAAGGAGAGGCTCCCATGACTAAACTCAACGAAATCGCCGACAACGAAGGCGCAGCCAAGAAGCGTATGCGCGTTGGTCGCGGCCCCGGTTCGGGCAAGGGCAAGACCGCCGGGCGCGGCGTGAAGGGGCAGAAGGCGCGCAGCGGCGTGGCTATCGCCGGCTTCGAAGGCGGCCAAATGCCGCTGCACATGCGCCTGCCCAAGCGCGGCTTCACCAATATCTTCCGCAAGACCTACGCCGAAGTAAATCTGTGGCGCATAGCCCAGGCCATCGAAGCCGGAAAGCTTGACGCCAAGAAGACCATCGACGCCGAAGCCCTGGTAGCCGCCGGTGTGGTGCGCCGCCCTAAGGACGGCGTGCGTCTGTTGGGTCAAGGCGAGATCAAGGGCAAGCTGGACATCAGCGTGCATTCGGCCAGCACCGGCGCGCGCAAGGCGATCGAGACAGCCGGCGGCAAGCTGACCACCAAGGTTCAGGCGCCGGAATCTTCGGAGGCCTAAGTGCTTGGCGAATCGGGACTTTGTGTCTTGTTAAACCTCGCGTTCGCAATTTTTGCGCCATCGCCTTATTTGAGGCTCGATTGAATCAAGGGGAGGCGTCATGGCCTCGGCGGCGGAACAACTCGCAGCCAATCTGAATGTCGGGGCCTTCCAGAAGGCCACCGACCTGCACAAACGCCTTTGGTTCACCATCGGCGCGCTGATCATGTATCGGCTGGGGACCTATATCCCCATTCCGGGCATTGATGCGGGCGTGTTCGCCAAGGCCTTCGAGGGGCAGGCGCAGGGCGTGCTGGGCATGTTCAACATGTTCTCCGGCGGCGCCGTGCAGCGCATGGCGGTGTTCGCCTTGAACGTCATGCCCTACATCTCGGCCTCGATCATCGTGCAGTTAATGGGCACGATCTATCCGCCGTGGGAGAAGCTTCGTAAGGAAGGCGGAGAAGCCGGCCGCAAGCAGCTGAACCAGTACACGCGCTATCTGGCCGTGGTGCTGGCGCTGGGCCAGTCTTTCGCGATTTCCATGGGCCTGCAAAACACGCCCGGGCTGGTCGACACCCCTGGGATTTTCTTTGTGGTGTCCACCGTGGTCACCCTGACCGGCGGCACCCTGTTCATGATGTGGCTGGGCGAACAGATCACCGCGCGCGGCGTGGGCAACGGCATCTCGCTGATTATCTTCGCGGGCATCGCCGCCGGCTTGCCGAACCTGACCATGCAACTGCTGTCGATGGTGCGCACCGGCTCGCTCAGCGGCGGCGCGTTGCTGTTGATCGCGGTGATGTCTGTCGCGGTGGTGGCCTTCATCGTTTTTGTCGAGCGCGCCCAACGGCGCCTGCTGGTCCAGTATCCCAAGCGCCAGGTAGGCAACCGCATGTTCGGCGGGGAATCCTCGTTCCTGCCGCTGAAGGTCAATACCGCCGGCGTGATTCCACCGATCTTCGCCTCCAGCCTGCTGCTGCTGCCGACCACGGCTATGAACTTTCTGGCGACCGCTAATCTGCCGCCTTGGGCGCAATGGCTGCCGGGGGTGGTAGGCCAACTGCAACATGGCCGACCGCTGTTCATGCTGATGTACGGCGCGCTGATCGTGTTCTTCTGCTTTTTCTACACCTCGGTCGTGTTCAATCCTGACGAGACGGCGGAGAACCTGCGCAAGTACGGCGGTTTCTTGCCCGGCATTCGTCCGGGCCGGCGGACAGCGGAATATATGGACTATGTGCTCACCCGCCTGACGGTGATCGGCGCAGCCTACATCACCCTGGTCTGCCTTCTGCCTGAAGCTCTGATGTCCAAGATCGGCGGAAGTCTCTATTTTGGCGGCACGTCGATTCTTATCGTCGTGACGGTGACCATGGATACGGTCGCTCAGATCCAGTCCTATCTGCTTGCCCACCAGTACGAAGGCTTGATCAAGAAATCGAAGCTGCGCGGAGGACGCGGGCGTTGAACCTCATCCTTTTCGGCCCACCGGCGGCGGGCAAGGGCACTCAGGCCAAGAAGCTGGTCGCCGCGCGCGGCATGATCCAACTGTCCACCGGCGACATGCTGCGCGCCGCGCGGGCGTCTGGATCGGAGCTGGGCAAGAAAGTCGCGGCGATCATGGACGCCGGCTCGCTGGTGTCCGACAATATCGTGGTGGAGCTGATCGAGGAGCGTCTGCCTGAGGCCGACGCGGCCGGAGGGGCTATTTTCGACGGCTTCCCGCGCACCGTCGCCCAGGCCGAGGCCCTGGACGCCATGCTGGCGCGCAGGGGAGACAAGATCGACTTTGTGGTTCGGCTGAAGGTGGACGACCAGGGCCTTCTGGACCGCGTAAGCACGCGTTTCGCCCAAGAGGGACGGGCCGACGACAACCCGGACTCGTTCAAGGTGAGACTGCAGGCTTACAATAGCCAAACCGCCCCACTGCTGCCGTTCTACGGCGCTCAGGGCAAGCTGGTGGAAGTGGACGGCATGGCGTCGGTGGAAGAGGTGGCCCAGGCCATCGCTGCCGCGTTGGACCGCACGCTGATCCAGTCTGACTAACGTGAAGTTTTTACGGCGTCTTGGAACGCCAACCATTGACGGAAGTGCATTCCTACCTATAACGGTGCGCTTCCGCGAAAGAGCGCGATAGTCGCGCCGGATCATCCGTTTAGGCGGGTGGCCGGGGCGTCTTTCGCGTTTATTAGCGCGACCAGGAGAATTCAGGCGTGGCCCGTATCGCAGGCGTCAACATACCGACCAACAAGCGCGTCGTCATCGCGTTGCAGTATATCCATGGCATCGGCCCGGCCAAGGCGCGTGAAATCGTGCGCAAGGTGGGCATAGAAGACGCCCGTCGGGTCAATCAACTGACCGACCCGGAAGTGCTGCAAATCCGCGAGGCGATCGACCGCGAATATACCGTCGAGGGCGACCTTCGCCGTGAGACCGCCGTCAACATCAAGCGATTGATGGACCTGGCCTGCTATCGCGGCCTGCGTCATCGCAAGGGCCTTCCGGTTCGCGGCCAGCGCACCCATACGAACGCGCGCACCCGCAAGGGCCCGGCCAAGCCGATCGCCGGCAAGAAGAAGTAAGCGAGCACCCCATGGCAAAAGAACCGGCGCGCGTCAAAAAACGCGAGCGCAAGAATATCACCTCGGGCGTTGCACACGTGAACGCCTCCTTCAACAACACCATGATCACCATCACCGACGCTCAGGGGAACACCATCTCCTGGTCGTCCGCCGGCACCATGGGTTTCAAGGGTTCGCGCAAGTCCACGCCCTACGCCGCCCAGATGGCGGCCGAGGATGCGGGCCGAAAGGCGATCGAACACGGCGTCAAGACGCTGGAAGTCAACGTCGCCGGTCCGGGCTCAGGCCGGGAATCGGCGCTGCGGGCTTTGCAGGCCGTGGGTTTCACGATCACCACTATCCGTGACGTGACGCCGATCCCGCATAACGGCTGCCGTCCGCCCAAGCGGCGGCGGGTCTAATTCGCACTTTCTATTTATCCCTTCGCCGGCGCGAAAACGCGCCGGCCTTCGCGTTCGAGGGACCTAATCCGTGATCGAAAAAAACTGGAACGAACTCATCCGTCCCGAGAAGCCTCAGATCGAGACTGGCGGGGACTCTCAACGTAAGGCGCGCATGGTCGCCGAGCCGCTGGAACGCGGTTTCGGGGTGACTTTGGGCAACGCCCTGCGCCGGGTGCTACTGTCGTCGCTGCAAGGCGCGGCGGTCACTGCGGTGCAGATCGACGGCGTGGTGCACGAATTCTCCTCTATGGAGGGCGTGCGCGAGGACGTGGTCGACATCGTCCTGAACATCAAGCAACTGGCCGTGCGCATGCACGCCGAAGGCCCCAAGCGCATGACCTTGCGCGCCACGGGCCCGGGCGCGGTGACGGCGGGGCAGATTGAAGCGCCAGCCGACATCGAGATCCTCAACAAGGATCACGTCCTTTGCACCCTCGACGACGGCGCCCAGGTGCGCATGGAATTCACCGTGCAGAACGGCAAGGGCTATGTCCCGGCCGAAAAGAACCGTCCGGAAGACGCTCCCATCGGCCTGATCGCCGTGGATGCGCTCTATAGCCCGGTCAAGCGCGTGGCTTATCGGGTCGAGCCGACCCGTCAGGGCCAGTCGCTCGATTATGACAAGCTGGTGATGGAAGTGGAAACCAACGGGGCGGTGTCGCCGGTGGACGCGGTGGCCTTCGCCGCCCGTATCCTGCAAGACCAACTGCAGATCTTCATCACCTTCGACGAGCCGACCAAGAAGGTCGAAGGCGAGGCCAAGCCTGAGCTGCCGTTCAACCCGGCCCTGCTCAAGAAGGTCGACGAACTGGAACTGTCGGTCCGTTCGGCCAACTGCCTGAAGAACGACAACATCGTTTACATCGGCGACCTGATCCAAAAGACCGAAGCGGAGATGCTGCGCACCCCCAACTTCGGTCGCAAGTCCTTGAACGAAATCAAGGAAGTTCTGGCGGGCATGAACCTGCATCTGGGCATGGACGTGCCCAACTGGCCGCCGGAAAACATCGAAGACCTGGCCAAGAAGTTCGAAGACCAGATCTAGCCCCGCATTCCCAGCCGAAGTGGATGCCGGTTCGGCGTCCGGGAATGCGGATTTTTGAATTGAAGTTTTCCCGAACGGGAAAACTTTGGCACGCCGGGCCCGTCGCGAGACGGCCCCGAACAGGAGAAAACGCCATGCGCCACGGTTATGCGCACCGCAAGCTGGGCCGCACGTCGAGCCACCGCACAGCGCTTTTCGCCAATATGGCGGCGAGCCTGATCAAGCATGAGCAGATCGTCACCACCCTGCCCAAGGCCAAGGAGCTTCGCCCCTTCGTCGAAAAGCTGGTGACCCTGGCCAAGCGCGGCGACCTGCACGCCCGCCGCATCGCCATCAGCCGCGTGCGTGACGTCGATCAGGTCGGCAAGCTCTTCACGACCCTCGGCCCCCGCTACAAGGCCCGCGAAGGCGGCTATATCCGCGTGCTGAAGGCCGGCTTCCGCCACGGCGACAACGCCGCCATGGCTGTGATCGAGTTCGTCGACCGCGACCCGGCTGAAAAGGGCAAGGACAGCGGGCCGGTGCTGGTTGGCGCTGAAGACTAGGCCTCATCGCCCATCGAATTTGAAAGGCCTCGGAGTTCACTCCGGGGCCTTTTGTTTTCAGGCTAGGTCGTCGGGCGGCCGCCCGGCGTCGAGGGCCGAACAAGCTCTTGCCCTTTGGGCTGCCGCGGCCATCTTAGGGGCCATATTTCAGGCCAAAGGTTTCCTGAACCCCATGACTCATGTTCTTCCGATGCGCGCGTGCCGTCTTGCACTGCTTCTGGCTGGTCTCCTGGCGGCCTGTTCACCGGCGTCTCAGACCACTGCCCAGCCGATCAAGGGCGCGCTTGAACTGCCCGAACCGGCGCGCCAGGCTCCCGCCAGCGCCGCCCAGGTCAAGCTGTCCTTCGCCCCGGTGGTCAAGCGGGCCGCGCCGGCCGTGGTCAATATCTCGTCCAAGCGCGTGGTTCGCCAGCAGCTGGATCCCTTCTGGGACATGTTCGGCGGGGGCCTGCCGCGAGACCGCGTGGAGGGCTCTTTGGGGTCGGGCGTGATCGTTCGCTCCGACGGGGTGATCGTGACCAATAACCATGTGATCGAGGGCGGACAGGAGATCACCGTCAGCCTGGCGGATCGGCGGGAATTCCCGGCCAAGGTCTTGCTGGCTGATCCGCGCGCGGACCTGGCGGTGCTGAAGATCGAGGCCAGCGGCCTGCCCACCTTGGCGATCAACGGCAGCGACGATCAGCAGGTGGGCGATCTGGTGCTGGCGATCGGCGATCCGTTCGGGGTGGGCCAGACCGTCACCAACGGCATTGTCTCGGCGCTGAACCGCACCGAGGTCGGCCAAGGGGCCAATTTTTCCTATATCCAGACCGATGCGGCCATCAATCCGGGCAACTCCGGCGGGGCCCTGGTGGACATGAACGGCGACCTGATCGGGGTGAATAGTTTCATCCTATCGCGCTCGGGTGGATCGGTGGGCGTGGGTTTTGCCATTCCCGGCGCCGTGGTGCGCCAGGTGGTGCAGACGGCTTTGGGCGGCGGCCGCGCGGTGGTGCGTCCCTGGTTGGGCGTCAACGCCCAGACAGTGACCTCTGACATCGCCCGCAGCCTGGGCATGGACCGGCCCCAGGGCGTGCTCGTGGCGGAGGTCTATCCCGGCTCGGCGGCGGCTCGGGCTGATTTGGCCCAGGGGGACGTGATCCTGTCGGTGGACGGACAGGCGGTGAACGATGTGTCGATCCTGAACTACCGCGTCGGCGCTCACATGGCGGGCGATCCGATCTCCATCGATTACAGCCGTAAGGGGGAAAGCCACACGACTCGCGCCAAGGCAGCCCCGCCGCCGACCGATCCGCCGCGCGATGAGCAGCTGCTGGCAGGCCGTGAGCCATTCCAGGGCGCCGACGTGGTCAATCTGTCACCCGCCGTGGCCCTGGAGTTGGGCGGCGATCCCTTTGCCAAGGGCGTGCTGATCACGGAAATCAAGGGCGGTATCGCGGCTCAGTACTTCCGACCCGGCGACATCATTCGCAAGATTAACGGCGTGGATATCACTACGGTGGCCGGTCTGAAGGCCGCCCTTGGTCAAGGCCGCCACTGGAGCGTGGTGATCGAGCGGCAGGGCCAACAGGTTCAGGGCAATTTCAGTCTCTAACCGCGCCCATATTTGGTAGCCTGGATCATGAGCGATCTGTTCCAAGCCGCCGGCCTGACACCCGAGGCGCCGCGTCCCCTGGCCGACCGGCTGAGGCCCCAGAGCCTGGAGGAGGTTGTCGGGCAGGATCACCTGCTGGGACCCGGCGGGCCGATCGCGCGCATGGCCGCCGCTCATCGCCTGTCCTCGATGATCCTGTGGGGGCCGCCCGGTACGGGAAAGACCACCATCGCCCGCTTGTTGGCCAAGGCCGCCGGCTATGAGTTTCAGCAACTGTCGGCTGTGTTCTCGGGAGTGGCCGACCTGAAGAAAGCCTTCGAGGCGGCCAAGGCTCGCCGTCAGGCCGGCCAGGCCACCTTGCTGTTTGTCGATGAAATCCACCGCTTCAACCGCGCCCAGCAGGACAGCTTCCTGCCGTTCGTGGAGGAAGGCACAGTCACCCTCATCGGCGCCACGACGGAAAACCCCTCGTTCGAGCTGAACGGCGCCCTGCTGTCGCGCTGTCAGGTCTATGTCCTGCGGCGGCTTGACGAGGGCGCGCTGCAGGCCCTGCTGGCCAAGGCTGAGGCTTTCGAGGACCGCCCCTTGGCGCTTGATCCCGCCGCGCGCGAGGCCATGATCGCCATGGCCGATGGCGACGGGCGCTACCTGCTGACCCTGGCTGAGACCCTGTTCAATCTGGGCAGCGATGATCCTCTGACTCCGGCTCAACTAGGCCAGGTGCTGCAAAAGCGCAGCCCCGCCTACGACAAGGATCGGGAGGAGCACTACAATCTCATCTCTGCTCTGCATAAGGCTGTGCGCGGTTCGGACCCTGACGCGGCGCTCTATTGGTTGGCGCGGATGCTGGAGGGCGGGGAAGATCCGCTGTTCATCGCTCGCCGCTTGGTGCGCATGGCCAGCGAGGACATCGGCCTGGCCGACGCCACCGGCCTGATGGTCGCCATCGCCGCGCGCGACGCCTATGATTTCCTTGGCTCGCCGGAAGGCGAACTGGCCCTGGCCCATGCCTGCGTGCACCTGGCGGCGGCGGCCAAATCCACCGCCGTCTACAAAGCCTTCGGCGCCGCGCGCCAGGCCGCGCGCGAGACCGGCTCGCTCATGCCGCCCAAGCACATTCTCAACGCGCCAACCCGGCTGATGAAGGACATCGGTTACGGGGCGGGCTATGCCTATGATCCGGCGACCGAGGATGGCTTTTCCGGCCAGAATTACTTTCCGGACGGGATGGCGCGGCGACAGTTCTACCAGCCCAAGGGCGAGGGCGCCGAGGCCAAGATCAAGGAACGCCTGGAACGCTGGGCCGAACTCAGGGCCAGGAAAGCAGGGGCCAAGTGAGCAGAACTAGAATTCCTTCCGCCTCGATGGGGGAAGGGAGATCATAAGTGGGCCATGACCAAGCCGCCGATAACGCCCGTCAAACTCTCCGCCGACGAGATCGCCTGGGTTCGCTCCATGGTGATCTTCGAGGACGCTCACATAATCGCCCTGAACAAGCCATCGGGTCTATCGAGCCAAGGCGGGAGAGGGCAGGTACACACCCTGGATGAGCTGTTGTGGGCCTTCGCCAAGCGGGGCGGGGCGCGCCCGCGCTTGGTGCACCGGCTCGACCGGGACACTTCGGGGGTAATCCTCACCGCCAAGACCAAGCCCGCCGCCGCCTTTCTGGGCAAGGCCCTGATGGCCCGCCGTTTCCGCAAGACCTATCGCGCCATCGTCGCGCCCGGCGCGCCTGAGCCGCGCTCTGGGGCCATCGAGGCGCCCCTGAGGCGGGTAGAACAAGGGCGTGAAGCGTCCATGCAGATTTGCCTGCCCGATCATCCCGACGCCGAAACCGCCAAGAGCGTCTATCGCACCCTGGCGGATGGCGAGGGCGCAGCCCTGCTGGAGCTGGAGCCTCACACCGGACGCATGCATCAACTGCGCGTGCATCTGGCTTCCATCGGCCGGCCGATTGTCGGCGACGCTCGCTACGGCGGCGCGCTGATGCTCGGCGGCGAGGCGGTCCCCCGCTTGATGCTGCACGCGGCGGCCCTGGGCTTTCCACATCCCGAAGGCGGGGCCAAGCGGATCGAGGCGGAGACGCCTGAGGATTTTCTCCAGCTAGGGCGCTTCGCCGGTCTGATCTGACGACTGATCACTGTTGCAGGCGATCTGGGCCCTGGCTGGCAGCCGGGCGGCTTGCGGGTGATAGGCGCCCGAACAGCTGTAGAGAATCGCTGCCCAGATGCCGATAGCGGCACAGATGTATCCCGCCGTGAACGGCTTGCCTGCGCGCTCCATGGGTTGACGCTGTTTGCCCCGATCCATGAACCATATGCCGGGGGTAGCAAGGTCTGGACAAACGATTTAAACGGCGTCCATCCGTGAGGTTTCTTCACATGGTCAAACGTAATCTTCCTCCGTTAAATGCCTTGCGCGCGTTCGAGTCCTTCGGACGTCTGGGGCGTATGAGCGCGGCGGCCGAAGAGTTGTTCGTCACCCACGGGGCGGTGAGCCGGCAAATTCGCCATTTGGAACGGTGGCTGGGCTTTCCACTGACCGAGGGGCCTAAAACAGCCCTGAAGCTCACACCCGAAGCTGTCCGGCTGCTGCAGACCACGATCGCGGCGTTTGATCAGATTCAGGGCGCTGTTCCAGCCAAGCCCAAGGCAGAGCATAACGAACTCAATGTGGCCTGCTACGGCACCTTCGCCATTCGTTGGCTCATTCCCCGTTTGCCGGATTTCATGGCCCGCAGGCCGGATATTCCAATCCATGTGCGCGAGACGTCTGGACTGATCGATTTCTCGGTTGAAAACGTGGATGCCGCTATTCAAATCCGCACAGCCCCCGATGATCCGGCTTTGGAACTAACCGCCCTGATTGCCCATGAGTACGGGCCGGTGCTTTCAGCGAAACTTTGGAGCTCACGCAGTGAAACCCCAGACTCTGCCGTCGTGCGGCGACTGCACACGCGGACATGGCCACAGGCCTGGAGCGACTGGGCGGGCAGCGCCGACATCGACATGAGGGAAGCCGGCGCCGAACAGAGCTTTGCTCACTACTCCCATATGTTGGAAGCCGCCTTGGCGGGGCTGGGCGTCGCTATGGCGCCCTGGGTGTTTGTGGCCGATGATGTACTGAGCGGTCGGCTGATCGCCCCGCTGGGCTTCGTACGCTCATCAGGCTGGGTGGAGTTTGCGCGTCCTAAGGCCCGCAAGACGATGGCGGGGACGGCCTTTCGAGATTGGCTGCTGGAGCAGGCGTCGTCCATGCCGCCCGCTCCATCCATGCCAGAGGACGTAAGTCCAGACATGCGGCGCATGCTAGAGGTTTAACCGGTCAACCGTTTCGTTGCATAAGGGGCCATGGAGAAGATTATTCTCATCTTTCTGGGCGGGGGCGCTGGGGCGCTGGCGCGCTACGGTGTCGGCGTCGTGGCCATGAAGCGGCTGGGGGCCGGTTGGCCCTATGGCACCTTGACGGTCAATGCGGTCGGCGGCCTGTTGATGGGTGCGCTGATCGGCTTCCTCGCGCACCGGGGCGGGGCCGATCAGGAACGCTGGCGCGTGTTTCTCGCGGTGGGCGTGCTGGGCGGTTTCACCACCTTTTCCAGTTTTTCGCTGGAAGTGGCGTTGATGATCGAACGAAGGGAATACGGCCAGGCAGGCCTCTATATCCTGCTGTCCGTGGTTCTGGCGGTCGGTGCGCTATTTGCCGGACTTCTCAGCGCCCGCAGAATTTTCTCATAAGAACAATGTCCTTATGAAAGAAGTTCGCATTCTGTTTGTGGCCCCCGGCGAGGACGGTGTGCGGCTGGACCGTTGGTTCAAGCGGCGGTGGCCCCATATCAATCACATCCAGATCAACAAGCTGACCCGTTCGGGGCAGATCCGGGTGGACGGCGCCCGGGCCAAGCCGGACACTCGGCTGACCGCCGGCGCCCAGGTGCGCGTGCCGCCCCTGCCCGACGCGCCCGAGCCCGGGGATCAGAAGCCGGGCCTATCGGATCGTGACATCGCCTATGCGAAATCCCTGGTTCTTTATGAGGATGATGAGGTCCTGGCGCTGAACAAGCCGTCGGGGCTGGCGGTGCAAGGCGGAACCAAGACCGTCAAGCACGTTGATCGACTGCTGAGCGCCTGGGGGGAGGGGATGGAGCGGCCGCGTCTGGTCCATCGCTTGGACAGAGACACCTCCGGCGTCCTGTTGCTGGGCAAGGGTCCGGCGGCTGCCGCGCGCCTCGCCGGCGCCTTCGCCAAGCGCAAGGCCAAGAAAACCTACTGGGCCATTGTCGCGGGCAATCCTCATCCGCCGCAAGGCCTGATCGAGCTGCCCCTGATCAAGAAGGGCGTGGGTGACCGGGAGATGGTGATGCCGGCCGAACCCAAGGAAGTTGGGGGTGAAACCGCCGACACAGAATATGTCACCCTCGCCCGCGCGGCCAAGCGCGTCGCCTGGCTGGCCCTGAGGCCGCTGACCGGGCGGACACACCAGTTGCGGGCTCACATGAAGGCCATCGGCCACTGTATCCTGGGAGATCCCAAATACGCCGATCAGGCCTCCATCGAGCTGTCGGTCGGGCTTAAGCTGCAACTACACGCCAGGCGGCTGACCTTGCCCCACCCAGGCGGCGGCGTGCTGGTGATCGAGGCGCCGATCAGCGCGGAGCTGAAGGCGGGCTTTGACCGATTTGGGTTCGATTGGCGCGACGCCGATCCTGAGCCGTTTGATCGGCTGGGCTCCTCGGGAAGTCGGCGTCGATGAGGCTGGCGGTCTGGGACGTGGACGGAACCCTGGTGGACAGCCGCGCCACCATTTTTGATTGCTGCACCCAGGCCATGCTTAAGGTTGGCCTGCCGGCGCCCAGCTATGATGAGGTGCGCAAGATCGTGGGCCTCAGTCTTGAACACGCTCTGTCGGTCCTGGCGCCGGATCTCGAACCGACCAAGGTTGCGCAGGCCGCTTACTATTATAAGCAACGGTTTGGCGAATATCGCGCCAAGCCGGACTTTTCCGAGGCGCTCTACGAGGGCGCCGCCGACACCTTGGCGCGCCTGAAAGCCGAAGGCTGGAGAATGGCCATCGCTACCGGCAAGAGCCGCCCGGGCGTGCAAAGCATCGTGGCCATGCATGGCTGGGATGACCTGTTTGGCTCCACCCACTGCGCGGACGACGGGCCAGGCAAACCAGACCCCGCCATGCTGCGGGAAGCCATGCGCGCGTGCGGCGCGACCTCCGACCAGACGGTGATGATCGGCGACACCACGCATGACATCGCGATGGCCAAGGCGGCCGGCGTGCGGGCCCTGGGCGTCTCCTGGGGGTTCAATACCGCGCCGGAACTGCGCTCAGCGGGCGCACACCATGTGGCCGAAGACTTTAGCAGCCTGAACAAGGCCTTGGATGAGTTTGCCAAACACATGGCCGCCCCTTAGAGCCCCGTCAGGCGAAAACATGGAAAATTCGGCTGCACCGCCCAGGCGGTTCTACAAAACGGTCCGTGTGGAAGCGGGCGAGGGCGGGTTCGGTATCCGGCTGGACGAGCGTGGCGTGCGCACCCCGGCGCGTTCTTTGCTCGCCTTGCCGACGCAGGCCCTGGCCCGGTTGCTGGCGGCGGAGTGGGAGGCTCAGGGCGAGCGCATCGCGATGGCCTCTATGCCCGCCACACGCCTGGCCTTCACGGCGGCAGATCGGGTGCGTGCGGCGCGGACAGAGGTTTGCGCCGAGATTGCCCGCTATGCCGGTTCGGACGTGCTTTGCTATTTCGCCGAGGCGCCCAGGAGACTGGAGGAGCGCCAAATCCAAGCGTGGGGGCCGCTGCTGGAATGGGCCGATGAGGCGCTGGGCGTGCATTTGGTCCGCACGGTGGGGATCGCCCATGTGACGCAGCCGCGCGAAACCCTTGAGCGCGTCGCGGCGCTGGCTGGCGAACTCGACGACTTCACCCTGGCCGGCCTGGCTCACGCCACGGCCCTGTTCGGATCGGCGGTATTGGCCCTTGCGCTTCAGCGCGACAAGTTGGGCGGGCCGCTCGCGCTGGATTTGTCCCGGCTGGACGAAATTTATCAGGCCGAGGTCTGGGGCGCGGACGCCGAGGCGGCGCTGCGCGTGGAGAGCATGACGGCCGAGGCGCTTATGCTCGATGCCTGGTTTGGCGCCCTAGCGCCCTAATTTCCGCGCAAGGGGGCGCCTTCGGGTAAGCCGCGTTTGAGCTTATCGGGTAGGGCGTCGCTGGCGGGAATGAATTGCAGCGACACGGAATTGATGCAGTAACGATGGCCCGTCGGCTTGGGGCCGTCAGGAAAGACGTGGCCCTGATGACTGTCGCAGCGCGCGCAGCGGGTCTCCACCCGCACCATCCCGTGGCTGACATCGCGCACCAGTTTGACGTGGGTTTCGTCGAACGGCGCGAAAAAGCTCGGCCATCCGGTGCCCGATTCAAACTTGGCTTGGGAGCGAAACAGCGGCAGCCCGCACAGGCGGCAGGCATAGACGCCGGGCTCCTTGTTGCCGAGCAGTCCGCCGCAGAAGGGCGCCTCGGTGCCATGGCGCAGCAGGACTTGGACTTCCTCGCCGGTCAAGGCGGATTCCAGTTCGGTGCGTTGGGCAGACGTGGGCGCCGACAGTTCGAAGCCGGTGTTCGAGCGGGTCTGCTCGGGGGAACTCATGGCCAAATCTCCGCCGCTCGTCGTACCGACAATCCAGTTAAGCTCGCCCTCTAGGCGCGGCGCAAGTCGGCTCAATAGGGGAATCGGCTGGATCGGCCGGGTGATCGCGAACAAAACCGCGCTAGCGCTGCGGAGTCCCGGCCACGCCAAGGCAAAGGTAACTCATTCGTTTTTTGGGTCGATTATACGACGATGTTAGTTTTGCAGCCGCACGAACGAGGAATACAGCCATGACCTTGTGGCAGACGTTGTTCGGCCTGAACGGCCGCATAGGCCGCAGCACCTTTTGGCTGCTGGTTATCGCCGTTGGCTTGCTCGATCTGGCGTTCGCCTCCCTGGTGTCGGACTGGATTCACGCCCAGTACTTTAACGGTGCGATACCGCTTCGCCCGGACGGGCACTTTGTCGGTGCGGGGTTCGGTGTCTTGGTCGTGGCCGTGCTTTCGCTGTGGATCTTGCTGTCGCTGGGCGTCAAACGCGCCCATGATCGGGGGAGAAGCGGATGGTGGCTGCTGATCGGGCTCATACCGGTCTATGGCGTCCTACGCGCGATCTGGGACCTCGGTTTTCAGCCGGGCGCTTCACGGCGTAGTGCTCACGGCGATGGGCTAGGCTCCCTCTCGCGCGAACCCCAGGCCGACCGCCAGCCCCTGTCAATCTTGGCCGACGCACAAGCCATCGAGCTTGAGCCCCCGACGCCGGAAGTCGTTCCCGACGCGGCGCTGCAATCTCTTGAGGACCAACAGAGCTTGCCAGCGGAGCCTGTGGCCGAACTGTTGTGCGATGATCCCGGCGGCGAGGATGAGCTCGCGGAATCCCCGGCGGGGGATCAACCCACTGCCGGCCAGCCCTTGCGTCCTGAGCCGGAGGGTATCGTCCAGGCGGCGGAGGCGGGTGAAGGCCAAGACCCCGTACCGGCGCCGCCCACGCGCGATCCACTTGCCGAGGGCGATGCGCCCCAGGGTCGAGACCCCGCGTCCGACGCCGACGAGCGGACGGATTCCGGAGAGCCGCAAGCCGACCCGCCCGCGCAATGGGCGAATCCGAACATGGAATGGGGTAGGTCCTATGGCGCCGATCCGAGTTGGTTGGTGTTTCAACAGCCAGCGCCGACGCCGGCGTCTGTAATCGCGCCGCCGCCCGCGCCGGCTGCGTCCGAGCCTGAGGGGCCAGCCCAGACCGAACACGCTTCCGGTCTCGAACAGCCCAGCGCCGAAGCTGAGTGGTGGGAGGAGATAAGCTTGTCCTCTGAGTTCCCCGCCGCTGCGGCAGAAGGTCCAGCCCCCGTCGCTGATGAGCCGGCGCTGCCGGCCGCCGAACACGCTGGGATCGAGGAGCCACATGCCGAGCCCGCCCCGGATGCCCTGATTTGGAAGCCGGCGCCCGCGCACGAAGCCTATGCAGAGCTCAGCTCGACGAGCCCCCGACCCGCGAATGATCCGCACTCAGGGGACGAAGACACTTAAGGTCGGCCCTGGCCTGTCGCGCATCGCGCAAATTTGGCGGTGACGGAGGGATTCGAACCCTCGGTACGGCTTTACACCGTACAACGGTTTAGCAAACCGCCGCCTTCAGCCACTCGGCCACATCACCTGGTGTTTTTGATCGGGTTTTCTCCCGGCCCTGGCGAGGACCGGATGTTCACGCGTGCGCAACCGGCTAGCCTCAGGGCGAGCCGTCATAGCCGAACCGAGCAGGAGGAGCAACGCGCGCCGAGGGCACTTTGTGCGAATTTCGCTTAGCGCAAGTCAGGCGAGATTGGCTCCCAGGCCATGTGAAATTGACCGTCGCCGCAGGTAGCCTGCAGTTTTAATGCGGCTGAGGCGTTATGTCGCCGAAAATGACCGTAAATATTTCAGTTAATTTCGGATTCAACGCAATCGTTATCCAGAGATTTACTTGAGATAGGCTCTTCTTGGAACGAAACGAGGAGTCGAGACATGAAACTCTTGATGGATGTGTGCGCGTTGACCGTGCTCGCCGTGGCCTGGGCGGTTCCCGCCCAGGCCCAGATCGAGCTGGCGTCTGCACTTGCTCAGCCGCACCCGGCCGTGTCCCGGGCGCACGAGCCAGGCCCCGACAGTCCCAGGGCCACGCCAGAGGCGAGGTCTGCGGCGCTCAATGCCGATGAGCGGGCTTTTTTTGACGCCCTGGGTCATCGCCTGACAAACGGGGCGGCGGCGTATGAATCCTATGTGCGCCAGACCTCCGCCATTGATCCACGCTTTGACGACGCCGGATCGATCCAGTCCGCGCTCAGGGTGGCCGAAAGCTATAATCCCGATCAGCTTCGCGAAGGCGCGGTCGCCTACGCGGCGGTGCTCGCCTTGCGCAGCCCGGCATTCGTCGATGGCGTGCGGGACAATGGGGATCCGGCTTTGGCCGACCGCCTGATCGCCCAGCCGGAAGCGGTAATGAGGCTGCCCGGCGCCTTCCAAGCGGCTCAGGATGTTTCAGGCGTGATGCAGGCTCAGGCCGACGCGGTCAAATCCGCGGGCCACAAAATTTCAGGCGCCGCCTACAGCGTGCAGCATCAGGCCTGGTCCCGCCGGGCCGTGGTCGAGCCGGAGAAGGTCCTTGCCCTGGCAAAGGCCGCAGCCTTGAGGTTGGCTCAGGCGGACGAGATTTCCCAGCGGCGTCTGCTCGACAGCATTTCGACGGCGCCGAGTGTTTCAGGCGCGCGCGGCGCAACGTCTTCGCAGGTCACGCGCGGCCTGGCTTTGGCTGCGGTGGCGATCCTTGGGCGCGCGGGCGATGCTCAAGAATCCCGCTTCGAGCCCTTGTTGCGCGAACTGCGTGACGCTGATTGCCTGCAGATGGCCCGGCTCAATCTCAACCAATGCCTGGCCGTGGCCGGCCCGCAGTACGAAGACGTGTTTTGTCTGGGTCAGCACGCGGTTGGCGAAACCGCTCAATGCCTAGTGTCGGCGGTTGATTCCGGGCAGTCGCCTCAAGGCGTAAAGACCGCCGAACTGGAGGGTTATGGAACGGAGCGGGCCGAGGCCTACGGCGACCTAGCTACACGCTAGACGGGCCGCAGTCGGCGTCTGCAGGTAGTGCACACTGAACAAAGCCGCCGGGTCGGTCCAAACCGCCGCCGGGACAAAGCCGGCGGCTCGCGCCAATTCGCGAAACCCCGCGACGGAGTATTTGTACGAATCTTCGATATGGATGTATTCGCCCGCCTGCAGGCTGAACTCACCGCCAGGCCCCCGCACGACTTGGTCAGCCAAGCTTTCCAAGTGGATTTCGATCCGGCCGTGCTCGACATCATAACGGGCGCGGTGGGCAAACAGGTCCAGATTGAAGTCATAGCCCAATTCACGATTGGCCCTGGCCAGCACGTTTTTGCTGAATTGAGCCGTGACGCCTTGGGCGTCGTCATAGGCCCGCTGGATAACTTCCGGCGATTTGCGCAGATCCACGCCGACCACCATGGCTGAGTCGGGACCCAGCCGCTCCGCCCAATGGGCCAGGAAGCCGATGGCCTCGTCGGGCTGCAGGTTGCCTATGGTCGAGCCTGGGAAAAACCCGAGACGCCGGCCGCCCGCCTCGGTCGCCGGCAAGTCCACGGGCAGGGCGTAGTCGGCGCAGACAGCGTGTATTTTAAGACCTGGGCGTTCGCCGTGCAGCCGCCGGGCGGCGGCCCGTAGATGCTCGCGTGAGATGTCGATGGGCACGTAAGCTCCGGGCCGCTCCAGCGCGTCCAGCAGGATATTGGCCTTCAAGCTTGAAGCCCCGCCTAGCTCGATAAGCTGGCTGTCCCGTCCGATCCGCCTGGCGATGTCCCCCGCGTGGGCGCGCAGGATGCCCAGTTCGGTGCGGGTCGGGTAATATTCTTCCAGTCGGCAGATCTGTTCGAACAAGGCTGAACCGTGCGCGTCATAGAGGAACCGACAAGGGATGAACTTGCGCCGCCCCGACAGCCCGAGACACAAGGTCTCGGCAAACCCGCGCGCATCAGGCGCGTGATCGTGGAAGTTGATATCGCTGAAGGCCGCCTGGGCGCCTAGGTCAAGCATCGTCGGCCAATCTGAAGCCGCTGAATGCCCAGCGGGCGCTCGGCGGGAAGAAATTACGATAGGTGATGCGGATATGGTCCCTTGGGGTGGCGGCGCAACCGCCGCGCAAGACCATTTGGCCACTCATGAACTTGCCATTGTATTCGCCGATGGCTCCGGACGCCGGGCGGTATCGGGGGTAGGGGACGTAGGGACTGGCGGTCCATTCCCATACTTCACCGTCCTGGCTCAGGGCCCCGTTGCGGGCCGCCGTTTCCCATTCGGCCTCTGTTGGGAGACGCTTGCCGGCCCAACGGGCATAGGCGTCGGCTTCGAAGTAACTCACGTGGCAGACCGGCTCGGCCGCGTTAAGCGGCCAAAGGCCCGCCAGGCCGAAGACCTGCAAGCCGCCATCCGCCTCATGGCCGCGCCAGTAGAGCGGTGCGCGCCAACCTTCCTGTTGGATCAGCGCCCAGCCCTCCGACAGCCAAAGCCCCGCGCGCGCGTAGCCGCCGTCCTGGATGAAGGCGAGAAACTCGCCGCAATTGACCGGACGGGCAGCCAAGCTGAACGGCTCGAGCCAGACCTTGTGACGAGGTCCCTCGTTGTCGAAAGCGAAGCCCGGACCCTCGTGTCCGATTTCGGTGAGCCCGCCGGGCACTCGCGTCCAGGTCATATCTGCTTGGAGGTGAGGCGCCGGCCGCAGGGTCGGATCGTAGGCCGGGGAGAAGGGGTTGAGCGACAGGACATGTTTGATGTCCATCAGGATTAACTCCTGATGCTGCTGCTCGTGATGCAGGCCAAGCTCCAATAGAGGCCTGGCCTGGGCCCAGGCTTGATCGGACGCCCCTTCGATCAGACCGGCTATGGCGGCGTCCACGTGCGCCCGGTAGGCCCAGACCTGCTCAAGGGACGGGCGTGACAAAAGGCCGCGAGAAGGGCGGGGCCAGCGCTCGCCGACCGCTTCATAGTAAGAATTGAACAGATAGCCGAACTGGTCATGAAAGGGCGCGTAGTCGGCCGCCAGGGGGATCAGCAGGAAGGTTTCGAAAAACCAGCTGGCATGGGCCAGATGCCATTTGGTCGGGCTGACCTCGGGCATGGATTGGATTTGCTGGTCTTCGGCGCTGAGCGGCGACGTGAGCCTTGCGGTGTCGGCCCGCACTTGGGCGAACCGGTCGAACCAGGCTTGGCGTGTGTCGGCGATACAGGCCGGCGGCGCGGAGACGGGCAAGGGCGGTTCCTTAGGGATAGTTATCATGAGGGCTCTGCCGAAGTTTCGGTCAATGGCCGCGCTTGTGTCGAGCGCGCGCCGCGCACATAGGTTCCGTAGTCTGCGCCTCAATAATATCTGAGCTTGGCCGTTTTGTGTGCGAACCAGGCGTCTGTCACCAATTGCTAACCCCTTTCAGGTGTCACCTGTTGAGGGGTGAGCTGGATAAGTGTGCATCGATTTTTGCCCAGACTCGTGTATCTTCGATGGCAAATCACTTTCGAGTGACCACGAGCTGACCCAGGACGCCGGCCTGCCGGACAAGGAGTGACGATGAGTGCATCGGTTAAGACGCTTGAACAGCCGCGCCTGAGGGCGCCGGCCAACGACGGCGCCGTCGAGTTGACGATACTGATGCCTTGCCTGAACGAAGCCGAGACCCTGGCGGTTTGTGTTCAAAAGGCGCGCGGATTTCTTGAGCGCTCCGGCATCGTCGGCGAGGTGCTGATCGCGGACAACGGGTCCAATGACGGTTCGCAATTGATCGCCGAAGAGCACGGCGCCCGCGTGGTGGCTATCCCCGAGCGCGGTTACGGCGCGGCCCTCATCGGCGGAATCGGCGCTGCGCGCGGCCTTTACGTCATCATGGGCGATGCCGACGACAGCTACGATTTCGAAAACCTAGACACCATGATGGACCGACTGCGGGCCGGCGACGAACTGGTCATGGGCAATCGTTTCCGCGGCGGCATCAAGCCCGGCGCGATGCCGTTCCTGCATCGCTATCTAGGCAATCCGGTCCTGTCATTCCTGGGCCGACTGCTGTTCCGCATTCCGGTGGGCGATTTCCATTGCGGCCTGCGCGGGTTCTCGCGCGAGGCGGCCATGAAGTTGCGCTTGAAAAGCACGGGGATGGAGTTCGCCAGCGAAATGGTGGTCAAGGCCGCCTTCCATGGCCTGCGTATGGCGGAGGTGCCTACGATCTTGTCTCCGGACGGCCGTTCGCGCCCGCCGCACTTGAAGACCTGGCGCGACGGCTGGCGTCACCTGAAATTTCTGCTGCTGCATAGCCCGACCTGGCTGTTCGTTTATCCTGGGTTCGCCTTGATTTTGCTGGGCATTATCGGCGCCGTGATGTTGAGCCAGGGCTCGGTGCATATCGGCCGGGTCGAGTTGGACATTCACACCATGATTGTGTCGTGTTTCGCCACCTTGATCGGCGCCCAGCTGGTCTCATTCGGGGCCTTGGCCCGGCGTTACGCCATGGTGGAAGGCTTCGTGCCGGGGCCCGCCAAGTTCCAGGGTCTGATCCTGGGGATGACGCTTGAGCCTCTGCTGCGCGTGGCCGGGGTGATTATGTTGGGTGGCCTTGTCGGGTGCGTTTGGGCCGTCGCGAGCTGGGCCCACAATGGGTTTGGCCCGATCCTCTATTTTAGCGTCCTGCGGGTGCTTGTGCCTTCGCTGACGGCGGTGGCGGTGGCGGCCCAGCTTGCCGCCACGGCCTTCCTGACCTCGCTGTTGACCATCCGCAGCTAACCCGGTTTTTCCCTGTATGCGCCGGTTTGCGCCGCATCTCAGCGTTCTGGCGGCGACACTGCTCATGATGGCGGTGGCGTTCGCGGATGGCCGTCCCTCAGTTTTTTATGATTCGCACAGCTACGACGTGATGGGGCGCAACCTCATCGAAATGGTGCAGGAGTTTCCCCAAAGCGTTCAGTTCAAGATGAAGCCCGGCGTCAAATGGGGCGATAAGCCGGTCAGCACTGATCGTATGGTCGACGCCGCGGTGGAGGGTGCTCGGTCGCCATTTTACGGCGTCCTTTTGCACGGGACCCATGTGATCGGCACCATCTGGCTGCTGGCCGCGATTCAGAGCGCCTTGGCGGCCTGGATCGCCTATCTGCTCTGGCGCACGATGGCTCCCGCCGCGCCGTTGTGGAGCTATCTCGCCTTGGCCGCGGGGGTTTCGATCGGCTCCAGCCTACCTTTCTTCACCGCCTTCGCCATGCCTGATGTTTTCGCAGGGATCGGGGGGGCGGCGGCCGTGCTGTTGCTGGTCCAGATAGATCGCCTCACTAGACCCGAAAAGATCGGCGTGTGGCTTCTGCTCGCCTACAGCCTAGCGATCCATAAATCCCACCTCATCACCGTCTTGGCCCTGATCATGGTTGCCTATCCGGTCCTGCTGCTGCTGGGCCAAGACCGCCAGGTTCTGCTCCGACGGACGGGGCTGGCAGCGTGCGCGATGCTGGCGGCCTGGATGAGCGGCATGGCGTTCGGAGTCGCCTATAAGGCCCGCACCGGCTTGGACCTGACCCATCCGCCGTTCATCATGGCGCGGGTCTTGGCCGATGGGCCTGGACAGGACTATTTGCATACGGCCTGCGCTCGGGACAACAACGCTTACGCCGCCTGTTTTTTCGCCAAGAACCTCAATAAGAAGACCACGGAAAATCTGGTTCTCTGGTCCAACCGGCGCAATCTCGGCGTTTTCAACATCAGCAACCGCGCCACGCGGGTTCGGCTAGAGGACGAAGAAATCCAGTTCGTTCTGGGAACGCTGGAGCAGGAGCCATTGGGCGAGTTTGCCGCCGCAATGTCCAACTGGGGCCGTCAGCTTATCGCTTTCCAGGTGGACGATCCCCTGCGCAATCCGGCCGCCTATCTGATCGGCCGCTATTGGCCGACCACCAGCTTGCCCAAGCTCATCCCTAATTTCGACGCTTGCCGCCCGCCCCACAGCTGCCGGCCGCCATTTTCCCAGTCCAGTTTGGCGTGGTGGCACGGACCGATCCTGGTCGGCGCCCTTTTGTTTATGGCTTGGCGCCTCAGTTGCCGCGATGTGCGCACCGCCTTCTCGCGCAGGGCGCTCACGAAGGATGACACAGCAGCCCGCAGCTTCGCCACGGTTGTGCTCTTACTGCTGGTCGTCGTGCTCAACGCCGCCGTATGCGGAATCTTGTCAGGCCCATTCGCTCGATATCAGGCGCGGGTGGTATGGCTCGCTCCCTTGGCCGCAGGCTTGGCCGCTTGCGCCTTGCCCGTGTCGTTGGCCTCCGCCGCGCGCCTCGCGCAGAGCGGATTTGGGTGGGTCAACGGGATTTGGGACCGGATGCGCCTGCAGCCGGTAATCGGCCGGTTTTTGCCTCCGCTCAATGGGCACCTCATGCGGTTCGCCTTGGTGGGCGCCTTGGGTTTCGTTGTGGACGCGTCGGTGCTGGAAGCCATGATTTTTCTCGGCATGAACCCCATAGCCGGGCGCGTTGTTTCGTTCCCCGTCGCTGTGTTCGCGACATGGATAGCCAATCGAAGTTTTACCTTCCCCGACAAGATCGAACAGTCGCCGGTCAGGGAGGCGTCCACCTATGTGGCCGTTCAGTTGGTGGGTGGAGCCGCCAACTTTGCGGTCTATTCGGCCCTGGTTCACAGCGTGCAGGTTTGCGCGGATTGGCCCATCCTTGCCCTGGCATTCGGCGCCGTCGCCGGCCTGACCATCAATTACCTCGGTTCAAAACATATCGTTTTTCGAGGTGGCGCGAGCGCGCCTTGATCTTGCGCAACGTCACAACAGACACCATCTAGGGTCGGTGACCTTAATATCCCGCAAGAATTAATGCTGATTAAGTTGTAAAAGACCTAACCAACATTAGATGTATTGCTGACTCCCAAGTCCCGCCCGGGTTATCGCTCGCGTAATAAGCGAGTTAGCGATTCGCTGTTTCCGGTAAACTCTCAAAACGAGCCGCTATTTAGTCCTTCTGGCTAGATGACGGCGGACGAGCATCACCCTAGGCTGAATCGACATTCACCGCATCCAAAGCATGGCGGCGGCGAGGTGGATGAAGGCGAGGAAGTGGATGGCTCGTCTGTCGTAGCGCGTGG
>JBEHYN010000032.1:0-33257 GCA_048498155.1 Pseudomonadota bacterium | reverse complement strand
TAGTCGTTGCTGTTGCAACATGGCTTTACGCCCTTCCCACCATCTTCGAGAGGGACAATAGCGCGAACGACATAACAGTCGGTGAATCTGAATAGTAAATATTCGCTAACCATAATTTTCTCATCACCGGTCTACTCTGGTTGTTTTCGCCATTGCCAAAAAGCCATTCTGCAACTGAGAAATATGCTTAACGAATTATGGAAATCAGGTCCTGGAGCATTGAATCTGCGGTCGTAATGATCTTAGACGACGCGGAGTAGGCGCGCTGGGTCGTGATCATGTTGGTGAATTCTGCGGAGAGATCGACGGTGGAGGACTCCAGGTTCGACGGAGAGATCGTGCCCGCCCCCCCCAGACCGGCGGACTTCAAGTTGAAGTTCCCGCTGGCCAATGAGATCTGATAGGCGTCGCCGCTGATCGCCGTCAGCCCGTTGGGATTGGCGAAGGTGGCGAGGGCTACTTGGGCGATCTTTCGGGTCACCCCATTGCTGAACACCGCCGTGACGTCGCCGGTCGGGTCGACCTGCACCGCCGTCAGGCTCCCGGACGGGGTGCCGTTGGCGTTGATGGAGGTCACGTTGGAGGCGCCGTCGTTTTGCGTCATCCCGGCGCCGGCCGTCGACAGATTCAAGGCGACCGACTGGCCGCCGATGCCCAGGCTCGCGGCCCAGTTCACCGCGCCGGCCCCCGGAGCGCTCGCGTTAGAAGCCCCAAAATCCAAGCTCGTGGGCAAGGTGGTGTTGGTCGCGTCCAGGGCGCCGGTGGGGGTGAAGGCGACGACCCCGCTGGCGATCTGTCCCGACACCAGACCCGTTCCGCTCGTTATGCTGCTGGCAGGAACCCCGATCACTTCGGCGTACCATTGGTTAGGCGTGGTGCTCTTCAGGAAGTTCACCTGCACGGTCTGGGTGCCGCCCTGGGTGTTGGAGATGGGCAGTTGCATGGTGAAGTCCGGCTTGGTGCCACTCGTCCCGCCCGAGGACGCGTAAGCTGCCATGCTGGTTGTGGTCGAGGCGCCGTCATAGGCGTCGGTCGCCAAGGTGCCGGCGTCCTGGGCTGCTTGGGACACGGTAGTGCTCGACTGCAGATTGGCGTTGATGCTGACCGTTGTGGTCGGCACCGCCACGGAGCTGACGGTGGCGATATTGATCGGTTGAAGCAGGGCCAGGTTGGACGGGTCGGTGGAAATGTTGCCGTTGGTGTCGGCTTGCCAGCCCTGCAGGTAGAGTCCCGCAGCGTTGACCAGATAGCCCTGGTTATTGGGGGTGAAAGCGCCCGCGCGGGTGAACACCGGGGTGTTGCTGCCCGACGGGCTGCCAGCCTTCTGGCTCGTGACAAAGAAGCCCTGGCCCGAGATCGCCAGGGAGGTCGGCGAGGAGGCCGCCTGAAGCACCCCTTGCTGGCTGACATTCTGCCTGGATATGGCCTGTACCCCGCCCGAGGGGTAACCGCCGCCGCCCGAATTCGTCACTAGGTCGGAGAATTGGACGTCGTTCGATTTGAACCCGACGGTGTTCACATTGGCGATATCGTCGGAGATGGCCGATAGGGCCGCCGAATTGGCGCCCAGGCCGGTCACGCCGGCAAGCATTGCGCTGTTAATGCCGCTCATGGTGATAGTCCTCTTGGTTTGGAGTTAGCTGGGGTTCGATACTGAAGTGATGGTGTTGAAGTTCACGGGCAGGCCGCCCACTTGGACCTGGGTGACGCCGCCGGCGGTCTGCACCCCGGTGACGGTCCCATGGATGGCGACGGTGGAGGCGATGGTCTGGCTATTGGCGTCGGTGGCCGACACGCCGAGGGTGTAGTTGCCGCTGGTGAGCGTCTGACCGGAGCTGGTCTTGCCATTCCAGCTAAAGGCGTTGTCGCCCGAATGCAGGCTGGGCGCCGCTCCACTCCAAACTACGTTGCCTTTGTCGTCCAGCACCTCGAGCGTCGCCTTCGAAGCGTCCGATCCCAAGTTGTATGTCCACGCGGCTGTACCGTTCTGAAGGGACTGCACCGCCGATTGGGACGTTACCGATTTGCCGATCAGGCTCACGGCGCTGCCTATGCTCCCCGCGCCGGTGCTCTGCGAGACCAGTTGCTGAAGCAGGTTGTTGGACAGAAGTTGCTGCTGCACCCCGTTCATCGACACCAGTTGCTGGGTAAAGGTGTTGGCATCCATAGGCGAGAGCGGATCCTGGTTCCTTAGCTGGGCGGTCAGCAAGGTCAGGAACGAGGTGTAGGTGGTGTTGAGCTGGCTCTGACCCGAAGCCAGATTGGCGGCGTTGCCGGCGGCGGCCGAGGTTGCGTTAGTCGTCTGAGTGGTCTGATTGGCGGGGGTTACGGTCATGGGCGCGCGTCCTAGATGAGAATGTCGAGCCCGGCGGCCGAAGGCCGCTGGAGGCGAATGGCGGCTTGGCTCACGGCCGCCAGGAGGTCGTCGGAATTGTCCCGCGCGGCCAGGAAGGCGCGGCCCGCGTTGAGCTGGGAAGCCTCTGCCCAGGCGCCCTGGTTGGCGCCTGATTGGCCTTGGCCGCCCAGGTTAAAGCTGAGGCCGTTGTCGGCCACGGTGAAGCCTGCCTGAGCCAGGGCGTCTCGCAACTCGCCGGCCCGCCCTGCAAGTTCGGCTCCGGCCTGCGGATTGTTGAAGCTCATGCTGGCGGTGACGGCCCCGGTGCGGTCCACCGATACCCTAACCTGCACGTCGCCCAGGCCCTCAGGGTGCAGGGTCAGGTCGAAGGAAGATTTGTTGCCCTTCACGCTCTGCACGATCTGTGCGGACAACTGGGACACCGTGCGGGCGTCGGCCTTGGCAAGCGTCGGCGGTGGCGCGGCGGCGGCTTGCGCCTGGATCGACCCGGCGATGGCGGACCCATCGGGCGCGGGACCCGCCGCGACTATCGGCGCATCATCGACGGGCGGGGCCTGGCCGCCCAGAACCTTATCGCCGCCCTGGTCCTTAGCCGGACTTTCCGAAACGGTCCCGGTCAGGGCCAGGGCTTGGTCAGGTGACATGTTGGCCGTCGCAGGCGCCCCTGGCTGAGAGCTGCCGGACGGGGATGTCTTGACGGAAGCGGCTAGGGCGCGGCTCGACCCGCTCGTCGCCGATGGCCGCAGTTGGCTTTGGGGCTGGCCGATGGGTTGCGCCGTCGCCTGGATCAGGCTCGGAGCGTTGTCTGGCGTCGCAGTCGTGGAAAGCAGGGTGGGCGGGGCGAGAGCCGGAGCCTGATCGACTGCCGAGGCCGGCCGGGCAGCTGCAGTCTGGACGACGCCGTCCGCCGCAGCGTCGGCTGGTGACTGCGGCGTCGATGGCCGTGCTGCGGGCTTCACCGACGGGCTTGGGTCCTTCAGGCTCGGACTTAGGCCCTGATTGATCGCCAAATCCGAACCCGAGGAAGACAGCGGGTCGCTCGGGGCCGCCGCCGCATCCCTTGGCGCAGGCGCGCTGGTGAGGTTCGGGACGGATGCCGCCGCTAGGGTGGCGTGCGGCGCCGCTGCGGCTTGGAGCGCATCAGCGACCGGTCTGGCCGTAGGCGCTATTGCTGCATTCAAACGCGATGCAGGCCTGGGCGATCGGACGCTCTCGGCGGGGGCGGCTGGGCTGGCTGGCGCAGGTTCCGGCGCGATAGCAGGAGACGACGGGCCCCCGGACACAGGCGCATCGGCTTGCGTTGACGGTTCTTGGCTCGCGAGCAAGCCGGGCTTTGCTGTCGCGAGGTTTGGCGCAAACGGGACGACAAACGCCAGGGCGGCGCTCATCGGCGATCCACCGCCAGACAAGCCTGCATCGCTGGGCGCGGCGGACTGAGGGGCGAGGGGCTGGGGAACCTGGATGCTCAGGCTTGCAGCTAGGGCCTGCGCCAAGTCGGAGCCGGGCGCACTGTCGGGCCACAGGGGCAATTGCGACTTGGGGTCTGCGGTCGCGACCTTTGTCGCACCGATTTTGCTCGTCGTCGCCGTACCTTGCAACAGGGTTTCAAAGCCGCTCGCATCCGTCTGCGGCAAAAGCGGCGAGCCCGCCGCGACGTCGCCTGTCACGCTGGTCGACGGCCCGCCCGGCGCCGGGAAGGGCGGCGAGCAAGGCACGGCGGTGGGCAAGGACGCAATGAACATGGGGCCGTTCTGTGTGACGCCGTCGGCGGTCGGATTGGAGATCGGCGCATCCTGCGCAAAGGTTCGATCCCTCAGTAGCAATGCCTGCGCCAACTTGCCGACCGGCAGTAACACCATGAAAACAAAGGAAGTTGTTGATCGGTAATCGGGGAGGCCGGAGGCGCGGAGGCGTTTTTTGCCGATCCGTAATTGTCAGGGCGCCGATGTTTGCCGTGCAGTCGGCAAGTTGGCGCCCGTCTTGCGCCTCTGTTGGCGACAGGAGTTTTGACTTGTTGGCTGTGCCTATAGAAATCAAAGACTTAGTTGTTTGGCGCTTGCCTCTGGGCAGCGTGGCTAGGCAAAACTCGCCGAGCGAACAGCCATGCATTGCCGGGCGCCGCCTTGCCGCGTTCCTCCGTTGGGACAGCCGACAATGACTATCGGCAACATCATGACCATAGCTCAGTCTGCCTTGAAGGCGGCCCAGACCCAGGTCGAGGTGACGTCCAACAACGTCTCTAACGTCAACACTGCCGGCTATTCGCGCAAGTTGGTCAATCAGCAGGAGCTGGTGGCCGGCGGCGTGGGCGGCGGGGTCAGCGTTCAGGGCGTGCAGAATGCGGCCGATCGGTATCTGCAGCAGGCCAGCTATACCGCCACCGCCCAGTCAGGTCAGGCCCAGGCGGTGTCCAGCATGCTGGACCGCGCTCAGGCACTGTTCGGCGACCCCACTTCGTCCAATTCGTTCTTCGCCAATTTGGACAATGTTTACGCCGCCTTCTCCGCGGCCTCAGACACGCCCTCGTCGACCTTGCTGCGGCAAAGCGCGGTGAGTGCGGTATCCACTTTCCTAAACAGCGCCAAGGGGCTCGCCGCCAGCATTGGCCAACTTCAGAGCCAGGCCAGCCAGCAGGTCAGCGCCGATGTGACCACGACCAACGGGCTGCTACAGCAGATCAGCAAGCTCAACGGCGCCATCACCCAGGCCAACCTAAGCGGCGGCGACGCAACCGGCTCCCAGGACCAGCAGACCCTGTTGCTCACTCAGCTATCCGCCCTTATCGCGGTCAATGTCTCTTCCACTGCGACGGGCGGGGTGACGGTGCGTTCCGCCGAGGGGGTGTACCTTGCCGGCGACATGGGCCCCGCGACCTTGGCTTTCAGCCAGTCCGGCGTGGCCGGGGTGCTGACCGCGACCCCGCCTCATGGCGGGCCACAAGCTATCGATCCAGGCGGCGGCGACATCGGCGGCCAATTTCAACTCAGTCAGGTCGAATTGCCCCAAATATCCGCCCAACTGGGGGAATATGTCAGCCAGGCGGTCAATCAACTGAACCATGCCAGCAATGCCTCAACCGCCGTGCCCGCGCCGACCAGCTTGACCGGACAGGCCATGGGCATGGCCCTGTCCACGGCAGTCGGCGGCTTTACGGGTCAGACCACCATCGCGGTGGTCAACAGCGCCGGCGTCATCCAGACGCAGGTGGCGATTGATTTCGGCGCCGGAACCATGACGGTGGGTGCAACGCCCACCGCCTTCACCCCGAGCAATTTCCTCGCCACCTTGAACGGGCTCTTGTCGCCTAGCGGCTCGGCCGCCTTCACCAACGGCGCCTTGAGCGTGTCGGCCAGCGGCGCCGGAAACGGGGTGGCCATCGCCGACGATCCCACTACGCCCGCGACCAACGCCGGCCAGGGTTTCAGCCAGTTCTTCGGCCTGAATAATCTAGTGGCGTCATCCAGCTTCACCCGCTTGGCGACGGGACTGACCAGCGCATCCCCCAATACCTTTAGCGGGACCATCGCCCTGCAGCTGACGGACGCGAACGGCGCCCCGCTGCGCCAGGTCAGCGTCGCCATGCCCTCGGGCGGGACCGTGTCGGGCGTGCTGAGCGCGCTGAACACAGGTGTTGGAGCCTATGGATCCTTCAGCCTGGACGCCAACGGCCGGCTGGCGTTCACCGCCAACAACAATAGCGCGGCCTCGGTCTCGTTGATGTCGGACAGCACGGCCAACAGCGCCGGCGGTCCCAACCTCAGCCAGATGTTCGGTATTGGCGACAGCGCCACCGCCGCGTTGACGACGAGCTATTCGGTGCGCGCGGACATCGCTCAGAACCCGACCAAGCTGCCGTTCGCCACGCTGAATCTGTCAGCATCCGCCGGTGCAGCGGCTCTGCTGAGCGGTGATGGAACCGGCGCTTTCGCCCTGGCCCAGTCCGGCTCTCGCGCCGCGTCATTCGCGGCCGCGGGAGGCTTGGCCGCCGCCTCGTCCACTGTCAGCAACTACGCTTCCCAGATCGCCGGGCTGATCGGGGCCAAGGCCGCCAATGCCGAGAACACGCAGAAGGTCGCGACGGCTACCGCCACCCAGGCCACCAGCCAGCTTTCATCGGCCACCGGTGTGAATCTTGACCAGGAGCTGGTCAACCTGACCACCTATCAGCAGGCCTACAGCGCCTCCGCCCGCCTGATCCAGGCGGCGACGACCATGTATGACTCCCTGCTGCAGATGGTCCCATAGGGTAGGGAATCGCCATGGATCGCATCGCCACCTCGACCGCCTACCAATCGGTGCTGACCAACCTGCTGGCTTCCGAGAGCCGGCAAATTGCCGCCCAAAAGCAGGTGTCCAGCGGCATGCTCGCGGACAATCTTTCGGGCTTCGGCAACCAGACCCAGGCCCTGATCGCCACTCAATCGGTCAAGGCGCGGGTGGACGGCTTGGTCGGCCAGCTGAAACAGACCAGCGTGCAACTGACGTTCCAGCAAACCGCGCTTGAGCAGGTCAACAGCATCGCCCAGTCGTTGCAGCAAGCGCTGATCAGCGCCCAGGGCGCGGGGTCGGGCACCGGTCTGATGGGGCAGGTGCAAAGCCTGTTCACTCAGGCCGCCCAGGCCCTGAACACCCAGTACAACGGCAACTATGTATTTTCGGGCGGACAGACCGCGACCCAGCCTTTCACCGCCGCCGCCCTGTCGGACCTGACCACCCAGCCGAGCGTGGCCAACTTTTTCCAGGACGGGACGCTGACGCCGGTCAGCCGCATCGACGATACCGCCACGGTCCAAACGGGCTTTCTGGCCACCGACGTGGGCAGCGCCCTAATGACCGTTTTCCGCAACATTCAGGCCTTCCAACAAGGGGTCTCAGGCAATTTTGGGGGATCCTTGTCGGCCGCCCAGGAGACCTTCCTGGAGAGCGCCATCAGCCAGGTCAGCACCGTTGTCGACTCCACAGGCCAGACCGCTGCTCAAGGGGGCAATGTGCAGAACCAGGTGGCCGCCGCCTTGACCACCCAAACCGACCGTCAGACCACCCTGACCGGCGTTCTGGGCGACATGACCAACGCAGACGCGGCAGCGGCCGCCACCAACCTGACCCAGGCCCAGACCGCTTTTCAGGCTTCCGCCCAGGTGTTCAACACCTTGAAGGGCATGTCCCTGCTCAATTATCTATCCAGCGGCGGCGGCGTCCCCTGATCCGCGCGGCCTAGTCCGCGCCGCCCTCGCAAAGCCGGCCCTAAGCGACTAAATACCGTCGTCATGACGACGGACGTCCTCGACATCACTGACGCCCAAGCCCGAGCGGGCCAGGCCGTGGGCCTGCCTGCCGGGACGCGGGTGGTCGTCGCCATGTCCGGGGGCGTGGATTCCACCGTCACCGCCGCCCTGCTCAAGGGCGCGGGCTATGATGTGGTGGGGGTGACGCTGCAACTTTACGACCATGGCGCGGTTCTGGCCAAGAAGGGCGCCTGCTGCGCCGGCCAGGATATTCTCGACGCACGCATGGCGGCTGACGCCATCGGCATGCCGCACTATGTGCTCGACTATGAAAGCCGCTTTCGCCAGGAAGTGATCGAGGAATTCGCTGACGCCTATCTGCGGGGCGAGACGCCCATCCCCTGCGTGCGCTGCAATCAAACGGTCAAGTTCCGCGACCTGATGGAGGTGGCGCGCGATCTGGGCGCTCAGGCCCTGGCCACCGGCCACTATGTGCAGCGGCTGATGGCTCCGGCCGGGCCGCAACTTCACCGCGCGATCGATCCGGCCCGTGACCAAAGCTATTTTCTGTTCGCCACAACTCGCGATCAGCTGGATTTTCTGCGCTTTCCCTTGGGCGGGCTGGACAAGCCGCAGGTCCGTGTCGAGGCCGCGCGACTTGGCCTCGGCGTGGCGGATAAGCCCGACAGCCAGGACATCTGCTTCGTGCCTGAAGGCAAGTACACCACGGTGATCGACCGTTTGCGCCCCCACGGCGCCCTGCCGGGCGAGATCGTGCATCTGGACGGACGCGTGCTGGGCCGTCATGAGGGCGTGACCCGCTACACGGTGGGCCAGAGGCGCGGCCTGACGGTGGCGGTTGGCGAGCCGCTGTTCGTGGTGCGCATCGATGCGGACAAGCGCCAGGTGATCGTCGGCCCGCGCGAGGCCCTGCTCACCTCCGCTTTAATCTTGAAGGAATGCAACTGGCTAGGCGATCAGCCGACCTTGGCCGATGCGGCGGCCGGAGGCCTGAAGGTGCTGGCCCGCGTGCGCTCCACCCGCGAGCCGGCCTCCGGACATCTGACGCTGATCGATGGCGTTCCCGCCGTGGCCTTCGACAGCGCCGAGGAGGGGGTCGCTCCTGGCCAGGCATGCGCCCTTTACGACCCGCAGGACCCCAGCCGGGTGCTTGGCGGTGGCTTTATCGCAGCGACGACGGCCGGGCGCTGAACGCGTCCAGCCTGCCGCCGGCGCCGTGGCGGCCGCATGCCTTGGTCCGGCTTGACGATGTTAGGCGCGCAAGCGGAGCCTTGGCCTTGGACGCGGGTTGATGCGGGAGAGGGTTGCAATGTCTGGAAAGTCCGCCACGGAGTCCGCCGGCGCCGCGAACGAGCAGGTGGTTGATAATCCGGCGCGCAACCGCTTCGAATTGGTGGTGGGTGGCCAGGTCGCCTTCGCCGACTATCGGCGCAAACCGGGCCTGCTGACGATCACCCATGTGGAAACGCCACTCGATTTGCAGGGTGGCGGGGTGGCCGCGCGCGTGATGAAAGGGGTGCTTGAGTATGCTGGCGACAACGGCTTGAAGGTCTCGCCCCTGTGTCCCTACGCCGAGGTCTATATCCGCCGTCATCCTGAATATAGGGACTTGGTGGGTTGAGATTGGATGGCGTGAGGCATTGTTCGTTCGCGTGCCTGGATTATCCGCGTTGGCGCATTGACCGGGCGCGCCGGTGCGGCGGACACTGAACTTTGAAAATCCCGACGATCTTGCTCGTCGGGTCAGAATGGACGCTCTCGTCTGATGGATCAGCCTGCGGATTTCAGCCTGCTAGACGCCTCCGACGGGCCGTGGGCGAAGCTGACGGGCGACTGGACCTCGCGCGCAATGAGCGACGCGGACAAACGGCTGGACCAGGCCCTGGTCGCGCACGCCGACACGCGCATAGACCTGACGGCCATCGGACGCTGCGACACAGTGGGCGCCATGGCTATCCTCAGCGCCGCTCAAGGCCGACTCAAGCCAGGCGAAACACTAAAGGGGCGCGCGGAAACCCTGCGTCTGATCGAACTGATCTCCCGCGTGCCCAAGGAACGCCCGTCGCCTCCTGCCGCGCCCACGACCTTCACGGTATTGATGGAGCGGCTGGGTCGAGGCTTGGTCGGCGTGGGACTGGATGTCTACGAAACCATGGCCTTTAACGGTCGCGTCCTGGCGGCAGCCGGCAGGCTGATCGTCGATCCGCGCCGCATGCGCTGGGCCCCGCTGATTTCCCTTGCCGAGCGGGCCGGGCTGGACGCCATGCCGATCGTGGCCGTGACCTCGTTCTTCATCGGCGCCGTGATCGGCTTTTTGGGCGCGCACATGCTGACGCAGTTCGGCGCTCAGGTGTTCACGGTCGAGTTAATCGGCGTGGGCGTGTTGCGCGAATTCGCCATCGTCATCACCGCCGTACTGCTGGCCGGTCGTTCGGCGTCCAGCTTCGCGGCCGAGGTTGGTTCGATGAAGATGAACCAGGAAATCGACGCCATGTTGGTGCTCGGGGTCGATCCGTTCGAGGCCCTCGTACTGCCGCGTTTCATGGCCCTGCTGTTCACAATTCCCCTGCTGACCTTCGTGGCGGTGCTCGCCGGCCTGGCGGGAGGCATGATGGTGACCTGGGGCGTTCTCGGTCTCAGTCCCGACTTCTTTTTGGCCCGAATGCTCGACAATGTCGGCATCTCCCACTTCTGGGTCGGCATGAGCAAGGCTCCAATCATGGCGCTGGTGATCGCGGGCATCGGCTGTCGCCAGGGGATGGAGGTTGCGGGGGATGTGGAGTCCTTGGGGCGGCGCGTCACCGCCGCAGTGGTGCACGCTATCTTCTCGATCATCTTCATCGATGCGGTGTTCGCCCTGATCTATATGGAGCTCGACATATGAGCGGCCAGGCCAATCCCACGCCGGTTGACCGCGGCCCGCCCGTCATCGAGGTCGAGGGCTTAATGTCCCAGTTTAGCGACCGACTGATTCACGATCATCTCGATCTGACCGTCTATCGCGGCGAGGTGTTCGGCGTGGTCGGCGGCTCGGGAGCGGGCAAGTCGGTGTTGCTCAACACCATCATCGGCCTGAAGGATCCGGACGGGGGCCAGATCAAGGTGTTCGGCCAGGACTTTCAGCACAGCACCCTGCGTGAGCAGAACGACATTGAGCGTCGGTGGGGCGTGCTGTTTCAGAACGGCGCGCTGTTTTCCAATCTGACGGTGCGCGAGAACGTGGCCGCCCCCCTGTTCGAACACACCCACCTGTCGCGTTCAGCTATCAACGAAATTGCCGACATCAAGATCGGGCTCACGGGACTGCCGCCAGACGCGGGCGCGCTTAAACCTGCGGAATTGTCCGGCGGCATGCGCAAACGGGCGGCCCTGGCCCGCGCCCTGGCGATGGACCCGGAACTGCTGTTTCTGGACGAGCCGACCTCGGGACTGGATCCGATCGGGGCGGGCGCATTCGACGAATTGATCGGCGACCTGTCGGCGGCCTTGGGCCTAACCGTGTTCATGATCACCCACGATCTAGATTCGCTCTACGCCATTTGCGACCGCGTGGGCGTGATCGCCGACAAGAAGATTGTCGCGGCCGGAACAATCGACGAGTTGATGCTTTCCCCGCATCCTTGGATTCACGAATATTTCATGGGCCCCCGGGGCCGAGCGGCCGTCGCCGCCAAAGCCGCGCGAGGACGAAGCTGATGGAGCGAAACGCCAACTACGCCCTTGTGGGCATAGCGTCCCTAATCCTGCTGGTGGGCTTGACCGCTTTCGTCCTGTGGCTTGCACGGGTTCAATTCGCCCGGGACTATGACATCTACGACATTCTGTTCGAAGGGCCGGTGCGCGGCATCTCGGTGGGCGGCGAGGTGCACTTCAACGGCATCAAGGTCGGCGAGATCACCCGCATCGCCCTTGACCCGACCAATGCCAGCCGCGTGATTTCCCGGGTCAAGGTGACATCCGACGTGCCGATCCGAACGGACTCTTTCGCCACCTTGGAGCCGCAAGGCATCACCGGCGTGAACTATGTGCAGATCACCGCCGGAACGCGAGCCCGTCCCTTGCTCAAGAATGTGACCCCCGCCGGCGAGGCGCCGGTGATCCGAAGCCAGAAAAGCGCCCTGTCCGACCTGCTCGAGGGGGGAGGGACCGTGCTTCAGCGCAGTGTCGAGGCGCTCGACCGGGTCAACCGGCTGCTGTCGGACCAGAACATTAAGACCATGACCCGCACGTTTGACGATATCGCCGCCGTCGCCGACGAGCTGAAAGCTCACAAGTCGATTGTCACGGACGCGGACGCTGCGCTGAAGAGCTTCGGCGAGGCGGCCCAGAAGATTTCTAAGCTATCGGATTCCACGGACCGGCTGGTCAATGGCGACGGCAAGGCGGCCGTCAAGAACCTGAGCGATGCGGCCGATGAGATGAAGGGCGCCGCGCATCAGGCGCATCACATGCTATCCAAGCTGGACGGGCCGACCACGGACTTCGCCGATACGGGCCTGCCCGCGTTGTCCAACGCCATCACCAGCCTGCAGACCGCTACGGATTCCCTGAATCGGGTGCTTAATCAGGCCGAACGCAGTCCGCGCGGCTTGATCGCCAAGCCGACCGACAAGCAAATCGAGGTCAAGCCGTGATGTCATCGTCCATGCTCCGATCCCGCCTTGTTCTGCCGGCCTTGCTCACTTTCAGCCTCGGTCTAGCCGGCTGTATTTCCCTGCTGCCAGCCGCCAAGCCGGTGCAGCTCTATCGGTTCGGCCCGGCCAGTCCGGCGCCCGCCGCGCCCGCTCCGGCAAGCCTAGCGGTGGCCAAGGGCGGCGTCGCCTTTCAGCCTGCGGCGGCCGGGGACAATCTGCTGACCGTGACGGGGCATGAGGCGGCGTTTATTTCGACCGCGCGTTGGATTGAGCCTGCATCGGTGATGTTCGACGAGGTGCTGACGGCCGCTTTTGATGCGCCGGGCGCGCCGCGCCTAGTTGGCCTTGGCGGCGGCGCGAGCGGCCCGGCCACCCTGAGGCTGGAGGTCCGCCGGTTCCAGACCGAGTACGATCGGGGTCCGGGTGCAGCGCCCACGGTCGATATCGCCATCAACGCCGTGCTGATCCGCAATATCGATCGCAGCTTCGTGGCGCAAAAACTATTCGAGGTGCGCCAGCCGGCCGCGGAAAACCGTGTCACCGCTATCGTGGCGGCCTATGACACCGCCGTCGGACAGGCGGTCGCCGAGGTGCGCGACTGGACAGCCGTCACGGCGGCCCCGGTGAAGCCATAGGGGCCGTAGGCGCGGCGCCGTCGCCACATAGGAACGACAGCAGCACATATCGGCTGCCGCGGGTGACCGGGCACGCCTCATGCAGCAGCGACGCAGAGAACACCGCCGCTCCACCGGCCGGCGGGCTGTATCGGTGGTCGTTGTATTCGGGGAACATCAGTTCGCCGCCTTCGTACTCGTGGGTATTGAGGTTCAGGGAGATGGCGAACTGGCGAAAGGCGGTCTGGGGCGCGGCGTCATCCCGGTGGCGACGAAAATAGCCGCCGTCATCATCGTAGCGCGCGATCAGAAAGCGGTCGGCGAAGGTGATGTCCTTCTGAAAGGCGCGCTTGATCTCCGGGACGATGCGCCGCGCGATCAACTCCATCACTGCGCCATGCAGGGGAGAGCCGGCCGCCAGCTCCATATCCTGCCGATGTTTCTTGCCCAGATCGATCCGCGCCTTGGCCTCTCCGTCGACGTAGGAGGCCATGACGCCGGCGTTGTGCGGCATGGCTTCGAAATATGCGATCACGGCCTGGCAAAAGGCGGCAGGGGCCACATTGGGAATGATCAGCACCGGAGCGCAGGACGCGAACGCTTGCGGCTCCTCACGGGGCAGGCGGGCGGTGGCGGCTAGGAAGATGGCCGCTAAGTCTGGTTTCAGATCCAAGGCGGTCAATTCCAGTATGCGCGCCGAGCGATCCAGCACCACGCAGGCGGGCCGCCCCTCCAGGCAGAGGCCTTCCAGGCCACTCGCGTCGGCGACAAAGATGATGGGGCTTTGGCCTAGCAGGTCCTGCGCGCCGGCAAAGGCGCCGATGGGGGCGATGGGGACGATGTTGCCGCCGCCCGCTTGCACCTTGGGCAGGGCCTCAGCGATCGCGATCATCATGTCGCGCGCGCCCGCTGCGTCCAGCCCGCCCAGGGCCACCAGGACGGTTGGGACACCAGCCTGCACGTCGAGCGAATACATCCGCCCGTCAGCCGTGGCCCCGAACACGCCGGGAACCCTGTCTCCAATCGAAAGCGGCGCCATATAATTCCGTCCAGCCTATCCGTCGGCGAGCGATAGTCGGGCGAGTCGCGCGGATGTGCATGGGTCGCGGTGGGGTTAACTCATGGAAAGGACCAGGTTCCTGACCTGAGGATAGATTTGCTGTTCCCACTTGCGTCCGGAAAACAAACCGTAGTGGCCAACGCTGGGCTGAAGGTGATGACGTTTCAGGTGGGGTCTTAAGGTCGAGCAAAGGTCATGCGCCGCTGCGGTCTGACCCACGGCGCAGATATCGTCCCGTTCGCCCTCGACCGTTAGTAGGGCGGTGCGATGGATTGCCTCCGGCCGTATCTTGCGCCCGCGATATTCAAGCTCGCCGCGCCCCAATAGGTCGCGCTGGAACACCCGGTCGATGGTCTGCAGATAGAACTCGGCGGTGAGGTCGAGCACCGCGAAATATTCCTTGTAAAAGTCCTGGATCACCGCCGCTTCCGCCGTTTCCCCGCTGGCCAAAAGCGCCTGCATTCGGCGGTGTTGGCTTATGTGGCGATCGGGGTTCATAGACATGAAGGCTGTCAGTTGCAGGAACCCCGGATAGACCGGTCGCCCGACGCCTGGATGCCCATTGGGTACGCGGGAGATCAGCTTTTCCTCGAACCAGCTCATCGGTTTGCTGGCGGCCAGTTTGTTGACGGCGGTGGGAGCCTCTCGCGTGTCTACGGGGCCGCCCATCAAGGTCATGGTCAGGGGCTGGGCCGGGTTCTTGTCTTCGGCCATGATCGCGACGGCTGCCAGGGTCTGTACACATGGCTGACAAACCGCCAGCACATGCGCTTCGGGCCCGATCTGCTCCAGAAACCGGATGACATAGGCCGTATAGTCATCGAACCCGAAAGCGCCCTCGCCGACCGGCACGTCGCGGGCGTTGGCCCAATCGGTGATGTAAACGTCGTGATCCTGCAGCAGGGTGCGCACGGTCCCGCGCAACAGGGTGGAAAAGTGCCCCGAGAGGGGCGCCACCACCAGCAACTTGGGTTGGCGGGAGTCCAAGTCGTCCTTGGCGAAATGCAGCAGATCACAAAAGGGCAGGCGCATGGCGACTTCCTCGCGCACGTCCAACTCCCGATTGCCGACCATCACCTTATTGATGTTGAAGGGCGGTCGCAGGTGGGTGATCTGGGCGCCGGAGGACATTTCCATCCACGCCAGCAAGTGGCTGAGCTCCGGGCACGCCTGAACGTCCATATAGCCGCGCAGCTTGACCGCCAGCTGTGCTGCACTGCGGAAAGGCGCCATCATCGCTGACCAGGTCTGGTAGCCCTGGTACATCATCAATGAGCGCATAAAGGGCAACGGCGCGTCGGAATTCATTCAGTCTATTCCTCCGAGCGCCGATTAGTGCATTAAATGCTGCGGTGCGTCATTGCAAAATCGCCACAGGCGAATGCGCAGGACGATTGAACGGCGGAGAGGCTGATGGCGCCTGCGGTGCTGACCATTTCGAGCAGGAACTACTCATCCTGGTCATTGCGCGGCTGGCTGCTGTGCAGGCTGGCGGGGCTGGCCGTCGAGGAACAGATGATCTCCATCGACGATCCCGCCAATCGGGCGGAGCTCCTTTTGCTTTCGCCCTCTGTCCTCGTTCCGCGTCTGACTCACCAGGGCGCCAGCGTTTGGGACACTCTGGCCATCGCCGAGTACCTCAACGAGCTCTATCCCAAGGCCAAGATGTATCCCGCCGACCGCGTGGCCAGGGCCCATTGCCGGTCGATCTGCGGCGAGATCCATTCGGGCTTTGCCAATCTGCGTTCGGCCCTGCCGATGAACCTGCGCGCTAAGCCCCGGCATTCGCGGATCTTCACCGGCGCCAAGCCGGATATCGCCCGCATCGAGGCCATTTGGCAGGAGTGTTTGGCCGCTTACGGCGGGCCTTTCCTGTTCGGTGAGCGGCCCACGGTGGCCGACGCCATGTTCGCGCCCGTCACCCGGCGCTTCCTGACCTATGGCGTGGATATGTCCGCAGCGAGCAATCGGTACTGCGCAACGATCAGCGAATGGGCGCCGATGATGGAATGGATCGAAGCGGCCAAGGAAGAACCAGAGGAACTAGAGGCATTGGACGTAGAATTCTGAGCAAGATCCGCCGGCCGGGTCGATAAGAATTTGGGGGAGCGCGCCGGGATCGGCTGCAGGTTCGCAGGATCGACAAGGAGCTGACGATGGACGGTGAAACCACGAAGGCGTTCGAGACGACCTTCTCTCACGTCAAACCCGGAGACACCCCATGGACGCAGGACGGATTGAGATCGTTTTTCCTCTACCGTGACCTGGGTGTGGCCAAGGCCACCAACGGCAAGGTCATCGCTCACCTGGTCAAGGCCAATGAGGCGCCCACCGACGGGACCGGCTGGCACAAACACATCGCCGACTTTCAGATCGTGCTGATGATGAAGGGCTGGGCCAAGTTCATGTACGACGACAAGGTCACCCTGGTGGAAGCGGGCGACTGCGTCCACCAACGCCCGGGTCTGACCCACTTCCTGTTCGATTACTCTCCGGACATGGAATATCTCGAAATCGTCGGACCGGCAGACTTCGGCACGGTGGAGGCCGAAGGGCCTTGCGAAGTTCCGCCCGTCACGCCCTGGAGCTGAGCGAATAGGCTTAGTCGGTTCGGCGTCTGGCGGGTCCCGCGCGCCGGCTCTATGGTGTGTCCGTCGCGTCGGAAGGACTTCGCATGACCACCGTTTACGATTTCACGCCCAAGGCTTTGGACGGCGCGCCAAAGCCGCTGTCTGACTATCGCGGCCAGGTCCTGTTGATCGTCAACGTGGCCTCCAGATGCGGCTTGACACCGCAGTACGAGGGCCTGGAGGCCCTGCAGCGCAAATATGTCGGCCGGGGATTTCAGGTGCTGGGCTTTCCCTGCAATCAGTTCAAAGGTCAGGAACCGGGCGACGCCGCCGAGATCGCTGATTTCTGCTCCACGAACTATGACGTTACCTTTCCTCTTTTCGCTAAGATCGAGGTCAATGGCCCGGGCGCTGACCCGCTCTATGTCTTTCTCAAGCATGCGAAGCCGGGCATTTTGGGGACCGAAGATATCAAGTGGAACTTCGGTAAGTTCCTGATCGGGCCTGATGGCGATGTCGCGGCGCGCTACGCGCCCACCGACGCACCCGACGCCCTCGAAGGCGCCATCGAGAAGCTGTTGCCGAAATAGGCTTTGTGGCCCTGATGCCGCCTCCCCTTTGAAGCGTGATGGGCTTGGCCCTTGCGATGTTCTATGAAGCAGGGACAACCGGCGCGCCGCCTTGGCCCAACCGGGATCCGCAACGGCGGGACGTAGGGAGCATGCCTTGACCTATTGCCTCGGGATTCTTCTGCCCACCGGCCTGATCCTGGCCTCCGATTCACGCTCCAACGCCGGGGTCGATCAGATCGCCAGGGTGCGCAAGCTGGAGACCGTGGTCGTCCCGGGCGAGCGGGTGATCTCCATCCTCTCAGCGGGCAATCTCGCCACGACTCAATGGGTCATCAGCAGCCTGCGAGAGGCCGAGGGAGGCAAAGGTCCGTTACGTTCGGCCCGGACAATGTTTGAGGCGGCCAAGGCCGTGGGCGCGGCCCTGCGGGAGGTCATCGACCGCGACGAAAAGTACGTGGCGCCCTACGGCGATCCTTCGGCCAGTTTTATTCTGGGCGGCCAGATCAAAGGCGAGCGGCCAAGGCTGTTTCAGATCTATTCCGCGGGCAATTTCGTGGAGGCGTCCGATCGCTCATGTTTCCTGCAGGTGGGTGAAACCAAGTACGGCAAGCCCATCCTCGATCGCGCCCTGTCTCCCGGCAGCAGCATGGAAGAGGCCGCCAAACTGGCCTTGCTGTCCTTTGACGCCACCTTGCGCAGCAACCTGTCCGTAGGCCTGCCCATCGACATGCTGCGTTATGAGACGGACAGCTTTTCGGCCAATAATTTCGTGACCTTCGAGGAACAGGATAGCTATTTCCGGAGCCTGCGCAGCGCCTACGCCGATGGTTTGAGCAGTCTGGTCAACAGCCTGGCGCCGCCGTCTCCGGCTGTTGGCGGATCATAGCGTCAGACACTAACCCTGGGACGGATGGATTTTCCTCAAGGCGGCCAGCACTTCGGTCTGCTGCGGATGATCCAGAGCCGCCTCCCATTCGCCCACCGCTAAGTCGAAACCACGGACATAGTCGGCCTGACTGATCAGGCCCTTTTCCAGCAAGACCCGGGCAAACCCGTCGGCCAAGGCTAGGGCCGCCTGGCCCAATACGCCGGCTCTGACAATTTCCTGCGCCATTGTGTTTCCTCGCGTCCTGACATGCACGGTCGGACGGGGAGGGTGTAAGTCCTATTGGATGTCTAGGAATTGAAGAAATTCTGCCGCTGCCTATAGGCAAGCGGGAACACGTCATCCTCGGGGCGCCCGAAGGGCGAGCCCGGGGACCCAGCAGCAACGACCCTTACGCTGCGGCGGTTGCCCTTGGCTCAGCCGATAGCCTGGAACTGCTGGGTCCCCGGATAAATGCTCCGCATTTTCCGAGGATGACGGAGTTTTTTGCGCAACGAAACCCCGCTGCTCACCCCGTCAGTGACTTGAGCTGTCGCGTTCGATGGCCGCAGGCGGCGCCGACAGGTCTTGAACCGCCATGGGGAACAGGCCTTGGTCGCTGGAGCGCCAGGGACCGGACCACATCATCCAGACGGCGGCGAGGGACAGGGCGCCCATTCCGGTGAAAATAGTCGCGGCCCCGGCCGCGCCGCGGCCTACGATCCGCATGGCTCCATAAAAGCAAGCGAGCGCGGTGATGACGAAGGAGGCGCAAAGGAAGATCCGGATATCCATGATCGGCTCCATCTTTCGACCATGCAACAAACAGCGTCATTTGTAGTATGTCCGTTACAATCACGCTGAAACGCCGATTTGCCAAGCCCAAACTCGTGCGGCGATCCGCCGCCGGGGGTCAGACGGCTTCCTGATCGACCGGCGGACCGTCTTCGAGGTGATCGTAGATGACACGTTCGGCGTCGCCCTTAGGGTCATCGTACTGGCCCGTGCGGAAGGTCCACAGGAAGGCGACAAGGCCCGTCAGGGCCAGGGCCAGGGAGATGGGGATCAGATAGATCATGGCGATCACGGCGCTCTCCCGGCGCTGCGCACCCTCAAGGCATTGAGGGTCACGATGAGGGAGGATCCCGACATTGCCAGGGCCGCGATCAGGGGCGTGACCAGTCCCAGCACGGCTGCGGGCGCCGCGATGAGATTGTAAAGGGCGGCAAAGGCGAAGTTCTGCAGCACGCAGGTCCGCGCGGCGCGGGCCACGTCGATGGCCTCGACCACCACGCCTAAATCTTGGCCCTGGAACACCAGATCGGCCGCCGTTTGGCTAGCTTCCGCCGCCGCCCCTGGCGCCATGGAGGCGTGGGCCCGCGAAAGGGCTGCGGCGTCGTTAAGGCCGTCGCCCACCATTAGCGGCTTGTGGCCGGCCGCGATCAAGGCGTCGATCGCCTCCGCCTTCTCTATGGGCGACAATCCGGCCGCGTAGTGGGTAACGCCGGCCTGCTCGCAGGCCGCTCGGACGGCGGGCAGGACATCGCCGGACAGAACCTGCACGGTCAAGCCGCGCGCCTGCAGCGCCTTCACCGTGCGGGAGGCGTCCGCGCGCAGTTCGTCGCTGAAGGCCAGGCGTTGCGCCGCCTCGCCCTCGAAAGCGAACCAAATGACGGTTTCAACGTCGTCGGTGGCCAAGGCGCCGACGAAGCGGGCGCGGCCAAGCCGAGCCTTGCGCCCGTCGATCAAGCCTTCGACGCCCATACCGGCCACTTCGTGAGCTTGTTCGGCCGCTGGGCCAGGTCCGGCCGCGAAAGCCAGGGCCTTAGCCAGGGGATGTCTTGACGCGCGCGCCAGGGGTGCGGCGCGTTGGATCAAGGCCGCATCTGCGCCCAGCAGAGTCGGCCTGCCGTAGGTCAGAACGCCGGTTTTGTCGAACACCACGCAGTCAACCTCGGCCAGGCGTTCGAGCGCGGCGCCGGATTTGACCAGGACATTGCGGGTGAACAGCCGGCCGGAGGCGACGATCTGCACCGCCGGCGCCGCCAGTCCTAGGGCGCAGGGGCAGGTGATGATCAGCACGGCGGCGGCGCGCATCAAGGCGTCGGGAAAGGCCAACCCCAGCACCAGCCAGCCAATGAAGGTCAGGCCGGCCACACCGTGTACAGCCGGCACATAGATCGCCGCCGCCTTGTCGGCCAGACGGACATAGTGCGATTTGGTCTGGGCGCCGGCCTCCATCATGCGGGCGATGGCCGCCACGGCGGAGTCCTCGCAGCGGGCGAGCGCCCGCACGATCAGCCGGCCGGTCAGATTGACTGTCCCGGCCTGAACCTTGGCGCCGCGCGCTGCGCGAAGGGGCGCCGTTTCGCCGGTAAGCAGGCTGACGTCCAGCTCCGTGGCGCCGTCCTCCACCTCGGCGTCAACCGGCATCCGATCGCCGGGAAGGACGATCAGGCGGTCGCCGACGGCGATGTCGCGCAGGGCTACAGATTTGCTGGAGCCGTCCGCCCCCAAACGGCTGGCTGTGGCGGCCTGCATGGCCAGCAGATCGCGCGCGGCGCTGCGTGCGTTGGCGCGAAGCTTGTGGTCCAGGTAGCGACCGATCAGCAGCAGAAACAACAGTGAGACCGCGGCGTCGAAATAGGCATGCCGCCCGTGGATGGCGGTCTCATAGAGGCTGACGCCTATCGCCAGCAGCACGCCAATGGAGATCGGCACGTCCATATTGGCCCGCCGCTTGCGTAGTGACGCCCAGGCGCTCTTGAAGAAAGTCATGCCGGCGAACAGGGCGCACGGCCCCGCGATGAGCGCTGTCAGCCAATAGAAGACAGTGCGCACGCCCACGCCCATTTCCTGGTGCAGCAGTCCCGCCCATACCGGCACGGAGAACATCATGGCATTGGCCGCCCCGAACCCGGCCACGCCCAGGGCGATGGCCAGCCGCCGGCCCTCATGATCTTCGCGCGCCACGGCTTCAGCCGGGTCGAAGGGCGCTGCCGTGTAACCCAGGCGCTCCAGGGTCTCGACAATATCGACTGGTTTGAAGTCCTCCCGGCGCCACAGGACCGACAGCTTTCCGGTGGTCAGGTTCATTCGCGCCTGGCGGACTCCAGGCAGGGCGCTTACGCCCTTTTCGATTTTCGATAGACAGCCCGCACAGCGCGCGCCTTGGACCAGAAGGTCAAGCTGATGGTCCTCGCCCGTCGTGCGCACAAAAACGACGGGGTCGGCTGACCGGGCTCGGTGCGGTTCGACCTCGATCAGCGCCATATTAAGCGCCGATCGGCGGTGCGTTTGTCGCCCTGGAGATTTGCCGCCGTCAGGTCCAGGTCCCAGGCGCCTGGCGCCACGGCGGCGATAGCGCGATAGGCGCCCGGCGCTACCTCTGTGAAGCGCAATGTGGCGTTGCCGTTTTCAGTGGCGGGGCGGCGTAGCAGGCCAGTGACGATCAGACCTGACAACGGCCGTCCTGATCGGTCGGTCCAATGTGCGCTGATAGCCTCGCCCTTTGTGGTCGGGCCTGAAACATCGATGCTCGCCTGCCAACCGAGTTTCTCCTCTTTTGCTTCACGCGTGAGGGTCTGGTCGTAAGCCACGCCGGCCTCATAGGCGTCGTTGGCCACCTCGCCGGGGAAGGTTTGGACCGAGCGCACGATGAAGGCGACGTTGACGGCGATATCGACGCCGAAGAACACCAGCATGCAGGCCAAGAAGTGCCAACCGGTGAAAACAAAGGGTTTGGCGGTGCTCACTGGCCTTGATCCCCTGACAGAAAGACAGTCTTGGTCTGGACGCCGCGCTTTGCGGAGGTGACCTTGAACACTGAGGGAACAGATAAGGGCCGTTCGGGATCTGCGGGCGCGGTGACGAACACCTGCATCTCCGCCTGGCCGTCGGCGTCGAGCCGGGCCTGAAGATCAGAGCCGAGATGATCGACCCCGATCCCTCTCAGACGGGCGCCTTGGGGTCCGGCGAAGGCGATGTCAAAGGTCGCCGCCGCATCAGACCGGTTCATGATCTTCAGGGTGTATCCGTTGCGGATGTCTCCGTTCGACAGGCGAACAAACGTCGGGTTGCGATCGCGGATCACATCCAGGGCGACGGTGGGGCGGATTAGAAGGCCGTACAGCATCACCGAGCCGACGATGGCCAGCGCCGCACCATAAAAAACCGTTCGCGAGCGAAGGTATTTGTACTGGGGTTTGCAGCTAGCGGTGCGGGCCTGAACCGCCGCGTCTGTGTCATAGGCAATTAGACCCTGCGGGCGATCGACCTTGTCCATCACTTCATCGCAGGCGTCGATGCACAGGCCGCAGTTGATGCATTCCAGTTGTGAGCCTTCGCGGATGTCGATGCCCATGGGACAGACCACCACGCACTGTCGGCATTCTATGCAATCGCCCCGACCCTCCCAGGTCGCGCCGGTCTTGTGCGGGCCGCGCGGCTCGCCTCGGTCGGCCCGGTAGGTCACCTGCAGGGAGTGTGCATCGAGCATGGCGCCTTGGATGCGCGGCCAGGGACACATGTAGGTGCACACCTGCTCGCGCATGCCGCCGGCGAGCGAATAGGTGGTGAATGCCAGGATGGCGATCCACAAATAGTCCGGCCAGGGCGCGCTGCCGGTGACCAGTTGGCCGGCGAGGGTGGGCGCGTCGTGAAAATAGAACACCCAGGCCCCGCCTGTGAGAACGGCGATGGCGAGCCAGACGCTGTGCTTGGCGAGGCGCCGCCATATTTTGTCGAAGGACCAGGGCGCCGCCTCCAGCCTCATGCGCGCGTTGCGGTCTCCCTCGAAAAGCCTCTCGGCCAACACAAACAAATCGGTCCACACGGTCTGCGGACAGGCAAAGCCGCACCATAGTCGGCCGAACAGGGCAGTGACCAGGAACAGAGCCAGGGCGGCCACGACCAGCAGTCCGGTGAAAAAGTAGACCTCCTGCGGCCACAGCTCGATGAAGAAGAAATAGAATCGGGCGTGGTCCAGATCGACCAGGATCGCCTGATTGGGCATGCCCGCACCGCGATTCCAACGCATCCAGGGCAGCAGGTAATAGACGCTCAGGGTGGCGACCAGCAGAAGCCACTTGATGGTCCTCCACCGTCCGTGCGCCATCTTGGAAAAGATCGGCTTGCGCTTCTCATAAAAGGCGTTGGGCCCGCCCGAACCACCCGAAGGGCCCGGGGGGGGCTCGGCGCCGGACGCCCGCTGCGTCCGGGAATCAACTTTCAAGGTATCGACGACCGTGGTCACGAGGTTACGCTTTCCTGGCTGAGCGCGAGACCGCGCGCCTTATTGACCGCCGCCGGATTTGACGTGGATGTAGACCGCCAGCGCCTTGATCGTGGGGCTGTCGAACCGGTGGTCCCATGCGGGCATAACGCCGCCGCGGCCGTTCCAGATCTGCTCGTAGATGGCCGTCCGATCATATCCGTACAGCCAGTCCGCGTCGGTCAGATTGGGCGCGCCGAACTGCGGGTTACCCATGCCTTGCGGCCCGTGACAGACCACGCAGTTGGCGGCGAACACGGGGCCTGCGCGCGCCACCGCGGCTCGGTCGGCCTTGCGATGGGACAGCGCCACCACATACTCGGTCAAATCCTGTATCTGGGGCGGGGTCAGGATGGCGCTCTTGCCGAACGGCGGCATCATGGAGAAGCGCTGATTGGGATCACCTGAGCGGACGCCGACCTGAATGGTGTGGGCAATGCCTTCCAGAGAGCCGCCCCACAGCCAGACATCGTCGCGCAGATTAGGATAGCCCTTGCCGCCGGTCCCACCCTGTCCATGACAGGTGGCGCAGTTGTCGCCGAAGATCGACTGACCTTCTTCCAGGGCGATTGTCTGCAGCTTCGGGTCTGCCTCGATTTGCTCAAGGCTGGCGGTCCGAAGCCGCGCGCCGGCCGCGCCACGCAGGGTCTGCAGTCCTTTGAGGTCCTGAGCGACCTGGCTGCGCGCAGAGTTGTGCAGCAGGCCGTGGGTGTAGCCGTGCAGCCCTGGCCAAGCGGGCATCAGAATCCAATAGCCGATAGACCACAGGATGGAGGCGTAGAAGATCCACAGCCACCAGCGGGGCAAGGGATTATCCAGCTCCTTGATGCCGTCCCATTCATGGCCGGTGGTGTCGACTCCGGAGATCTCGTCCTTTTCGCGGTCCGTGCTCATGATGGGTCCTCATCGTCCAGAGGCGCGCGGGCAGCCTTGTCGAACTCGGCCTTGTTGCAAGGAAGAAAGGCGTAGATGCAGGCGCCGATGAAGATCAGCACGAAGTAGACGCTGCCCGCCTGCTGAGCCAGTTGGGAAACCGTGGCGTAGCTCATCGGTTATTGTCTCCAGAGGCGTGGTAGGTGGAGAAATCGACGCTGGTTCCGAGCATCTGCAGATAGGCGATGAGCGCGTCCATCTTGGTGATCCGATCCGGATTGCCGTCGAAATCACGCTGGTTGATCTTCGGGCCGTATCGTCGCTTCAGGCCTGTAGGGCTTTCGTCCTCGTTGGCCTGAGCCCGCAGATCGGACGTGACGTTGGCGATCATGTCCTGTGTGTAGGGCACGCCGATCGCCTGCTGGCTCTTCAGCTTGTCGCCGATATTGCGGTAATCTAGCTCCTGCTCGGCCAGAAAGGCGTAGGGCGGCATGACCGACTCCGGCACCACGGCCCGCGGGTTGATCAGGTGGTCGCGCTGCCAGCCGTCGGAATACTTGCCGCCGACTCTGGCCAAGTCCGGGCCCGTGCGTTTGGAGCCCCAAAGGAACGGATGGTCGTACATGCTCTCGGCGGCGAGGCTGTAGTGGCCGTAGCGCTCGACCTCGTCGCGTAGGGGACGGATCATCTGTGAGTGGCAGCCGACGCAGCCTTCGGCGATGTAGACGTCGCGGCCTTCCAGCTCAAGCGGGGTGTAGGGGCGAATGCCCTGCACCTTCTCGATGGTGCTCTCCAGATAGAACAGGGGGGCGATCTCGATGATTCCACCGACGGAGATGACGACGATGATGCCGATGAGCAGAAGCAGCGAATTGCGCTCAAGCCAGGCGTGATGTTTCCACATGATGAGCGCCCCTATTGCGCGGCCGCCGGGACCGGCGATGCCGGGCCGCTGGGGACGGGTTTGACGGTGAGGGCGCCGTTCTCGCCTTGGCGGACGTCGCCTCGGATGGTGCGCGCGAGGTTGTAGGCCATGATGAGCGTGCCGGTGAGGTACATCAGGCCGCCCAGGGCGCGGACCACGAATTCGACGTGCTTGGCCTCCACGGTCTGCACGAAGGAGTAGGCCAAGAAGCCGTCAGGCGTGTAGGCGCGCCACATCAGGCCTTCCATGACCCCGGAAACCCACATGGACGTGATGTAGAGCAGCACCCCTATGGTGGAGATCCAGAAGTGCCACTCCACCAGCTTGTCCGAGTAGAGCCGTTCGCGTTTCCACAGCCACGGCACCATGCAGTACAGGGCGCCGAAGGAAATGAAGCCGACCCATCCGAGCGAGCCGGAATGGACGTGGCCTATGCCCCAGTCGGTGTAGTGCGACAGGGCGTTGACCGTACGCACTGACATAACCGGTCCCTCGAAAGTGGACATGCCATAAAAGGCCAGGGCCAAGATCAGCATGCGCACGACCGGGTCGGTGCGCAGCTTGTCCCAGGCGCCCGAGAGGGTCATCAGGCCGTTGATCATCCCGCCCCAGGACGGCATCCACAGCATGATTGAGAAGGTCATGCCCAGGGTCTGGGTCCATTGGGGCAAGGCCGTGTAGTGCAGGTGGTGCGGGCCGGCCCAGATGTAGATGAAGATCAGCGCCCAGAAGTGGACGATCGACAGCCGGTAGGAATAGATCGGCCGCTCCACCCGCTTGGGGATGAAGTAGTACATGATGGCCAGGAAGGGCACGGTCAGGAAGAACCCGACGGCGTTGTGCCCGTACCACCACTCGATCAGGGCGTCCTGCACCCCCGAATAGGCAGAGTAGCTCTTGGCGGAAAGCAATGAGATCGGCAGGGCCGCGTTATTGACAAGGTGCAGCACCGCAATGGTGACGATGAAGGCTAGGAAGAACCAGTTGGCCACATAGATGTGGGGCTCCTTGCGCTTCCAGATCGCGCCCAAGAACACGAACAGATAGGTCACCCAGACGATGGTCAGCCACAGGTCGGCGTACCATTCAGGCTCGGCGTATTCCTTGGCCTGGCTGACCCCCATCAGATAGCCGACGGCGGCGATGACGATGAACAGCTGATAGCCCCAGAATACGAACCAGGGGGCGATCACGCCGGGCAGGCGGGCCTTGCAGGTGCGCTGGACGATGTAGAATGACGTCGCCAGAAGGATGTTGCCGCCGAAGGCGAAGACTACGGCGGAGGTATGCAGCGGCCGGATGCGGCCGAAGTTGAGGAAGCCGAGCTGGGGGAAATAGAACAGGTTCGGCCAGGCCAGCTGGCTGGCCAGGGTCAGGCCGACCAGCATGCCGACCACGCCCCAGAAGATGGCCGCGATCACAGCGGCCTTGATCACATTGTCTGAGTATTTATGGGGATCGACCTTGAAGCCGCCGCCTGAAACGATGCCGGTGGTAACGAAGGCCGCCAGGGTGAAGGCGACGCAAAAGATCATCGCCGATACCTGAAAGCCGGGGTCCTTGGACAGGCCGGCGGCCGTCACGGCGCCGATGGCGCCGAACACAGTCAAGAACAGCGTCAGGGCGGCTCCAAACGGGGCGCCGCGATCTTCGTGTGTCACCAAGCTCATTTAAGGAAATCCCCGCCAAGCGTAGGACGGCCTTGTCGGCGTCATCGCGGGCGGATGCGTTGACCCATATCAATCACGGTCATCTTGCGGTGCGGCATAACGCTCGCAGTCGCAAAGGAGCGCGCCTGTGATCACGTCTAAACGGTCCTTCCCGGTCGCAAGGAGCCGAATTCTGTTGGCCGGGGGCTTGGTCTTTGGCGGGCTGGCGCTTGAGTGCGTGCTGATGTTTCGCCAAGCGCTGTGGCTAAGCGCGATCGGGCCGATCTGCGGCCATCACGGTCTGCTCCTGACGGTTCATTGTCCAGGCTGCTACCTCGCCGCAGCGATGATCCTCTTTGGTTTGGCCATTCTGGCGACAGTCGCGCTTGAGCCTAGTCGCTTAAAGGCCGACTAAGCCGTCCGGCGCTGGTCCGCCGCTGGCCCAATCGAGCAACTCCACCACATGCGCCACCGGCCTAGCCGTGCGCGCGCCGATCTGCATGGCGCAACCGATATTGCCGGTGGCGATCACGTCCGGCTCAAGTGCGTCCAGGCTGGCGGCCTTGTGATCGCCCAGTTGGCCGGCGATCTGCGGCTGTAGGATGTTGTAGGTCCCGGCCGACCCACAGCACAGGTGTCCGTCGCGCGGGCTGCGCACGTCAAAGCCAGCCTGGCTCAGCAGCTGCTTGGGCGCCTCGACGACGCCCTGGCCGTGCTGCAGCGAACAGGCGGCGTGATAGGCCACTTTCAGGCCGCGCCCGTCGCCGGGCGGCAATTCGATCTCGGCCAGAAGCTCGCTGACGTCCTTAGCCAAGGCCGACGCCCGCGCGGCCTTGTCGGCATAGGCTGGGTCATCCCGCAGCATGAAGCCGTAGTCCTTCAGCGTCGTGCCGCAGCCCGAGGCGGTGACGACGATGGCCGTCAGACCGCCCGCCTCGATCTGACGGGTCCAGGCGTCGACGTTGCGGCGGGCGGCGTCCAAGCTCGCCGCCTCCCGGCCCATATGGTGGACCAAGGCCCCGCAACAGACCTCGCCTTGGGCAAACGTCACGTCATAGCCGGCGCGGCCCAAAAGACGCACGGTCGCTTCACGAATCTGCGGCCGCAGCACCGGCTCGGCGCAGCCCTGCAACAGGACGATGCGCCCCTTGGCCGAAGGCAAGGCCGTGCTTTCAGCGGAAGGGCGGGGCGTCGCTCTTGCGGGCGCCAGGGCCAGCATGGCTGCGATCGGCGCTAAGGCGCCCACCGGATCAATCAACGGCCGCGCCGGTTTGACCAGCCGCGCCAGGCTCAGGGCCAGGCGGAACCGGCCCGGATGGGGCAGCACCCACGCCAGCACAGCCCGCAACGCCCGGTCGCGCCAAGGCCGCCGATAGTTGGCCTGGATATAGGCCCGGGCGTGATCGACCAGGTGCATGTAGTTCACGCCCGACGGGCAGGTGGTCATGCAGGACAGGCACGACAGGCAGCGGTCGATATGCTTGACCACCTCGGCGGTGGGCGCCGCCTCGGTCTCCAGCATGTCCTTCATCAGGTAGATGCGCCCGCGCGGACTATCGAGCTCATCGCCCAGCAGCAGATAGGTTGGGCAAGTGGCCAGGCAGAATCCACAGTGCACGCACTTGCGGATAACCGCTTCGGAGCTGGCCATGGCGGGCTGGTCGAGCTGGGCGGCGGTGAACTTAGTCTGCATGGGCCCCGTCCAGAAAGCGGCCGGTCTCGAATACGCCCGACGGGTCAAACGCCCGGCGCAGGCGCGCTTCCAGCGCCATCACCGCCGCCGCCTGAGGCTGCAGAGCGGGTGTTGAGCGGCGCAGGGCTTCGGGCGCGCGCACCAGGGCGGCGTGACCGCCGGCCGCTTGGGCCAATTCCCTGACCACCGAAGGCTCGCCGTCGAAGGCTAGCCAGATCAATCCGCCTGCCCAGTCCATCAGCCAGCGGCCACGCGCGGGGGGGAGGGCGGCGATGATCGCACCGGCCCGGCTCGGCGCGGCATTGATCCGCCACAGGACGGGCGCATCGGACAAGGGCGCCAGGGTTTGTAGGTTGTTCCAGTGCTCGGCGGCGTCCTCAACGGTCAGAGTTCGCACGGCGGCGACGTCGGCAAGCATACTCTCCAGCATAGCGCGCCGTGCGGCCACCGAGGGGCCGAAGCCCTCCAGCCTTAACAGCGTCAGCGCGCCTTGGGCCGCTGGGTCAGCTGGGATGTGCGCCGCCGCCGCGACTTCGGCTTGGGAGCCCATGGCCCGCGCCATGACCGCTATGGCCTGTTCCACGTCCAGCCCGCCGAGGGCCAAGGTGGTCTGTTCGCGCGGCCGCGGCAGGACCTTGAGCGTGACTTCGGTCAAGGCGACCAGCCGCCCCCAACTGCCGCAGATGACCTTGGGCAGATCGTAGCCCGTGACGTTCTTGACCACCTTGGCCCCGCCAACGAAGGCCTCGCCGCGCCCGGACACGCCCTTGAAGCCCAGCAGATGATCGCGCACCGAACCGCGCGACAGCCGCCGCGAACCGGCCACGCCCGCGCCGATTACCCCGCCGATCGTCGAGACGCCGGCCGCGCCGCCCAGGATCGGGCCGTAATCGAAGGGCTCAAAGGCCAACATCTGGTTCTGGCCTGCCACCAAGGCTTGGATGTCCGCTAGGCGCGCCCCGGCGCCCACGGTTAGAACCAGCTCGGCGGGGTCGTAATCGATCACGGCGTTGAAGGTGCTCATGTCCAGCACCGTCGCTTCGCGCGGGGCGCCGATGGGGGCCTTGCCGCCGCCGCCGCGGATTTCCAGCTTGGCGCCGACGCGCGCGGCGTCGGCGATGGCGTCGCGCGCCTCATCGCTGGTGGTGGGAGAAAGAACTTCGCCCACGCGTCAGAACCGCGGCAGGTCGGGGAAGGGCATGCGGCCCTTGTGGACGTGCATGCGGCCAAGCTCAGCGCAGCGATGCAGCACGGGAAACACCTTGCCCGGATTAAGCAGCAGCTGCGGGTCAAAGGCGCACTTGACCCTTTGCTGGTGGGCTAGATCAGCTTCGGAGAACATCACCGGCATCAGGTCGCGCTTTTCAACGCCCACCCCGTGTTCGCCCGTGAGCACCCCGCCGACCTCCACGCACAGGCGCAGGATGTCCGAGCCGAATTCCTCGGCCCGCTCCAACTGGCCCGGCTGGTTGACGTCATAAAGGATCAGCGGATGTAAATTGCCGTCCCCGGCGTGGAATACGTTGGCCACCTCCAGCCCGTGCTGGATCGACAGGCCCTTCATGCGCTGAAGCACCTCGGGCAACCGGCGGCGGGGGATGGTGCCGTCCATGCAGTAGAAGTCGGGCGCCAGGCGGCCCATGGCGGGGAAGGCGGCCTTGCGGCCCGCCCAGAAGGCCAGGCGTTCAGCTTCCGACCCCGAGACGCGGCAGGACACAGCGCCATTGGCCAGGGCGATCTGTTCGACCTCGCCCACCAGGTGGTCGCACTCCGCCTCCGGGCCGTCGAGTTCCACGATCAGCAGGGCCTCCACATCCAGCGGATAGCCCACATTGACGAAGGCCTCGGCCGCGTGGATGGCCGGACGGTCCATCATCTCCATGCCGGCCGGAATGATACCCGCGCCAATCACGTCGGCCACGCATTGGGCGGCGCTTTCCACCGTGGGAAAGCCGAGCAGGGCGGCCTTGGCGCTCTGGGGCTTGGGCAAGATGCGCACGGTGACTTCCGTTACCACGCCGAGCAGACCCTCCGAGCCCACCACCAGGCCCAGCAGATCCAGGCCGGCGGGATCCAGCGAGCGCCCGCCCAGGCGCACGACCTCGCCGTCCATCAGCACCAGCTCGACGCCCAGCACATTGTTGGTGGTCAGGCCGTATTTGAGGCAGTGAACCCCGCCGGAGTTCTCCGCCACATTGCCGCCGATGGAGCAGGCGATCTGGCTGGACGGATCGGGGGCGTAATAGAAGCCCGCCGCCTCCACCGCGCGGGTTACCGCCAGATTGGCCACGCCCGGCTGGACCACGGCGATGCGGTCAACATAGTCGATCTCAAGGATCCGGTTGAAGCGGGACAGGCCCAGCAGCACCGCGTCCTCCAGCGGCAGGGCGCCGCCGGATAGCGAAGTACCCGAACCGCGCGGCACCACCTTGACTCCTTGATCGTGGCACCAGCGCAAAATGGCGGACACCTGGGCCGTGGTCTGCGGCAGAACGGCGACCATGGGGCGCTGGCGATAAGCGGTCAGGGCGTCAGACTCGTAGACGCGCAGGGCGTCGCCGTCCTCGATCACGCCCTCTCCGGGCACAATCTGGCGCAGGGCTGCAACGATTTCCGCGCGGCGGGCCAGCACGGTCCCGTCCGGCGTGGGCATCTTGAGCGACATCAGGAATCTCCCTGGGTTTAAGGATAGAGTGCCTCGCGGGTCAGCGGAACAAGGATCGGTCGATGCAGGCGATGGTGTTGAACAGGCCGGGGACGCCCTTGCAGTGGACTGACCTGCCGGATCGAGAGCCGGGGCCGGGCCAGATCAGGGTCAAGGTGCTGGCCTGCGGGGTTTGCCGCACAGACCTGCATGTGCTGGACGGCGAACTGCCCGATCCCAAGTCCCCGATCATCCCCGGTCATGAGATCGTCGGCCGTATCGACGCCGTCGGCGCGGACGTGACGGGGCTGAGCCTGGGCGAGCGGGTCGGCATTCCCTGGCTCGGGCATACCTGCGGAGTCTGTCCCTATTGTAAGGCGCAGGAGGAGAACCTGTGCGATGCGCCGGCCTTCACCGGCTACACGCGCGACGGCGGTTTCGCCACCGCGACCATCGCCGACGCGCGCTTCGCCTTTCCCTTGGGCGAGACGGGTTCGGACGTATCCCTGGCCCCGCTGCTGTGCGCGGGTCTGATCGGCTGGCGTTCCCTGCAAATCGCCGGCGAAGGCAAAAGGCTTGGGCTCTACGGCTTCGGCGCGGCGGGTCATATCGTCGCCCAGGTCGCCCTATGGCAGGGCCGAAACGTCTATGCCTTCACCCGGCCCGGCGACACGGCTACGCAGAGCTTCGCCAGGAGCCTGGGCGTGACATGGACCGGCGGCTCGGACGAGACGCCGCCGGAGCCGCTCGATGCGGCGATCATCTACGCCCCGGCGGGCGGGCTTGTTCCGCCGGCTCTCAAGGCAGTCAAGAAGGGTGGGCGCGTGGTCTGCGCCGGCATCCACATGAGCGACATTCCAAGCTTTCCCTACGCCCTGCTGTGGCAGGAGCGGCAACTGGTGTCGGTGGCCAATCTCACCCGCCGGGACGGCCTGGACTTCCTTCCCTTGGCGGCGACAATCGGCGTTCAGGTCAAGACCACCGTCTATCCGCTTCAACAGGCCAATGAGGCCCTGGCGGACTTGCGCGCGGGCCGGTTCGATGGCGCGGCCGTGCTGGTTCCCTGAACCGCCGACGGATCGACGGGCATTTCAACTTCTGTATAGTGACGCCCAAGGGGGCTTGGCCCTCCGAAAAACGGCAATAGGGCGGGCGTGATGAAACTGACAAAGCGATTGGCTGTCGGCGCGACGGCGGGTCTTTTGGCGCTTGCCTGCTCATGGACGGCTCAGGCGCAGGGCGCGCCGGACGTGTCCAAGATGACGCCCTTCATCGTGCAGGAAAACATCACCCAGCGCATCTCCGAGCACGTGTGGGAAATCCCCGACATGAGCCGGCCGGGCACACCCAATGTGATGATCGTGGTGGGAACCAAGGCCACCTTGATCCTCGATACCGGCATGGGTCCCCGAAGCGGAACCGCCATCAGCCACGAGTTGGCCAAGCTGACCAAGACCACCAAGTTCTATCTGGTCACCACCGACTTCCGTCCCGAGCACATCTCCGGCGGCATGGCTTTTCCGCCCGGCACGGTGTGGGTCGTTCCCACGGCGCAGAAGGAAGACATCGCCAACGGCACCTGGACATACATCAACAACTTCCGCGCCCGTAACGCGGAGCTGGCCTACGCCCTGGCCGACGTGGTGCTGCGCGAACCGGACGTGACCTTCGACCAGGAGGCGCGGATCGACCTGGGCGGCGGGGTGACCGTGCGGGTGATGAACTTCGGCCCGGCCCTGTTCCCCGGCGATGTGGCCCTCTATGTGGAGCCTGACCGCGTGCTGCAGGGCGGCAACTTCATAGCCAGCCAGTCCTATCCGCCCATCCCCGACAAGAACCCCGCCCTGGCCAACTATTTCGCCGCCCTGGACAAGCTGGAGGCCCTGCATCCCCTGATCGTCATGCCCCACCACGGCCCCATGCGCGACGGCAAGGTGATCGCCGGCGAGCGCGATGTGCTGCGCGATCTGGAGCGTCGCTCGCTAGAGCTGCGCGCCCAGGGCAAGACGGTGGAAGAGGCGCAAAAGACCCTGGTGGCCGAGTTCGCCAAGACCTATCCCGACTGGGGCGCGGGCCTGGATAATATCCCGCCGGCGGTGAAGGCGTTCTACGGCGAGACGCCGGCGCAGGCGGCGGCGGGGCAGCCGTAGGGGGGGGCTGGGTGAATGACGGGCGCTGCCCCAGACGCGGGAGCTTTGCGATAGTCGCTGCCCGACGCCCTGGTCTTGATGGATATGGGCCTGGTGTGACGCTTAGGGCGGGCGTCTGGCTGTGTTGTTCTGGT
>JBEHYN010000031.1:0-33662 GCA_048498155.1 Pseudomonadota bacterium | reverse complement strand
TCACACTCATCGTTCTGCTCCGAATCAATAAATCCGGAACGGAATGAATCAGCGCTCAGTCGCCCTGTGAATCCTGAATGTCGATTGGTCCTAGGGCTTGTCCCTAGGGTCCAGCTGTCAACCGGCAGACCGGCCGGCGGACAGGGAGTAAACCGGGATACGGCGCGGGCCCTGAACCCTGGATCCTTGGCACAAGGCCTAGGATGACGAGGTTGGGGTTGCCGAACCTAAGCCCACTCGAGCTTGAGGATCTCGTAGGATTTCACGCCGCCGGGGGTGTTGATCTCCACCACGTCGCCGACCTCCTTGCCGATCATCCCGCGTGCAAGCGGAGAGGTGACCGAGATGCGGCCCTGCTTCACATCGGCTTCGTGTTCGCCGACGATCTGATAGCGAGCTTCTTCCTCGGTATCCTCATCCATCACGCTGACCGTGGCGCCGAACTTAATCTGAGCGCCCGACAGCCTCGACACGTCGATCACCTGGGCGCGCGCCATCTTGTCCTCGATCTCGGCGATACGGCCTTCGATCCAGCCCTGACGGTCTTTCGCCGCGTGGTACTCGGCGTTCTCCGACAGGTCGCCGTGCGCACGCGCCTCGGAGATGGCCGCGATCACGCTCGGCCGTTCTATCGACTTCAAACGCTTCAGTTCATCGTCGAGAGCCTGATAGCCCTCGCCGGTCATCGGCACTTTTTCCATAGCGGATTTGTTTCTGGTCGCCCTGAGGTGATCGAGAGGAGGTCCGGCCGCGAGCGTGTTCGTCCGGGGGCAAAAGCATAGGGTCCGAAAAACGCCAACGCAAGGGGGTGGGTTCCGGCTGCTCCTATCCTTTGCGCCCGGCTCGTCCTATTTCAGCCGCGCCGCGACCTTATCCAGGCCGGCCTTGGCGCAGACCGCGTCCTTATCGCCGCCCGGCGCGCCGGAGACGGCGATGGCGCCGATCAGGTCGGAGCCGACCATGATGGGCAGGGCGCCCGCGCGGGCCGTTCCGATTTTCGGGTTGGCCTTGACCTCGGCGTCCAGGGCCGCATCGGTCTTGACCTTGTCGGCGATCTCGGCGCTGGGGACCTTGTATTTGAACACAATCGCCGCCTTGGAGGTGGCGATATCCACTGTTCGGGCGCCGACACCGTCGCCGGACAGTATGACGACCGGCGAGGCCCCGGAGTCGAACACCAGGGCGCTGACCTTGTAGCCGTTGCCCAGGCATGTGGCGACGGCCGTCTGGGCCGCCTCGACCGACAGAGCCAGTGACGGTCCACGCGCCCGCGCCGCCGGTTGCGCCTGGGCGGCGCCGGCCAGGGCTACAGCGGCCAAGGCGAAGAGGATGGATCTGGTCATGGAAGTCTCCCAAGAGCGAATTTGGCGCTCATGTGAACCGATGGCGACCGAGATGACAAGGGCGCGTCGCAAGACACAGATTCACAGAATGATGGAGCGTGCGCCGGTTTCAGTCGGTTGACCTGACCGTTCTGTCTAGCATTGCCGTTCGGCCAAGCGTCGTCGGCTACGCGTAACTCTGCAACGCCCGAACTTCCAGCGCTTCCTCTGGCGCCGTGGCGATGGCCTGGGCGGCGGCGAGGGCGCCGGCGGCGGTGGTGTAGTAGGGGATCTTCAGCATCAGGGCCGAGCGGCGGATGGAGAAGCTGTCCTGCAGCGACTGCATCCCCTCGGTGGTGTTGAACACGATCTGAACTTCGCCGTTTTTCATCCGGTCCAGGATGTTGGGCCGACCCTCCAGCACCTTCTTGATGGATTCCGTTTCCACGCCGTTGGCCTGCAAATAGGTGCAGGTGCCGCCGGTGGCGATGATGGCGAAGCCCTTGGCTTTCAGCAGGCGCACCGCCTCCAGGATAAAGGGCTTGTCGGCGTCGCGCACCGAGACGAAAGCCGCCCCGGACGCCGGCAGGCGCACGCCGCCGCCGAGCTGGCTCTTGGCGAAGGCCCGGGCGAAGGCGGCCTGCAGGCTCTCGCCCTCGCGCCGCCAGTCCAAGCCCATGACCTCGCCGGTGGAGCGCATTTCAGGACCCAGCACCGTGTCCACACCCGGGAAGCGGGCGAAGGGAAACACCGCCTCCTTCACCGCGATGTGGTTGTAGCTCTTGTCCGTCAGATTGAAGCCGGCCAGGGGCTTGCCCGCCATGACCTTGGCGGCGATGGCGGCCAGGGGAATGCCCACGGTCTTGGCCACGAAGGGCACGGTGCGGCTGGCGCGCGGATTGACCTCCAGCACGAAGATGCGCGGATTGTCCGACAGGGGCTCTTCGATAGCGAACTGCACGTTCATCAGGCCGCGCACTTTGAGCGCCTTGGCCATCAGCACGGTCTGGCGCTTGAGTTCGGCGATGGTTTCGGGGCGCAAGGAGTAGGGCGGCAGGGAGCAGGCGCTGTCGCCCGAGTGCACTCCGGCCTCCTCAATGTGCTCCATCACCCCGGCGACGTACACATCGTGCTCATCGGCCACGGCGTCCACGTCCACCTCGGTGGCGCGCGACAGGTACTGGTCGATCAGAACCGGGCTGTCCCCAGACACCTTGACCGCGTGGGTGATGTAGCGGGCGAGCTGGTCGTCGTCGCGTACGATCTCCATGGCCCGTCCGCCCAGCACATAGGAGGGCCGAATGACCACCGGATAGCCGATGCGGCGGACGGCGGCAAAGGCCTCTTCGGCCGAACGGGCGATGCCGTTGACCGGCTGGGCGATCTTGATCTTGTGCAGAAGTTGCTGGAACCGCTCGCGGTCCTCGGCCAAGTCGATGGCGTCCGGCGAGGTGCCGAGGATGGGCACGCCCGCGTCTTCCAGGGCTTGGGCCAGCTTCAGCGGCGTCTGTCCGCCGAACTGCACGATCACGCCCAGAAGCGTGCCGTTGGACATTTCCACCGCAATCAACTCCAGCACGTCTTCGGCCGTCAGCGGCTCGAAATACAGCCGGTCTGAGGTGTCGTAGTCGGTGGAGACAGTTTCGGGGTTGCAGTTGACCATGATCGACTCCACCCCGATGTCCTTCAGGGCGAAGGCCGCGTGGCAGCAGCAGTAGTCGAACTCGATGCCCTGGCCGATGCGGTTGGGACCGCCGCCCAGGATGATCGCCTTCTTAGCCGATGAGGGCTCGGACTCGCATTGAGGCGACTGGCCCAGAGCGCCGGTCTCATAGGTGGAATACATGTACGGCGTCTTGGCGAAGAACTCCGCCGCGCAGGTGTCGATGCGCTTGAACACAGGCCGCACGCCGAGCGCCTGACGATCTTGGCGCACCTTGGCCTCCGTCGAGCCGGCCAGTTTGGCCAGCCGCGCGTCCGAGAAGCCCAGGGCCTTCAGGCGGCGCAGGCCGTCCGCGTCCTTGGGCAGGCCCTTGTCCTCGATCTGGGCCTCGGTCGCCACCAGATGCTCGATCTGGCGCAGGAACCAGGGCTCGTAGGAACAGGCCTCGTTGATCTGCTCTACGGACAGGCCGTGGCGGAAGGCCTGGGCGATCACCCTCAGGCGGTCGGGGGTGGGCTGGGTCAAGGCGCGCAGCACCGCGCTGATCAGTACCTGATCGTCGGCTTCGTTCTCCACGCCGGGGATGGCGATTTCGTCCAGGCCCGTCAGGCCCGTCTCCAGTCCGCGCAGGGCCTTTTGCAGGCTTTCGGAGAAGGTGCGGCCGATGGCCATGACCTCGCCCACCGACTTCATCGAGGTGGTCAGATAGGGCTCCGCGCCGGGGTATTTCTCGAAGGCGAAGCGGGGGATCTTGGTGACCACATAATCGATGGTCGGCTCGAACGAGGCCGGGGTCGCCCCGGTGATGTCGTTCATTAGCTCGTCGAGGGTATAGCCCACGGCCAGACGCGCGGCGACCTTGGCGATGGGGAAGCCGGTGGCCTTGGAGGCCAGGGCCGAGGAGCGCGACACGCGCGGGTTCATCTCGATCACGACCATTCGCCCGTCGGCCGGATTGACCGCGAACTGCACATTTGAGCCGCCGGTCTCCACCCCGATTTCGCGCAGCACGGCGATGGAGGCCGTGCGCATGCGCTGGTATTCCTTGTCGGTCAGGGTCAGGGCCGGGGCGACAGTGATGCTGTCGCCGGTATGCACGCCCATCGGATCGATGTTCTCGATGGAGCAGACGATGATGCAGTTGTCCGCCTTGTCGCGGACGACTTCCATCTCGTACTCTTTCCAGCCCAGCACGCTCTCTTCGATCAGCACCTCGGTGGTCGGCGAGGCGTCCAGGCCCCCGGCCACGATCGTGCGGAACTCCTCCATGTTGTAGGCGATGCCGCCGCCGGTTCCGGCCAGGGTGAAGGACGGGCGGATGATGGCGGGCAGGCCGATATAGTCGGCGTTTTCCAGCGCCTCCTCCAAGCTGTGCGCCACCCGCGAGCGGGGCGATTCCAGGCCCAGCTTGTCCATGGCGTCGCGGAATTTCTGGCGGTCCTCGGCCTTGTCGATGACGTCGGCCTTGGCCCCGATCATCTCCACGCCGTACTTGGCCAGCACGCCGGAGGCCTCCAGCGCCAGGGCGGTGTTCAGCGCCGTCTGGCCGCCCATGGTGGGCAACAGGGCGTCAGGCCGCTCCTTGGCGATGATCTTCTCCACCATGCCCGGGGTGATCGGCTCGACATAGGTCGCGTCAGCCACGTCCGGGTCGGTCATGATGGTGGCGGGGTTGGAATTGACCAGGATGATCCGGTAGCCCTCGGCCCGCAAAGCCTTGCACGCCTGCACTCCGGAGTAGTCGAACTCGCAGGCCTGACCGATGACGATAGGCCCCGCGCCGATGATCAGGATGGAGGCTATGTCGGTCCGTTTAGGCATGCTCGTCTCGCGCGCGGCGGCCCGGACGCGCGAAACGCGCCCGATCCAGGTCGAATTGCGGGTTAAGCGGATCGTTTAGAGGGGGAGTCGGCCCTGGGCAAGTGGCGATCTGCCTCCAACGGTCGCGAGGGTTTTCGTTCAACCGTGACCGTCGTAGAAAACCCTCTCCCCAATCTTCTGGGGGGTGAGGCGTGCGCCGAAGGCGGACGGCCGAACGGCAGGGTGAGGGGGCGCTCATGCCGCGAAGGGCATGGGATCGCCAGGGCGCGGTCCCTGCGTGCAAGCCAGACGAGTCCGCTTATCGAGGTCGACCGGGCCTAAAAATTCCCGCTCATCCCGGCCTTCGCCGGGATGAGCGGGTTATTTGCGATCCATCATCCGCGCGAACCGTTCGAACAGGTACAGTGAATCCGTCGGCCCCGGAGAGGCTTCCGGGTGGTGCTGGACGCTGAACACCGGCCTGCCGGTCAGGGCGATGCCGGCGTTGGTGCCGTCGAATAGGGAGACGTGGGTTTCCTCCACGGACGCGGGCAGGCTGTCGCGGTCCACCGTGAAGCCGTGGTTCATCGACACGATCTCGACCTTGCCGGTGGTCAGGTCCTTGACCGGGTGATTGGCGCCGTGGTGGCCCTGTTCCATTTTCGTGGTGCGGGCGCCCAGAGCCAGGGCCAGCATCTGATGGCCCAGGCAGATGCCGAACACCGGCTTGCCGCTGTCCACCAGCTTGTGGATTTCCGGCACGGCGTATTGTCCGGTCGCGGCCGGGTCGCCCGGACCGTTGGACAGCAGCACCCCGTCCGGGTTGCGCGCCAGCACCTCTTCGGCGCTGGTGGAGGCGGGAACCACGGTGGCGCGGGCGCCGATGCTGGTCAGGGCGCGCAGGATGTTGCGCTTGACGCCGTAGTCCAGCACCACGACCTCATAGGGCTTGGTCCGGCCGTTGGGCGTCTGGCGTTGGGCATAGCCCTCGGGCCAGTCCCACAGGCCCTCGTCGAAGGTGAACGCCTCCGTGCAGGAGGCGTCCTTGGCCAGGTCCAGACCCTCAAGGCCGTTCCAGCCCCGCGCCTGGTCCTTCAACGCCTGAAGATCAAACCGGCCGTCCGGCGCATGGGCGATCACGCCGTGCGGCATGCCCTTCTCGCGGATCAGCCGGGTCAAGGCGCGCGTGTCCACCCCGGCCAGGGCGATCAGGCCGCGCGCCATCATCCAGTCGTTCAGGTCTTCCCCCGCGCGCCAGTTGGCCGGTGGCGTGGGCGCATCGCGAAAGATCGCGCCGCGCGCGGCGGTCTGGGCGCCGCGGCCGAACTCTTCGATGTCTTCGCTGTTGACCCCGACATTGCCCACGTGGGGGAAGGTGAAGGTGACGATCTGGGCCATGTAGGAGGGGTCGGTCAGGATTTCCTGATAGCCGGTCATGGCGGTGTTGAAGCACACCTCGCCCACCGCCGAGCCGGTCGCGCCAAAGCCCTTGCCCTGCAACACCGTGCCGTCCGCCAGCACCAGCACGCCGGTCGCTCCAGGCATCAGCGCAGCGGTCATGGCGGGATTCCTCATCGAGACGAACGGGACATCGGATGGACGGCATAGTCGCAAAAAAGCGGGCCGAGGTCTCCCCCGCCCGCTAAAAGGCGCATCTAGGGGCGCCTGGGCGGCGCGTCAACCCGCCCACTTCGATGCATCCGACTGCGGACATGGGGCGTGATTCCGCGCTAAGCTTTTCTCGTGCGCTTCGACGAACATTTCCTGGACGAGATCAAGTCTCGCCTTCGCCTGTCCGATGTCATCGGGCGGACGGTGAAGCTGCGTCGGCAAGGGCGCGAATTCGCCGGCCTGTCGCCCTTCACCCAGGAAAAGACCCCGTCCTTCTATGTCAACGACGAGAAGGGCTTTTACCACTGCTTCTCCTCGGGCAAGCACGGCGACCTGATCAGCTTCCTGCAGGAAACCGAGCGCCTGTCCTTCCCTGAGGCGGTGGAGCGGCTGGCGGCCGAGGCGGGCGTGCCCATGCCGGTTCCCGACGCCCGGTCTGTCGAGGACGACAAGAAGCGCCTGACCCTGATGGATTGGCTGGAGGCTGCGGCTGTCTGGTTCGAGGGCGAGCTGCGCCGGCCCGTCGGTCAGGCGGCGCGAGCCTATCTGGAAAAGCGCGGACTGCCGGAGAGTGAGTGGAAGCGCTTCCGTCTGGGCCTAGCGCCCGCCTCGCGCACCGGCCTGAAAGACCATCTGGTGCAGAAGGGCGCGAGACCCGCCGAACTGGTGGAGGCCGGCCTGCTGATCGCACCGGAAGACAGCGGGGCGCCCTACGACCGTTTCCGCGACCGCATCATCTTTCCCATCACCGACGCGCGCGGCCGGGTGATTTCCTTCGGCGGGCGGGCGCTCGATCCCGAGGCCAAGGCTAAGTACCTCAATGGCCCGGACAGCCCCCTGTTCGACAAGGGCCGCACGCTCTACGGCCATTACGAGGCGCGCAAGTTGCTGGCGGCCGGCGGGGAGGGCGCGCCGCTCGTGGCGGTGGAAGGCTATATGGACGTGATCGCTTGCCAGAGGGCGGGCATCGCAGCGGTGGCCGGCATGGGCACGGCCCTGACCGAGGACCAGATGGCCCTGATGTGGCGCTATCATCCCGAGCCGACCCTATGTTTCGACGGCGACGGCGCGGGCCAGAGAGCCGCGTCACGCGTGATCGACCGGGCCTTGCCTCTGCTGCAATCGGGCCGCTCCTTCCGCTTCGCCTTGGTCACCGGCGGCAAGGACCCGGACGACGTGCTGCGCGAACAGGGGCCCGGCGCCCTGAAGGCTCAGCTGTCCCAAACCACCCCGTTTGTAGAAGCCCTGTTCGTGCGTGAGCGCGATAGTGAGCCGCTGGACACGCCCGAGCGCCGCTCGGCCCTCAAAGGGCGACTGCGGACCGCCGCCGGCGCCATCCAGGACAAGGACCTGGCGCAGGCCTATCGCGACGATCTGTTCGCGCGGCTGGATGCGCTGTGGGCCAGGCCCGCCGCCGCTCCCGGTCAAAGCCAAGCCTATCAACCCAGACGGTCCATGTCCGGCCGGGGTTTTGAGCGGACCCAGGCGCCCGGACCGCCCACCGCCGAGGGCCGCGCGGCCGCCCGCCGTCTAGCCGTCTCGCTCGATCCCATGGCCTGCGCCGTGGCCAAGGGCGCCATCGATCAGCCGGCCTGGCTGGACGATCATCTGGAAGCCTTGCAGGTCCACGGCCTGGGCCAACCGGCGCTCAATGAGCTTGCGAGCGCCATTGTCCGCCTACGGCTGGAGGCCGATGTCCTTGACAGTGAGGCCTTGAAACGCCATCTGGCGAGCAGTGGCTTCGGCGCTCTGCTGGGTGAAATTGATCGGGCCGCCCGGACTTCCGGCGCGCCCTTCCTGGATTCAGATGTTTCACCCCTCGCCGCCAGGTCGCAATGGTCGCACGCCTTCGAGGTTTTGATCCGAATGGCCGCGTTGGAAGAGGCTCTGTCGTCCGCCAAGTCGGAACTGACCGATTCCGCCGATGCGGTCGCGTTCATGCGTCTGAAAGGCGAGCGGGATGCGCTGAGACGGGCGATCAAGACGGGAACCGTCTGGTCGTCCCGATTGTCTATGGAGGCGGGAGCGTAGACCCTTTCTGGTTTTGATGACCATCAAAACCAGACAAAAAGGGTCGAGAATTATAGGCTCAGAGCATGTTTTACGGGCAAAACCGCAAACACTTTTGCCCAACATGCTCTGGGGAATAGGGCTGCAGCGGGGCATGGGGTCTCGCCGCGGCCGACTTTTTGCATGTTCGATAGAGCCTTGTTTTCGTTAAGCTGGGTTCGATCGAAGCGGAGAACTGAATGAGCACCACGACGGCCGAGCCGACCGAATCCGCCACCGACGGTCCCTTGCTCGATCTGACCGATGCGGGCGTTAAGCGCTTCATCAAGCAGGCCAAGGCGCGCGGCTACGTCACGATGGACGAGCTGAACAAGGTCATGCCGTCGGAGGAAATATCCTCCGAACAGATCGAAGACACCCTCGCTATGCTGAGCGAGATGGGCGTCAACGTCGTGGAGAACGACGAGGTCGAGGGCGAAGGCGAGTCCGAGGGCGGCGAAGTGGCCGTGCGCGAGGAATCCACCGTCACCGTGGCCGAAAAGCCTGAGAGCTTCGACCGCACCGACGACCCGGTGCGGATGTACCTGCGCGAAATGGGCTCGGTGGAGCTGTTGTCGCGCGAGGGTGAGATCGCCATCGCCAAACGGATCGAGGCGGGCCGCGACACCATGATCCGCGGCCTGTGCGAAAGCGCCCTGACCTTTGAAGCCATTATGGTGTGGCGCGAGGAGCTGGGTTCGGGCCGCATCCTGCTGCGCGAAGTGATCGACCTGGAGCAGACCTACGGCGGTCAGCCCGGCTCCGCGCCCATGCCCACCGAGGGAGGCGAGGGCGCTGAAGCGGTCGAGGTCGGCGAAATTCCCCCGCCCGTGGTCGAAGCCAAGGCGCCGCTGGAAGAGGGCGCTGAGCCCGCCCCCGCTGCAGAGGGCGAGGGCGACGACGAGGACGATTTCGACGACGGCGCCGGGCCTTCGGTCTCCGCCATGGAGGCGGAACTGCGCGAAGGCGTCATGGCCACGCTGGACGCTATCGCGGCCGAGTTCGAAGCCTTCCGTAAGCTGCAGGAACGCTTGGTCGAAAAGCGCCTGTCCGGCCAGGATCTGCCGGAAAAGGACCGCAAACAGTACGAAACCCTGTCCAATCTGATCATTCAGCACCTCAAGACGCTGAAGCTGAACAACAACCGCATCGAGGCCCTGGTCGAGCAGCTCTACACTATCAACAAGCGCCTGATGGCCCTGGAGGGCCGTCTGCTGCGCCTGGCCGACAGCTACGGCATTTCGCGCGGGGAGTTCCTCAAGGCCTATTTCGGCTCCGAGCTGGCGCCCGACTGGACCGACACGGTCAAACAGCACGGGGTGCGTTGGACCAAGTTCGCCGAAAACGACTTCGGCCAGATCACCGACATTCGCCAGGAAATCGCCGTCCTCGCCACCGAGACCGGCGTGCCGATCGACGACTATCGCCGCATTGTCCAGACCGTCCAAAAGGGCGAGCGCGAGGCTCGTCAGGCCAAGAAGGAAATGGTCGAGGCCAACCTGCGCCTGGTCATCTCCATCGCCAAGAAATACACCAACCGCGGCCTGCAGTTCCTGGACCTGATCCAGGAGGGCAACATCGGTCTGATGAAGGCGGTCGATAAGTTCGAGTATCGCCGCGGCTACAAGTTCTCCACCTACGCCACCTGGTGGATCCGTCAGGCCATCACCCGCTCCATCGCCGACCAAGCCCGCACCATCCGTATTCCGGTGCATATGATCGAGACGATCAACAAGATCGTCCGCACCTCGCGCCAGATGCTGCACGAGATCGGCCGCGAGCCGACCCCGGAAGAGCTCGCCGAGAAGCTGGCCATGCCGCTGGAGAAGGTGCGCAAGGTTCTCAAGATCGCCAAGGAGCCGATCAGCCTGGAGACGCCCATCGGCGACGAGGAAGACAGCCACCTGGGCGACTTCATCGAAGACAAGAACGCCATCCTGCCGATCGACGCGGCGATCCAGAGCAATCTTCGTGAAACCACCACCCGCGTGCTGGCGTCCCTGACGCCCCGCGAAGAGCGCGTCCTGCGCATGCGCTTCGGCATCGGCATGAACACCGACCACACCCTGGAAGAAGTCGGCCAACAGTTCAGCGTCACCCGCGAACGCATCCGGCAGATCGAAGCCAAGGCGCTGAGGAAGCTGAAGCACCCCAGCCGGAGCCGTAAGCTGCGGAGCTTCTTGGACAGCTAAGCCGTCGTCCAAGAACGGCGCCTAGTTAGAGCGCCGCCAAGGCGACCTCGTCGATGGCGACGTCCTCCACCATCGTCACGACCACGCCAACACGGAGCTCTTTCATAAGTTCGCAAAGGGCCTCGCCATCGACCAAGTCGATGGCTGGCGCCCCGTCGCGGGTGGCTTCACGCCTTGCGTCGGCCGTGAAGGTTCCTGTGGTGATTATCAAGCCCTTGTCGGACCGACCGACCATGGCGCCACGGAAATCACGAACCACGCTTGCGCCGACAGAGCCTTGCCAACGCTTGCACTGAAACAGCACATGGAAGGACAGCAGGTTCACCCTCAATACCCCGGTTCCGTCGATCCCGCCGTCGCCCGCTCGGCCGGTGACTTCCACCTTGGTGAAGCCGGATTCCCTGAGAATCCGCTGACACAGACGTTCGAACGCAGCGGGCGAAATCGACAACATCCTAGCCATTAATTGTTCGACCCAGCCCTGGGGTTCGAACGGGTCAGAAGACGCTGCGGATTCCGCAGGCTTGGATGTGCGCTGAACTCGGTATTCATCGTGAACCCGGCGAGGAACGCCCGCCACTTCCTCGCGCGAAATGGTCGCGCCGAGCGGGGTCAGGCGCCACACGCCACGGGCGCTGTTCTCAAGAACACCAACTTTCTTGAGATAGGTGCGAGCCCAAGCCATTCGGTATTCGACCTCAGAGCGCCCCGTCTTGCCGTGCTCAATGTTGCGTTGAGCGTCACTCAAAGCCATCGCTTCGGCGACATCATCGACCATTTCTTCAATGGTCATCGAACCGCCGTGTACCTTAAGGCGCTCGATAATCGGCCACAGATAACTGTCGTAAGTCGGTATCTCCGTAACTAGCGGCATGACTTGTTCCCTATTACGCTCGGCGGCGTCGTGCACTTGGTTCAATACGAACCGCTGGCGCGCCCACTGCAACAGCGCTAGCCGAACGGATCATCCTGGGCGGGCGTATCACATCAGACGTCATTGATTGCTGGCTCGCGTTGGCATCACTCTAACGGGCCGCCAGAATTCGCCAAGATCGTCCTTTGCTGATTACCGGGAGCGCAGTTGATCAGCGCGAGCCTTGGACTGTTGGCCCGTTTAGGCTAAACTTCCTTTATGCATCTCGATGTCGAACAGGAAGAAGACGGCCGCTGGATGGCTGAAGCGACCGGGTTGCCGGGCGTCATGGCGTATGGAGTCTCACGCGCCGATGCCATCGCCAAGGTCGAGACCCTTGCACTACGCGTGCTGGCCGACCGACTTGAACATGGCGAGCGCGCACCCGAACTCGATAGGCTGTTTTCGGCCGCGTGACGGTTTGGGCCTCTATCAAGGCGAAGCGCCTGCTGGCGGTCCTGCTACAACTGGGCTGGAGCGTAAAACGCCAGTCGGGGTCGCACAAGGTCTTGCAACGTGCCGGCCATCCGGATGTCGTCTTCGCTTTCCATGACAATGAAGAGATCGGCCCGCGTATGTTGGCGCGCATTGCCAAGTCGACTGGGCTAACGCCTGGCGACTTCTGAAGCTTGGGACCTCATGCTGCGCCGCAATTGAACCCTTCGCCGCAAACCCCTATATGGACAGCCTCGGCTGTTGCCGCGTGAGGACTTGATGCTGGTCACCATGATGAAGGCGAAGCTGCACCGGGCGACGGTGACGCAGGCGGACCTCGAGTACGAGGGCTCCATCGCCATTGATCGCGACCTGCTGGACGTCTCCGGCATCCTGCCGCACGAGCAGGTGGACGTACTCAACATCACCACCGGCGCCCGCTTCACCACCTATGCCATCGAAGCTCCGCGCGGCTCGCGCACCGTGGGCGTCAATGGGGCGGCGGCGCGGCTGGTCCAGGCGGGAGACAAGGTAATTGTGGTGACCTACTGCCAGATGGACGCTTCGCAGGCGCGCAACTACGCCCCGCAAGTGGTGCTGCTGGACGAGACCAACCAGGTCAAGTCGGCAGCGTGAGGGCTCCCCGCTCCGGGCTGATCCTCCTGCTCGCCGCGGCGAGCGCTCTTGGCCTGGGCGGCTGTGAACGCATCGAACGTCTGATCCACGGACCGGGCTTTGACACCAAAGTGCTGGACGCCCAGCTCGACCCGGCCATCGGCGGGCCCGACACCTGCGCGGTGATCGTGGACGCCAAGAACGGGGCAGAGCTTTATCGCTATGGCGACCATGCGGTGTGCAACCGGCCTCTGGCGCCCTGCGCCACCTTCAACGCCCCCATGGCCCTGATCGGGCTGAACCTGGGCGTGATCAAGCCGGATACGGTGTGGCCGTGGGACGGCTCGGACCAGCCGTCGGCCTTCTGGCGCAAGGACTCCGACCTGGCGCTGGCGTTCCAATGGAACACCCCCTGGTGGTGGAGGAAGTTGGCGGCCGGCATCGGGCCCGACCGCTTTGCGCACGACCTGTCCGCCTTCGGCTATGGCCAGGGCCGCCCGATCGGCGACCCACTGGCGTTCTGGCAGGGCCCGGCGGCGGGGGGCGGGCTGTTCATCTCGACCCATGACCAGGCCGCCTTCCTGCGTAAGCTTTATGCTGGCGCCTTGCCGGTCTCGCCCGCCGCCGCCCAGACGGTGGAGGCGATGATGGCCGGGCCGGCGCGCGGGGGGACGAGCGTCAGCAGTCTGGTGGCCAGCTGCGCATCCATCGCCGACAATTCGCGCAATCTCGGCTGGTGGATCGGCCGTATCCAAAGCGCCAAGCGCGACGTGATCTTCGCCTTCTCCATCGAGGGCCAGAACGCCTTGCCGGGCATGGAAATCCGCAGCCGCGTCACGCCCATCCTGGCCAAGGCGGGCCTGCTTCCGGCCGGCTGATGCTCACTTCGCCAGCTCGTAAACCGCCGACACATCAACACTCACGTTCAGCTCTCCTGGCTCGACAGGCGTCGGGGCGGCTGCCTTGGCCATGGCGAACACCGGGCGCGGCTGCATCGGCTGTTCGCCGCCGCCCTCGCTCAGATTGACCAAGCGCACGATGTGATAGCCGGTCGCCTGGGCGTAGAGGTCAGCCTTGGCCCGCAGCGCCTTGACGGCGGCGCGCCGCGCCTCGTTCTCGGACGCGTCGGAGTCTTTCAGGCCAAAGCTGACGCCGTTGATCTGATTGGCGCCCGCTCCGCCGACCGCGTCGATCACCGTGCCGAGCTTGGCCAGGTCTCTCACCGTGACACGCACGTCGTTGGACGCCTGATAGCCGCTCAGCTTGGGCGGCTGGTTCTGCACATAGACGTACTGTGGACCCAAACTGAGGTTTGAGGTCTGGATGTCCCGCTCGCCCAGGCCAAGGGCGCGCAGGCTGGTCAGGATGGCGGTCATACGCTGGGCGTTCAGCCGCAGAGCCTCCGCGGCGGTGGCCGCTTGGGTGCTCACGCCCAAGGTGATGGAGGCCATGTCCGGCACAGCCTTGGCTTCGCCATGGGTCTGCAGGCTCAGGGTCGTGGCGTGGAACGCTGCGTCCGCGTCGGTCCCTTGGGCCAGGGCCGGGCTGGCGGCGAATATTAAAAAGGCGGCGGACAAAGCGGTTTTCATGGGGGTCCTTTCAGTAAGAAATCGAAAAAAATTTTTCATCCTCCGGTAAAGTCAAGCTTATGTCGGTTGAACCTCAGGTGAATACAGGCCGCCCTGTAACCGTGGTGTAATATTGAAAATTCACCGCGACATTTAACGGCGTCGTTACCCTGATCGCGTCTAATGGCTCCAGGAGAAAACGCACCGGCATAGAGACGGACTGCGCGACCGTGATCGCGCGCACCGTCAGCCAGGCTGAGTAGGAGTTGCGACGGCATGTTGGCGGCGGAAGAAGTCTCCAAGGCAATGGCCTGTCTGCGCGTTCTGATTCACGGGATGGAGGGCAAGCCCGCCACCGCTGAACTCAACGCCCTGATCGGCAAACTGATCAACGCCTTTCTTGAAACTCGCTGGATCTGGCCGCGCCAATTCGAGCCTTTGAACGCCTACGCCTTCATTCTGACCGACCCGCGCGCGCAAGTTCTGGACAAAAGCGCCCTGCAAGCCTTGTCGCGCGAACTGCAGCTCAAGCTGTTCGGGGTGTCGGGCGCGGGGGAAGTGGCCCTGGTGGTTTATGAGGGCGACGAGACCGAGGTTCACCGCTTCGCTAGCCTGGATGCGCAAGACCTGGATAAGTTGGCCAGCGGCCAAGGCGGGGTGCACCCGCCGTTCGAGGGGCTGCTGAGCAAGGTCACGGCCAAGGGCGCCACGCCGATCGCGCCGGTCGTCAGCTATTGCACGCCCCGCTTCGAGCGCAACTATGAGCCGATCTATCGCGGGCTGTATTTCGTGCCCGGCCAGCGGTTCTTCGCCAACGTGGCGCTGTGCAAGCCGCTGGGCGCCGTCGCCCTGCGTGATTTTCTGGCCGGCGCCCATGTTCTCCCGGGCGTCGCGACCGAGGAGTTCGACGAGGCCTGCGTGGAGAGCGCGGCGGCGGCATTGGACCAAGGCCCGGTGGAGGGCCAGCTTTACGTGCCGCTCAACTTCTCTTCACTGATCCGCCCGGCCGGGCGACTGGCCTACAGCGAGTTCATCTCCCGCTTGCCGCGCCAACACAGGGCCAAGCTGGTGGCCGGGGTCTATGAGACCCCCCGCGATCCGTCGTTCTTCGCCCTTGGCCAGATCGCTAAGTGCTTGGGGCCGCACTTCGCGCAAATCAGCCTTTTGGTGTCCGACCCGGCCTTTGAGATCGAGAAGTTGGCCCCCGGGCTTGTAGCCAGCGTTTGCCTCGTGCTGCCCGACGCCGACCAAGCCGCTCGCGCGTCGGCGATTCGCCGCTTCATGAACAACCGCGATACCTTCAAACGCCGCCAGATTTGGCCGGGGATCACCGGCGTAACCAGCCGCGCGGAACGGGACCTATGTCTGGAGTTGCGCGTGCCGGCGATCGGCGGTCCGGCCGTATCGGACCTGACGCCAAGCCCCGTTGGCGCGGTCGCCCGCGAGTCCGGCGCCCTGCCGCTGCGCTCGGCGGTTTTTTAGGCTGACGCTCCGTCCCAAACGGCGGTCGGTATGAACACCTGTCCGTCCATCAGCATCCGCGCCGTGCGCAGCAGGGCCGAGCGCTTGACCTGAATCTGGCCGTCCGCGTCCAGGTCCACGTCCATGGCCACGGTGAAGAAGCCGGTGGGGTGCTCCACCTCCAGGCTCTTGACCGACTTGACGTCGGCGATGCCGGCGACCTCGGCCGCAACCGAGCCGGGCGTGACGCAGGCGGTGGCCACACTCACCGCACCGAACACCCCGATGGCTTCGTGCACCCGGTGCGGAATGAAGGTCCGGGTGCAGATGGCTCCGCCGTGCTGAGCGGGCGCCACCAGGGTCATCTTGGGCACGGTCTTCTTGGTCACGTCGCCTAGGTTCATCATCGGCCCGGCCTTCAGCCGCACGGCCTCGACCTTGGCCTTCAGCTCAAGGTTGGCTTCCATGGCTTCGGGACTCTCATAGCCGGTCAGGCCGAAGTCGGCGGCGCGCATGACCACCACGGGCATGCCGTTATCGATCAGGGTGGCTTCTACCCCTTCGATCACGTCGCGGGCGTGGCCTGAGGGCAACAGGGCGCCGCAGTTGGAGCCGGCCACATCGAGGAAATCCACCGGGATCGGCGCGGCCGTTCCCGGCACTCCGTCAATGCGTGCGTCGCCGTCGTAGCGCGGCTTTCCGCCGGGGGTCTGCACTTGGGCCACGGCGATGGAGGCGGTGTTGAGCATGTTGATGCGCACTTCGGTCACATCGCCGCTCGCCTTGACCAGGCCGCGCTCGATGGCGAAGGGGCCGACGCCGGCCAGGATATTGCCGCAGGGCTGGCTGTCGGACACCAGGGCTTGATCCACGAACACCTGCAGGAACAGATAGTCGACATCCGCGTCCGGCCGGCTGGGCGGGCTGATCACCGCCACCTTGCTGGTCAGGGGATGGGCGCCGCCCATGCCGTCGATCTGCCGCGCGTCGGGCGAGCCCATGGCCGCCATCAGCACCTGATCGCGCAGGGCGATGTCCGCCGGTAGATCGTCCTTCAGGAAATAGAGCCCCTTTGACGTTCCGCCACGCATGACGGCGCATGGGATAGCGGTTTGCATCATCTAGCCGTCGTAGGGGTAATCGACGTACTTCAAGCCCTTGGCGGCCAGACGTTCGCGGAAGCCATAGACGTCCAGGCCCAGTTCGCCCGCCTCGAAGCGCTTGCGCTTGCCTTCTTCGTTGGCTTCACGCGCGTTGCTGGCGGCCAGCACCTTGGCGGCCTTCAGTCGGGGCACGATCACCACGCCGTCGTCATCCGCCACGACCAGGTCGCCCGGCTCGACGTAGGCGTCGGCGATGGTCAGCGGCAGGTTGACGTTGCCGATCGTCTCCTTGACCGTGCCCTGGGCGAACACTGCCTTGGACCAGACAGGAAAGCCCATGTCGGTCAGGACGGCGATGTCGCGCACCCCCGCCTCAATGATCAGGCCGCGCACGCCATGCGCCTTGAGCGAAGTGGCCAGAAGGTCGCCGAAGTAACCGTCCTCGCAAGGCGACGTCGGCTTGACCAGCAGGATGTCGCCGGGTTTGCACTGCTCGATGGCCACATGGATCATCCAGTTGTCGCCGGGCGCCACCTCGCAGGTGACGGCCGTGCCGACGATGTGCGCGGGGCGATAGATCGGACGCATATAGGAGGCCAAGAGCCCTGTTCGGCCCTGGGCCTCATGCACGGTCGCAACGCCTAAGGCGGCGAAGCCCTCGACGACGTCCTTGTCCGTGCGGGGAGTGTTGCGAACGACCACGCTCATGCTGCGAATTCCTCTGTATCGATGTCCATCTGGTTGGCGGCGTTGTAGCGCGGCCCATGGACAGTGTTCCGGTTGATGATCTCGCCCGCGCGCCCCAGCACGGAGGGATCAACGTCGAGGACGGCAGCCTCGGCGTTTTGCATCATATGGGCGATCTTGGTCGTGCCCGGTAGGGCGATGATGTGCTCGCCTTGGGCTAGCACCCAGGCGATGGCGAGTTGGGCCGTGCTGCAGCCGACCTCGCCCGCCAGGGCGCTGAGCGGCTCCAACAGTTTCAGGTTGGCCACATAGGTCTCGCCCAGGAACCGGGGCATGCTCGCCCGAATATCCCCCGGCTCAAGGGCCTGGGGCGGCGTGGCCGACAAGAAGCCGCGGGCCACGGGACTGAACGCCACGAAAGCCACGCCCAGCTCACGGCAAGCGTCCAGCACCGCGATCTCGGGGTTGCGCGTCCACAGGGAGTATTCGGTCTGCATCGCCATGATCGGATGCACCGCATGGGCCCGGCGCAAGGTGGCGGCGGACATTTCGGACAGGCCGATTCCGCGAATCTTGCCGGCCTGCACCGCGAGCGCCAACTCACCGACGCTGTCCTCGACGGGCGTATTGGGATCGAGCCGGTGCAGGTAGTACAGGTCGATTACATCAGTCTGCAGGCGCTTGAGGCTTGCGTCCAAGGCCTCGCGCACGGCCTGCGGTCGCCCGTCGATCACCCGCTTGCCGTCGGCGATGTAGAGCGCGCACTTGGACGCCAGGGTGAATTCCCCGCGCCGTCCCTTGAGCGTCTCGCCGATCAGGCTCTCATTGGCCCCGCTGCCGTAGACTGTGGCCGTGTCCAGCAGGGTATAGCCGACGTCCAGAGCCTTATTCAGCAAGGCCTCGGCGTCGGCCCGGCTGGGCCTGCCGCCATAGCCGTGCGACAGGCTCATGCAGCCCAGGGCGACGGAGGAAACGCTGAACGGACCGAGTTTACGCTGACGCATCGGCGGGCCTAAAGCAGGCTTTTTTCGATGCGGTCCAGGGTCTGCATGGCGGTCAGGCACTGGGCGACGCTGGCGTTGGGTTCGCGTCCTTCGCGGATGGCCGAGATGAACTCGCGGTCCTGCAGCTCGATGCCGTTCATGGACACGTCGACCTTGGTCACGTCGATCGGGTTTTCCTTGCCGTCCACCAGATCGTCATAGCGGGCGATATAGGTGCCGTTGTCACAGATGTAGCGGAAGAAGGTGCCCAGCGGCCCATCGTTGTTGAACGACAGGGACAGGGTGCAGATCGCCCCCCCGGGAACCTTCATCTGGATCGACATGTCCATGGCGATCCCCAGGTTCGGATGGTGCGGGCCTTCCACGCCGCGCGCCACGCTGGCGATCTCGCCGGTCTGATATTGGAACAGGTCCACGGTGTGGCAGGCGTGGTGCCACAACAGGTGATCGGTCCAGCTGCGCGGCTTGCCCAGGGCGTTCATGTTGGTGCGGCGAAAGAAATAGGTCTGCACGTCCATCTGCTGGACCTTCAGTTCGCCGGCCTTGATCTTGTTGTGGATCCACTGATGGCTGGGATTGAAACGGCGGGTGTGGCCGCCCATGGCCACCAGACCGGTTTCCTGCTGCACCCGAACTAGGCGTTCGGCGTCGGCTAGGCAGTCGGCGATCGGAATTTCGATCATCACATGCTTGCCTGCGCGCATGCACTGCTCGCCCTGATCGGCGTGCATTTGCGTCGGCGTGGTCAGGATGGCGGCTTGGACGCCGGGCTGGGCTAAGCCCTCGGCCAGGTCGGTGCTCCAATGGGCAATCTTGAACCGCTCGGCCACTTCCTGGGTTGTGCCCGGGCTGCCGCCGACCAGGGAGACCACTTCCACATCAGGAATCTTGGCCAGGGCTTCCAGGTGTTTGACGCCGAAGGCGCCTTGTCCGGCGACTAGGATTTTCACTTGGTCTTTTCCTTGCTCATTCCGCGCGTTTAGCGCTGGTTTTCCAGGATCAAGTGCCCCACCGCCGTGTTGGAGGCGGGCACGTGATAGAACCTGCGGACCTCATTGACCTTATCGTCCAGTGCGCCGCGCATGACCAACCACATGACCAGTTCGATGCCCTCCGAGCCCGCCTCGCGCATGTAGTCCACGTGAGGAATCTTGGACAGGCGCACGGGATCGTTGACCATGCCATCCAGGAAGTCGTTGTCGAACACCGAATTGATCAGGCCGGCCCGAGGTCCCTGAAGCTGGTGCGACATGCCGCCCGTGCCGAAGATCACCACGTTCAGGTCTTCGTCGAAGGACTCCACCGCCTTGCGGATGGCCTTGCCCAACATGAAGCAGCGATGACCGGTGGGCGGCGGGTATTGCACCACGTTCACCGCCAGGGGGATTACCGGGCAAGGCCAAGCTTCAGGTTGGCCGAACATCAGCGACATGGGCACAGTCAGTCCGTGATCCACCGTCATGGCGTTGACGATGGTCATGTCGAATTCGTCCAGGATGGTGGACTCAGCGATATGCCAGGCCAGGTCCGGATGGCCCCTGACCGTCGGCACCGGGCGCGGTCCCCAGCCCTCGTCGGTGGGGGCGAATTCCTCCGCGCAGCCGATGGCGAAGGTGGGGATGATCTCCAGGGAAAAGGCCGAGGCGTGGTCGTTGTAGACCAGGATAATCACGTCGGGCTTTAGGTCGGCGATCCATGTCTTGCCGAACTCATAGCCCTCGAACAGCGGCCGCCAGTACGGCTCGTTGGTCTTGCCCTGATCCAGGGCCGCGCCAATGGCCGGCACATGGGAGGTGGCGACGCCTGCGGTGATCCTAGCCATTCTGTTCAGCCTTGCTGCGATTGCCTTCGACCGATCGGCCGCCCTTGAGCATCATCTCGGCGTATTCCGGCTGGGTCACGCCCGACATTTTCGCTGCGATCTGCTGGAACGACAGACCGTCGGTCCCGGCGATCTTGGCCGTGAAATAGATATTGCCGCCCAATTCCAGCATGCGGTTCCAGTCACGGTCGAGCACCGACTGGCGCTGCGCAGGCGTCATGGGAAAGCGCGACAGATAGGCCGCTTCGTCGGCGCGGAAAGCCTGGCGGTTCTCGTCCTTCATCAGGGACATGCAGAACATGTTCAGGTGATAGCCCTGACGCGAGCGCCTGGCGTTGAACACCCGGGTCCCGGGGATGTCTTCATAGGCGGGCGGGGGTTTGGGTGTGCTCATCAGCGGCTCCAGTATAGCCCCATGGGGTTTTCGACCAGCAGCTTATGCTGCAACTCCGGCGTCGTGGCGATGCGCGGGATCATATCCACCAGCAGGCCATCGTCAGGCATGACCTTGACGTTGGGATGCGGCCAGTCCGCGCCCCACAGAACGCGGTCCGGAATATGCTCGACCATGGCCTTGCCGTAGGGGACAAAATCGTCCCACGGCGGCGGCTGCTTGGACAGGCGATCGGGGCAGGTCACCTTGACTAAGAACTTGTCGTCCGCGCCCACCATATCCATCAGGGCGTCAAAGCCGGGATTGTTGTTGATCGGCTTGGACACGTCCGGCACAGCCATGTGGTCGATGATGATCTGCACCGGCAGGGATGACAGCAGGGGCTTCAGCCGCGCCACCTCGTGAATCTCGAAATAGACCACTAGATGCCAGCCCAGCTTGGCGATGCGCCGGGCGATGTCCTGGTAGACCTCGTGCGGCAGCTCATCGGCTAGGCGCGGCACGAAGTTGAAGCGCGCGCCCATCATTCCCGCGTCGGCCATCGCCTTCAGCTCGTCGTCAGTGATGTCCGGCTCGATGGTGGCGATGCCCTTGGCCTTGCCGTCCGATTGGATCATGGCGTCGACGATGGAGCGGTTGTCCGGCCCGTGACAACTGGCCGTGACGATCACATTGCGCTCGAAGCCGAGGAAGTCGCGCAAGGCGAACAGCTTTTCCTTGGGACCGTCGCACGGAGTGTATTTGCGGCTGGGATGGTAGGGAAACAGGTTCGCCGGGCCGAACACGTGGCAGTGCGTGTCCACCGCGCCGGGCGGTGGCTTGAACTTGGGCTTGGACGGATTGGGATTAAACGGCAGATAGTTCGAATCCATCCCGGCAGCTCCTGAAAGTGGACGAGCAGTCCTAATGCAGGAAGGCGCAGATCGGAAACCGTCGAGGCGAGAAAAATTCATGGGGGAGGATGCGCCGGCAAAGGGCTGGTCGCTGGGGCTGGCGGGCAAGCTCTGGTTTCAGGTGCTCGTGGCCATGCTCGTGGGCTCCGCCTTGGGTTGGCTGAAGCCTGATCTGGGCGCGGCGATGAAGCCCTTGGGCGACGGTTTCATCGCCCTCGTGCGCATGATGATCGCGCCGGTGATCTTCTGCACTGTGGTGCACGGCGTGGCCGGCATGAACGACATGCGCCGGGTCGGGCGCGTGGCGCTCAAGGCCATCGTCTACTTTGAGGCGGTGACCACTTTGGCCCTGGTGTTCGCCCTAGTGGGGGTAAACCTGTGGCGGCCCGGCGCCGGCGCGCATCTGAGCATCCATCCCGGCGATGCCGGCATGGCCGCCGCATACGCCCAGTCAGGCCATCAAGGCGCCGGCGACTATCTGCTGCACCTGATCCCCACCAGCTTCGCCGGCGCCTTCGTCCAGCCGGACGTGCTGCCCCTGCTGCTGGTCTCGGTGCTGTTCGCCACAGGCCTGGTTCTGGCCGGGGACCCCGCGCGGCCGGTATTCGATCTGATCGGCGCCCTGTCGACGGTCATCTTTCGCATCGTCGGCCTGATCATGTGGGCCGCGCCACTGGGCGCTTTCGGCGCGATGGCCTTCACCGTAGGGCGTTTCGGCGTCTCGTCCCTGGCGTCCCTCGGCTCGTTGATCGCGGAGTTCTATGTGGTCTGCGCCCTGTTCACAGTGGTGGTGTTCGGCCTGATCGCCAGGGCGGCCGGGGTCAGTCTCTGGCGGTTGATCGGTCATATCCGCGAGGAGCTGTTGCTTACTGCGGCGACCACCTCCTCGGAAACCGTCCTGCCCCAGCTCATGGCTAAGCTGCGCGGCCTGGGCTGCGACGAATCAGTGGTCGGGCTGGTGGTCCCCACGGGCTATTCTTTCAACCTTGACGGCACATGCCTCTACCTCGCAACCGCCTGTATCTTCTTGGCTCAGGCCACCGGCACCCCCTTGGGCCTGCCCCAGCAACTGGGTCTGATGGCGGTCCTGCTGCTGACGTCCAAGGGGGCGGCGGGCGTTGCGGGAGCAGCCTTCGTGGTGCTGGCGGCGACCCTGGCCTCCACCGGCGCCGTGCCCGTGGCCTCGGTCGCCCTGGTGCTGGGCGTGCATAGGCTGCTCGCCGAGGCCTTGACCTTTGTGAATGTTGTAGGCAACGCCCTGGCGACGATTGTCGTGGCTCGCTGGGAAAAAGCCTTGGACTTGCCCATCCTGCAGGCCCGGATCGGCCTAAAGACGTATCGCGGAGCGTAGGACTCAATGATTATCGATTGTCACGGCCACTACACCACCGTTCCAGGATCCCACGTCGACTGGCGCGAAGCCCAGAAGGCGGCGTTCAAGGCCGGCGGCGACGTCAATCTGGCCTATCCGGACATCCCCGACGACCTGATCCGCGAGACCATCGAGAAAAACCAGCTGCGCCTGATCAAGGAACGCGGCGCGGATATGACGGTGTTCTCCCCTCGCGCCTCCGCCATGGCCCCGCACGTGGGCAATGAGGCGGTCAGCCAGGCCTGGTCAATTCACAACAACAACCTGATCAAGCGGGTGGTGGATCTGTTCCCCGACTATTTCGTCGGCGTGTGCCAGTTGCCGCAATCGCCGGGCGTGCCCATCAGTCACTCCGTCGCTGAGCTGGAGCGCTGCGTGCTGGAGCTGGGATTTGTCGGCTGCAACCTCAATCCCGATCCGTCCGGCGGGCATTTCACCGCTCCGCCCCTGACCGACAGGGCCTGGTATCCCTTCTACGAGAAGATGGTCGAGCTGGACGTTCCGGCCATGGTCCATGTGTCGGGCAGCTGCAACCACGCCTTCCACGCCACCGGATCGTATTATCTGGCCGCCGATACCAACGCCTTCATGCAGTTCCTTCAGGGGGATCTGTTCAGCGACTTCCCCGATCTGCGCTTCATCATCCCGCACGGCGGCGGCGCGGTGCCCTATCACTGGGGCCGGTTCCGCGGCCTAGCCGACATGCTCAAGAAGCCGCACCTGCGCGAGCATGTGATGAAGAACGTCTATTTCGACACCTGCGTCTATCACCAGCCGGGCATCGATCTGATGTTCGAGGTGATCGATGTGGACAACATCCTGTTCGGTTCGGAGATGATCGGTGCGGTACGCGGCATCGACCCGGAGACCGGGCATTTCTTCGACGACACCAAGCGCTACATTGACGCGCTGGCCATTCCGCCGGACGACAAGGCCAAGGTGTTCGAAAAGAACGCCCGCAGGGTCTATCCGCGCCTGGACGCGATCCTGAAAGCGCGCGGGCTTTAGTCCCTTGTCCTTCCCCGCTTCGCAGGGAAGGACAAGATGGCCTATTCTCCCTTTGCCCCCTCCACCGCACACGCCGGGGCCGCCACCGGGTCGAAGCCCCAGTGGCGATAGCGTTTGTCGTCGATGTGGAAACGCACGCCTTCGTAGAAGCCCAGGCCGATATCGGCTTCCTTGCCATGCGCCTTGTGCGTGCGGCACAGCACATCCATCAGCCTCGGCCGGTCCAGCGACACGTCCAGCGGCTGAAGGTCCAGCGCCCAGAACCCTAAGTGCGCGCTCTCCTTGGCCCCCTGGGCGCATTGGTTCAGAGCGGCCTCGCGGTAGCCCGACATCACCTCGACCGGTCCTAGAGCCGGCTTCACCCGTTTCTGAATCCAGGTCAGCGTACGCGCCACCCGCGGCCAGTCTGCGGCGGGCGGCACGGCGAAGGGCTCGCCGCCGCACGCCTGCCAATCACTGGCCGTGCGCAGGATTTGGTAGGGCGGCGCGATCTGATCCAGCTTTCGCTTTCGAAGGAAGGCCTTGAACCGCGCGGCCTGGCCGATGCGTCCCGGCTCGACCCTCTGCCACAGGACAAATCCCTGCTCCGTCTGGTCGATGGCGGTAAGATTGGGCCAGGGCGCCAGGTGCGGGTGATGGGCGCCGCAGAGGCTGGGACGGGGCAGGTCGTCGAAGGCCGGGTCTGGGCACAGGGCGCGAAGCCGCGCGGCGAGGTCTTGGAACAGGTCCGACCGCCCCAGCGTCAAGGGCGCGGCGACCTCAGGCATGATGATTTCGGCAGGCTTGGGAAGATCAAGCCTGCGCGCCGCCTCGCCCGCCAGGCACGCCCGTTGCGCGCGCCGCATGGCGGGCGGAGAAAAGGCCGCGACATCTAGTTTCTGCTCAAGCTGCTCGGCGTTCAGCCTCCGCTCGGCCGCGCAGCCCTTGGGCCCTGCCGCCAAATGCAGCGCCACCGCTAACGCCGCCAGCATGACGTCTCCTTTAAAAGCGCGTCATCCCCGCCGTGAATCCGCGCGCTCCGAATGGCAGGACGAGCTACTTCGGTCCCAATTGCACCGAGGTGACCCAGCCGCGATTGCCGGTTTCGTCGTCCACTTCCCACCAGATGCCGTTCTTCTGGCCGGTGGGATAGACGGTATCGCCGACAGTGAAGCTGCGCACGACCTTGGCGCTGGGCGCGGGCTCGCCGCGCATCTGGATCGGGGACTTCACCAGATAGCTCTGCGAGGGTGCGGCCGCAGCGGCCTGGCCCGGCTGAGCGGTGCGCATATAGCCCACGAGGTTGGTGAAGGCGGTCAGATAGGCCTGGGCGATCACCTGGCCGATGGGGGTGTTGGAGTAGCCGCCTCCGAGGCCTCCCAGCATGCCGCCGAAGCCGCCGCCGGCGAAGGAGATGTCGGTCTTGGAGGAGGTGCCCTCGGCCACATATTCCTGCTCGGTCGTGCGAACATTGACCAGGGTCAGCAAGACCCGCGCGGTGGCTTGTTGGGTGCGGATGCTGCCGACAACGGCGCCGAACGGACCCAGTTGGTTGCCCAGCAGGCTGCCCAAGGCGGCGCCGCTCCCGCTCTGGTTGGCGTTGGCGTCGGCAATGTCGGGCACGATGGTGTAGTCGGCGGCCTTGATCTGGCCTGCGCCTACATTGGAGTTGCGCTGCAAATCGCCGCCGAGATCGCGCTCAACTTCGCGCATTTGCAGACCCGCGCCGCGGTCCACGATCCTCAGGCAATTGGATTGCGAGGCCATCAGCTTGATTAGCTGTTCGGGGCTGCTCAGACCGTAGCGCGTCCACCATTGGTTGGCCGGCGGTGCGATGGAGGCGGTGCCGATAGGCGTCGCGCAGTGCGGCACGTCGGTGGGCGGCGGGGGAGCATGTGAGAACTGAGCGGCGGCTGGCATGGCGGTCAAGGCGAACGCGCCGACAGACATCAGCAGCGCGAGATGTTTCGATTGCATGTTTCCCCCAAAGATATAGCGGCGCAAAGCTACGCTGGGCGCGCGCGGGCTTCAAGGGCGTCGGGAGCGCTCAGCTGGCCAGGCTGAACCGGGGCCGTTCGCGCCACAGCCACTCCTCCTCGTCCTCGAGCAAAGAGCGCGGCGTTGGCGTTTGGCCCACACGCACGATCTGGGCCTCGCGTTCGTCCCAGATGATGGAGATTTCGGTCAGACGCTTGTAGGTCTCGCCCAATAGGCGGCGGGTCTGAGCGTCCACCTTGTCCAGGTCCGACACGCTCAGGCGCACCCGGCAGCCCCCGGCGGCTTCACGCTGGTCGGCCAGGCGCAGCACCGCGTCGATCATGGCCTGTGAGGGCAAGGCGCGGGCGATAGAAGGTCCGCGCTCCAGGGTCGAGGTGAAGGCCGGACGGGGATAGCGGCGGTAACGGGCGGAGAGGGCGGGCATCGGGAAAGCTCCATGCGTTCGATGAAGCCACTATCTGCGTGCATTGCGACAGAATCGGACGTAGGTAGAACAAATGCGGCACGAAAAAGCGTCCCTCCTGCTCGAACTCGCCCGGCGCCTGGCGGCCAGCGCCGAGGGCCTGACCCTTGATGAGATGGCCGACGGCGTCGGCGTGGGACGGCGTACGGTCGAGCGCATGCGCGACGCCCTATGGGGCCTGTTCCCGCAGATGGAAGAGATCGCGGAGGGCGCGGTAAAGCGTTTCCGTATTCCGGGTGGGCTGGACGGCCTCTACCAAAGCCCCACGGCGGAGGAATTGCTGGAGCTGGGCAAGGCGGCGGCGCAATTGCGGGCCTCCGGCGCCGAACCGCGCGCCCGCGCCCTGGAAAGTCTGGAGCGCAAGGTGCGCGGCGCCACGCGCGGGGCGGCGCTGCGGCGCATGGCCCCGGACATCGAGGCCATGGCCCGTGCGGAGACCCACATCGCCGTCCACGCCGGACCCAGACCCCATGAAGACGAGGCTATGATCGGGGCGCTGCGTCAGGCGCTCATGGCCATGCGCCAGGTCAGCTTCGTCTATCTCGGCGGCTCGCGGCCGGGCGAGCGGCGGGTGATGACGCCCTTCGGCCTGATGTTCGGCCGGGCCAACTATCTAGTGGCCGCGCCCGAGGGCTCGGATGAACCGCGCAATCTGCGGCTGGACCGCATCGCCGAGCTGCAGGTGCTGGACGCGCCCGGCGCTCCGCCGCCCGACTTCGAGCTGGACGCCTACGCCCACCGCTCCTTCGGCATCTATCAGGACGCGGTGGAGGATGTGGTGCTGCGCATCTTGCCGGCGGGCGCTGCCGACGCCCTGGTCTGGCGCTTCCACCCGACCCAATCGGTCGAGCGCCAAACCGACGGCTCGGTCATCGTCCGATTCTCCGCCTCCGGCGCCCTGGAGCTGGCTTGGCACCTGTTCACTTGGGGCGAACGGATCGAGGTAATCGAGCCGCCGGGGCTGCGGGCGATGTTGTTGCGCGAGCTTGAAGGCGCGTTGGCGCATCACCAGGGAAGGGGTAATCGCCAACCCGCTCTTCCCGGCGGAGGCCGGGATCCAGTTCATAGGGCGTGAGGGATGGTTGATTTCGCGCAAGGACCGCCTAGCCACCTAGCCGACGTCAATTCCTTACGAACTGGGTCCCGGTCTCCGCCGGGATGAGCGGGATGTTTGAGGCGGATATCCATGCCGCCGCCCGCCGGGGTCCTCCACCTCATCGCCGTGAATGTACCCCGGCCCTACCGGGACCTTGCCGTGTCCGCCGGGGATGTCGAGGACGTAGGTGGGCTGGGCGAGGCCCGACAGGTCGCCGCGCATGGCCGCCATCAGGGCCTGGCCCGCGGCGATGGTGGTGCGCAGGTGGCTGGTGCCCGGGGCTAGGTCGCCGTGGTGCAGGTAGTAGGGCTTGATGCGGGTCTCCACGAAGGCGCGCATGAGGGCGGTCAGGGTTTCCACGTCATCGTTGACGCCCTTCAGCAGCACGCTCTGGCTGACCATGGGCAGGCCCGCGTCCACGATGCGCGCGCAGGCGGCGCGGGCGGCGGGGGTCAGTTCGCGCGGGTGGTTGGCGTGCAGGGCGACGAACACCGCCTTGCCGGGCGCCTTCAGGGCGCCGACCAGCGCGTTGGTAATCGCCGCTGGATCGGCCACGGGGAGGCGGGTGTGGATGCGGATGACCTTCACGTGCTCGAGGGCGGCGATGCGCGCGATCAGGGCCTTCAGCCGCCGGGGCGACAGGATCAGCGGATCGCCGCCGGTGAGGATCACCTCCCAGATGTCGGGCCGCTGCGCGATATAGGCCAAGGCCCCATCCAGCGCCTTGGGCGACAGGGCGCCCAGGCCCTTGGGCCCGACCATCTCGCGCCGGAAGCAGAACCGGCAATAGACCGCGCAGGCATGCACCACCTTCAGCAACACCCGGTCGCGGTAGCGATGCACAATCCCCTCGATGGGGCTGTGGGCCTCATCGCCGATGGGGTCGGGGTTCTCGCCGGGCGCGGCGATCAGCTCGGCGTTGCTGGGGATGAACTGGCGGGCGATGGGATCATGCGGGTCTGACGGGTCGATCAGAGCGGCCAGGGCCGGGGTTATGGCCACGGCGTAGCGGGCCGCCACTTGCTCCAGCTCGGCCAGGCGTTCGGGCGGGACAAGCCCGGCGTCGGCCAGGGCCTTGGGATTGGTCAGCACAGTCAAGCGCGGGTCTCCGCTACCGGCGACCACAGCACCTGTTCAATGTGTTCCGCCCCGGTCGCCAGCATGACCAGGCGGTCAAAGCCCAGGGCCGCGCCACCGGCTTCAGGCACATGGCCGAGGGCCGTCAGGAAGTCTTCGTCGATGGGATAGGCCTCGCCGTAAAGCCGCGCCTTCTCGGCCATATCCGCCTCGAACCTTTGCCGCTGAACAACCGGATCGGTCAGCTCGCCGAAGGCGTTGGCCAGCTCCACCCCACAGGCATAGAGCTCGAACCGTTCGGCCACCTTGGGCGCACCCGGCTTGGGCCGGGCCAGGGCCGCTTCTGGGATGGGATATTCACACAGGATTGTCGCTCGGCCATTGCCGATATTGGGCTCGACCTTGTCCACCAGCACGCGGGTGAAGATGTCCGACCATGTGTCGTCCGTCGCCGTGCGTACGCCTGCACCCTTAGCCTGGGCGTTCAGATGCTCGCGCTCGGTTTGGCCGTCTTCGCTCACCGTCGCCAACAGATCGATCCCGGCGAAGCGCTCGAAGGCCTCGGCCAGGGTCAGGCGCTCGGGCTCAAGGCGTGGATCCACCGCGCGGTCCCGGAACGTGAACTGTTTGGCGCCTGCCTGCTCCGCCGCCAGGGCCAGCAACGCGGCGCAGTCATCCATCAGGACCTGGTAGGGTTCGCCCGCCCGATACCATTCCAGCAGGGTGAACTCCGGGTGATGCAGGGCGCCGCGCTCGCGGTTGCGCCAGGCGCGCGCCAGTTCGAACAGGCGCGGCTCGCCGGCCGCCAACAGCTTTTTGCAGGCGAACTCGGGCGAGGTGCGCAGGTGCAACGGCCTTCGCTCGCCATCCGCCCCAACGCCCTGCGTGGAAAAGGCGTGCAAGTGGGTCTCATTGCCCGGAGAGACCTGCAGGGCCGCCGTCTCGACCTCGACAAAATCGCGCGCCGCGAACCAGGCGCGCACGGCCGCAGTGATGCGGTTCCTCGCCAAAAGGCGGGGTCGGCGTAGCGCATGGATGTCTGGTCGCCAGGTTGGGGTCACGGGGCTCGGGTCGGCTGGGCTGGAGGTTTGGCCGCTTATCGTATAGGTGCGCGGGTCAAAGCGACTTAGCAGAATCATGCGGACGGTCGTCGCCCGCCGAATTTGAGGAACAGATACCGTGAAGGTCCAGGCCAGTTCGCTCCGCAAGGGCGCCGTCGTCGATATGGACGGCAAACTCTATGTGGTCCTCAACGCCGAGAATATCCATCCCGGCAAGGGCACGCCGGTGACCCAGCTGAACATGCGCCGCATCTCCGACGGGGTGAAGGTGTCCGAGCGCTACCGCACGACCGAACAGGTCGAGCGCGCCTTCGTCGATCAACGCGACCATACCTTCCTCTACAGCGACGCCGAGGGCTTCCACTTCATGAACCCTGAGAGTTACGACCAGCTGGTGGCCACGGTCGATGTGGTGGGCGATCTGGCGGTCTATCTGCAGGACGGCATGACCGTCATGCTGTCGACCCACGAGGGAACCGCCATCGCCCTAGAGCTTCCCGGGCGCGTGACTCTGGAAGTCACGGAGACTGAGCCGGTGACCAAGGGCCAGACCGCGTCCGGCTCCTACAAGCCCGCCATCCTGTCCAACGGCCTGCGCACCATGGTGCCCACCTACATCACCGCCGGCACCCGCATCGTGGTGCAGACCGAAGACGGCTCGTACTACGAGCGTGCGAAGGATTAGGTATCCAGTCCCGGGGCCGGCGGGGCTAGTCGGCCGGCGGTGGATGCCTTTATGACAGGTGTCCAAAAACGAGTCTGACAGGGAACGCCATGCTGAAGACCATCGCCGCCTTTGACCGTATCGGCGAGGAAAATGCTTTCGCCGTCCTGGCCAGGGCCACCGCCCTGGCCGCCGAGGGCCGCGATATCATCAATCTGGGAATCGGCCAGCCCGATTTTCGCACTCCGGAGCATGTGTCCGAAGCCGCCATTAAGGCGATCCGCGACGGCCATCACGGCTACACGCCGGCGACCGGCATCCTGCCGCTGCGAGAAGCGGTTTCGGCCGATCTGCACAAGCGCTACGGCGTTACGGTCTCGCCCGAGGAAGTGATGATCATGCCGGGCGGCAAACCCACCATGTTCATGGCGATCCTGATGTTCGGGGAGCCGGGCGTGGAAATCATGTATCCCGATCCCGGCTTCCCCATCTACCGTTCGATGATCGAATTTACCGGCGCCACCCCGGTGCCGATCCCGATCCAGGAAGGCTATGGCTTTAGCTTTTCGGCGGAAGAAACGCTGGATCTGATCACGCCGCGCACGCGCCTGATCATCCTCAATTCGCCCGCCAATCCCACCGGCGGCGTCTCATCCCGGACCGAACTGGACAAGCTGGTGGCGGGCTTGGAGAACTGGCCGGACCTCGCCATCCTGTCGGACGAGATCTATGACCGGATCATCTATGACGGAGAGGAGCATATCTGCATGCTCTCTTATCCGTCGCTGCGCGACCGGCTGATCTTGCTCAATGGTTGGTCCAAGACTTACGCGATGACCGGCTGGCGCCTGGGTTATGCGGTATGGCCCCGCGCCCTGTACGATCAGGCGCGCAAGCTGGCGGTGAACCTTTATTCCTGCGTCAACGCGCCGACCCAATATGCCGGCATCGCCGCCCTCACGGGGCCGCAGGATGCGGTCCACCACATGGTGGCCGAATTCGACAAGCGCCGCAAACTGGTGGTGGAAGGGCTGAACAAGCTGCCCGGCGTGTCCTGTATCACGCCCAAGGGCGCCTTCTACGCCTTCCCCAACATCAGTAAGACGGGCTGGAAGGCCAAGCCCCTGGCGCGCACGCTGCTGGACGAAGCCGGCGTGGCCCTGGTCGGCGGTCCGGATTTCGGCGTACTGGGCGAAGGCTACGTGCGGGTGTCCTATGCAAACTCAAGCGAGAACATATTAAAGGCGCTGGACCGCATGGGTGATTTCCTGGCGAGCCACCCGGCCCCCTGACGTCGCGACAGCAAGGTCGCGGCCGCGACTACGCCGCCTCCAGCCGTCCCCACTTCACCCGCCGCCAGGCCCGTTCGTGCAGATAGTAGAGCCCGATCTTGGTCAGGGCCTCTGCGGTGGCGATGGACACGGCGTATTTGGCGCTGCCGGTGAAGATTAGGCTGAGGACGAAGGTGTCCAAGCTGCCGAAAAACCGCCAGCTGACGGCCTTGATCAGCGAGCGCAGGTGGGCGTTGGGCGCCCAGCGGAACAGTCGCCAGGCGCGTTCGTGCAGGTAGAACAGCACGATCTTGGTGGCGATTTCCGTGGCGGCGATGGCGCCGGCCCAGCCGGCGTGGCCGGTGATCAGCCAGCTCCAGACGAAGGTGTCGAGCGTGCCGATCACCCGCCAGGACACCGCCTTGGCCAGGGCCCGGCCATGGGAATCCGGCCCACCGATTTTTGCGGCGAGCGCGGCCTTGGTCTGTGGCGGTTGGGTCGAGGTCATGCCGGGAATATCCATTCGAGCCCGCCTTATCTACTAGACCGATAGGCTTTACTAGAGCATCAGACCGCCGAATTGAAAGGCCCCCTCCCCCGCTCGTTGCCGCGAAAGCAGGAATCCAGACCTTTCCAGCGGGGTGATTCCTGGACAGGACTGGTTCCCCATTTTGGCTGCTCCGGGCCGCCTTCCGGGTCACGGGGATGAGCGGGTGATTGGGCAGCGATTCAAATGGTGCGCCGAACGCCTGGCCTTCAGGTTTTCAGGCGATAGCCGGTCTTGAACATCCAGCCGGCGATGGACAGGCAGATGCCCATGAAGATGAAAATGGCCAGAAGGCTGAAGCTGATCTGCACATCGGCCTTACCGAAGAAGCTCCAGCGGAAGGCGCTGATCAGATAGACCACCGGATTGAACAGGGTCACCGCCCGCCAGATCGGCGGCAGCATGTTCAGGGAATAGAAGCTGCCGCCCAGGAACGACAGGGGCGTTAGGATCAGTAGCGGCACCATCTGCAGCTTCTCGAAACCGTCCGCCCAGATGCCGATGACAAAGCCGAACAGGCTGAAGGTCGCCGCCGTGGCGATCAGGAATAGGACCATGAACAGCGGATGGTCGATGCGGATCGGCACGAACAGGGCGGCCGTGGCCAGGATAATGAAGCCCAGGATGATCGACTTGCTGGCGGCTGCCCCAACAAAGCCCAGCACCACCTCGATGAAGGAAATGGGCGCCGACAGCACCTCGTAAATGGTGCCGGTGAACTTGGGGAAGTAGATGCCGAAAGAGGCGTTGGACACGCTCTGCATCAGGGTCTGCATGATGATCAGTCCCGGGACGATAAAGGCCCCATAGGCCACCCCGTCCACGCTGGACATGCGCGAGCCGATGGCTCCGCCGAACACCACGAAGTACAGCGAGGTCGAGATCACCGGCGCCAGGATGCTCTGCATCAGGGTGCGCCAGGTGCGATGCATCTCGAACATATAGATGGCCCGAACGGCGCGCCAGTTCATGCGGGCTCCTTGGTGGTTTCGTGCACCAGGCTGATGAAGATGTCCTCCAGCGAGCTCTGGCTCGTCTGTAGGTCCTTAAATTCGATGCCATGCTCTTCCAAGCGGCGGATCAGGTCGGCGATGCCCACATGGTCCTGCTTGACGTCGTAGGTGTAGACCAGTTCCGAGCCGGATTTGGTCAGCTCCAGCGGGTAGCCCGACAGGCCGTCGGGGAGGGACTTGAGCGATGCTTGTAGCTGCAAGGTGAGCTGCTTCTTGCCCAGCTTGCGCATCAGCTCGGCCTTCTCCTCCACCAGGATCAGCTCGCCTTTGTTGATCACCCCGACCCGGTCGGCCATCTCCTCGGCCTCCTCGATATAGTGGGTGGTCAAGATCACGGTTACGCCGGTGGCGCGAAGCTGGCGAACCAGGGCCCACATGTCGCGGCGCAGCTCCACATCGACCCCGGCGGTGGGCTCGTCCAGGAACAGCACGGCCGGATCGTGGGCCAGGGCCTTGGCGATCATCACCCGGCGCTTCATGCCGCCCGACAGGGTAATGATCTTGCTGTCCTTCTTGTCCCACAGGGACAGGTCGCGCAGCACCTTCTCCATCCGGGCGTCGTCGCGCGGCTTGCCGAACAG
>JBEHYN010000030.1:0-38174 GCA_048498155.1 Pseudomonadota bacterium | reverse complement strand
CTCGGCCATCCCAGACTGAGAACTGCGGATCGGCATCGCTCAACTCCCTTGCGCGTCAAGCAAAAGGGAATCACGAACCGCTACTTTTGCAAAGCTCCCCATCGAGGGAGAAGGGGCGCCATTTTTTGCGCGCCATCCGCTCGAGCTGGAAGGGCGCGCTATTCTGACACGCGGCGTGTGGACCATTGCGTCCATCGGCGCCCTTACATCTGCGCTAGGCGCGGTGCATAGTGATTCCTCCATCCCCCGCGTCCCATCCCATGCCCAACGGCGCCGCCTCAGCTCACCTCTACCGTCCCAAGCTCGCCACGGTGCTGAGCGAGGGCTACAGCCTGGACGCCCTGCGGCGGGACGCCATGGCGGCGTTGACGGTGGCCATCGTGGCCTTGCCCCTATCCATGGCCCTGGCGGTGGCTTCGGGCGTGTCGCCCGAGCGGGGGCTCTACACCTCCATCGTCGGCGGGTTCATCGTCTCGGCCCTGGGCGGCAGTCGGTTTCAGATCGGCGGGCCGGCGGGGGCCTTTATCGTGCTCGTGTCGGCCACGACGGCCAAGTTCGGCCTGGAAGGCCTGCTGCTCACGGTGATGATGTCCGGCGTCATGCTCGCCTTGATCGGCGCCTTACGTCTGGGATCGCTGATCCGCCACATTCCCCACGCGGTGACGGTGGGCTTCACCGGCGGCATTGCCGTCACCATCCTGGCCAGTCAGCTCAAGGACCTGGGCGGCCTGAAGCTGGCCGCCGCCGAGCCGGGCCTATTGTTTCCCAAGCTTGGGGTGTTGGGCGCCGCCTTGCCCACGCTGAATGTCGCGGCGCTTGGCCTGGGCCTGGGATCCGCGGCTGTGATCTTCGCCTTGCGGCGCTGGCGGCCGACCTGGCCCGGCATGCTGATCGCCGTGATCGCGGCGTCCATCCTGGCGGCGCTGCTGCACTTGCCGGTCGTCACCGTCGGCAGCCGGTTCGGCGCCATTCCCCATAGCCTGCCCTTGCCCAGTCTGCCGCCGATCAGCCTGGCGCTGGCGCTGCAGGTCCTGCCTTCGGCGCTGTCCTTCACCCTGCTGGGCGGGGTGGAGAGCCTACTGTCGGCCAAGGTGGCCGACGGCATGACCGGCCGACTGCATCGCTCGAACATGGAGCTGGTGGCCCAAGGCCTGGCCAATGTCGCTTCAGCCCTGTTCGGCGGTATCGCCGTCACCGGGACCATCGCGCGAACCGCCACCAATGTGCGGGCCGGAGCGCGCAGCCCGGTGGCCGGGATGCTGCACTCGGTGTTCCTACTGCTGTTCATGTTCATTGCCGCGCCCCTGGCGGTCTATGCGCCCCTGTCGGCCCTGGCCGGGGTGCTGCTAGTGGTGTGCTGGAACATGGCCGAGAAGGGCGAATTTGTGCGCTTGCTGGGCGACTGGCGCACGGCTTTGGTCCTGCTGACCACCTTCGGCCTGACCTTGGGCCGCGACCTGACCACCGGGATTGTCGGCGGCTGCGTGCTGGCGGGCGTGTTCTATTTCGTCAAGCGCGGCGTGCCTGAAGAAGGCGCCTGAATCGGCCTAAATTTCAGGGCCAGCGTCTTGACTCCGGGCCCCCTCGCTCCTAATTCCCAGCTGTTAGCACTCGGAGGGTGTGACTGCTAACAGTCAAGCTCCGGGCGCTGCGCCCATCATCACCACCCCGTTTCCTACGGAGAGCCAATATGTCCTTTCGTCCTCTTGGGGACCGCGTCCTCGTGAAGCGCGTCGAAGAAGAAGCCAAGACCAAGGGCGGGATCATCATTCCCGACACCGTCAAGGAAAAGCCGCAGGAAGGCGAAGTCCTCGCCGTCGGCCCCGGCGCCCGCGATGAATCCGGCAAGCGCGTCGAACCCGATGTGAAGCCCGGCGACCGCATCCTGTTCGGCAAATGGTCCGGCACCGAAGTGAAGATCGACGGCGACGACCTGATCATCATGAAGGAATCCGACATTCTCGGCGTGGTCGACAAAAAGGCCGCCGCCAAGGCCGCCTGATCCCTCCCATCCCTAGTTCAAACCCCCGTCCGCCTGGACGAGGGTTTTTCGTCATCTGAAAGAGCAACACCATGGCTGCGAAAACCGTATATTTTTCATCGGACTCCCGCGACCGCATGCTGCGCGGGGTCAATATCCTCGCCAATGCGGTGAAGGTGACCTTGGGCCCCAAGGGCCGCAACGTCGTGATTGAGAAGTCCTTTGGCGCTCCACGCTCCACCAAGGACGGCGTGACCGTCGCCAAGGAAATCGAACTGGAAGACAAGTTCGAGAACCTGGGCGCCCAGCTGATCCGCGAAGTCGCCTCCAAGACCAATGACAAGGCCGGCGACGGCACCACCACCGCCACCGTCCTGGCCCAGGCCATCGTGGTCGAGGGCCTGAAGTCGGTCGCGGCTGGCATGAACCCGATGGATCTGAAGCGCGGCGTCGACAAGGCCGTGATCAAGGTCGTGGCCGAGATCAAGGCCTCCTCCAAAAAGGTCACCACCAACGACGAGATCGCCCAGGTCGGCACCATCTCGGCCAACGGCGACGCCGAAGTCGGCGCCATGATCGCCAAGGCCATGGACAAGGTCGGCAACGAAGGCGTCATCACGGTTGAAGAAGCCAAGTCGCTGGAAACCGAACTGGACGTCGTGGAAGGCATGCAGTTCGACCGCGGCTACCTGTCGCCCTACTTCATCACCAACGCCGACAAGATGGAGGCTGTTCTCGAAGAGCCCAACATCCTGCTGTTCGAAAAGAAGCTCTCCTCGCTGCAGCCCCTGCTGCCGGTGCTCGAAGCGGTGGTCCAATCGGGCCGTCCGCTGCTGATCATCGCCGAAGACGTGGAAGGCGAAGCCCTCGCCACCCTGGTGGTCAATAAGCTGCGCGGCGGCCTGCGGGTTGCTGCGGTCAAGGCCCCGGGCTTCGGCGATCGCCGCAAAGCGATGCTGGAAGACCTCGCCATCCTGACCGGCGGCCAGCTGATCAGCGAAGAGCTGGGCATCAAGCTTGAAACGGTCAGCCTCGACATGCTGGGCCGCGCCAAGAAGGTGACCATCACCAAGGACGACACCACCATCGTCGACGGTTCGGGCGACAAGGCGGCCATTGAGGCCCGCATCGGCCAGATCAAGCGCCAGATCGAAGACACCACCTCCGATTACGACAAGGAAAAGCTGCAAGAACGTCTGGCCAAGCTGGCCGGCGGCGTTGCAGTGGTCCGCGTCGGCGGCTCGACCGAAGTGGAAGTGAAAGAAAAGAAGGACCGCGTCGACGACGCCCTGAACGCCACCCGCGCTGCGGTGGAAGAAGGCATCGTCCCCGGCGGCGGCGTGGCTCTGCTCAAGGCCTCCAAGGCCCTGGACGGCATGGTCGGCCTGAACGCGGATGAAACCGCGGGCATCGCCATCGTGCGCCGCGCCCTGCAAGCCCCGATCCGCCAGATTGCCGAAAACGCCGGCGTTGAAGGCTCCATCGTGGTGGGCAAGGTGCTGGACAACAAGTCGCCGACCTTCGGCTTCAACGCCCAGACCGAACAGTACGTCGATCTGGTCGCCGACGGCGTGATCGACCCTGCCAAGGTGGTTCGCACCGCCCTGCAGGACGCGGCCTCGGTCGCGGGTCTGTTGATCACCACCGAAGCGGCCATCGCCGAAGCGCCGAAGAAGAACGCTCCCCAGCAAATGGGCGGCGGCGATCACGGCATGGGCGGGATGGACTTCTAAAGCCCGTCAACCGGTCGGACGAAATGGAGGGCGGGGCCGCGAGGCTCCGCCCTTTTTCGCGCCTTGGGGCGGGCGGAACGAACCCTCTCCACCCCGCGTTTGAATAGGGTCAGATTGGCGCGGAGTTTATCCAGGTCCGATCGACAGGGAGTTTAGAATGAAGACACTATCCATCGCAGTTACCGCCATGGCCGTCGCTATGGCGCTCGGCGGCCCGGCTCTGGCCCAGCCCTATTCATACGATCAATACAATCGCGGCGACCATCGCGGTCAGGGCGACAACCGCAGCCAAGGCGCTAATCGCGGCTGGAGCGACCATTCCGACTGGCGCCGTGGCGGACGTATGGCCCGGAATGATTGGGATCGTGGGCAACGGGTCGATTACCGCTCTCACCACCTGCGCCGTCCGGCGCGCGGTTACGAATGGCGTCAAGTCGACGGCAACTATGTGATGGCTGCCGTGGCCACAGGCGTGATCGCCAGCATGATCATGTCGGGTCACCGCTAAGACCTGCGCATGTTGCACTGCAGGATAGGCGGGGCGCCCGCGCTCCGCCTATTGCGCGCACTTGACGCGACCTGCGTCATGGCGCGCGCATTAACCGGCTGTGACAGTTTTGTGCTTGCCCCGCGCACCCCGGCTAACTAACCAACATCAGGCCGTCAGGCGCTGAGTCCATTCCGGACGGCCCTTGGCCGCTTGTGGAGTGCGCCCGTGATCGATGCTGCGACGGCAATTTCCGGCATGGATGAAGCCCCCACCCGCCACTCACGGCTGGTGAAATGGGTTCATGAGATCGCGCTGATGACCCGGCCCGATCACGTGCATTGGTGCGACGGCTCGGATGCGGAGTGGACGCAGCTGACCGGCGAACTGGTCAAGGCCGGCACGCTCACGCCCTTGAATCCCGCGAAACGGCCCAACTCGTTTTACGCCAACTCCGATCCGCGCGACGTGGCCCGGGTGGAAAGCCGCACCTTCATTTGCTCGCAGCATAAGGACGACGCGGGTCCGACCAACAACTGGGTGGCGCCGGAGGAAATGCGCGCCACCTTGAGCCCTCTGTTCACCGGCTGCATGCGTGGACGCACCATGTATGTCGTGCCCTTCAGCATGGGCCCCATCGGCTCGCCGATCAGCGCCTTGGGCGTGGAGATCACCGACAGCGCCTATGTGGCCCTCTCCATGCGGGTAATGACGCGCATGGGCCAGGCGGCGCTCGACGCCCTGGGCGAGGACGGCTTCTTCGTCCCCGCCGTGCACAGCTTGGGCGCGCCGCTCAAGCCCGGCGACAAGGACGTGTCCTGGCCGTGCAACGAGACCAAATACATCGCCCATTTCCCCGAAAGCCGCGAGATCTGGTCCTACGGCTCGGGCTACGGCGGCAACGCCCTGCTCGGCAAGAAGTGCTTCGCCCTGCGCATCGCCTCGGTCATGGCGCGCGACGAAGGGTGGCTGGCCGAGCACATGCTGATCCTCAAGCTGACCTCGCCCCAAGGTGATGTCCGCTATATCGCCGCCGCCTTCCCCAGCGCCTGCGGCAAGACCAACATGGCCATGCTGCAGCCGACCATTCCCGGCTGGAAGGCCGAGACCATCGGCGATGACATCTGCTGGATGCGCTTCGGCCCTGACGGCCGGCTCTACGCCATCAATCCCGAAGCGGGGTTCTTCGGCGTGGCGCCCGGCACCGGCGTCAAGACCAACAAGAACGCCATCGACAGCCTCTACGCCAACAGCGTGTTCACCAATGTCGCTGTCACCGACGACGGCGATGTGTGGTGGGAGGGCCTGACCGATGAGCCGCCCGCGCACCTCATCGACTGGAAGGGCCGCGACTGGACCCCGGATTCGCCCGACCCCGCCGCCCATCCCAACGCCCGCTTCACTGTGCCTGCCGGCCAATGCCCGATCATCGCGCCCGAATGGGAAGATCCCGCGGGCGTGCCGATCTCGGCCATCCTGTTTGGCGGGCGGCGCGCAACGGCTGTGCCCCTGGTGACCGAGGCCTTCAACTGGGGCCACGGGGTGTTCCTGGCCTCCAACGTGGCCTCTGAAGGCACGGCGGCGGCGGAAAACAAGGTGGGTGAGCTGCGCCGCGATCCGTTCGCCATGCTGCCCTTCTGCGGCTACAACATGGGCGACTATTTCGGCCATTGGCTGAAGGTGGGCGAGGGCGCCGACCCGGCCAAGCTGCCCCGCATCTACTTCGTCAACTGGTTCCGCAAGGACATGCACGGCAAGTTCATCTGGCCGGGCTATGGCGAGAACAGCCGCGTGCTGAAATGGATCTTCGAGCGTCTCGACGGCAAGGCTACCGCCCACGACACGCCGATCGGCCGCCTGCCCAACAAGGGTTCGCTCGACGTGGAGGGCCTGGGCCTGAGCGAGCTTCAGCTCAACCTGTTGCTCACGGTGGACCGGGGCGTGTGGAAGGAAGAAGCTTCGCTCATCCCCTCATCCTACGAAGGCTTCGGCGAGCGCCTGCCCAAGGCCCTTTGGGCCGAGCACGAAGCCCTGATCAAGCGGCTGGAGACCTGGCAGGATGGGTATGCGGGTGTGGACGCCTAGGATTTTGAGATAATCCTATCGCTTAGACCCGGCTAAGCGAACTCACGCACCAGGACCTTGCCGGCCCCTTCGTGCCGGGGGCTGATGCTGATCTCGATGTCATGCCCAAGCGCCCGCAAGCACGCCTCGAGTTTGGCTTGGCTGATGTCATCCAGTTTGCCCCGGGTCAGGCGTGACAGTTTGGGCTGGTTGATCGGCATGCGCGCCGCCGCCTCCCGCTGGCTCAGACCCATCTCGGTGATCGAGCGCTGGATGCGCAGAGCCAACTTCGCTTTCACAACGTAGCTGTGATCCAGACCGAGTTCATCGAGAACGCTTCGGCCCGCTTCGGTAATGTGTTGGTCCATCACAACTCCCGCTTTCTGGTTTTTGCCTTGTCGGCCTCGATCCGCCTCACCTCGGCAAGGCGAGCTTCGATAGTCTCCTGGTCGCGTTTCGGCAGCCCTCGGCCCTTGGTCGACTTCTTCTTGAAGCAGTGCAGTACATAAACAACGTCCTCGTAGTGCGCCGTGTAGACCGCGCGATAGGTATCCCCGTCATCATCTTCCAGGAGTTCGATCAATGTTGGTTTGTAGCCGGAGAGTGTCTTGGCGCTTTCAAATGGCAGGCCATTTTGAGCGAGTCCCAAGGCGAATCCGAACACCTGACGAACCTTAGCGGGCAGGCCGCAAAGGTCTTTGTAGCTGCTGCCGCGCCAGTCTATGCGTTTCTCATCCATGCGCTTACCGTGACGCGCTACGGATAAAACTATACCGGAAAAGGTATCAACATGCAAGAACCCCAGTGCGGGGTTTGCCGACGGTAATCGGCGGTACCATCGGGAATGCGATTGCGGCAGGGGGCTGAGTAGCCAACCGACGGGGGACAGGTTTCATGTCCCTTTTTACCGCTTCAGAAGTTGGCGGCAGTTCATGGGGCGGTCCCCAGCCTCACGGTGGACCGGGGCGTGTGGAAGGAAGAAGCTTCGCTCATCCCCTCATCCTACGAAGGCTTCGGCGAGCGCCTGCCCAAGGCCCTTTGGGCCGAGCACGAAGCATTGATCAAGCGGCTGGAGACCTGGCAGGATGGGTATGCGGGTGTGGACGCCTGAGATTCAGCGCGTCGCCAGCCACGCCGCCCTGATCGAGGCCAGCTCCGGCTCCACCGCCTCGGCCGCGTCCAGCACGTGAGTGAAGTTCAGGCCCAGGTAGCGGCCGCGATTCCACATGACCTCGCCGCAATAAATGCGGCCCTCGCGCACCGACAGCAGCCGCACCTCCTTGGGCGCGCGCCAGCTGGCCCGTGGCACCGCCACGCGGGCGCCGTGGTCGCTGATGTCGCGGATCACGCAGTCGATGCTGAGGCCGGCTAGGCCGAAGAACAGCCGCCCGCCCAGGGTGCAGGCTCGGCGCGTCGAACGACGGCGTTCGAAACCGCGTTTTTGCAGCGACCGATGGGCAGAAGGCGCAAGGGCGACGACCATGGGGCAAAATCCTAGGCCTCGTCGGTTTATCGCCGGTTAAGACTTGGCCTCAAGGAAGAGCATTAGGCGGTTGAATTGAGCTACCCCCTTCACCGCTCGTTCCCGCGAAAGCGGGAATCCAGATCTTTCCAGCGCAGCGCTTCCTGGACAGGACTGGGTCCCCGCTTTCGCGGGGATGAGCGGATTATAGGTGTAGATTCAATCGCAATGCCCAACGCTCAAGCCAACGTCCGGAAAGCCCGGTTGAAATAGATCATCGGATCGCCGTCGCCGGCGGTCGCCGCCAGCACCTGGCAGAACAGCACCGCGTGGGTGCCGTGCTCGATCCGCTCGACAATCTTGCAATCGAAGGCGGCCAGGGCGCCCTGCATGACCGGCGCGCCGGACTCCAGCACGGACCATTCGGCCAATTGGAAACGCTGCTCCATGGTCAGGTCGTGGTTGGAGAAGGCGCGCGCGATGTCCTCATGCCCGACGGTCAGTGTGTTGACGCACAACACGCCATTGGCCCGCAGGAAATCGTTCTGCCGACTGGCCAGGTTCACGCATAGGAGCAGGGTGGGCGGGTCGTCGGTGACTGAACACACCGCCGATGCGGTAAAGCCGGCGCGGCCCGCTTCCCCGTCGCTGGAGATGATGTTGACCGCGCCGGTCAGGCGCGCCATGGCGTGGCGATAGGCGTCCTTGGTGATCATTGTCCGTACACCCCCCCTATCCTGGTGAGATCATTTTTTCGGGTCGCACCACCGCGTCGAATTCCGCGTCGGTGACATAGCCGCCGCCCACCGCTTCCTGGCGCAGGGTGGTGCCGTTCTTATGCGCAGTCTTGGCGATCTTGGCGGCGTTGTCATAGCCGATCTTGGGGGCGAGGGCGGTGACCAGCATCAGCGAGCGCTCCAGCGCCGCCTTGATATTGTCCTCGCGCGGCTGGATGCCCACCACGCAGTTGTCGGTGAAGCTGACCGCCGCGTCGGCCATCAGCCGCACCGATTGCAGGAAGTTATAGGCCATCACCGGGTTGTAGACGTTCAGCTCGAAATGGCCCTGGCTGCCGGCGAAGGTGAGGGCGGCGTTGTTGCCGAAGATCTGCACGCACACCTGGGTCAGGGCTTCGCACTGGGTCGGATTGACCTTGCCCGGCATAATCGAGGAGCCCGGCTCGTTTTCCGGCAGGGACAGCTCGCCCAGGCCCGAGCGCGGGCCCGAGCCCAGCAGGCGGATGTCGTTGGCGATCTTGAACAGGCTGGCGGCCAAGGTGTTGATCGCCCCGTGGCTGAACACCATGGCGTCATGGGCGGCCAGGGCCTCGAACTTGTTGGGAGCCGTGGTGAAGGGCAGGCCGGTGATCTGGCCGATCTTGTCGGCCACCATCTCGGCAAAGCCGATGGGGGCGTTCAGGCCCGTGCCCACCGCGGTGCCGCCCTGGGCCAGCTGCATCAGGCCCGGCAGGGTCAGCTTCAGCCGCTCGATCCCGTTGCGCACCTGCTGGGTGTAGCCGGAAAACTCCTGACCGAGGGTCAAGGGCGTGGCGTCCTGGGTGTGGGTGCGGCCGATCTTGATGATGCCCTTCCACGCCTGAGACTTGTCGTTCAGGGCGTTGCCGAGCTTTTCCAGCGCCGGGAGCAGCCGCTGCACGATCTCTTCGGCGCAGGCCACGTGCATGGCCGTGGGATAGGTGTCGTTGGACGACTGGCTCATATTGACGTGGTCGTTGGGATGGACGGGCTTTTTGGTGCCCATTTCCCCGCCCATGATCTGGATCGCCCGGTTGGAGATCACCTCATTGGCGTTCATGTTCGACTGGGTGCCTGAGCCGGTTTGCCACACCACCAGGGGGAAATGCTCGTCGAGCTTGCCCTCGATCACTTCATTGGCTGCCTGGACGATGGCCGCAGCGATCTTGGGGTCCAGGTGACCCAGGGCCATGTTGGTCTCAGCCGCCGCGCGCTTGACGATGCCCAGCGCCCGCACGATGGGCAGGGGCTGCTTTTCCCAACCGATCTTGAAGTTGCCGAGCGAGCGCTGGGCCTGAGCGCCCCAGTATTTGTCGGCGGCCACTTCGATGGGGCCGAAGGTGTCGGTTTCGGTGCGCGTAATGGCCATGGCTTGATCCCCGCAATTGGCTGGCGCTGGTTTAGCCGGGACGGCCAAGAGTGCAACCCCGCTTGCGGGGTGGCAGGCGTGATGGGCTTGGGTCTAGACTGAGGTCATCAGGAGGCGACGCGCATGATGGTCACCACAACCAACGATCTGACAGGCTATCAGGTCGTGCAGACCTTGGGCCTGGTGCGGGGTGTGACAGTGCGTTCGCGCAGCGTGATCGGCAATCTGGGCGGGTCGATCCAGTCGATTTTTGGCGGCAATCTGTCGATCTATACCAAGCTGGCCGAGGACGCCCGAGAGGAGGCCTATCAGCTGTTGGTTGCCCATGCGCGCGAAGTGGGCGCCAACGCCATCCTGGGCATGCGCTACGACGCGAATGACATCATGGAGGGCATAACCGAAGTGCTGGCCTACGGCACCGCTGTCCGCGTCCAGCCCGCATAAAGCCTTGGACGAATTGATCTGGACCGGTCGGGGCAAGGTGCGCGCACGGGAGGCGGCGGGCGAGCTGCTGATCGCGGTCGATGGCCTGACCACTCAGGCCAAGTATTACAAGCCCCTGATCCACGAGTTTTTCCGCAAGGAATGGCGCGGTTCTCGCCCCAGTTGGGGCGAATTCACGGTGGAAATCGACATGGAATATACCGGCGATCCCCCGTGGCTAGACCTGGACAATCTAGCCAAGGCCATCCTTGACGCGATCAAGGGTCACGCCTTCCACGACGACGCCCAGGTCGGGCGCCTGGTGGTGGACCGGCGGGCCGGGGAGCGCGAACGGATCATGGTGCGTGTGACCCGTAAAAACTAACTATTCCAAGGCTCCAGCGCGCCGCAGGTCGCCAGTATGGCCGAGAAGGTCATGTACACCGCGACCGTGACGGTGAAGGCGAGCTTTCGCCCCGTGGTCCAGCTGTCCAACCGCCGACCGCCGCGCCACACTGCAGGCAGCAGCAGGGTCTGGATCACGCTGGCTAGGGCCGCGACCAAGACGCAGGCCGAACCGATCAGAATGAATCCGCCCGGCCATTCGAAAAAGGTCTGAGCGTGATCGCCAATGGCGCCCGAGCCCCAAGCCGCCACCGACAGTCCGGCCACCAGCCACAGCACCGAGGCGGTGGTCTGCAGGGCGCTCGCTCGCTGCTGGACCGTGGTCTCACGAAAGTCGCGCCGGTCTCGGACGATCAGACCGATCAAGGTGGCTAGGCTGGCGACGATGGCGGCCCCCGCCGCCAAGGCCAAGTTGCCGGGCTGCTCGAGCCACCCGACTCGGGCAAATGACCTGCGGCCGGAAGGCGAGAGCCAGCGTACGGCGCGGCCATTGCGCAGTTCAAACGCCGACGACTGACCCAGGGCGACCGAGATGAAGCGCCCTGGAGCGCCGGCGGGGGTCCAAACGCCGGCCCCTTCCGGCGCACGGATCACCAGCAGACCGTTGGAGCCTGATTCGACCTCGGCGCTGCGGGTGAGAAGGTCAACGAACTTCTCCAGTCCGCCGAACCGGCGTTGTTCGCTGAGATAGTGGCCGGCGTAGATGCGCTTCAAAGTTCGCGGATCGATGGTCGAGGGCGCCGGGCCGGTCGGCGGGCCCGCGTAGAAATGTTCCACGATCAATTCCGCGAGACCTCGAACCAGCGGGCCGGCTGTCTCGCTATTGCCGGCGGCGAAGATACCCAGGCCCAGTGAGGGGGCCGTGGTCATGTCGGCGCGGAACGACAGATCCGAACCGTCCAGGCCTACGCCCACGAAACCGCCGGGCAGGGGCTGCTGCAGCAGGCCGGCCGTCCAACCCGGCAGTCCGGGCGCTGCCGAGAGCAAGGCCGTGCGCTGGGCCTGCGCCGTGGTCGGCCCATAGATCGACTGGCCGTCCAAGGTCCCTCCGGCCAGCAGAACCATCATGAAGCGGGCCATGTCCGCAGCCGTGGACGAGGCTGAAGCCGCAGGGGCGATTTGGCCGGAATAGCCGAAGGGGCGAGGCTCGAGGGTTATGCCGGTCCAACGAAAACCTTCGGCCATGTCCTTGGCCATCGACGCGGGCATGGGCGCGGGCAGGCCGGGCGCGGCTTCGCGTGGCTCGCGGAACGAAGTATGCGCCATGCCCAGGGGATGCAGAATCCCGGCTTCGATCAGGGTCTCGAAGGGTTGGCCGGTCACCTGGGCTGTCGCCTCGCCCGCCAGCGCCGCGTCGTAGTCAGTATATTCCGACCTTAGCCCTGGCGCGCGCACCCGGCGCGGACGTTCCTGGCGCAGATAGACCTCAAGCGACCGGATCTTCCGAGGATCGCGTTCATAGAGGCGGCCCAGGGCCCGCTCCTCAAAGCCGGAGGCGTGGTCCATCAAATCGCGCAGACGGACAGGCTCAGCAAAGCCCTGGTCACGCACCTGCAGCTTCTCGGGCAGGTACAGGTTGATCGGGGCGTCCAGCCGCATGTGGCTGCGCTCGACTTCCTTCATGACCGCGACCCAGGTGAAGCTGGAGGACAATTCGCCCAACCGAAACAGGGTCGTGTCCGGATCAACGGGTCGAAGCGGGCGATAGGCGGCGAAGCCGTAGCCCTTTTTGAGCACGACCTGGCCGTTCTGGACCACAGACACGGTGACGCCGGGAATGTGGTCCTGCTGCATGCTCTGACGAACCACGCCGTCGACGAAGGCTTCCAGTTCGGCCACCGGTACGGGCGCTCCGGGCGCTAGGCGAGCGCCGGGCGCGGGGGCCGGCAAGGCCGGCGGAACAACTGTCGGCGCACGGACGGCCTGATGATTAGCGAACGAACGGTCATAGCGCCGAGCCGGGGCGGGCGCTGAAGCCGGCGCTTGATTTGAGACAGGCGCGGCGCCGGGACCGATCTGGGCCGTCTCCTGCGCACGGACGCTGAACAGCCCGGCCGATAGGGCCAATGTCGCGGCCGCAAGGGCCATCACGCGCCAGGGTGTGTCCATGCCGCTAATGCTGTCCGAAGCCATAGAAGGGCAGGGTAGGCGCAAGGCCCGCGCCCACCGCCACCTGGGGCTCGGACGGCGGCAACACATCGGCGGCCTTCTCCTTTTCGGCGATGCAGGCGCGCGCCGCGGCGGCGAGCGCGACGAAATCGTCCACCTTGGGCAAGGTCTGCAGGATGCAGGCGTCGAAATAAGGGTATTTGTCGCTTTCGCTGCAGCCAAAGGATGATCGATCAGGCCGGGCGGCGGTCATGATCATGCGGTTGGGTCCCGACAGGGTGGGAATGAGGCTGCCGGAGAAGCAGGCGGAAATGATCAGCACCGTGGGGCGCGAGGCCGGGCACCCGCTGTCGACGATGCTGGCCAGACCACTGGCCATCAGGGGCTGATCGCTCATCGTCACCGAGCCGGGTTCTCCATGCGAGGTGAAATAGATCAGGCAGCCATCGGGAGCCAGGGCGGCCACGCGCTGGTACTCGGTGGAGATGACATCGATCTTTGCGGGTTTGACGCCGGGGGGCAGGCCGTCCGGCAGGCTGGAGAACTGGGCGATGTGATCGCGCTTGAAGCCTAGTTTGAGCAGCGCCTCCGATACGTCGCGGCGGGCGTTGTCGAAGGCGGGCGATAGGGCGCCGGAATGGGCGTGGTAATCGCCGGAAATGACCACGGCGGCCCAATGGGCGAATGGGCTTTCTTCAGCCTGGGCGCCGCCGGCGCCGACTAGGCCCGCTGCGAAGGCCAGGATGGCCGCCGCGACGATCCTGAGCGGGGTCGCTGGTGGCCGGGTCAATTACTTTTTCCGGAACTGGTCGAGGGACACCACCTTGGGTTCATCGCCGTCCGCCGCCGCAGTGGTAGGCGCAGGGGGCGCTGAGGCGGTTTCGGCAGGCGGCGCTTCGGCCGTCTCGTCCGCGCCCGGGATAAGGTCGAACTGCAGCAGGAACTGAACGCTGGGATCGTAAAAGCGGGTGACCGCCGCGTAGGGCACAGAAAGGCGCTTGGGCTGGCCGCCGAACTTCAGGGTCACGGTGAAGAAGGTCTCGCCCGGCGCCAGGTCGCGATACTGGTGCTGCAGGACGATGGTCATTTCCTCGGGGTATTTGGCCAGCAGGTCCGGCGGGGCGGACACGCCGGGCGCAATGGTCTTGAAGGTGATGTAAAAGTGGTGCGCTCCGGGCAATCCCTCGGGCGAGGCCGCAAGCTTCAACGCCGAGCGCACGACGCCGCGCAGGGCGTCCTGGGACATGGCCTCGTAGTGCATCAGGTCCTGAGGCGTCTCGTCTTGGGCCATACGGCGGTCTTCCTACTTTCGCGCGGCGAACCTAGCGCTTCGCAATGGCGGAGCAAAGCGGCTGTATGGCCCAGCGTGTGCAAAATCGCGCGAGCGCAGGCAAGAGGGCGCCGCACAGGCGGTGGAAAGTGGAGGGCTTCTGGCGCCAGGCGCCCCCAGTCTTCCTGCAAGAAAGCAGGAGGGCGCCGCACAAGGGGGTGGAAAGTGGAGGGCTTCTGTTGCCAGGCGCCCTCCGGGCCCCGCCTAGCGCTGCTAAGACACTAGGGCTTTAGGTCGAGCTTGCTCGCACCGCATTACGCGGCGAGGGCGAACTCTTCAGCGAAGTTATCGTTCGCATTTAGATAAAGGCCCGAAACGGTGAGCCACGCCGAGAGAAAGCAACGTCTTTACACGTCTGTCGATGCTGATCGGCCCCATGCAGCCCGGCGATAACCCGGGAAGAAAATGGTGGAGCCGCCGGGAATCGCACCCGGGTCCAGTCCGCTTATTGCACGCGCGTTTATCTCCATAGTCCGGCCGAAACCTGACAGGACCTATATAGGCGCTATTGGTTAGCGGTTCCAGAAGGGTCTGGCCGACGTACGGTTCAGCCGCCTACGCCAACCCCCGCGTCAGCGACAGCACCCCCGTGCGCGACAGCTCCACCAGGCCGATGGGGCGCATCAGGGCGACGAACTGGTCGATCTTGGAGGAGGCGCCGGTCAGTTCGAACACAAAGCTCTCATGGCTGGTGTCGATCACCTTGGCGCGGAAGATGTCGGCTAGGCGCAGGGCCTCGGCGCGCGTCTCGCCCTTGCCGCGCACCTTGATCAGGGCCAGCTCGCGCTCGATGCCGAGCGGGTCGAGGGTCACGTCTTGCACCCCGCGCACCGAGACCATGCGCTCGAGCTGAGCGCGGATCTGCTCCAGGATCAGGGCGGTGCCCGAGGTGACAATGGTAATCCGCGAAACGTGGCTCTCCGCGTCGGTCTCGGCCACCGTCAGGCTCTCGATGTTGTAGCCCCGGGCCGAGAACAGCCCGACTACGCGCGCCAGCACGCCCGGTTCGTTGGTGACCAGCACGGCGAAGGTGCGTTTCTCGGTGTTTTCGTTCAGGCGCGGCGGCATGGGTTAGGTCGTCCCTTGTCTTGTTGCGTGCTCCCCCGCTGGCGGGGGAGCTGTCCCGAAGGGACTGAGGGGGCGTTGATCAAGCGCCGCAGGCGAAGCATGCCCCCTCCACCGCTTCGCGGTCCCCCTCCCCCGCACGCGGGGGAGGACGCGTTCCCTTACACCAGCATCTTGCCTTCGTCGTCGATAGCCTGATTGAGATCCTGGCCGGAATCGCCCAGCAGCATCTCGTTGTGGGCCTTGCCGGACGGGATCATGGGGAAGCAGTTCTCTTCCTTGGCCACGCGGCAGTCGAACAGAACGGGCCGACGCGTGTCGATCATCTGCATGATCTTGGCGTCCAGTTCGTCCGGCGTATCGGCGCGGATGCCCACGCCGCCCATGGCCTCGGCCAGCTTGACGAAATCCGGCAGGCTGTCGGAGTAGGAATGGCTGTAACGCTCGCCGTGCAGCAGTTGCTGCCACTGGCGCACCATGCCCATCCATTCGTTGTTCAGAATGAAGATTTTGATCGGCAGGTCGAACTGAACCGCCGTGGAGAACTCCTGCATGGTCATCTGCACCGAGGCCTCGCCGGCGATGTCCACCACCAGGGCGTCCGGGTGGGCCATCTGGGCGCCGACCGCTGCGGGCAGGCCATAGCCCATGGTGCCCAGGCCGCCCGAGGTCATCCAGTGGTTGGGCTCCTCAAAGCGATAGAACTGGGCCGCCCACATCTGGTGCTGGCCAACTTCGGTGGTGATGTAGGTGTCGCGGTCCTTCGTCAGGGCATACAGCCGCTCGATGGCGTACTGCGGCTTGATGATCTGTGAATCCTGGCGATAGGCGAAGCCGTTCCGCGCTCGCCAGGTCTCAATCTGCGCCCACCACGCGCCGAGATCGGCCTTCTTGTGGCCGCGCGCCTTATAGGCCGCCAACATGTCCCGGATGACCGATCCCACATCGCCGACGATGCCCAGGTCGACCAGCACGTTCTTGTTGATCGAGGAGGGGTCGATATCCACGTGGATTTTTGTCGAACCTGGGGAGAAGGCGTCCAGCCGCCCGGTGATCCGGTCGTCGAACCGCGCGCCGAGGCACAGCATGACGTCGCAGTCGTGCATGACGTGGTTGGCCTCGAAGCTGCCGTGCATGCCCAGCATGCCCAGCCATTGAGGGTCGGCCGCCGGGAAGGCGCCCAGGCCCATCAGCGTCGAGGTGACGGGCGCGCCGGTCATATGAGCCAGCTCGCGCAAGGCCTGGCTCGCCAGCGGGCCGGAGTTGATGATCCCGCCGCCGGTGTACAGGACGGGTCGCTTGGCGTTGGCCAGCAGCTCCACCGCCTGGGCGATCTTGTCCTGATCGCCCTTGGTGCGCGGGTTGTAGCTGTGCAGAGGCTTGGCCTGTTCCGGCCCGATATAGGGTCCGGCCATGAACTGCACGTCCTTGGGGATGTCGATCACCACCGGACCGGGCCGGCCCGAGGTGGCGATATGGAAGGCCTCGTGCATGACCCGCGCCAGGTCCTCCACCCGTTTGACCAGATAGTTGTGTTTGGTGCACGAGCGGGTGATGCCGACGGTATCGGCCTCCTGAAAGGCGTCCGATCCAATTAAGTGGGTGGCGACCTGGCCGGTGATGACCACCAGGGGAATGGAATCCATCAGGGCGTCGACGATCCCGGTGACCGCATTGGTCGCGCCTGGGCCCGACGTGACCAGGACCACGCCCGGCTTGCCGGTGGAGCGGGCGTAGCCCTCGGCCGCATGGGTCGCGCCCTGCTCATGGCGGACCAGGACGTGGCGAAGGCGCGGCTCGTCGAACAGGGCGTCATAGATCGGCAGCACCGCTCCGCCCGGATAGCCGAACAGGACATCTACCCCTTGGTCCACCAGCGCGCGCACCACCATCTGGGCGCCAGTCATGGTCTCGATCTTCGCGTCGGTCTTGGTTTTGGGGTCGATCGTGGTCTGGGCGGTCATGGCGAGGTCCTCCGGGAGGAAGGTAGGCTGAACAATGGGCATGAAAAAGGGCCCGCGAGGGGCCCTGAGCATGCGACCGATTACGGCATGATCAAAAGATCATTCCGCTGTCGGCCGCTCCGAAACTACGAGGTTTGCGCGCACGCGTGCATCTCCTTGCGAAGCCGGTTTGATGCCATGCACGGCCTTGCCGGTCAAGGGCGCCGCCCTGCTTGACCGTTCAAACACCAGCCATAAAGCGCTCGATTTCCACTTCGGTGCTCAGCCGAGGCCAATCGGGCGTCTGGTTGCGCAGCCAAGTGGACTGGCGCTTGGCATAGCGTCGCGTTTCGCGCTGGGCCAGGGCCAGGGCCTCATCCAGGCTGGTTTGACCGGCCAGATGCGCCGCCAGTTCACGCACGCCGACGGCCTTCATGACGGGTAGGGAGGGGTCGAGGCCTCGCGCGACCAGGTTGCGCACCTCCTCAAGGGCGCCGTCTCGCACCGCCATGGCCAGGCGCTGGTCGCAACGCCCGTACAGTGCATCGCGCTGGGGCTCCAGCACCGCCGCCCGCCAGGACCCCGGCGCAAGGGTCGGCCGGGTATCCTCTTGCCATTGGCTGATGGAGCGTCCGCTTGAGGCGTACACCTCCATGGCCCGCGCCAGCCGTTGGCGATCACCGGGTGCAATGCGAGCCGCCGCCTGGGGATCGACCTTAGCCAATTCATCGCGAAAAGCCCCTTCGCCGAGCGTTTCCAAGCGGGCTTGGGCCGCGAGCCTATGCGCCATGGGCGTGGGCGGAATTTCCGCGAGACCCTCGGTCAGGGCGCGCAAATATAGGCCCGTGCCGCCTGTCACCACGGTAGGGCGGCCGCGCGCGGCGATGTCCGTCAAAACCACGTCCGCCGCTCGCAGCCACCGTCCTACCGACCAGCCGTGCGCGCCGTCGACAGTTCCGTATAAATGATGCGGCGCGCACGCCTCCTCGTCCGGGCTGGGACGCGCGGTCAACAGGCGCAGATCGCCATAGATCTGCAGGGCGTCGGCGTTGACGATTTCGCCGCCAATCCGTTCGGCGAGCCGCAGGGCGAGGGCCGACTTTCCGCTGGCCGTCGGTCCGGTGATCAAGAATACGGCGGGACGGTCCGATCTGTTCATGCACGCAGTCCCAGGCGCCTGTATCGGCCGCTTTGACGTTGTCGGGCTTGATGGGCCATCCCGCGCGGTCTAACCGCAGCCTATGCAATTGGCTATCACCCTTGTCGCCCCCGATGCGACTGTCCTGCCTGCCGCCCAGGAACGGGTGGAGCTGCTCTTGCCGGTCGCCTCATCCTTCGTGCAATCCAGCCGCCTGTTGGGGCCCGGGGCGCTGGACCTGGAGGTCGTCTCCCACCTGACCCTGACCCCCACCGAGGTAATGGGGGCCCTGCGTCAGGATTTGGGGCGCACGCTGGACGGCCTTGAAGTCGATGTGGCGGTTCAGCTTTCGGCCGGACGCAAAAAGCGGCTGTTCCTGGCCGACATGGACTCGACCATCATCGGCTGTGAATGCCTGGATGAACTGGCCGACTTCGCGGGAGTCAAGGCCCAGGTGGCCGCCATAACCGAGCGAGCCATGCGCGGCGAGATCGGGTTCGAAGGCTCGTTGACTGAACGCGCGGCCATGCTTGAGGGCTTGCAGATGGACGTCTTGCAGCAGTGCAACGACGAGCGCGTCCACCTCAACCCCGGGGCGCGGACTCTAGTGCAGACTCTGCGCGCGCACGACGTGCGCTGCGTGTTGGTGTCCGGCGGGTTCGACTTTTTCACCGAGCGCGTCGCGGCGGCTGCGGGGTTTCACCTCCAGCGAGCCAACCGGCTTGTCGAGCGGGCAGGGATCCTGACCGGCCAGGTCGAGGCTCCGATCCTGGGTCGGGAGACCAAACTGGAGATCCTACGCGAGCAGGCGCAAGCTCTGGAGATCAATTTGGCGGCGACCTGCGCCATAGGCGACGGCGCCAATGACCTGGCCATGATCGAGGCGGCGGGTCTGGGCGTGGCCTATCGGGCCAGGCCGGTGGTCGCGGCGCAGGCGGACGCCAGGATCGAACACGCGGACCTGACCGCGCTGCTCTATTTTCAGGGGTATGGTCTAGAAGAGTTCATCTTCGATCGGGCCTAAGTTAGAAGCGCCGCGAGTCGCCGACGTAGGCTGCGATGCCCGGAGTGGCGCGGTTAAGCCCCAGATTGACTCCGACATCTCGTGGTAGCCTTTACGCGGGCGGTGGAATCCGGGCCAGGTCGGCGGGAGCGGGCAGGCCGATGCCGATCGGCGCCACATTCCGCGTTCATAGGCTCCATTGCCTAGTTCGGCTGAGCGGTCACCGAGCGCTGTTGGAGGAATCCGATGATAAGGTCTTGCAAGGCTCGGTCGGCGACAATATGGACCGTCAGGACGCAATGCCATTGAACGTCAGACCCCCGGCGGTTGGTCTAACCGCCCTGTTTTCTACGGTTGTCACCCCCGCCGCCCAGCCGCCGCCACAATTTTGCCGACGTGTAAAAGCTTAGCCGAACCAAGCGCATGATCGCTCCAGGCCTTGACCCAGACCAGTCCTGATGGCGTAGGTGTCAGCACGTGTCACACGGAATTGAATTAGGACCCGATGCCGATAGTTGATCGAACTCCTCGCGCGCTCGAACGCATCCGGCGGACCCAGCGCGCGGGCCTGCGAATCCGGTTCATGGCCGCCGCCTCTATGGCCCCGCTGTTCGCCCTGGCCGTGCACGGCGCGGCATTAGCGCAGACCTCGGTTTCCACAGCATCGACCACCGCCCTGCAGACCTCGACCGCCGGCAACATCGACGTCACTTCCTCGGGGTCGATCTCGCCGGGGAGCGGAGCGGCCATCACCCTGAACAGCAACAATACCGTCAGCGTTGAGGGCGGCCTCACTTTCAGCAACGCCAACAATTCGGTGGGCATTCTCGCCACGCCGGGCGTGATCGGATCGATCAACGTCAGCGGCACGATCATCAACTCCGAGACCTTCATCATCGGCACCAACAGCACCGACGGCTTGATTTTCGAGCCCTTCGCCTCCGGTACTGGCCGTTATGGCATCCAGACCCAGGGCGCGTTCACGGGCGGGGTCACATCCGGTGTTATCACCATCCAGGGCAACAACTCCTATGGCGTCAATATCGGCGGCGGTCTGGCGGGAGGCGCCGGTGTCGGCAATCTGATGCTCAATGGCGCCATCTCGATGACCGGCGACAGCGACTACGGCGCCTATACGGCCGGGGAAATAACCGGGGCGGTGACAATCAACGGCTCTGTGGCTTCACAGGGACAATATTCGGTGGGGGTGCAGACCACCGGCAAGATCGACGGCGCGCTGAACCTTTATTCCACCGTCTCCAGCACCGGCTATGCGTCATTCACGCGTCCCAGCGCCACGGTGCTCAGCATCGTTCAAGCCACCCCCTCCCAGGTGGAGCAGGGCGGATCGGCCCTCGTCGTCCAAGGCAGCGTGGTCGGCGGCATATTCCTTGGTGCGCCGCCCTCTAACACAGCCTCCGGAAGCACGGCCGACCTGGACCTGGACGGCGTCGCCGACGGGTCTGAGGGCACGGCCATCGTGCAGACGTTCGGCGCGGCGCCCGCCATGGTGGTCGGTGGCGCAAGCCCGATCACGATCGGCCAATTCGGGGCGTGCAATGGGGCGCTGTACGGCCCTGGGAACAACTGCTTTGGCTTGATCAATGAAGGCGTAATCGCCGGTGCAGGCGTCTACGACAGCGTGTCGGCCACCGGCCTGGATATCGGCGCGGGCGGCGGCGGGGTTGTCATCTCCGGCGGCATCCGCATCGCCAACACCGGTAGTATTACCGCAACCGCCTACCAGTCCAATTCCACCGCGCTGCTTATGGAATCCGGCGCGAGCGCCCCCTTGATCCAGAACGAAGGGATTATTGGGGCCTCGGTTGCGGCGGCGTCCGGCGCTGCCAACGCCACCGCCGTTCAAATCAACAGCGGCGCCTCGCTCTCGGCTTTCTCCAACTACGGCGCCATCAGCGCCGCGGTGGTGGGTGACAGTGCATCGGCCTACGGCGTGGTCGACAACAGCGGTACGATCACGACTTTCAAGAACTACGGAACGATCTCCACGGGCCTTACGGCCAGCAACCTAGGCGACACGCTGACCGGGCAGACCGTGGCGCTGAACCTGAGCGCCAACACATCCGGGGTGGCCTTCACCCAAGACATCTCTGCCAACACAGGTGTAACGCCATCCATCGTCGGCGATGTCCGGCTCAGTCAGACCGGGCCGAACAATGTGCAGCTCCTGGCCGGCTCCTTGACCGGCGCGCTCAGCCTGGGTTCGGGCGCGGCTAGCCAACTGAACATCGCCAATGGAGCAAGCTACGTCGGAGCCCTGACCTACAGCGGGACCGGCATCGCCATCAGCGTGCCGAACGGCACGCTGCAGGACAATTCGCCTACGACAATTCGCGGGACGAGCTTGACAGTCGGCGCCACCAGCACGCTGGTCGTTGCGCTTGATCCGCAGAAACTGGCCGGGGCCGGAACCAACAGTCAGTTCAACGTCGGCGCCGCGAACCTCGCCAATGGCGCGAAGATCGGCGTGAACATCCTGTCCGCGCCCGCAGTCGCCCAGACCTTCACAGTGATCCAGGCATCGTCCCTGACGGCGGGGACCATCGCCGCTCCGATAACCCCGTCGTTCTTGTTCAACCTGTCCACCCAGACCAACACCGCGGCCGGAACGGTCAACATCACCATCCAGCCCAAAACCGCCGTCCAGCTGGGGCTGAACAAGGCCGAAGCCGCCGCCTTCCCGGCCATCTATGCGTCTCTCGGGCAAGACACGGGCATTCAGAGCATCCTGGTCAACGCCTCCAACCAAGCGGGCTTCAGGGCGCCCTATCAGATGCTGCTGCCCAACTCCTCCGGCGACGTCTTCCAGGTGGTCACCTCAATGTCTAAAGCCGTGGCGCGCGCTTCGATCGGCGCGGCAGGTTTCGGCGGCGCTGGCGGGGCCGTCGGCACGACCGAAGACGCGGACAACGAAGAGGATTACTTTGGCAGCCAGGGCGGGTTGTGGGCCAGCGAATATCTGATCGGCCTCAATCAGAAGCGCGCGGACAACGAAGCCTACCGGGCGGTCGGCTTGGGCTTGGTCGGCGGCGTGGATTTCGACGGCTTCGGCGCGGACATCTCCTTCGCCAGCGCCAACGTCTCCAAGCCGAGCGATCCGGGTGACAGTATTGTTTCGATCAACCGGCTGGAAGCTGGCCTTTACGCCGTCCCACAGTTTGGCATTTTGCATACCGAAGCCCGGGTGGCGGCCGGCTTTTTGAAAGTCTCCCAGCGGCGCCAATTCGCCGCGACGCCGACCGGCGGCACAGCGATCTCGCGTACGGCCAACGGGTCGTGGACCGGCTACGACTTCAGCGGCCGATTGGGCGCCAGCGCACCGTTTGACGTGAGCAATCACTTCTTCCTCATGCCAGAGGCCCATCTGGACGTGTTCAGCGTGAACGAGGGCAGCTACGCCGAAAGCGGCGGCGGCAATGGCTTCGATTTCAAGGTCAAGGCGCGCAACAGCACCCAGACTAGCGTCACCGCAGGCGTGGTGGTCGGCGCGCACTACGGGAGCACCTTCGTGTTCAGGCCCCAGATCGAAGTGGGCTGGGATCAGGTGATCACCGGCGGCCCGGGCGCCACGACCGCCCAGTTTGCCTACGGCGGCCCCAATTTCACAGTGCCTGCCAACTCGGCGGCCGGTGGCGCTGGCGTGGTTCGCATGCAGTTGAAGGGCGACGGCGAGTGGGTTCACTTCGCCGTCGAGGCCGGAGGCGAGTTCCGCAGCGACTACCAGAACGCCGACGTCCGTGCCGTCTTCCGCATCAGCTACTGACGGGCGGCGCGCGGCTTGCCGATAGGGTGAGTCCGGGCCGGAGCGGGCTTGATCGGCGACGGACGAGGCTTCAACACGATGGCGGCGGGCAGGGCCACGGCCTGGATCGGCAGCGCTTTCGTTAGTCGGTCCAGCATCTGGTCTTCGCTGTCCAACACCAGCACCCCGGTAAATGGCGTCTCGCCGAGTGACGCGGGCAGGATGCTGATCGGTCTGGGCGCGTAGCGGTTCAAATCCGTCACAACATCGTCCAGCGGCTTGTGGTCGTAGACCAGCCGATGACTCTGCCAGGCGAACGCAAGGTTCGCATCGATCTTGCGCGTGGGCGCAGCGCTTTGACCTTCGATCCATCCCATTTGATCGCCTGGCCCCAGGATTCGCGGGTCATCCTTGCCGTGAACATCGCCGATACTGATCTGACCTCGCCGCACGGTCAGGGTTGCCTTGACCGCCCCTATGCGACCATAGCGCCGCAGGTTGAAATCGGCGTATCGGGTGCGCAGGTCCCGGTCACCGATGGACATTTGAAAGGGGCGGGCGTTGGACGCCACCGCAAATTCCGCTTCTCCCCCTTCGAACACAGCTCGACGCAGACGCTCCTCGAACACCATTCTGACCGAGGTGGCGCCGTTCATTCTGACCAGGCTTTGATCGCCCAAATTGATCCGGCGAGTCTGGCCCTTGAGGGAAATATAGGTGGTCCACGCCGGCGGCGGCGGCCGCACCAGATTGGGACCCCACAGGCCGAGCATGATCAGGCCCGCCAGGGCTGCCGGCGCCCAAGCGAAACGGGAGCGGCCCAGCGGTCCCGCCGGCGTTGGCCGGGGCGGCGAATCTGTATCGGCCTGGATTGGCGCGCCTTGATCGTCGCTGGCGTTCAAGCCTGCATCCCTGTCTAGTCGGACTACAACGGTTGGAGCAGCGCGGCGGGTCAAGCCCCTCACTACCACGCTCAGAGCGCCCGGGCATAGTCGCTCCTTAAGGCCGGTCCCGGCGGCAATCAGGACCTTCAGTTGTTCATGTCTAGCGCTACTCCGCCATGAGCCGATAACCCACGCCGGGCTCGGTCACGATTAGGCGGGGAGAGGCGGGGTCGCCCTCCAGCTTCTGGCGCAGATGGCCAATGAATACGCGCAGGTACTGAACGTCCTCGGTATTGGCCGGGCCCCAGACGGCGGTGAGCAGTTGGGCCTGGGTGACGACCTTGCCCGCCCCTTCAGCCAGACAGGCCAGAAGGTCGTACTCACGCGGCGATAGACGAATGGCCTGACCGCCCTTGGTGACCATGCGCTTGAGCATGTCGATCTCAACATCCCCGGCGCGGACCACGGCGGGGGCGCACAGCCGATCCAGCCGGTGGCGCATGGCCACGCGCAGGCGGGCGAGCAGTTCGCCCACGCCGAAGGGCTTTTCCATGTAGTCGTCCGCGCCTCGGTCGAGAGCCTCGATCTTCTCCAATTCTCGGTCGCGCGCCGACAGCACCAGGATCGGTCCGTCGTAGAAGGCGCGCGCTTTGACCAGGGCGTCCTTGCCGTCCATGTCCGGCAGGCCCAGGTCGAGCACCACCGCGTCCGGCGGACGATGGGCGATGGCTTTCAGACCCTCTGCAGCGGTGTCGGCGCGCACGGGTTCGTAACCGGCCGCGTCCAGGGCTGGGCCGAGGAAGCGGTGGATCTGCGGCTCGTCGTCGATCACCAGGATGCGTGGGCGATGGGCGCTCATAGGAGATAGGCCGGAGTGGCCACGTCCTTGGGCAGGCTGAGCAGAACCCGCGTGCCCTTGCCCTCGTGGATCGGGCTGGCGGCTGCGATGCGGCCGCCCATGGCCTCGATAAAGCCCTTGGAAATGGTCAGGCCCAACCCGGTGCCCTTGACCCGATCCGAGGTGTCCTCCATCCGGCGAAACTTCTCGAACACGTGCTCCAGTTCGGCGGTGGGAATGCCGCGACCCTCGTCCTCGATGCTGATCACCACATTGCCCCGATCCTCGAAGGCCGCCGCCTCGATCAGCGATCCGTCCGGACTGTAGGCGATGGCGTTTTCCAGGATATTGACCAGGGACTGCTCCAGCAGGGCCGGGTCGGCGCGGACCATGGACAGCTGGTCGGGAAAGTCCTGCTGAAGTCGGCGAGAGCCCAGCCGCCTCCGCACCCGGTCGCCGGCCAGGCCCAGCACGTCGCGCACATCGATCAGGGTCTTGCGCGTGACCAGGGCGCCGCCTTCCAGGCGGGTGATGTCGAGCAGGTCGCCCACATAACGGTTCAGCCGTTCGGCCTCCTCGCGGATGGACAGCAACAGGTCTTCCTGCACGGCGCTTTTCAGGGTCTTGCGGTAGTCGATCAAGGTGGTCGCGGCGCCCAGGACTGTGGACAGGGGCGTGCGCAGATCATGACTAATCGAGTTGAGCAGGGCCGCGCGCAGGCGGTCTGATCGACGCAGAGCCTCATTCTCGACCGTGGCGGCGGCCAGCTCTGCCCGCTCAAGCGCCAGGGCGCCCTGATCGAGCAGGGCGGCCACCAGCCGATCTTCGTCGCTGCCGGCGGCCAGGGGCGTCTCGATGGCGGCCACGCCGGACGGCGCGCGCACGCCGATCAAGGGGTGAAAGGTCCAGCCGACTTGGGGCAGGGTGCCCGTGCCCCCCCCCGCCGGCTCGCGCTTTTCCCAGGCCCAGCGTGCGGCGGCCATGGCGGCGGTGGAAAACAGCTCCAGTGTCGGCGCGCCGCTGGTCGCGACGATCTCGCCGTCCTTGGGCAGGAACATCGCCGCCTTGCCGCCGGTGGCGGCCGAAAGCTGTTCGGCTAGGGCCTGGGCGGCGGCCTCCACCGTTGGGGCCGAAGACAGGCGGCGGCTGGCGGCCAACAGCGCGGTGACGGCGGCGGCCCTGCGGGTGGACAGCACCGCTTGGTCACGCACCCGTCCGGCCAGCCAACCGGTGACCGCCGCCACCGCCAGGAAGATGACGAAGGTCAGCACGTCAGAGGCGTGGCCGATGACGAAGGAGAAGCGCGGCTCCAAGAAAAAGAAATTATAGGCGCCGATGGCGAGGGCTGCGGCCAGCAGAGCGGGCGTGAGACCGAACGCCAGGCCTGTGATCAGCACCGCCGCCAGGAAGATCATCGCCAGATTGGCGCCGGAGGCAAACCGGTCGAGGACTGTGGAAATGGCGCAGGCCGCCGTCACCAGCAAAGCCGCCGCCAGGTAGCCGGTCCAGGCTAGGACCCGTTTGGCGCGCGGGATCGGCGAAATCGGGTCCGCCGCTTCGGGAGCGCCCTCGCTGACGAAGTGCATCGCCGTTCCGCCCGAACGCTGCAGCATCACATGGGCCAGGGAACGGCCGGTCGCGATCCGCCACAGGCTGTCCTTGGATTTGCCCATGACAATCTGGGTCACATTGTTGCGCCGGGCGAAGGCCAGGATCGCCTCGGGCAAGTCGTCGCCGGTCAGCACGATGGTGGAGCCGCCGAGCTGATCGGCCAGCTTGAGCGCCTCGGACAGGCGCGGGGTTCCACGGGGAGTGGGATGGCTCGGCCGTTCCACATGGGTCACGGTCCAGGGGGCGTCCATCAGGTCGGCCAGCCGCCGTCCGGCCCGCACCAGTCCGGGGCCTAGGTGATCGCCGGCCACCAACACCATGATCCGCTCGCCAGCCGCCCAGGGACCCTCGATGCCGGATCGACGCATAGCCCCGACCAGCTGGTCATCCACCGTCTGGGCGGCCCGGCGCAGGGCCAACTCGCGCAAGGCGGTGAGGTTCTCCGGCTTGAAAAAGTTTTCTGAGGCCAGGCGGGCGGTCTCGGGCACATAGACCTTACCTTCGTTCAACCGCTTGCGCAGCTCCTCAGGCGTTAGGTCCACCACCTCGATCTCGTCGGCGTTGGACAGGACCTGATCGGGCACCGTCTCGCGCACGCGTACGCCGGTGATCTTCCACACCACATCCACCAGGCTTTCCAGGTGTTGGACGTTCAAGGTGGTCCAGACGTTGACGCCGGCGGCCAACAGCTCCTCGATATCCTGCCAGCGCTTGGGATGGCGCGAGCCAGGGGCGTTGGAGTGGGCGTATTCGTCGACCAGCAGCAGGGCCGGCTTTCGCTCCAGGGCCCCGTCCAGGTCGAATTCCAGCAGGGTGCGGTCCTTGTATTCGATCGGTCGCCTGGGCAGGACCTCCAGGTCCTGCAGCCAGGCCTCGGTCTCCTTGCGGCCGTGGGTTTCGACCAGGCCCACAAGCACCTGGCCGCCCTCATCCCTGCGGCGCGCGGCCTGGGACAGCATTTCGTAGGTCTTACCCACCCCCGGCGCCATGCCCAGGAACACCTTGAGCCGGCCGCGCCCCGCTTTCGCCGCTTCGGCGAGAAGCGCGTCTGGATCGGGCCGGCGGGGCTCTTGTGACGTCATGCGGGCTTGGATTTTCCTATGGGAAGAGCCAGATCAAGTGCCCGGTTGGTCATCAGCACATTCAGGCGCGATTGGCCGATGAAGCCGAGCAGGGGCTTTTGGATGTTACGCCCGATCAATTCCCGCACCTCGCCGGCCGCGACGCCGCGCGCCTTGGCGATGCGGTCGGCCTGCAGATAGGCATAGGCCGGGGAGATGTCCGGGTCGAGCCCCGATCCGGAGGTGGTGATTGCGTCGTCCGGAATCTCTTGGTGGCCGGTCGATTGACGCAGCGCGGCGGCGTCGCCCGTGACGCGCTTGGCCAGATCGCCGTTCAGCGGGCCGTAGTTGGAGCCAGCTGACGCGGTCGGATCGTAGCCGCCCGATCCGGCGGCCGACGGGCGCGGATGTAGGTACTCGTCCTTAGCGAAGGGCTGGGCCAGCAGGGCCGAGCCGATCACCTTGCCCGAGGCGTCGCGGACCAGACTGCCTTCGGCCTGGTAGGGGAAGGCGAAGCCGGCGATGCCGGTGATCGCCAGGGGATAGCCCAGGCCCAGCAGCAGGGTGAACAGAATCGTCGAGACGATGGCGGGGCGGATGTCGGAGAGCATGGCGGTGGGTCCTTTTGGCTCTTAAGCCAGACCGATGGCGGTGATCAGAAGGTCGACGAGCTTGATGCCCACGAAGGGCGCGACAATGCCGCCGAGGCCATAGATCAACAGGTTGCGCTGCAGCAGCTTGGAGGCGCCGATCGGCCGGTAGCGCACGCCGCGCAGGGCGAGCGGCACCAGGGCGATGATGATCAGGGCGTTGAAGATGATCGCCGAAAGGATCGCGCTGCGCGGATTGGCCAGATGCATGACGTTGAGCGCACCCAGGGCCGGCAGGGAGACCACGAAGATCGCCGGGATGATGGCGAAATACTTGGCCACGTCGTTGGCGACGGAGAAGGTCGTCAGGGCGCCGCGGGTGATGAGCATCTGTTTGCCCACCTCGACGATCTCGATGACCTTGGTCGGATCGGAGTCCAAGTCCACCATGTTGCCGGCCTCGCGCGCGGCCTGGGTGCCGGTTTGCATGGCCACGCCCACGTCGGCTTGGGCCAGGGCGGGCGCGTCATTGGAGCCGTCGCCGCACATGGCCACCATCCGGCCCTTGGCCTGTTCCTCGCGGATCAGCCGCAGCTTGTCCTCGGGGGTAGCCTCGGCCAGGAAGTCGTCGACCCCGGCTTCCGAAGCGATGGCGGCGGCGGTCACCGGGTTGTCGCCGGTAATCATGACGGTGCGCAGGCCCATACGGCGCAGATCGGCGAAGCGCTCCTTGACCCCCGCCTTGACCACGTCCTTCAGGTGAATGACCCCAACCAGCACGCCGTTCTCGGCCACCGCCAGGGGCGTGCCGCCCGAACGAGCGATGGCGTCGATGGCGGCGTTCAGTTCCGCAGGCGCCTGAGCCTGGGTCAGGCCGACCGTGCGCAGGATCGCGTCCACCGCGCCCTTGCGCCAGGAGTCCTTGCCCGCGTCCAGGCCGGAAATGCGGGTGGTGGCGCTGAACGGCACGGGGGTCGAGCCTTGCGGCGGAACGCCGGTCAGGCCGTTTTCCAGCGCCAGGTCAACGATGGAGCGGCCTTCCGGGGTCTCGTCGGCCAGGGATGCCATCATGGCCGCGCGCATGGCCGCTTCCGGACGCACGCCGGGGGCGGAGAGGACCTCCGTGGCCATGCGGTTGCCGTGGGTGATGGTGCCGGTCTTGTCCAGCAGCAGGGTGTCGCAATCGCCTGACGCCTCGACCGCGCGGCCGGAGGTGGCCAGCACATTGACCTTGAGCAGGCGATCCATGCCCGCGATGCCGATGGCGGAGAGAAGCCCGGCGATGGTCGTCGGAATCAGGCAGATGAACAGGGCGCCCAGCACCAGCGGGTCCAGCTTAACGCCGGAATATTGCCCCAGGCCCAGCAGGGTGGCCGTGGCGATCAGGAAGATGATGGTCAGGCCCGCCAGCAGCACGGTGAGAGCCAGCTCGTTGGGAGTCTTGCGCCGCTCGGCGCCCTCCACCATGGCGATCATGCGGTCCAGGAAGGTGTTGCCCGCCTCGACGGTGATGCGCACCTTGATCCAGTCCGACACCACGGTGGTGCCGCCGGTCACGGCCGAGCGGTCACCGCCGCTCTCGCGGATGACCGGCGCGGACTCGCCGGTGATGGCCGCCTCATTGACCGAGGCGACACCCTCGATGATCTCTCCGTCGGAGGGCACGATGTCGCCGGTCTCCACTAGCACCACGTCGCCCGCGTTGAGCTTGTAGGCGGCGGTGGGCACGATGGTCCCGGTCTTCTCATCGATGATCAGCTTGGCCTTCACGTCTACCCGCTGAGCGCGCAGGGCGTCGGCGGCGGCCTTGCCGCGGCCTTCGGCGATGCTTTCGGCGAAATTGGCGAACAGCACCGTGAACCACAGCCACAAGGCAATCTGGAACGCCCACCAGGGATAGCCGCCGGTGCGGAAGGCGTCGACGGTCGAGACGGTGGCCAGCAGGGCCACCACCTCGGTCGCTAGGATCACCGGATTGCCGGTCAGCTTGCGCGGGTCGAGCTTGCTGAAGGAATCGGCGATGGCGCGGGCCATCACCCCGCCCGACAGGGTGGTGGACGTGACGGCGGAACGACGCTTGTCGCCCAGATGCAGAGGAACGGCGGTCATTGGACTTGGCTCCGAGGAAAGGTTCAGCGGCCGGCGACGGTCTGGAGCACTTGGAAGTGCTCGACGATCGGGCCGAGGGCTTGGGCGGGGAAGAACTGCAGTCCGCCCATGATCAGGATCACGCCGATCAGCAGGCTGACGAACAGTGGCCCGTGCGTGGGCAGGGTGCCTGCGGTGGGTTCGAGCTTGGGCTTGGAGACGATGGCGCCGGCCATGGCCATGACGGGGATCACATAGGCGAACCGGCCGAGCAGCATGGCGACGCCCAGGGTGGCGTTCCAGTAAGGCGCGTTGGCCGACAGGCCGGCGAAGGCCGAGCCGTTGTTCCCGGTGGCCGAGGAATAGGCGTAGAGAATCTCCGACAGCCCGTGCGGACCGGAGTTCTCCAGGCCCTTCAGCGCCACCGGCAGGACAGCGGCCACCGCCGCGAAGCCGAGAATCGACAGGGGCAGGATCAGCACCGCCAGCATGGCGAACTTCACCTCGCGCGCTTCGATCTTCTTGCCGAGGTATTCCGGCGTACGGCCGACCATCAGTCCGGCGACGAACACCGCGATGATCGCCATCACCACCATGCCGTAGAGGCCCGAGCCGACACCGCCCGGCAGCATCTCGCCAAGCTGGATCATGAACATGGCCGCGCCGCCGCCCAGAGGCATCAGGCTGTCGTGCATGGCGTTGACGCCGCCGTCGGAGGCGCCGGTGGTGTTGGCTACCCACACGGCGGTGGAAGGCGCGCCGAAGCGGACTTCCTTGCCTTCCATGTTTACGGCGGTCGAGGCATGCACGGCGTGCATGGCGGGGGCGGGCTGGGTTTCGGTCCAGTAGACCACGGCCGAGGCGCCGGCGATGAAGATAGCCATCACCGCCACCAGTGCGCGAGCCTCCTTGCGCGCAAAGGCCAGGATGCCGAAGGCGACCACGCAGGCATAGCCCAGCACGTTCATCGACACGATCTCGAGCAGGTTGGTCAGGGCGTTGGGATTCTCGTAGGGATGGGCCGAGTTGGCGTTGAAGATACCGCCGCCATTGGTGCCGAGCTGCTTGATCGCCTCCTGGCTGGCGGTGGGAAACAGGATGTTGACCTGCTTGCCGCCCTCGATCCCGGCCATGTCCACATGGCCGGTCAGGGTCTGGGGCTCGCCCTGCCAGACATAGATCAAGGCCACGACGATGGAGATCGGCAGCAGCACATAGAGGCTGATGCGGGTCAGATCGACCCAGAAGTTGCCCAGGCCCTCGCCGCGATTGGCCGCGAAGGCGCGCGCCACGGCTGCGGCTATGGCGATGCCCGCCGCCGCCGACAGGAAGTTGTGGCTGGTCAGGCCCGCCATCTGCGAGAAGGCGGACAGCGTGGCCTCCGGCACATAGGACTGCCAGTTGGTGTTGGTGACGAAGCTGATCGCCGTGTTGAAGGCTAAGTCCGGGCTCGTGCCCGGGAAATTCTGCGGATTGAACGGCAACAGGTTCTGGAAGCGCAGGATCAGATAGAGCACGACGAAGCTCGCCGTGCTGAAGGCCAGCATGGACGTGGTGTAGGCGAGCCAGTTCTGGCTTTTCTTGGCGTCCACGCCGAACAGCCAATAAAGGCCGGATTCCACCGGCTTGAGGACCGGATCAAGCCAGGTCGGCTCGCCCTTCCAAACACGGGCCAGGAAATAACCCAGCGGGATTGCGAGGGCGAGGGTGACGGCCAGGGTGAAGACGATCTCCCCCCAGCCCGCCGCGTTCATGGCGCTGTTGGTCATGGAGTGATCCTCAAGATCAGAATTTGTCGGGACGCAGCAGGGCGGCGATCATGTAGCCCGCGATCAGCAGGGCGGCGGCGCCGTAGAGGAGGGAAATGACCATGGTCACACCCCCTTCAACAGTAGGGCGTAAAGGCCGAACGCGCCGAAGATGACGACGCCTGAGGCGATGAAGACCAGGTCCATGGCGGGCTCCCGATTAAGAGCGCGCTTATAGGCGCGATGCCCATAAAGGTTCGACGCGCGCCGAACCCCGCGGGCATAAAGGCCGTGTAAAGAAGAGCCGTCGCCTGTCAGGCGTCTCGGTCTGGCCATGAAGCGCCACCCATGTCAGACAGGCCCATCGGTATGAGAAGCTGGAGACTAATCGTGAAAGTCGCGACCGCCCTGATGATCTGCCGCATCGGTGTCGGCGTCACCTGCGCCATGCTGGCCGTCGAGTTCGCCAGCTTCTACCTGCATCTGTTCGTGCTGCCCGCGTTGGGCGTACCCTTCCTGGTGGTGGCCACGCTTTTGCCATCCCTGATCACCATTTCGATCTATCAAAAGGCCCTGAAAGCCGAAGAAACCAAACCCGACTAGGACCGGCGCTGCTGGCCAGGCAGGGTGCAATCGGGCGCGCGGCTTCCTATCTTCCCCTGCGGTGTCAGTGTAGGCGCGAGGAGGCGGTCATGTCTGAAGTGCAAAGACGCGTGGTTTGGTCAGGCAAGGGCATGCCGGCCAGCGATGGGGCCGGGGTCAAGCTTAACCGCGTGATCGGTCAGCCCGCCTTGCCGGATATCGATCCCTTCCTCATGCTCGATGAGTTCGGCTCGGACGATCCGCAGGCCTATATCGCGGGTTTCCCGGACCATCCGCATCGGGGCTTTGAGACCGTCACCTATATGCTCGACGGGTGCATGCGCCATCGGGACAACAAGGGCAACGAAGGCCTTCTGACGCCCGGATCGGTGCAATGGATGACCGCCGGCCGGGGCATTGTCCATTCGGAGATGCCCGAGCAGGACAATGGCCTGATGCGGGGCTTCCAGCTGTGGCTGAACCTGCCGGCTAAGGACAAGATGACCGAGCCGCGCTACCAGGACATCCCGCCCGATCAGATTCCCACAGTGGATTTGGGGGCGGGGGCCAGCGCCAAACTGATCGCGGGGAGCTTGGGCTCAGCCCGCGGCCCGGTGCAGGCGGGCGCGACCGAACCCTTCTACGCCGACGTCACGCTCCAGGCCCTGGCCGAGACCACCATCGGCTTGCCCGCCGAGCACGCCGCCTTCGCCTATGTCTATGAAGGCCAGGCCGATGTCGGCGCGCCCGCTCACACCACGGCTCGGGGCTCCATCGCCGTGCTCTCGCCGGGGGACGTGGTGAGCCTGGCCGCCGGATCGCAGGGCGCGCGGTTGATCTTGGTCGCGGGAAAGCCGCTCAAGGAGCCGGTGGCCAAGTACGGGCCGTTCGTGATGAACACGGCCGAACAACTGCGCGAAGCCTTCGCCGACTATCAGGCAGGGCGCTTCTGACATGACAGCGCCGGCGCGGGGCTAGCCCGGCCGGCGTCTGTAGAGCGCTGGGCATTTCGCCTTATTTCTTGGCGCGAACGGCGCGGGGCTTCTTGGAGGTGCCGCCGCGGCCCAGGCCCATGCTCTTGGCCAGGGCTGAACGCGAGGCCGCGTAGTTGGGGGCGACCATGGGATAGTCCTTGGGCAGGCCCCATTTGGCCCGGTAATCCTCCGGACTCATATTGTATTGGGTGCGCAGGTGCCGCTTGAGCGACTTATAGGACTTTCCGTCTTCCAGGCTGATCAGATAGTCGGGCGTAATCGACTTGCGGATCGGCACGGCGGGCTTGCGGGCGTCCGCCACCGGCTGCAGGTCCGCCTTGCCGAGGGTTCCCAGGGCGCGGTAGATCGTCTGGATCACGTTAGGCACTTCAGATGCCGCAACTGAATTATTCGAGACGTAGGCAGCTGCAATATCTGCGGTAAGGCTAAGAATATCGTTGTTTTCGTCCATCGGCTTCCTCCGAGGCTCCCTGCTTGGTTAGATGTCGTCACGATTTGGCGCCATTAGCAACTAAATCCAAGCCCTAATTACGGTTATTCACAAGAATAGAACGGAAGTGGGGTGGACCTTCTAGACGCCTCCCGCCGACCAGAGAGCGCAGCCGACAGAAGCGTGAGGTTATAGGTGCGTTCATATTTAGGTCCAAGGCCAAGACCAGATCGTGAATTCCGGCCTTTTCAGCTTAGCCTGCGCGCCTTAGCCCATTGGGCTCGCGGTGCAGCATCCAAGCCCTGAATCACACTTCTCGCCCCAGATTGAGACCAATATCTGGATGGCCGCATTCTGGCTCATCACGCCAACGCTAAACGCGAATCCTTGGGCCTGTTGGAAGTTGAAGGGATTTGCGTAGGAAAATGGTGTCGCCCCTCGTGTTGGCGGGGTTGGACAGGAACAACGCCAGCCGCCAGTCGCGGCGCTGAATCTGAACCGAAAAGCGGGCCAGGATATATCCGCCCATCGACGGCGAAGTATTGGCGTTGAAGGCCAGGTGCGAGCGGCCGATATACTGCGCCTCCGCGCTGACCTGGGCGGTGATGGTTCCGGAGACGCTCCAGCGGCAGGCGCGTTGGAAATGATCCTGTTGGACTTTCGAGCGCTCATTTGCGCTGCGGTGAAGTCAAGCCGGTCAAAATGAAATTTCTTTGATGCGACGCGTAGTTACACAGCCGTTATGTTGACGGGCTACCGTCGATCCAAGACCAAACACGCTTGCGTGGTCGGGTAGGAGGCGCACATGATCCGATCAATTTCGGTCATCCCGGTTGGCTCCGGGTGGGCGGTGAGCACCGAGCCATTCGACAACGAGATGCATTTCTTCAGCGGCGCCAAGGCGGAATCAGCCGCGCGCCGCATGGGCCGTACGATCACCCAGGGTGGAGACACCGCGGAAATCAGAATTTTTTTGCGGGACGGCAGCCTGGTTGCACGTTTTGTCTGTCCGCCCCAGGTTGAAGCCATGCTCGAAGAGCGGGCCGGCTAGTCGCCACAAGTGATAGGGGCGACAAGACTTGCCCTGCCCGCTAACTTTCCAATTCGCGGCAATCTGAAAACTCAATCCTAACGGCCAATGCCTCCGTTCGGCTGCACAACGTCACCGCAACCATCAATCTTTGGATAATCTATAGGGTGTTTACTGGGCAAAGTTTGCGTCCCCCACCCAACGAACAGAACAAGGACGATCAAGCATTCATGACCGCCTTCCGATCCATTCTCGGCAAGGATGCCTTGGTTTGGCGCATGGCCGCGATCGCCGTCGCGGCTTACGCGCTGAGCCGCCTATCGATCCTGTTCGTCAAAACGGTTCATCAGTTGCCGCCGATCATGCCGACGGCAGCCCTCATGATCCTCATTCTCCTATCGGCTCAGCCGCGGCGGCGATGGCTTTACTTGGCTGCCTACGTTGTCGGTCATTGCGCGGCCGGCTATTGGGCGGAGCACGCCGCGCCCTGGCGCGCAATGGCCACGGTGGCCAATATGGCGGTGACCGGCTTGACCGGCGTCCTGGTCGCCTACGGACTTCTGCGCTGGTTCAGGACGACCGCTCCGGATTTCGCGCGGCCTCGGGACTTGGCGCTTTTCGGCTTCGCGACTTGCGTGGTCGGACCTGCCGTCACAGTCTGCGCCGGGGCGATAATGGCGGGCCTGATCGGCCACAAGCTGGGCCCGATGGCTATGTTCCGTTGGGCGGCAGCCAGCTGCATCGGCACCCTGATCCTGGCGCCCGGACTGATGATCCTGCGGGATTCGGCGGCGGATTTTCGCAGGGCCGCCATCTCCAGGCAGGGCTTGTTCGCCCTCGCCGCCCTGATATTGGTCACCCTGGTAGCCTACAGCCAGTCCGTGCACAGCATGCACTACATAATCCCGCCGGCGCTGGCCTTGGTGGCGATTTATTTGGAGTTCCCGGGGGTTGCGCTCGGCGGACTGATTGTCTCCCTGATTGCCGTCGGGTCGGTCTGCCTGCGCCTCGGGGGGGATGCAGCGCTGGCGCGGGACGCCGCCGGAGCCTTCTTTCGGACTCAGATATTCCTCGGCTTCACGCTGGCGGTGAACCTCCCGTTCGCAGCCTTGCTCGTTCAACGCCGCCGTATGCGCGACGCCCTGTTACGGGCCAAACTCGCGGCCGAAGTCGCTCAGGCTGAAGCCGCAGAACAACAGCGTCGCTCGGCCCTGGCCGAGGAGATCGCCAAGGTCGGCTTTTGGCGCACTGACTTCGCTACCGGGCGCTTCGAGTTGTCCGCGCAGAACTATGTCATTCTGGGTCTGGACCGAAACGATCCCTCCGATATGAACGCGCTGGGGTCCTATACGCACCCTGACGACAGGGAACGGCGTAAATCGGCGTTCGCGCTCCTTCGCGCGGGCGAGCCGTCCATGTCGTCCTGGAGAATCATTCGCAAGGACGGCGAGGTTCGGAACCTGGTCATGCGCGGCGTGCCCGAGTTTGATGCGGGCGGCGCGGTCTGCGCCGCGTTCGGCACGGTAGTGGACGTTACCGAATTGACCCAGACGCAAGAAGCGCTCGCGACGAGCGCCGCGCGCTTGCGGCTGATCACCAGCAACGTCGCCGACGTCATTGTCCAGACCGACCTGGATGATCGAATTACCTTTATCTCCCACTCGGTGGAGGCCAATCTGGGATACACGCCTGACGAGATGCTGGGCTCGACCTGGTTAAGCCTGCTCCATCCAGAAGACGCGCCCTTGTGGTCCGACGCCTTGGATCAGTTGATGCGGACCAACGGCAAAGCCGTTATAAGCTCCATTCGCTGCCGGGCGAGAACCAAAGACGGCCGCGAGCTTTGCCTCGCCCTGCGGCCGTCCCTGATCCTGGATGAGCAGACGGGAGATCCGGTGGGCGTCGTGGACGTTGCACGCGACGTGACCGAACGCACCCGAATGTTTGCCGACCTCAAAGCGGCGCAGGCGGCGGCCGAGAAAGCCTCTGCGGTCAAGGGCGAGTTCCTGGCCAACATGAGCCATGAAATCCGCACGCCGCTGACCAGCATTTCCGGTTTTACGGCCCTGGCGGAAACGCAAAGCGACCTGAGCCCGCAGACCCGCCGCTACATCGGCCACATCAATTCCGCGACCGGCGCCCTACTGGCGATCGTCAATGACGTGCTGGATTTCTCCAAACTCGAGGCGGGAGAAATCCGCATTGAGAAGCGTCCGACCGATGTGCAGGCGGTCATGCGCGACACGCTGAACCTGTTCAGCGGAAAGTCCGAGGAAAAGGGCCTGACCCTGGGTTTGGCCTATCCGGACGACGCTCCGGCTCAGTTGATGGTGGATCCCGATCGATTGCGCCAGGTGCTGACCAATCTGGTCGGCAACGCCATGAAATTCACCGAAACAGGCGGCGTGCGGATGAACGCGGCCTACGACGCCCAGGCGCAAAGTTTGCGGATCGAGGTCGTGGACACAGGTCCCGGAATTGCCGTCGATCGCATGGGCGCCCTGTTCCAGCGCTTCTCGCAAATCGATGGTTCGGTCACTCGCAAGTTCGGCGGGACCGGCCTTGGACTGGCGATCTCCAAGGGCCTGGTCGAGGCCATGGGCGGAGAAGTCGGCGTTTCAAGCGTGCTGGGCCAGGGCTCGTGCTTCTGGTTTGCGGTTCCGGCCGCCCCCGCCGTCGCGCTCAGCGAACCGGCTCTGGCCAGCACTGACCTGGGGCCAATGGATGGACTGCGCGTGTTGGTGGTGGACGACAATAGCGTCAACCGAGAATTAGTTCGCGCCCTGCTCACGCCGCTCGGGGCAGAGGTCGTCGAGGCCGAGGACGGAGAAATTGCGGTCGAGCTGGCACAGCGCCGGCCGTTCGATGTGATCTTGATGGATCTGAGGATGCCGGGCATGTCCGGCCGGCAGGCCGCCCAGGCGATCGCTCAGTCCACGGGACCTAATGCCGCCGTCCCGATCATCGCCTTCTCCGCCGATGGCGCCGACGAGGCGGCGACCGGCGATCTGCCGGGACAGGTCTTCGCCGGCAGCCTGACCAAGCCGTTCAAACCGATGCAGCTGATCACAACGCTGATGTCGGCGGTCAATAGCGACACGCCGGCCGACGAGCGGGACGTCGCCTGACCAAACTGAGAGCGAACGGCAACGCTGGGCAGGGGTCGCTTCACGTGGACTTGAGCGTCGAGGACGTTGGGCGCCTTGCGGGGGCTTGGGCGTGTTTGTTAAACTGCCGACAGCGTTCCCTGATCCAGGTCGAAGCCGCCGGCCGGCGGCGCGCTGCCG
>JBEHYN010000029.1:0-41898 GCA_048498155.1 Pseudomonadota bacterium | reverse complement strand
GAGAACTGCGGATCGGCATCGCTCAACTCCCTTGCGCGTCAAGCAAAAGGGAATCACGAACCGCTACTTTTGCAAAGCTCCCGCGAGCGGGGGAGCACGCGGAAGACGGTGGTCTTGCCCTACTCCGCCGCCGCCCGCGTCCCCGTCGGGTCGCCGCCGTTTGGCACACCGCACCGCGCCAGGACCTCGCGCAAGTCTCGGATAGGCGGGAAGACTTCGTTGTTCCAGTCGGCGCCTTGGGCGTCGTGGGCGGCTTGCTCCATCTCGACGATCTCCTTGTCCTCCCGGAAGATATTCTCGGTGAACATGGTGATGAAGGGCCAGGCCAGGTCGATCACGCCGGGCAGGCCCGGACGTTTGACCGATAGATAGCCGAAGGTGCGGTTGGTGCGCTGGTCCTTGTCCAGCGGGGTGTAGCCCAGCCAGACGTGCAGCACGGGCGCGCCGTCGCCGACCCACACCTTCAGGTCCTGATAGGGATAGCCGGTGCGGATGGTCATCAGGTCGGCGTTTTCGCCCTCGCCGCGCTTGCGCACCACGCCCAGGATGGCGGTCTCGCCCACGGTGGAGGTGCCTTCGGTGCGGCTGAAGGTGTAGTCGACCTCGGCCCAGTCGGGGCCATGGCGGCGACCCAGGCACTTGGCCTTGATCATGCCCATCTGCCGCCGGTGCAGGAACTGGTGGTTCATGTCGAACAGGTTCTCGTGCATGAACGTATAGTGGGCGGCGACCTCGCGGTTGAGCTGGCGGGTTTTGTAGCTTTTGTCGGATTTGGAGCCGAGGGCCGTGGGCAGGGCGTGGACGTCGGCCAGGGCCGGATCGCCCGGGAAGATGAAGATCAGGCCATCGACCTCACGGCAGGGATAGGCTTTCACGCCATTGGGCAGGCGCTCCTTGCCCAAGTAGGGCACATCCACGCAATTGCCGGAGGCCGCGTCATAGGCCCAGCCGTGATAGCCGCACTTGACCGTGCAGCCCTGCACCACGCCATGGGTGAGCGGCACCTGGCGGTGGGCGCAGCGGTTTTCCAGGGCGAACAGCTTGCCGTCGAGCGAGCGCACCACGGCGACCGGCTCGCCCGCATAGCTGCGCGCCAGCATCTTGCCGGGCGCCAGCTCTTCGGACCAGGCGATGGGGTACCAGAAGTCGGGATGGCAGTCGGTGCGGCGCAGATCGACGCCGGAAGAGTAGGTAGAGGACAGATCGTCAGCCATGAAGCCTCCAAAACCGCCTCTCTCCCTCGAGGGGAGAGAGGTCGGGAGAGAGGGTGTCGGGCGCTGCGGCTCAAAGGCGAACGCGGGAGGCGGACCGCCTCTTGCGCCCGACGCCGAACCCTCAGCGCGAACACCCCCATCCCTGCCCCTCCCCCATCGAGGGGGAAGGAAAATCCAAATCAGCCCGCCAGCGCAGTTACTCCGCCGCGTTGACCACGCTTTTAGAGGCGCGCGGGTTGGACGCTTTGATCTCGGCCAATTTCTTTTCCACGTGGGTCGAAAAGACGAAATCAGCGGGACGTTGGTTGTCCAGCGGGATGTCCTTGGCCATGGCGCCGGACGTCTTGGGTCCGCGCAGGCTGACGGCCAGCATCTTCAGCGGGTTCTTGACCGAGTCGGCCACCGCCGTGCCCTCGAAACCACAGTGGACCATGCAGTCCGCGCACTTCTCGTAGTTGCCGACGCCATAGTCGTCCCACTTGGTGTCGTCCATCAACTCAGCAAAGGTCTTGGTATAGCCCTCGCCCAGCAGGTAGCAGGGCTTTTGCCAGCCGAACACGGTGCGCGCCGGCATGGACCAGGGGCTGCACTCATAGGCCTGATTGCCGGCCAGGAAGTCCATGAACAGGTCAGACTGGGTAAAGGACCAGGCCTTGCCGTTGCGGCCGCGCTTGAGGATTTCGCGGAACAGGGTCTTGGTCTTGGTGCGGTTCAGGAAGTGCTCCTGATCGGGCGCCCGCTCATAGCTGTAGCCGGGAGAGACAGTGATGCCGTCCAGGCCGATGGCGGTCATCTCGTCGAAGAAGGCCGCGACCCGTTCGGGATCGGAGCCGTCGAACAGGGTGCAGTTGATCTGGGTGCGGAAGCCGCGCGACTTGGCCAGCTTGATCGCCTCGACGGCCTTCTCATAGACGCCGTCCTCGCACACCGACTTGTCGTGCATCACCTGATCGCCGTCCAGGTGGATGGACCAGGTGAAATAGGGCGAGGGCTTGTACTGGTCGATCTTCTTGGCCAGCAGCAGGGCGTTGGTGCAGAGGATGACGAACTTCTTCTTGGCCAAGAAGCCCTCGACGATGCGGGGCATGTCCCGGTGCAGCAGGGGCTCGCCGCCGGCGATGGACACCGCGGGGGTGCCGCACTCATCAATGGCGTGCATGCACTGCTCATACGACAGGCGCTGGTTCAAGATTTCGTCCGGATAGTCGATCTTGCCGCAGCCGGCGCAGGCCAGGTTGCAGCGGAACAGAGGCTCCAGCATCATGACAAGCGGGTAGCGCTTCTTGCCCTGAAGGGTCTGTTTCATGATGTAGGCGCCGATCTTGGCGGCCTGAAAGAAGGGAAGACCCAAGCGCAGTACTCCTTTTAAGCCGCCACGAAGTCGTCGCTGTCTTCGCGCAACTCCGCAGGCAGACGGAACTCAATGGTCTCTTCCACGCCCTCCATGGGCACGACCTCGACCGGGCCGAACTGACGCAGACGTTCGATCACGCCCAGCACCAGCTCCTCAGGCGCCGAGGCGCCGGCGGTCAGGCCGAGGGCTTTTTTGCCCTCCAGCCAGGCCGGATCAATCGCGCTGGCGTCGGCGATCAGATAGCTGGGCAGGCCTTCCTCACGCCCGATCTCGCACAGGCGGTTGGAGTTGGAGCTGTTGGCGGCGCCGACGACCAGGATCACGTCCGACACCTTGCATAGGTCGCGCACGGCGGACTGGCGGTGTTGGGTGGCGTAGCAGATGTCGGAGGTGTTGGGGCCGGTCAGGTCGGAGAATCGCCGCTGCAGGGCCGCGATCACGCCCTTGGTTTCATCCACGCTCAGCGTGGTCTGGGTGACGTAGGACACCGGCGCGTCATTGGGCAGATCAAGTTTTTCGACCTCTTCCTCGGTGGAAATCAGGATCACCGGGCCATCGACCTGGCCCAAGGTGCCCTCCACTTCGGGGTGCCCAGCGTGGCCGATCAGGATCAAGGTGCGGCCGCGCGAGACGTAGCGCTTGCCCTGGGCATGCACCTTGGACACCAGGGGACAGGTGGCGTCGAGCACCGGCAGACCGCGCGCGGAGGCTTCATCCACCACCCGGCGGGCGACGCCGTGAGCGGAGAAAATGGTGGTGGCGCCGTCGGGAATCTCGGATATTTCCTCAACGAATACAGCGCCCTTGGCCCTGAGGCTATCGACCACATGCTTGTTGTGGACGATCTCGTGCCGGACGTAGACGGGGGCGCCGAATTTCTCGAGCGAGCGCTCGACAATATCGATTGCGCGCACGACCCCGGCGCAGAATCCTCGAGGTTGCGCAAGGTTCACTCGCATGGGCGATATAGCTCCTTCGCCGGCGCACCCCCCGGCATCGGTTGACGGAATCGACTAGATAAGCCGCTCACGCAACAGACAAATGTCTCAGTTTGAGGATTTGGGGTCAAATCCTTCCGCGCGCGAGGCCCCTGGCGACAGCACCGCTCGGATCGCCTATAAGGGCGGCAGTTCACGAACACGACGGCTGAAGCATGCAAGATCACACACAGGTTCGCCCCTGGCGGACGATCCAAAGACGTCCCTGCCGCAAGATCCGGGTGGGTTCAGTGGAGGTGGGCGGCGATGCGCCGATCACCGTCCAATCGATGACCAACACCCTGACCGCGGACGCCGACGCGACCATCGCCCAGATCCGCGCGCTGGAAGAAGCCGGCGCCGACATCGTGCGCGTGTCCTGCCCCGATCAGGAGTCCACCGAGGCCTTCTCCAAGATCGCCAAGGAATCCAAGGTCCCGCTCGTGGCCGACATTCATTTCCACTACAAGCGCGCCATTGAGGCGGCCAAGGCCGGCGCGGCTTGCCTACGGATCAATCCCGGCAATATCGGCGGCGCGGCGCGCGTCAAGGAAGTGATCCAGGCCGCGCGCGATCACGGCTGCTCCATGCGCATCGGCGTCAACGCCGGCTCGCTGGAAAAGGAGCTGCTGGAAAAATATGGCGAGCCCTGCCCCGACGCCATGGTCGAGAGCGCGCTGAGCCACGCGCGCATTCTGCAGGACCACGACTTCCACGAGTTCAAGATCAGCGTGAAGGCCTCAGACCTGTTCATGACCGTGGCGGCCTATCATCAGCTGTCCGAACAGATCGACTGCCCCTTGCACCTGGGCATCACCGAAGCGGGCGCCCTGCGCACCGGCACGGTTAAGTCCGCCATCGGCATGGGCTCGCTGTTGTGGGCCGGCGTGGGCGACACCATCCGCGTGTCGCTCGCCGCCGATCCGGTGGAGGAGATCAAGGTCGGCTTTGACATGCTCAAATCCCTGGGCCTGCGCCACCGAGGCGTGAACATCATCGCCTGCCCGTCCTGCGCGCGTCAGGGCTTCAACGTGATCAAGACGGTGGAGACCCTGGAGGAGCGCCTGGCTCACGTGGCTACGCCTCTGTCCCTGTCGATCATCGGCTGCGTGGTCAACGGGCCGGGCGAGGCCCTGATGACCGATCTGGGCTTCACCGGCGGGGGCAAGGGCGCGGGCATGATCTATGTGTCAGGCAAGCCCGATCACAAGATGGACAACGAGGCCATGGTCGACCATATCGTCGAGCTTGTTGAGGCCAGGGCCGCCGAGATCGAGGCGCAAAAGGCCCAGGACCTGCAAGCGGCGGAGTAGGGCGACTTGAGCAGCACCAGCGCGGCGACGCGGAGCGACCAGCCGAGCGGCGTTTCGGCCATTCCCGCCGCCCTGACCCAAGCCTGCGAACAGGTGGAGGCGGTGCTGGACGCCGTGCTGCCCCAGCCGAGCGCCTATCACGCGCGGGTGCAAGACGCGGCGCGCTACGCCATTTTCGCGGGCGGCAAGCGTCTACGGCCCTTCCTGACCCTGCAGTTCGCCGCCCTGTTCGGCGCGCCTGTCGCAAGCGCGGCGCGGGCCGCCGCGGCCATCGAGGCCCTGCACACCTATTCCCTGGTGCACGACGATCTACCCTGCATGGACGACGACGACTTGCGGCGCGGCCGGCCCACCACGCACAAGGCGTTCGACGAAGCCACCGCCGTGCTGGCGGGCGACGCCTTGCTGACCCTGGCCTTTGAGATCTTGGCCGACCCGGCGACCCATCCCGACGGCGCGGTGCGTTGCGCCCTCGTGCTGCGCCTGGCCCAGGCGGGCGGGACCGAGGGCATGATCGGCGGCCAGATGATGGACATCGTCGCACCCGAGCACAGCTTTGGGGCCGATGAGGTGATCACCCTGCAAAGGATGAAGACCGGCGCTTTGTTCGAATTCGCCTGCGAGGCCGGCGCCATCGTCGCCCAGGCGGGCGGCGCCAACCAGGCGCTGGCCCGCGCCTATGCGCGCGACATGGGCCTGGCCTTCCAGATCGCCGACGACCTGATCGACGTGCGCGGCTCGGTGGAGCTGGCCGGCAAGGCGGTGGGTAAGGATGAGGAGAAGGGCAAGGCGACCCTGGTGGGCCTGCTGGGCGTGGAGGGGGCCGAAAAAGAAGCCGCGCGCTTGGCCGCTTCGGCGGCGGACCGTCTGTCGGGATTCGGACCGGAAGCGGAACTGTTACGCGCCCTGCCCTATTTCCTCCTGAACCGAGCCAGTTAAGCCGCCTTCATCCGGCATTCAGACCCGCTGTGGCTATTGGCGGCAAGAGGAGACCTTGATGTCCAGATCCATCCCTTCGCGCGTTTTGATGACCGCGTCCGCAGTCGTGGCGCTCGCGGGTTCCACCCTGGCGCCGCAACCCGCGCGGGCCGACTTCACCGAGCCCGCCGCCCAGCAGATCGACAATTTCGACGCCGCCCTTATCCGCGCCATGAAGGCGGGCAAGGACGCCGGTCCTCAAGGCCGCGCCAAGATCATGGGCCCGGCGGTGGACGCCGCGTTCAACCTGTCGGCGATGACCGGTTTCGCCGTAGGTCCGGCCTGGGCCGGCGCCTCGGCGCAGGATAAGGCCGCGCTGGTCTCCGCCTTCCGCAAGTACACCATCGCCAACTACGCCAAGAACTTCGACAGCTACGAAGGCCAGAAAATCGCCGTCGATCCCATGGTCATGACGCGCCTGCCCGACAAACTGGTGAAAACCACCATGTCCGGCAATGGCTCAACCGTGGTCCTGGGCTATCGCATGCGTCAGGCGGGCGGGACCTGGAAGATTATCGACGTGCTGTTCAACGGCGCGATCAGCCAGCTCACCACCCAGCGCTCCGACTTCGCCGGCACACTGCAGGCGGGCGGCGTCAAGGCGTTGATCGCCAAGCTGAACAGCCAGACGGACAAGTTGTTGAAGCCGTAGCGGGGCTCTGCGTGTCCCCACCTCCCGGGGATGGTATCAGTATGGTCGACGCGACGGCGTGCTGGCGCGGATGATCTCTGTTTTAAGTCGTACTGGAAAGGCCGATCATGGCGCGCATCCATCATCCTGAACGCCACAGCGTCGGGCGTCTGGGCTGGCTGCGAGCCGCCGTGCTCGGCGCCAACGATGGACTGCTTTCCACGGCCAGCCTCATCATCGGGGTGGCTTCGGCGCCGACCACCCATTCGGCCGTTATCATAGCCGGTGTGGCCGGGCTCATCGCTGGAGCAATGTCCATGGGCGCCGGGGAATATGTCTCCGTCAGCTCGCAACACGACGGCGAAAAGGCGGATTTGGCGCGCGAAACCGATGAGCTGCGCCGGGACCCCAAGGCCGAACTGGCGGAACTGACCGGTATCTACTTGCAGCGCGGGCTGGAGCCTGGCTTGGCCGCCCAAGTCGCCGCCCAACTGACGGCGAACGACGCGTTGAAGGCGCACGCCCGCGACGAGCTTGGGTTATCTGAGGCGACGAGCGCACGCCCGCTGCAAGCAACCTTTGCCTCGGCCGCTGCCTTCACTCTTGGGGCCGCCCCGCCCTTGATCATCGCCCTTCTCGCGCCCCAGAACCTCGTCGTCGCCAGTATCGCGGTGACTTCACTGATGGTCCTCGCCGTACTGGGCGCGGTGGGGGCGAAAATCGGCGGCGCGCCGATGATGACGGCCGTCATTCGCGTCACCTTCTGGGGCGCCTTTGCCATGGGGCTCACCGCTGGGATCGGCCGCGCCTTCGGCGCCGTTGTCTGAACGCCGGATCGGCATGCCAATCGCCCCTTGGGCTCCCCGGTCAAGCCGGAGAATGGCGACGAAGTTGAGGCCCTAAACCGTCGGCTCCGGGCTGCGCTCCTCCGGCGGCGGACCCATCAGGGCCGGACCGAAGAACAGGGCTGTGGCCAGGGTGAAGGTCAAAGAGATCAGTAGCAGACGGCCCATGCTGGCGGTGCCCGGGTGGCTGGAGATGATCAGGGCGCCGAAGGCCACGCCGGTGGTCAGGCCGCTGAACAGCACGGCCCGCGCGAGGCTGGAGGTGAGAAAGCCGGTCTTGCCCGCCCGCCACGCCATGACTTGGTAGATCTGGAACGCTACGCCGATGCCGAACAGCAGCGGCAGGGCGATGATGTTGGCGAAGTTGATCGGCTGGCCCAGGACCACGCAGGCGCCTAAGGTCAAAAGCCCGGTGAGCAACACCGGCAGCACTGTATAGAGCACGTCCAGCGGCCGGCGCAGCACCGCGAACAGCAGGATGGTGATCGCGATCAGCGACAGGATGCCCGCCTCGCGGAAGGCGTCCACGATGGTGTTGCCCGCCTGAACGATGGATACCGGCCCTCCACTCGCCTTGGGCGCCACGGCGCTGACAGCCTTGGCGAAGCGGCGGATGCCCTTGTCGTCCAGGACCCCGCCCTTGGGGAAGACCTGCACGCGCGAGTGTCCATCGGCGGAAATCCACTGGGCGGTCAAGTTGGCGGGCAGGGTGTCGGGGGTCAGAGGCTTAGCGGTCAGCATCGCCCGCAGTTGGCTGAGAAGCACCTGCAGCGGTTGGGATACGGCCGCATCGGCGACAGTGCGGTGCGCGGCGGGCCCTTTCGCCAGACGATCCAGCGCCGTGGCCAGGGCCAGGGCGTCCTGGCCGGCGGGGCTGCGGTCGCGGCCGACCGCAGCGCGCAGAGCCACAGCAGTCTGCCCCAGGCTGGCGGCGGTCTCGGAGTCGGTCGGAGGCGGCGCCACGCCGAAGGGATTGACGGTGGTGTCCAGCAGGGTGTTGGCGTCAGCGATGGCGGCGAGCTTGGCCTTTTGGTCAGGCGGCGTGAAGGTCGACAGGGTGAGGGCGTACTGAACCTCAGGCAGTTTCTGCAGTTTGATCGACAGGGAGTCCGCGTCGGCCAGAGAGGGGGTCAGCACGTCGATGGTGTTCGGCGATTGGGTCGGATCCTTCAGCAGGTCGTTCAAGGTCGCCATGGACTCCGACTTGGGATTCTTCAGGTCCAGCGGATTGGAGTCGAAGCGCACGAAGGGCAACAGACCCAGGCAGATCAGGGCGACCACGCCGTTGGCCAGCAGAACCTGGCGGCGGCGGCTTTGCATCACCGCACTGAGGGGGGCCAGGGCTTCAAAGCCGGCGCGCGCCCCTTCGATCGGCGGGTTCAAAACGTGCAGCAGGGCCGGCAGCAGGGTGACGGCCAGCACAAAGGCGACAACCATCCCGGCGCCTGCGATCAGTCCCAGCTCGGACACGCCGATGTAGGTGGTGGGCAGAAACGCGAAGAAGCCCGCCGCCACCGCGGCGGCGGCCAGGGCCAAGGGCACGCCCACTTCGCGGCCCGCCGCGATCAGGGCCTCGTCGTGGCTCGGCAAGATCAGGCTGTCGGCGCGGTATTTCACCGCGAACTGAATCCCGAAGTCCACGCCCAGTCCGACAAACAGCGGGATGAACGCCACTGAGATCAGGTTGAAGCGCCCGACCATGGCCAGGCCGAGGCCGGCCGTGATCACCAAGCCGATCAGGGTGGTGGCCATGATCGCGGCGGTGGTCTGGGCCGAACGGACGGCCAGCCACAACATGCCCACCACCGCCGCCAACATGGCGATCAGCATGGGAACCGCCCGGTCGGCAAGGCTAGCGAACTCTTCGTCCGACAACGGCACAGAGCCGGTCAGGCGAACCTTGACGCCGTGAGCTTGGTCAAGCCCGGCTTGGGCCGCGATCTTGCGGATAGCCGCGCTGGCCGTCGCCCCAGGCTGCAGGGCGGAATAGTCCAGCTTGGGACGCACCAGCACGAACTTGCGGGTCGATATGGTTGGGCCCGTGTCGGAAAACAGTTGAAGCCAAGAGAAAACCGTCGGCTTGCCATCCGCCGCACTTTGCATGGCGACGGCCAAGCCTTTGATCGGCTTGTCGATGTCACTGAGCTTTGCGGAGCCGGTCTGCACGCCCAGGGCCATGGTCTGCAAGGCGCCCATCACGCCGCGCAGACTGGGATCGGCGGCGAGCGGACCCAAGAACGGCTGCGCCGAAATGAGCTGGTTGAGCGTTTGCTGGACCTGATCCAGCGGTAGCAGAAGCAGCCCTTCGCGATTCCAGAACTCGCCGCCGTCGGGCCGATCGACGTTGCGGAAGACGTCCGTGCGCGCGGCCAGCTTGTCCGCCAGGATCTGTGCGGCGTTCTCGGCCAACTCGGGCGTCTGGCCGTCGACGACCACGGCGATCGTGTCCCCTTGTTGGGGGAAGGCCTTGTTGAAGGCTATGCCGTTTTGTCGCCACGGCAGCTTGGCCGAGATCAACTGCTCGGTGTCGGTGGTCATGTTGAAATGACCGACGGCGAAAGCGCCGGCCAGGACCGCCGCGACCGCGCCTATGGCGATGGTGCGCCAAGCGTGGCGGATGCTAAGCGCAACCAGTCGACCAAGAACGGACGGCTTGTCCGACATGATTCATCCTCTCGACGGTGACAGTTCGCGCTAGAGGCCACCCCAAGCATGACCCGCCGGGCGAACGAACCTCAAAATCGGCACACTAGAAGTTTGGGAAATAGCGCAGCTTTATCTTGAGGGACAGCGGGGCGGGCGGGTCGTGGTCGAAGGCGGCGTCCCAGAAACGCGGCGCCGTCAGGTGGATGGCCACGTCGTTGGAGAACCCGACCCCCTCCAGCGGAACGCCGAATGCGCCGCGTTTGAGCGTGTTGCGGTCGTCGTCGTCCTGATAAACCTGCGCGGCGTAGGTTCCCGCCGGAACGTCCGGCACGATCACGGTCGTCATGCCCGCGTGGGCCGGCGCGTCGCCGTGATAGGGGCACGGCTTGTGGGAGTCGCCGAAGGTCAGGCTGGTGCAGATCGCCACGCGCACATGGCCCAGACTCTTACGGATATTCCACACCACCACTTCTATGGCGCCGGTCTTGCCGCTGACGGCAACGGCCGTGTCAGGCTGGGCAAGGGCGGGGCCCGCAGCGGAGGCTAGGAGGGTCGCGGCGAAACCGGCCGAGAGCAGATAAGGCTTCATCGTGTGGATCCGTTGGCGTTTGTGCAATCCAGCTTGGGCGAGGCGTTCCGCAGACATCACGGCGTTGATCTACAGGCTAAAACCGACTTACGCCAATCCCCGTTTGCGTTCCTGTTCGAGCCTGCGACCGGCTTAGCTGGACTCAGTGGCGTTTTTGCGTTCGCCTCCGGTCGCCCCGCCCTCTATGAAGGCGCCGGTCCATGGGAGGATGTTGGTGAGCGTGGCCTCTGTCGCGACAATGGCCGGACTGTTCGTCCTGGCTTTGTCGGCCTGCGGGTCGATCTACGCTCTGGCTGCGACCTACGCCCTGTGGCGGTTCCTGCGCCGCAGCGACCATCAAGCCTCCGTTGAGCCCAATGTGACGGTGCTCAAGGCCCTGCACGGGGATGAGCCGGGCCTTTACGAGAATCTGGCCAGCTTTTGCGGTCAGGACTATGGCGGATCGATTCAGTTGATCATGGGCGTGCGCGAGCGCGCCGATCCAGCCCTGGCGGTGGCCGAACTGGTCAAGCAGGACTATCCGGATCGGGACATAACGGTTGTCGCCGATGCGGCCCAACACGGAACCAACCGAAAGATCAGCAATCTGATCAATATGTCGCCCCAGGCCACGGGCGAAATCATCATCATCAGCGACAGCGACGTGCGCCTGCCCCCCGACGGAATTCGCAGGATCGTGGGCGCCTTGTCGCGGCCGGGCGCGGGGCTGGTCCATTGCCTTTACCGCGGCCGGCCCACGGACAGCATCTGGTCCACTTTGGCGGCCATGGACATTGACACTCGCTTCGCCGCCAGCGTGGCGCTGGGCGAGGTCTTGCGCGCGCACCCTTGCCTGGGGCCCACAATGGCCTTGAGGGCCGACGTGCTACGCGAGGTCGGTGGCCTGCCGATCCTGGCCGACCAGTTGGCGGACGACTTTGTGTTGGGCGCGGCCGTGCGCGGGACCGGACGAAAGATCGTGGCGCCGTCCATGCTCATCGACCACGTCTTCCCAGAACGGAGCCTGGGCGAGATGGTCCTGCATGAACTGCGCTGGGCGCGCACCATTCGTCTGGTGCAGCCGATCGGCTACGCGGGCAGCCTGATCACCCATTTCCTCCCTCTGGCCCTGATCGGCGCGGCGCTCACTGGGTTTTCGCGCTTCGGGGCAGAGTGCCTGATCGCCCTGGCGGCGTTCCGTTTGACGCAGGTTTTCGTGCTCAGCCGCATGATGGGCTCGCTTCGGTCCCGCCTTTGGATGGCGCCTTTGCGAGACGTCTTGTCCCTCATTGTATTCATCGGCGCCTTCCTGGGCGACCGCGTCGTGTGGCGCGGCGCGCAGCTGAAGGTGGACCGCGACGGAGCCATGGCCTCATCTTGACCCCTTCCAAATCCTCAGAACCCGTCTCCGCCGGCAAAGCCCGCACAACGGCCATAGCGGCGGCCGTCATCGGCCTGATGATCGCCACCGCCGTGGTCGGCTATTTCAACTTCGGTGCGATCCTGAGCGCCATCAGGCCCATAGGCGTGCTTGGCTTCCTGATCGTGATCGTCGCTCAGGTGGCGTTGTTCGTGCCCCTGGGCCTGGCCTGGCAGTTGTGCGGCGCGCCCAGGGCCGGTCCGTCGCTGATCTTCATGTGGGGCCGGCTGATGCGCGAGGCGGCCTCCGACGTCTTGCCCTTCTCCCAGTTGGGGGGACTGGTCATCGCCGGCCGCGTGGCCGTGCTTGGCGGGGTCGCTGCAGGCGAGGCTTTCGCCTCCAGTGTCATAGACATCACCGTCGAGATCGCCGCCCAGCTGATCTACACCATCGTCGGTGTCGCCCTGCTGGCCGGCCGTCTGGGCGAGGGTCATCGCAACGGCCCACTGATGTGGTCGCTAGGGGTGGGGCTGCTGATCGGCGGCGCGGTGGTCGCCGGCATGGTGGCTACCCAGAAGAAGGGCGTGGGCCTGTTTGAGCAGGTTCTGCGCAAGGTGGCGCCAGGAGCAGCCGAACATGCCCAGAGCGCCCACGAGGCGTTCCAAGCAGCCTATGCTCAGCGCGGCCGCCTGTTCATCAGTCTTTTGCTGCACTTGGTCGGCTGGTTTGGCGGCGCGTTCGGGACCTGGCTGATCCTGGGTTTCATCCACCGGTCGCTGCCCTTCGGCTCGGTGGTCGCCATCGAGAGCGTTCTGTTCGCCATCCGCAACGCCGCCTTCATCGTGCCCAGCGGCCTGGGCGTGCAGGAAGGGGCCTATGCCTTGCTTGGTCCGTTGTTCGGGCTTCCGGTTGAGGCAGCCCTGGCTCTGTCCCTGCTCAAGCGTGCGCGTGATATCGCTATCGGCGTGCCGGTGCTGTGGGGTTGGCAGGCGATGGAAAGCCGCCGACTGCGCGCCAAGGCCGGCCCAGGCGCGCAAGACGCTGGCTAGTCGTGCGAACCAAACAGACAGTCCCGGCCGTCGCGTCCGGTTTCGGGCGCACGGCCAAAGGCGAGAATCGACCCAAAGCAGCGCTTCGTCGATAACGTCAATTGTCGTAACTAAAGTAATAGGCGAAGCATCACTTCGTGACGGAGAGGCAGCGCTTGAAAGTGGTTTTCAGCAGGAAGGGCTTCGACTCCGCATCGGGTGGTTGTCCTAGCCCGATCATCGACGGAAGGCCGCTGTCACTGCCCATCCCGATGTCGAAACCCTCTCCTACACGATATGGCGACTTGGCGGGACCTTACGCTGAGCTTGCGGCCGATCTGACCCGAGGGCGAATAGGTGCCGAGTCATGGTGTCATTTCGATCCGGACATCTCCCGAGATTGCTTGCCGAGGCTGGCTGGTTGGCGCGGTGCCCTTGGACAGGCGGGCACGTCGCAAAGCCATCTAGAACGGCAAAATGTTGCGCCGGGTGATGTCTTTATTTTCTGGGGCTTGTTCCAGGAAGCAGAACGGCGGGACGGTTGTTGGCGCTTCGTCGGCGCAGCCGAACACAGGATTTGGGGCTGGCTCCAGATCGGCGAAATCATAGACTTAGGTCTAGATGGATCGTTCGCCGTGCAAGAACGCCCTTGGCTGCGGGATCACCCGCATACCCGGCCGTACGCTATGAGAAAGAACGCGCTCTACGTTGCCTCCAACGAAGTCGTCCTCGACGGAACGCGACTCGACGCGGCTGGGTCGGGGACCCTTACGACCGGTCGGCGGCTTTCAGCTGGAGGAGCGTTGAAATCGGTTTGGGCCGTTCCTGATTGGCTGAATCCAGTGAAGGGGGGGTGTGGCATGACCTATCATTCACTTCCCCGATGGGCCGGAGACGGAACGCTTCGCTCTGCCGCACGTGGCCAGGAGTTCGTAGCGCGGCCGGAAAACGCGACTGCGTGGTCTTGGTTGGCCTCCGTCTTGAAGGACGAGCAGCCGTGACGCGTATCTGGAGATACGTGCTCGCGGTGGATGTCGGAATGGCGCCATGCCCCCAGGATGGTGTTCTGACCCTGACGTGCTGCAAACCTCTGATCCGCCGCGAGGCGGCGGTTGGCGACTACGTCATGGGGTTTCTGCCCAAGCGATTTGGCAGGGGTCGTTTGGCATACGTTGGACGGGTCGCAAGTCGGCTGCCGCTTGCCGACTACCAGCGCCATAGTCCTGACCGGCGTGACGCCATCTATCGCGGTGTCACCAGCCCAGGCGGCGAAGAAACCCTGGAGCCGTTGCGCCAGGACTACCATCCGGACGTGGCCAGCCGTCGAAGGGATGCAAGCGGCGTCTACAGTCTGCGATTTGATCCCTATTGGTACTGGGGCGGTCTGGGCGTGCTCCTCCCAGAGGAACTTGCCGACCTGGCACACTACTACGTCGGTCAATCTTCACGTGGCTCCACCCCGCAGCGCCTTGAGGCGCTTCAAATCTGGCTCGCCCAAATCGGTCCGCCGGGAACGCGTGGGTCGCCACGGGAACTGCCTAACCCCGAGTTGCTGGCTAGCGTTTGTACCTCAGGGTCACTCCGTAAGTCCGCGGCGGCGCCAGGAAGGCGTCATAGGTGCGGATAGCCGCTGGATCAGTTTCCCCGCCCTGCAGCGGGGCGTTGATGGCCAGTTGCATGACCGTGACATTGGTCAGGTTCTGAGCCCAGGCTTCAATCGTCCAGCCTTGGCTGGAATCGCCCACGCCGGCCCTCAGGTTGATCAGGGTGTAAGCGCGTTGGATCTTCTGGGGCGCCAGGTCAGAGCCGGTGTTGTAGTCGGAATTGTACTTGGCCGAGACGTTGATGCGCCCGATCAGGTTGGTCGCCAGGGGCCGCTGATAGTCGCCGCTCAGCGTGGACGACCACAGGGGCGCATAAGAGATGGTCGCGCCCGGCAGGCGCCAGAAGCCCGCGAAATCCTGCGGATAGGTCAGATCGGCGGCGGTAAACTGGCCATACTTGGTCTGGGCGTAGGCCGTTCCACCGTCGATGCGCAGGCCTTCGACCGGCGGCAGCCAGGTCAGGTCCATATCGACGCCGGTGGAGTTCACCCTGGGGATGGATTCCACGATGAAGCTGGAGCCGTTGAAGGCGTTCAGCTGGAAGTTCTGGTAGGTCTGATCGAAGATGGCGGCGTTGACGGTTAGGCTGCGGTGCAGCCATTGCGACTTGAAGCCGATTTCATAGGCGTCGACCGTCTTAGGCTTGAAATGGGTCGAGTTGACGATGCCCAGGGTGGCGGTGGTGGCGGTGTAGGACACGCTGGAGGTCGGCCGGTCAAAGTTGAAACCGCCGGCCTTATAGCCCCGCGAATAGGACACATAGGTCATCAGGTCGGGCGTCCAACGGTAGCTAGCGCTCGCCGCGCCGGACCAGCGCTTCTCCGACGAGGTCTGCACGCCGCTGCGCGCGTCGAACGCCTCGGTTTCCCAGGGCAGGCACATGGCGTTGGTGATCGCCTGGCCCTTGGCGGCGCCCACCACCGAAGCCAAGCCGGCATAGGCCGCCAGGGCCTGGTTGCAGGAGCCGTCGGTGGTTTTGAACGTCGAGTTTAGGGTCTTGGCGTCATCGGTGTAGCGAAGGCCCAAGGCGACATTCAGGGCGTCGGTGACGGCGTAGGTCTCGTTGGTGAACAGGGCCCAGGTTGTGTCCGTCTGCTTGAAGCTGTCGCGTTGTCCCATGCCCGGCAGGAAGTTGGTCGTCGGCAAGATGCCGATCAGACCCGGAGCGCCGCCGGTGATCTTGCCGGCCAGGAAGTTGTAATAGTCGGTCCCGTAAATCAGGGGCGAAACGCCGTTATAGGTTTCCGAAGCGATGAAAACGCCGCCCAGCCAGGTCAGTCGGTCCACCTTGCCGGACAGCCGGGCTTCCTCGGTCAGGGTGTCGAATTTGTCGGTGGACTGGCCCGCCGGCTTATAGATGATGTCGGCCGCGCTGAAATCCCAATCGCCGCCGCGCACGCTGTTCCACTCGCGCCATGCGCTGATCGAGGTGAAGTCGGCGCCGCCGAGCTTGGCGTCGAACTGGGCCGAAAGGCCTTCGTCGATGGTGTGGGTGGTGGTGTTCTGGTTTGAATAGGTGACGCGGCTGTTCGGGTCAGGCGTCAGGGACTCTGAGCCGGGACGCACCTGGTTGAGCAGGATCGCGCGCGAGGCGGCCGAAGATCCCACCGAGATCTGCACCGCCGTGCAGCACAGTTGATGTTGGTCGGTGTAGTCGCCGATCAGGCGCAACCGCAGCCCGTCCTTGGGCGCATAGAGCAGCTGACCGCGCGTGGTCCAGTCGTGATGGTCGTTGTCGCGGGTCGTCGTGCGCGGCCCGCCGCCAGTCATGACCGACTGATAGCCGTCGTGGCTGCGTCCGCTGATATAGAGCCTCCCCGCCAGGGTGTCGCCGGCCAAAGGCCCGGTGACCGAACCCGAAGCGGCCCAGCCGTTGTAGTTGCTGCCGGTGAGCTCGGCAAAATAGCCGGTGGTGAATGAGGGGGCGGCAGTGAGAACGTTGATCACGCCGGCGGAGGTGTTTTTGCCAAACAAGGTGCCTTGCGGACCCTTGAGCACTTCGATCCGCTCCAGTTCCCCGAGGTCCTCGAAGCTCACGCCATTGCGCGGCCGATAGACGCCGTCGATCACGACGCCGACGGAGGATTCCAGGCCGGGATTGTCTCCCACCGTGCCGATGCCGCGGATGCGCGCGGTGGTGGACGCCTCACTGGTGCTGGAGGTCACCGTCAGCCCCGGCGTCAGAATCTGCAGAGTCTTGATGTCGCTTACGCCCGCCTGGACCATGCGCTGCGCGGACAAGGCCGTGACATCCACCGGCACGAGCTGGAGGTTCTGCTCGCGTTTTTGGGCCGTGACGATCACGTCGTCCGAAGGTGCGGCAGCCGCCGCAAACGCCGCGGAAGGGATGCAAAAGGCGTATGATAAGGCGGTGGCGGCGGTCAGCACGCGAAGCATACCGCGGTCGTATATCACCATTGAAATTAGCTCTCCCCGGATTTGGCAAGGTCTATTTACCCAGACAATTACGAATAGAGAGATAATGGCCCTCGATACGCCTTACGGGGGAATGCACTTGCTTGAATGTTCCCAAAAATCCCCAAGAAATAAGCCATTTTAAGGCCTTCGCATTCGCAGCAATTCGAATAGAAACGCAAAATTACTTCAACCCACGGGGGTGTTTGGTCCGGTTTCAACCAGAATTCGCTTGTGATGCTTGACCGGCGTCGCCCTAGCGCTGCTGAGCCCGCTGCGTTAGAGCCAGGGCATGAGGATAGACGGCGTCGACTATCGGACCATTTGGCGCGCCAATGACGGCCGCGCGGTGAAGGTGATCGATCAGACCGCCCTGCCCCACGCCTTGCGCACTAAGGCCCTGCACAACCTGGAGGACGCCCGGGCGGCTATCGCCGACATGATCGTGCGCGGCGCCCCGTTGATCGGCGCGACTGGCGCCTTTGGGTTGGCGTTGGCGACCCAGGCGGATGCGTCCGACGCGGCTGTCGCCCACGCCGCACAGGTGCTGACGGGCGCTCGTCCCACGGCGGTTAATCTGAAATGGGCGGTGGATCGGGGCAAGGCCGCCATCCTCGCCTGCGCGCCCGCCGACCGGGCCCAGGCCGCCTGGGCCGAGGCCGAAGCCATAGCCGAGGAAGATGTTCTGGCCTGCGCGGCCATAGGCCGCAACGGGATGGCCCTGATCCAGCACGCGGCGAAAGGCGGCGAGCGGATTAATATCCTGACCCACTGCAACGCCGGATGGCTGGCGGCGGTGGACTGGGGCACGGCCCTGTCGCCGGTCTATGCCGCCCACGACGCCGGCGTCCCGGTGCACGTGTGGGTGGACGAAACCCGGCCGCGGGGCCAGGGCGCGGCCTTGACCGCCTGGGAGCTGGGCCGCCATGGCGTGCCCCACACGGTGATCGCCGACAACGCCGGCGGGCATCTGATGCAGCAGGGCCAGGTCGACCTGTGCATCGTCGGCTCCGACCGCGTGGCGGCTAACGGCGACGTCTGCAACAAGATCGGCACCTATCTGAAGGCCCTGGCGGCGCGCGACAACGGCGTGCCGTTCTATGCCGCACTGCCCTTCTCGACCATCGATTGGCGCCTTGAGCGGGGCGGCGACATTCCCATTGAGGAACGCAGTGGGCGCGAGGTCACGCACCAGACCGGGATGGATGATGCCGGCGAGCTGCGCACCGTGCGCCTGACGCCGCTAAACAGCCCAGCGGCCAACCCTGCGTTCGACGTCACGCCCGCGCGGTTGGTCAGCGCCATCATTACCGAACGCGGGGTATGCGAGGCGAGCGGCGCCGGCTTGCGCGGACTATATCCGGAGGCGCCCTGACGTTTATGCCCGACGGGTGAGGCTCTCGGCCTGGGCCAGGGGATCGACCAGGGCGAAGCTTTGCGCCTGGGCCATGCGCCATGAATTTCGATAAAATTCATGATCGCAGGCGCCGCTCAGCAATTCGCCTGGGCGCAGGAATGCGTGCATGGCCGAGAACGGCTTGACCTCGGTCACGCTCACCCGCCGCACTAGGTGTTGCGGGGCCAGTTCACTGGGATGCGACAACCCCGCCGCCGCGAGCATTTCGGACAGGGCCTTCAGCGTGTTGCGGTGAAAATTGTAGACCCGCTCAGCCTTGTCCTCGAGCACCAGCGCCCGTTGGCGCGTGGGATCCTGGGTGGCGACTCCGGTCGGGCAGCGGTTGGTGTTGCAGTGGAGCGATTGCACGCAGCCCAGGGCGAACATGTAGCCGCGTGCGGCATTGGCCCAGTCAGCGCCAATGGCCAGGACGCTGGCAATGTCGAAGGCTGAAATGACCTTGCCCGCCACACCAATGCGGATCTGATCGCGAAGGCCCGCGCCCACCAGAGTATTGTGCACCAACAAAAGCCCCTCGCGCATGGGCGTGCCCATGTGGTCGGAAAATTCCACCGGGGCTGCTCCCGTGCCGCCTTCGGCGCCATCGACCACGATGAAATCGGGCCGTATGCCCGTTTCCAGCATGGCCTTCACCATAGCCATAAACTCCCAGGGGTGGCCCAGGCACAGCTTGAATCCCACAGGCTTGCCGCCCGACAGCTCGCGCAGGCGGGCAATGAAGGCCATCAGCTCAAGAGGGGTGGAAAAAGTGCTGTGCCGCGATGGCGAGACGCAATCCACGCCCAAGGGCACGCCGCGCGCCTCGGCGATCTCCGCAGTGACCTTCTCGGCGGGAAGAATGCCGCCATGGCCCGGCTTGGCGCCTTGACTGAGCTTGATCTCGATCATTTTGACCTGATCGTTCTTGGCCTGGACGGCGAAGCGCTCAGGATCGAATTGGCCTTCTGGCGTGCGGCAGCCGAAGTAGCCCGAGCCGATCTCCCAAACGATGTCGCCGCCGAACTCGCGATGATAGCGACTGATGCTGCCTTCCCCGGTGTCGTGGGAGAAGCCTCCGAGCTGCGCGCCCTTGTTCAGGGCGCGGATGGCGGCGGCGCCGAGCGAGCCGAAACTCATCGCCGAAATATTGAAAACCGACGAGGAATAGGGCTTGGCGCACTGGTCGCCGCCGATGGTGATGCGGAAACTGCCCGGGTCGACCGCAGGAACAGGACAGGTGGCGTGGCCAATGAATTCGTAGCCATCGCGATAGACATCGAGCAGCGTGCCGAACGCCCTTTCAGATCCCTGGTTCTTGGCCCGGGCGTAGACCACCGAGCGCTGAACGCGGGAAAACGGCGCGGCGTCCTCGTCTGCCTCGATCAGGTACTGACGGATTTCCGGACGGATCAGTTCGGCCAGCCAGCGGATATGTCCGAGCACCGGATAGTTGCGCAGGATGGAGTGGCTCGGCTGAAAAAAGTCGTGCACGCCGACGGCCGTGACGAACAGGGAGGCCGCCATGATGGCGTCCTGCCAGATTTGAGGGTGTTGTCCGAAATTGGCGACTTCCAACAGCAAGACCAGCACACAGATCGCAAGGGTGGCGTAGCGGCCTAGGTTCAAGGTCATTCTGATTATTCCTTGAGCGCATGATGAGGCCAAGCGCCCTCCCGACTCGGCGCCTGCGTCGAGGAGGCTACACCCTATTGGCGTAGCGCGCCCATCGCCCGAACACGGGATGGAAAAAATTGAGCGCCGGATCTTCCGATCGCGCGGCGCGAGCTTATTTGGCCGCAACGACGCTGAAATAGGCCCCCTGCGGGTCGCGGCAATTGGCGACCCATTGGCCGCCGGGGACCGGCGACGGGCCGTTGAGAACCTGGCCCCCGCCACTGGTCACCTTGCCGACCGCCGCATGGATGTCCTCGACGTTGAAATAGTAACCCCAATAGGAGACCGGCAGGTGCGGCGGGCGCTTCATCATGCCGCCGATGGCTTCGCCGTCATGGACGAAGAGCTGATACAGGCCCATGTCGCCCATATCGACGCCGTCGCCTCTCCTCCAACTGAACTGCTTGGCGTAGAAGGCGAAGCCGGCTTCCAAATCGCTGGTCATCAATTCATGCCAACCGATCGAACCCGGCGTTCCCAGCGCCAAGGGCGCCATCGCTTCGCCCTGCCCCTTGAACAGACAGAGCACTGCGCCTTGAGGATCGGCGGCCACCGCGAAGCGGCCCACGCCGGGAATGTCCATCGGACCCTTGCGAACCACCCCGCCATCCGCCTGATAAGCCGCCGCAGCCTTGTCCACGTCCGCCACCGCCACGTAGCCGGTCCAGCAGGGCGGCACGCCCATATCCTTCGCGTCCTGGGGCAGGGTCATGAGGCCGGCCATGGGACGATCGCCGACCCTGAACAAGGTGTAGGAGGTGTCCGGCATGCCGGAATCCTCGGCGTTCCACCCGATCACGCCGGCATAGAAGGACTCAGCGGCCGCCATGTCGGACGTCATCAAATCGTACCAGACAAAGGCGCCTTGGGTGGTCATTCGCTATCTCCTAGCTCGAAGGCGGGAGGCTCAATTTCGGCTGACAGTGGAGTTTAGTCCAGGGTCGCGACCAGCTTTCGTCTGCTTAGGCCTCACCGGGCCTTGGCCAGGTCCTGCAAGCTGACACGCGTGGGCCATGGCAGCAGCAGGAAGGCAATGCCGCGCAGCCATGGCCAACGCAGGGCGAGGCGGAACAGGCGCTTGTTGACGCCGTCGCGCGCGCGCCTGATCCGTCCGCGAATGGCATCCACCGTTCGCTCTTCGATGTAGGCGTCCTTTCCGCGCACACCGATCTCTGAATCGAACGCCGGGTGCTGGCGCACCGGAAAGGGCCGCACGATATAGGGCACGATTCCGTTCTCCCAGAACCGGTCAAGGGTCTGGTCGATCGGCCGGCTGATGGCGCGGCCGTATGCGAGCATGGTCTGCGCGGCCGGCAGCCGCATCAGATAGGCGCAGCCGCCGAGGACATGGGTGTCGAGTTGGTAAAGCTCGGAGGCGCCCAAGGCGCCAACGCGCCGTCCGCGACCTTGTTTAGAGGTGGGATTGAGCAATTTTCCGCGAATTGTCTGCAAGCGCACCACTGTCCACGCCGGATCGCTCTGAGCCGCCAAGATGCCCACTGCCTCCACGAAGTTGGGTGCGATGCAGATGTCGTCCTCGAGGATCAGCGCGAGGGGCAAAGTCTCGCTGCAGATCCGCTCATAGATTCGATAATGGCTGAGATAGCAGGCGATCTCCGTGTCAGTCATTTCCGCGCGGTAGTTCAGCCGCGCCAATCGGGCGTCGTACTGGCTGCGGTCGGCTTGCGTGAGGGCGGCGCCGTCCACTGCCGAGACGAATTCCGCCGTCAGGCCCAGCTCCGACAACAAGGCTTGCATATGCGCCCGTCTGTCCACGGCGCGGTCCAGGCTGATGACAAATATCTTGAGAGAGGGCGGGGCCATTGGACTCCGGAGCCCAGGGTCACAGATTACCGGGCCGGCTCCGATTCACGGAGCCAACGCGATTACTGAGACAAACGATGGCGCGGACGACCCTGGTTTCGCAAGACATTTTATGTCGCGGCCAAGGCGTGTAGGCAGGCTGTCAACACTGTGTCGACCTTGAGCGCCCGCAAATCCTCGTCCATCAGCGAAGTCATGCGTGCACGCGGGCCACAGTGCGCTGGGTCCGATACACGCGACATCAGCATCAGACCAGGCGCGCCGGCGTAGGCCAGAAGGTGGGTCGGGCCAGAATCATTACCCACGCAAAGCCGAGCCTGAGTTCCGACGGCGGCAAGCTGGACCAGGGTGGTTCGCCCGGTCAGGTCCACCGCCGCAGGCGACCTAGCCGCGATCAGCGTATAGAGGACGCTTTCGCCCGGCCCGCCAACCACGACCACCTGCAGGCCCGCCTGCTCAAACCTTTGCGCCAACTCCGCGTAGAATTCGATGGGCCAAAGTTTCTCGGGCTTCACCGTCGAGGCGCCCGGCGCCAGGATTGCGAATGGGGCCTTGAGACCCAAATGCTCCATCAACGCGTGCGGCTCGCACCCCGGCGCCGCGAGCGCCCAACTCAAATCCGGCGCCGGCGCCTCGCCGGGCTGGTAGGCAGGCCCTATGCCCGCGACATGAAGCTGATCCGCCATGCGGTCGAGATTGTGCATCGCGTCGCGGTCGGGCCGCGTCTGCCGATGCGAGGCGCCGGGCGAGATGCCAGACCATTGGGGAGGAAACGGCAGGAAGGCGTAGAAGAACAGCTTTGAGCGGCTTGAGGTCTGCAGATCATAGACCCGGTCATAGCGCGCGGCCCTGAGCCGACCGAATAGCTTGACGGCTTGCGTCAGTCCCTTGGGTCGTCCGTCAGTTTCAATCCTGTCGAACAGTCCGCTGGCCTGCGCCAGATCGGCATAGGGCGGGGTCGTGAGCAAGGTGATCTCGTCTTCGGCGTGGGCTTCGCGAATCTGCCGGAAGGCGGCGAAGGCCTGCACGAAGTCGCCCAGAGCCCCCAGCTTGATGATCAGCACGCGCATGCGACGCCCTTTTCTCCCCACTGCGGTTTATGGCGCGATGAGCATCCTGCACAGGCAAATCGACGCCAACTGTCCGCAATGGGCTTTCACCCCTTGTGGCGAGGCCTGTGGCGCGGCTAGCTGTATCGGAACGTTGTGCTCGACTTGAGCCGAGGAGTCCGCCCTGTCGGTCATCGCCGCCCTCCACCATGTGACGCGCTATCGCTACGACCGGTTGGTCGAGTTGGGACCGCAGGTCATTCGGCTCAGGCCGGCGCCCCACTGCCGCACCCGTATTCCCAGCTATTCCCTGACGATTCAGCCCGCCAACCATTTTATCAACTGGCAGCAGGACCCCCACGGCAACTGGCTCGCGCGGCTGGTCTTCCCCGAACGCACCACTGAGTTCAGCGTTACGGTCGATCTGACTGCGGAAATGACGGTGACCAATCCGTTCGACTTTTTCGTGGAGCCCTACGCCGAAGTCTTGCCGTTCGCCTATACGGACGATCTGAAGGACGACCTGTCCGCCTATATGGGCGTGGACGATGACGGGCCGTTGTTACAAGCCGCCGCCGACGCTCTCGAACCCCAAGGTGAGCGCACCGTCGATTTCCTGGTGGAGTTGAACGCCGCGATCCTGCGCAACGTCCGCTATCTGGTGCGGATGGAGCCGGGGGTGCAGACTCCTGACGAAACCTTGACCCTCAACTCCGGGTCCTGCCGCGATAGCGCCTGGCTGCTGGTGCAGATGATGCGCAAGCTGGGCTTGGCCGCGCGCTTTGTGTCCGGCTACCTCATTCAGCTACGGGCTGACATCGACCCCGTGGAGGGGCCGCTGGGAACGCGCACGGACTTCACCGACCTGCACGCCTGGGCCGAGGTCTATCTGCCCGGCGCAGGCTGGATTGGCTTCGACGCCACCTCGGGTCTGCTCTGCGGCGAGGGGCACATTCCCTTGTCGGCATCGCCCCACTACCGCTCCGCGGCCCCCATCACCGGCATCGCCAGCGTGGCCAAGACCGACTTCGAATTTGAGATGACGGTGCAGCGGCTGGTCGAACCGATCCGCATCACCCGCCCATTTGAGGATGCCGATTGGGCGGCGCTGGACGATTTGGGCCGCCGGGTGGAAGCTGATCTGTCCGTCCAAGACGTGCGCCTGACCATGGGCGGTGAGCCCACCTTCGTCTCCATCGACGACTTCCAGGCGGGCGAGTGGAATACCGACGCGTCCGGCCCCACCAAGCCGGTGCTGTCGCGAAAGCTGTTGGGCAAGCTGAAGGACCGTTTCGGCAAGGGCGGCCTGCTGCACTTTGGCCAGGGCAAGTGGTACCCCGGCGAGCCCCTGCCGCGCTGGGCCCTCGGGCTATTTTGGCGCAAGGACGGCAAACCAGTCTGGCGCGGCGTGGTCGAGGACAAGCCAGCCAAGAAGGCCGGGGTCAAGGACGCCAAGTCTCTGGCCGAACGGCTGGCGACGCGCCTGGGCCTGGATCCGAACCTTGTTCTTCCGGCGCGCGAAGACCCGATTCACTGGATCAAGTCCGAGAACGACCTGCCCCCAGGCGTGTCCTTCAACGATGAAGCCCTGGACGACGAAACACTGCGTACAGGCGTGGCCAAGGCGATGGCCGGGGGATTGTCCAAGCCGGTGGGCTATGTCCTGCCGATCCGGCGCGCCTTGGCCAAATCCGAGGGGGACGGTTGGGTCAGCGAGGCCTGGCGTTTCCGCCGGGAGAACCTGTTTCTGTTGCCGGGCGATTCGCCCGTCGGCCTGAGGCTGCCGCTGGGCGGCCTGCCCGAAGTGGCGCCCAAGGACTATCCCTACATTACGCCTGTCGATCCCTATGAAGAGCGAGGCGGCCTGCCCAGTTTCGATGAGGCCTACGCGGCCGTCGAAGCGGAGCCGCAAGCGCCCAAGAAGGGCAAGCCTTCCATTGTGCGCACCGCCATGACCTTCGAGGCGCGCCAGGGCTTTGTCTATGTCTTCATGCCGCCGGTGGCGCGCCTGGAGGATTATCTGGAACTGGTGGCCCACTTGGAGGCGGCGGGCGAAGGCCTGCCCATACGGCTGGAGGGCTACACCCCGCCCGATGACGTCCGGATGGGCGTACTGAAAGTGACGCCCGACCCCGGCGTGATCGAGGTCAATGTCCAGCCGGCCGCCACCTGGGACGAGGCGGTGGCCATCACCACGGGCCTTTATGATGACGCGCGCGCCTGTCGACTGGGCGCCGACAAGTTCATGATCGACGGGCGCCATACGGGCACGGGCGGGGGAGCCCATGTGGTGCTCGGTGGGGAAAGCCCGGCCAATTCACCCTTCCTGCGCCGTCCCGACGTGCTCAAGAGCCTGTTGCTCTACTGGCAGCGTCACCCGTCTCTGTCCTATCTGTTCTCGGGCCTGTTCGTCGGCCCCACAAGCCAGGCGCCGCGCGTGGACGAGGCGCGCCACGACAGCCTTTACGAACTGGACATCGCCTTGAACATGATCCCGCCACCGGGCAAGGGCAAAGCGCCGCCCCCTTGGCTGGTGGACCGCCTGCTGCGCAACCTCTTGACCGATGTCGCGGGCAATACGCACCGGACGGAGATTTGCATCGACAAGCTCTATTCCCCAGACGGGCCGACCGGCCGGCTGGGGCTACTGGAGTTTCGCGGATTCGAGATGCCGCCCGATGCGCGCATGAATCTGGCGCAGCAACTGCTAATCCGGGCCATGGTGGCGTGGTTCTGGAAAACGCCCCAAACGGGCAAGCTGGTGCGCTGGGGCACCGCCCTACATGATCGCTTCATGCTGCCCCATTTTGTCTGGGCCGACTTCCTGGACGTCGTGAACGAACTGGGGGGCGCGGGATACGCTTTTGACCCTCGTTGGTATGAGGCGCAGCGCGCCTTCCGCTTCCCTGTGCACGGCGAGGTGACCTATGGCGGCGTGACACTTGAACTGCGTCATGCCCTGGAGCCTTGGCATGTGATGGGTGAGGAAAACACGGGCGGGGGCACGGTTCGCTTCGTCGATTCCTCAGTGGAGCGGCTACAGGTCATGGTCAGCGGCTATAATGCCGAGCGGCACATCATCACCTGCAACGGCCGGCCACTGCCCATGACGTCGACGGGCGTGTCCATGCAGGCGGTGGCCGGAGTCCGTTTCAAGGCCTGGAAGCTGCCGAGCGGTCTGCACCCGACCCTGCCGGTGGACGGCCCTCTGACCTTTGATGTCGTGGACAGTTGGAACAGTCGGTCGCTGGGCGGCTGCGTTTATCACGTCGCCCACCCCGGCGGACGAAGCTATGATACCTTCCCGGTCAATTCCTACGAGGCGCAGGCGCGCCGCAAGGCGCGGTTTCAGGAGCATGGTCATAGTCCCGGCGTCGTCAGTCCACCGCCCCTGGCGGCGAGCGGAGAGTTCGCGGTGACGCTCGACCTGAGGACGGGCCTTGGCCGCTGAATCCGCCAACGCCCTGCGCCGACGGCAGAACCTCAATGCCCAGGCGGCCGAGCGCCTGTCGGGCTGGCTGCGCAATTATCAAACCTTTGCCGGCATTCCCGACGAGTTGATGGACGCCAGCGGCAGGCCGCGCGACTATTGGCTGAACTTCCTGGGCGATTTTGCGGAATATCCGGAGAGCGAGTTCAAGAGCCGGTTCAGTCTCTCCACTCGCCACATCCGCGACACCGGCGTGTCCTATCGCATCTACGGGGAAGAGAACGAGCGGATCTGGCCGCTCAATCCCCTACCGCTGATCCTGGACGAGGAGGAATGGGGCCAGATCGCCGAAGGGGTGGAGCAGCGCGCGCGCCTGATGGAGGCCCTGTTGCGCGATCTTTACGGCGAAGCGCGCCTGATCAGCGACGGCGCCCTGCCTGCCGCGGCGGTGACCGGCAGCCCGGATTTCATTCGGGCCTTGCGCGGCGTGGAGCCGCCCGGGGGGCGCTATCTGCAGATCTACGCCGCCGACCTGGGGCGCGGGCCGGACGGCCGCTGGTGGGTGCTGGACGACCGCACACAGGCGCCTTCCGGCGCCGGCTATGCGCTGGAGAACCGACTGGTGCTCTCGCGCGCCTATCCGAACCTTTACAACCACGCCAATGTTCAGCGCCTGGCCGGTTTCTTCGACAAGCTGCGCCGGGGGCTCGCGGCGACGGCAGGCCATAATGAACCTGGAATCTGCCTACTGACGCCAGGTCCGTTCAGCGAGACCTATTTCGAACAGGCGCATCTGGCCCGTTACCTCGGCTTCCTGCTGGTGGAGGGCGACGACCTGGTGGTGCGCGACGGGCGCGCCTATGTGCGAACCATCGCCGGCCTTAAGCGCGCCGACGTGATTCTGCGCCGGGTCGACGCCGACTTCATCGACCCCCTTGAACTGAACAGCGCCTCCCGACTCGGCGTCCCCGGACTGCTCGAAGCGATCCGCAGCGGCGGGGTGGCCGTGCTCAACATGCCGGGCTCGGGCCTGCTGGAATCGCGCGCCCTGCTGGGATTCCTGCCCAAGCTATGCCGACGCCTGCTGGGCGAGGAGCTCAAGACCCCCAATGTGGCCACATGGTGGTGCGGTCAGCCGGTGGAGCGCGCCATGGTCGAGCGCAATCTGGACGATATCGTTATCGCCGACGCCTTCAATGCCCAGAGCTCGACCAGCGCCTTCGCCAAGCCGCGCGTCATGGCCGATCTGTCGACGCAGGAGCGTGAAAGCTTCCTGCAGCGCTTCCAGGACCGGCCCGGAGACTTCGTCGGCCAGGAAGTGATGCGCCTGTCCACCACCCCCGTGTTGCGCGGAGACAAGCTGGAGCCAGCGCCGTTCGTGCTGCGGGTATACGCTGCCTGGACACCGGACGGGTTCACCATCATGCCCGGGGGCTTTTGCCGCACATCCGATCAGCCGGATGTGCGGGCCATCTCCATGGGCGGCGGCGCCCGCACCGCCGACGTGTGGGTGATTTCCAAGGGGCCCGTGGAGCAAGTCACCCTTTTGGCGACCCGGGACGAGGTCAAGGTTCAACGCATTACCGGTCAACTTCCCAGTCGGGCCGCAGACAATCTGTTTTGGCTCGGCCGCTATCTGGAACGCGCCGAGGCGACCTTGCGGCTGGTTCGCAGCCTTTGCACCAGCCTGATGGATTCCGAGGCCGCCTTGCACACGGCGGGAGAGACTTTGGCTCGGTTGCAACAACTTCTGATCGCTTGGGGCGCGCTAGAGCAGGAAGCTTTTGGCGGCAAGGCGTTGGATGCAGCGCGGGCGGCCCTGCGCGATGAGGAGGCTATCGGCTCGGTCATCCACCTGGTTCAGTCGGCCCGGCGCACCGCATCCAGTGTGCGCGAGCGCCTATCGGCCGATTTTTGGACCCTGCTGCTACGGCTGGAGAGCCGGCTGGCGGGTCCGGCTGAGGGCATGTTGTCGGAAGCCGACGTCCTGAGGGATGTGGAAGCCGCGCTGCAGATTCTGGCCGCCTTGTCCGGACTGGCGCAAGAGAACATGAACCGCACAGCCGGGTGGCGCTTCTTGGACATGGGCCGGCGCATCGAGCGAGGGATCAATATCTGCCGCTTTACCCGCACCCTGGCCAGCGGCACGGCGACCATTGATGATCTGGACCTGTTGCTGGACCTCGCCGACAGCCAAATCACCTATCGCGCCCGCTATCTGGTGGGCCTAGCCCTGACCCCGGTTCGCGACATGGTCATGCTCGATCCCTACAACACGCGATCTTTGGCCTTCCAACTCGCCGCCCTAAAGCAACACCTGGCGGAACTGCCGTCGCTGCAGGAGGACGGCATGCTCGAACAGCCGCAGAAAATCCTGCTGACCGCCGCCGCGGAGGTCGAGACCGAGGAAGCCGACGATCTGGACGGGCCCAAGGTGCTGGGTTTCGAGCAAGCCCTCATGCGTCTGTCCTCGGCCGTAGCGGATCGCTATTTCCTGCAGGGCGCCAACGCCGTTCCGACCGTCAAGCTCGCCGCCCTCGCGTGATCTACAATCTGAGACACAGGACGACCTACACTTACGGGGCGCCGGTGTCCTTCGCCCGCTGCGTGTTGCGTCTGACTCCGCGCAGTTCGGCGGGGCAAACCTTGCTGTCCAACAGCATCGCCATCACGCCCAAGCCAGCGAGCATCCTGGAACGGACCGGACCTTTCGGCGAACTGACGCACACCGTGGTGGTCGATCAGCCGCACAAGGCGCTGGTGATCGAGGCGCGCGCGCGGGTGGATGTGCATGCCCGCCTGATCGACCCCGACGCGCCGAGCGACACATGGGAAAGCGTGCGCGAGCGGGCGTTCGAGACCGACGCCCTTGGTCCGGATGGGCCAGCGGCCTTCCTTTATCCCAGCGTGCGGACACCGGTTGATCCGACCCTCACCGACTATGTGCGCGAAAGCTTCACGCCGGGCCGGCCGATTGTTCAGGCCGCCGCTGAGCTGATGGGGCGCATGTACGCGGAATTCGCCTATGACCCCGAAGCGACTGAAGTGAACACACCGGCTGCGGAGGCGTTTGCGGGGCGGCGCGGAGTTTGCCAGGACTTCGTCCATATCATGCTCAGCGGCCTGCGGGGACTGGGCCTGCCGGCCGCCTATGTCAGCGGCTACCTGCGCACCTTGCCACCGCCCGGCAAACCTCGTCTGGAGGGGGCCGACGCCACCCATGCCTGGTTATCCCTGTGGTGCGGGCCGGATCGAGGCTGGATCGGTGTCGATCCGACCAACGCGGTGTTCGCCCAGAACGACCATATCGTCCTGGCAGTCGGCCGGGACTACGCGGACATCGCTCCCATCGACGGCGTGATCCTGGCGCCGCGGGGGCAGACCCTCAAGGTGGAAGTGGACGTGATTCCCGTCGAAGAGGACGGCCGCCTGCTGTAGGTCTTGGGGCGCCGGTCGAGCGCGGTTCACGAAAGCCTGCGGGCCTACACCCCAGGGCGTGCCGATCGCATCGCGCTATGTCGCTCTCGCCCATATCGTCGTGGGCAGATTCCTAGTTTTGGCGTTCTGCACATAGGCCAGCCTGATCGCCGAAGGTCAGATGAACGGACCCCAATGCTCCGCCCAGCTGCGTTGACGTTCATCGGAATCGCCCACGTCAGCCAAATCGGCCAATGCGAAGGACGGAGCCTCGCCAAGACCTGCCTTGTCTACGGCGGCGACATAGCCGTCGCGTAACGTATCGTAGGTCAGCGACCGCCAAGGAAAGGGGTAGTGTCGCTCGCCTGCGCCAAGAAATCCGCCGACCGTTAGGATGGCGTAGGCCGCCTGGCCCGTGGCCTTATTCAGGGCGATGTCCTGTATGTGGCCAACGCGCTCCCCGGTGGTGTCGAAGACTGGAGTTCCGCAAACCTTTCCCGCGAAGATGAGCGGTGAAACGGACCTGGTGGAAGGCGTGTGTGTCATGGACCTGACTCCGTGGATCAGCCAATGAACACGACGGGCCGGGCGTAGTTCCCGACGTCGGATGTCGCCAGCTCAACTTGTTCACTCAACCTTGAACATTTCCGTTCACCATATTTCCGAAACTTGGCGTCCCGAGGGAGGGCGAGGTGCGACTTTGCGTCGTGGCGTTCCTGTGCGCGGCGGTCCTTTCCGGGCCGGCGCTGGCCCAGACTGATCTGTTTTCCCGCGACACTGTTTCGGGCGTCGTGGATTTGCGCCTTGGCGTATCCTCCGGCGAGGCCTCCTGGCTGAACGGGGCTTTCGGAAAGACCCGCCTGGGCGGCGGAAACGGCGGCCAGAGCTCGGTTCGCGGTCAGATCGCGTCAGCGGACCTAGTGTGGAATCCCAGCATCGGCGATGTCAGCATGGTGCTGGATCTGCAGGCCCAGCCCAGTCAGTCCCACGGCGTTGATCTGAGCCAAGCCTATTTGCAATACCGCCCCGCGCCGACCAATGGACTACTTTTCACAGCCCGAGCCGGGTACTTCTATCCTCCTATTTCCATGGAGCATGAAGGCTATTCAGGCGGTGCGTGGACAGTGAGCAACACCATCACGCCCTCGGCGATCAACGCGTGGGCCGGTGAGGAAACCAAGGTCGTCGGGCTGGAAGGCGCGGTGCGCGAAACGGTGGTCGACAACCAACTGACGGCGACGGTTGGCGTGTTCGGCGGCGGCGACACTGCAGGCACCTTGTTGGCCCTGCGCGGCTGGACATTGGACGATGTGACGAGCACGGCGACCGACCGCCTGCCCCTGCCGCCCATGAACAGTTTCATCCGCTTCCGCCAAGCGAGGTTCACCGAACCCTTGCGCGAGCTGGACGGACGGGCGGGATATTACGGCCGGCTGGATTGGCGCCTGCCCAGCCGATTGGCCTTTAACGCCTTCTACTATGACAACATCGGCGACATGACTTCGGTCGACCGACTGCAATGGTCGTGGCGCACACGCTTTTTAAACCTGGGCGGGCGTTTCGACATCGACGAACACACTTGGCTGATAGGTCAGGCCATGACCGGCAGCACCTATATGGGCTATCCGCGCGGTCAGAGCGTATGGGTCGACGTCGATTTCACCTCCGCCTATCTGATGGCGACACACACCTTCGGCCGGTCGGCCGTATCGGTGCGCGGCGACACCTTTTCGACCGCCAATGAACCGTTCACAATCATCGAACGGTATGGCGAAACGGGCTGGGCCGCGACGGCCGATTACAAGTTCGCCGTAACCCGCAATGTGGTCCTACTGGGCGAGGTGCTCCATGTGTGGAGCGACCGTCCCTCGCGGCGGCTGACAGGGGTCTCGCCCCGCCAGTCGCAGACCACGCTGCAGGCGTCGGCCCGGCTGAGCTTTTAGAGGCTCGCCAAATAGTCCGCGCCGGCCTGGGCCACGACCCCATCCTGTGAGGACTGCACGCCCGAGACGCCGATCGCGCCGACATAGTCGCCACGATAGATCAGCGGCACGCCACCTTCGATGGGCGTGGCGCCGGGCAGCATCATCATCACCTGGCGCCCGCCGGCCACCGCGTCTTCCAGCGCCTTGCTGGAGCGCTTGAACATGGCGGCGGTGCGTCCCTTTTCCTGGGCGATATAGGTGGACGCCAGCTGGGTGCCGTCCATCCGCTCCAGGCAATGCAGATGCCCAGCCTCGTCAAGCACCGCGATAACGACATTCCAACCGTTGCTCACGGCGACGGCTTGCGCGGCGGCTACGATGGCCTTGGCTTCGGCAAGGCCCAGATAAGACTTGGCGATCATGAAAAAACTCCTCAAGCGGGTCAGGCAAAACCCTAGCGGCTTGGCCGCCCGACAGTTTGTCGATTTATGAATCTCGACGCCTTGTAGCGAAGGGATCGACGCCGCGCCACCCGCTCGATACGCCGGCCTCTATTGTGCGGGCGAGCCGGCGGGCGCGCCGCGTTCGGGCGGGCGCCGGTCAGGCTCCCGTTCGCCGAAGGAGCGTCGCACGCGGTCAAGATAGACGTAGATCACCGGCGTGGTGAAAAGGGTCAGGGCCTGGGAGACCAGCAGTCCGCCGATGATGGCGAAACCGAGCGGCTGGCGGAACTCCGATCCGGTGCCGTGTCCCAGGGCCATGGGCAACCCGCTGAAGATTGCGCACCATGTGGTCATCAGGATGGGACGCAGCCGCTGATGACAAGCCTCGGTGACCGCTTCCACCGGCCCCAGGCCCCGTTCGCGCTCCAGCTTTAGGGCCACGTCCACCACCATGATGCCGTTCTTTTTGACAATGCCGATCAGCAGGATGATGGCGATGATGCCGATGACATTGAGGTCCTGGCCTGCGGCCAGAAGGGCCAGCAGGGCTCCCAATCCCGCCGAGGGCAGGGTCGACAGGATGGTCAGGGGGTGAATGTAGCTTTCATACAGCATCCCCAGCACGACATAGACCGCCAACAGAGCGGCCAAGATCAGGACCGGCTCGGAGGCTAGGGATTCCTGGAAAGCCGCAGCATTGCCCTGGAAGGTGCCGTTGAGGGTCTCCGGCGCGCCGAGCCGCTGGCGGGCCTGTTCGACCAACTTTGTTGCATCGCCCAGGGCCACGCCAGGCGCCAAGTTGAAGGAGATGGTCGCCGCGGGGAACTGGCCCTGATGGTTGATCGTCAAGCTGGCGGTTGCGTTGGGATCGACCTTGAGGAACAGGGACAGCGGCACAGGCTTTCCGGTTACCGGCGAGTTGATGCGAATGTAATTGAATATTTCGGGTGTGATTTGCAGATCGGGCGGCGCCTCGAGGATGACCCGGTAGGAGTTGAGCTGGGTGAAGGTCTGGGCGATCAGCCGCTGGCCGACCTGATCATAAACCGCCGCATCAATGTCGGCCGGACTGATGCCGAAGCGCGCGGCGGCGTCGCGGTCGATCGTCAACTTGATGGCGCGGGCGCTGGACTGCTGGTCCGAATTGACGTCCCTGAGTTGAGGCATGGCTTTGACTGCCGCCAGCAATTGGGGCGCCCAAAGGTTCAGCTCATTCAGGTCGGCGTCGGACAAGGTGTACTGGTAGAGCGCCCGACCTCCGCGGCCTCCCACGTTGATGTCCTGATTGGGCGACATGACAACGGGGGCGCCGACGAGGCGGGCGAACTTGGGCCTAAGGCGATTGATGATCTGGGAGGCCGTCGCCGTACGGCCTTCCTCCTGAGGCCTGAAGGCCAAGACCAAGATCGCCACATTGCCGCCGGTTAACGCATAGGTGGCCCAAGTCACATCGGGGTCCTTAACCGCGATCCTGGTCCATTCTTGAGCCCTCCGATTGACGCGATCAGAGGATTCACTCTGCGCGGCGATCAACTGTCCGGTTGCAAAGCCGGTGTCCTGCTGGGGGAAAAACCCCGTGGGCACGGTTGCGTAAAGCCAGAGCGCTAAACCGGCGGTGGCGCAAAACACCAACAAGGTCAGCCCCATATGACGCATGACCACGGTTAGACTTCGGGCATAGCTGGACTCGATCCATTGGAACATGGCCTCCAGCCCACGCATCACGGGGTTGCGCGAACGCTCAGGCTTCCTAAGGAACTTGCCGCACAACATCGGGGTGAAGGTCAGCGAAAGGAACACCGAAAGGGCCACAGCCACGCTCACGGTGAAGGCAAACTCGCGCATCAGCCGCCCGATGATTCCGCCCATGAACATCAGGGGTGTGAACACCGCGATCAGCGAGACCGCGATGGTGAAGATGGTGAAACCGATTTCCGAGGCGCCGGCTAGGGCCGCTTCCAGGGGCTTTTGCCCGGCCTCGATCCTCTTCCAGATCACCTCCACCATGACGATGGCGTCATCGACCACGAAGCCCACCGAGATGGTCAGGGCCATCAAGGAGAGATTATCGAGGCTGAAATGCAGAGCCAGCATGGCCCCGCAGGTGGCCAGCAGCGCAAGCGGAATGACCGCGCTAGGGATCAAGGTGGCGCGAACGTTGCGTAGGAAAACGAAGATCACGCAAACCACGAGACCGATGGTGATCAGCAGGGTGATCTCGACGTCGCGGACCGACGCCTTGATGGTCTGAGTGCGATCCTGCAGCAGCGACAGGCGGATCGCCGGCGGAATATTGGCTTGCAGCCCCGGCAAGGCCGCCTTGATGCCGGCGACCGTCTGGATGACGTTGGCGCCGGGCTGCTTGAACACCTGAACAATAAGTCCTTTCCCGCCCACGGCGGTCGGATCGTCATTGCCCTTTCCTGGATAGCTGTAAGCGATTTGCTGGTTGTTCTCGACATCTTGGATGGCCCGACCGAGGTCCTTCACCCGAATGGGCGCGCCGTTTTTGTAACCGACGATCAGATTGTTCCAGATATTGGCGTCTGTTAGCTGGTCGTTGGCATAGATGGTCGCAGCCGTGTTGGGACCCACAAGGGAGCCCTTGGGCGCATTCACGGTCTGCGCCGCGAGCTGCGTGCGGATTGATTCGATCTGCAGACCCATGGCCGCCGCCCGGCGTGGATCGATCTGGATGCGGATCGCTGGCTTCTGCTGGCCCAGGATGAGGACTTGGCCCACCCCCGACAGACGGGAGATTTGCTGCGAGAGGATGTTCTCAGCGTAATCGCTGACCGTGCGCATCGGAAGGACCGAGGAATTTATGCCCAGGGTGAGGATCGCGACGTCGGCGGGATTGGCCTTGTAGATCGAAGGGGCGTTGGGAAGGTTGGCGGGCAGCTGGCCAGAAGCCGCGTTGATCGCCGCCAGCACGTCCTGCGCCGCCGAGTCGATGTTTCGCGAAAGATCGAACTGCAGAACCACCCGTGTGTAGTTCAGCTGGCTGGTCGAGGTCATCTGGGTGATGCCTGAGATCAGCGAGAACCGATTCTCCAGCGGCTGGGCCACGTTGGAGGCCATTGTCTCAGGGCTGGCGCCCGGCAAGGCGGCCTGCACTTGAATCGTTGGGAAATCGACCTGCGGCAAGGCCGCCACCGGCAGGTTGAAAAAAGCGACAATGCCCAATACGAAAAAGGCGGCGGCCATTAGCGAGGTCGCCACCGGACGTCTGATAAACGGCGCGGAAATGTTCACGGGTCTTGCTGCCCCCGCATCACCGAGCTGTCCTGGCCGCCTTGATCTTGCTGCGCGACTTGGCCGCCGGGGCCGGGCTGGGCCGTTGGGGGGGCTGTCCCGCCGCCATTTCGTCGGTCGGCTGGAGCGCCGCCACCGGCGCCCTTTGCGCGGCCCGCCGCGCCGCGAAACGAAACCCGGGCTCCTGGGGTGAGCGATACCTGACCGTCAGTCACCACGGTCTCGCCGGCTTCCAATCCCTTCTGGATCACCGCCGTGGAGTCCTGGGTCAACCTCACCGTTACCGGCCGCATCTTCACCTTCTCATCGGGACCGACCACATAAACGAAAGAGCCCTCGGGACTTTCATTCACGCCGGCGGTGGGGACGGTCACGACATGCTGCAGGGTTTGCACGGTCAAGCGCACGTTGACAAACTGGCCTGGCCATAAGGTCTGCCTTGCGTTGGCGAAGCGGGCCTTCAACTGCACCGTGCCGGTCGCGGGATCGACCCGATTGTCGGACACGGTCAACTCGCCCGTGTCTAGCAGGACATCGCCTTCCTGACTGTAAGCCTGGGTTTTCAGCGGCGTACGGAACCCGTTGCTGAGAACCAGCAGGTGCTGGAAATCACCCTGCGGCACGGTGAAGTTCACGGCGATCGGAGAGAGCTGGTTGACCACCATGATCCCGGTCGTGTCGGTGACCGACACCACATTGCCTGGGTCCGTCAGGCGCACGCCTACGCGCCCGGACACCGGCGAGACAATGGTCGAGTTGGTCACGTTCACCTGGGCGGCGGCCACCAGGCCCCGGTCCAACTGAACCAGACCCTCGTTCTGTTGGACGAGAGCGGCCTGGGTATCGACCTGCTGCTGGGAAATAGAACTGGTCTTGGCCAGCGTCTGGTAACGTTTGAGGTCAAGACGGGCGTTCGCCAGCAGGGCCGAATCCCGCGCCAGGGCGCCCTGGGCCTGCATGAGCGTGGCCCTATAGGGCGCGGAGTCGATCTGCGCCAGGACCTGACCGGCCTTGACAAAGGCGCCTTCCGCCACCGCGACCCTGAGCAGCTTTCCATTGACCTGGGTTTTGATCAGATCGCTCTGCCAGGCCTGGACCGCGCCGATCGCCGAGATCGTCACGGGAACGTCCTGGAGAGCCGCCTTGGCGACGCTGACCGGCACGGCGGCGCGCTCAACCTTTGTTTGTTTCTTCGGCTGAAATGCAGCTAGGTAAGGATCAAGAAAAGACGAGATCGGCTTGTTCGGCGCCATCACTGTCCATACGACCAGGCCAATCGCAACCAAGCCGAGCAGAACGAGTATTATTCGAAACCGCGACCGCGCCTTCATTCCGGGGTTACTCGCTAGGCCGCCAGTAGACGACGAAAAAACCTTGGACACAGACGCGCACAGACCCGGCAGGGTCCGCCGACAGCCGGGTGGTGGGCACCCAGTGCAATACTTTCATTGCGCCCCTAAGTCGGCTTAGTTGCAGGTTTGTAGCTACTTGGAAATTTAAGGCATTACAAGGTGATGGGTCCCATTCACCATGTAATTGAGCCACGCGCCATCCGCAGCGGGAAACCATTGTCCTGCCCGGCGGATTCGCGGCCTCAACCCCAAGGCCCTTGGCATTTGGCGCGCGCCGGACCTTGACCGAATAGGTTGAAACTTACAATCCTGGGATGTGCCAATAAGCCGACGGCCAGGCGCTTAAAATTAAGGCGCCGGCGCCGCAAGCTGCCTCGTTCTCCTTGAAGGCGAAACCCGCTCAAGGGGACCGATGGACTTTGCGACGGCCTGCCCCCCAGGCTCGTGGGCAATGAAGATCAAGTTGGGAACGCTTGGCCCCATCGTCCGCTTCTCAGCGCGGATGGTTGAAGAGGCATGACCGGGGAGCTTCACCACCGATCCGTCAGTCGGCTGGCCGCTGATCTTCGCGCGGGAACCTTCAGCGCCCGAGCCTTGCTGGACCATTATCTTGAGCGAATATCGCGACTGAATCCGGCGCTCAACGCCTTCGTGCACCTTGACCCCGCGGCGGCGGCGGCGGCCGACGCCAGCGATGCGCGCCTCAAGGCAGGCAGGCCCCTTGGGCCCATGGACGGCATTCCAATCTCCATAAAAGATAACCTGTTGGCGCGTGGTTGTCCGGCCGTGTGGGGTTCGCCCCTCTACGCCGACTACAAGCCGGACCACGATGAATTGCCCGTGGCGCGTCTACGCGCGAGCGGGGCCGTTTTGCTGGGCAAGACCAATACGCCGGAATTCTCCCTACGCGGTTTCACCGACAACCCGGTTTTCGGCCCCACGCGAAATCCATGGAACCTGGCGCTGACACCGGGCGGGTCCAGCGGAGGGGCGGCGGCGGCTGTGGCGGCGGGGCTCTGTCCCCTTGCCTTGGGCACCGACGGCGGCGGTTCGATACGCCGTCCCGCAGCCCACACCGGACTGGTCGGACTCAAGCCTGGGCTCGGCCGGGTCGAACGGGGAGATGGCTTTCCACCCCTGATGTTTGACTGCGAGGTTGTCGGCCCCATGGCGCGCAGCACCGCTGACGCCCGTCTGTTGTTCGACGTTCTCGCCGCCCATGGCCGCACCAAACCGAGGTTAAGCGCTTGCAAAATCCTGGTGGTGGAACGGCTGGGCGATGCGCCCGTGGAGCCTATGCTGGTGGAGCGATGCCGCCAGGTTGCAGGCCATCTGCAGGCCTTGGGCCACGCCGTGAGCTTCGGACCGCTGCCTTTCGAAATCGACGACGCCATGCTGGCCTGGCAGGCTCTGACCTCCGCCAGCTTGGCGTGGCTGGCCGAACAGGAGCCGCGTTTTCTGGAATGCGCCTCCTCGGAATATGTCGATCAGGCCAAGGGCGGCGCTAACCTGACCGGCGCGGACTATGTAGCCCTGACCCAGACCCTGTTCAATTTTCGTACAGTGACCGCCAAGGCCTTCCTCGACGTCGATATCATCATGACGCCCTGCACGGCCGCTCAACCGTGGCCGGTGGACAGGCCCTATCCGCCCATGATCGACGGCCAACGCGTGGGCCCGCGCGGTCACGCCGTCTACACAGCCTGGGTCAATGCCTGCGGCCATCCGGCGATAGCCGTGCCGGGTCGCCCGGGACCGGACGACCTGCCCACCGGCGTGCAACTGGTGGGCGCGCGCGGGGCCGATGAGGCGTTGCTGGACCTGGCCGAGGCCTATGAGGCGGCGCACCCGTGGATCTGCCGCTGGCCGCCCTTCGCGGAGTGACCGAGGCCGCCGAACGGCGATGGTCGGCGGCTAGCAAGCGCGGTGCTAGGCGTGAGAGGCGTGAGCCGGCGCCTCGCCCGGATCCTTCGACATGATCGCCACCAGGATCGCGCCGACGGCGGACACGGCGATGATCGGCACCAGGGTCATCAGAACCTGCTGCGCGGAATGGCCCGCGCCGATCAACATGCCGCCGAGGAACGGTCCAGCCGCCGAACCCAGCCGGCCCGCCGCCACGGCGAAGCCGACGCCTGTGCCCCGGATACGGGTGGGGTAGCAACTCGGCGCCAGGGAATAGAGCACCGCCTGCACGCCTGAGACCGTGGCGCCGGCCAATCCGCCCGCCAGTACGGCGACCATGAACTCGCCTGAGGCGCCCGCCAGATAGGCCAGGGCCCCAGCGGTCGCGGCGAACACCACGGCGGTGGACAGAGCCTTGCGGCCTCGGTCCAGGGCTAGCCCGGTCAGGACGCTGCCGAGCGCGCCGCACCAATTGAACGCCACCTGCACGATGGAGGCGTCGGCCGGGCTCAGCCCGCGGGCGCGCATGAGCGAGGGCAGCCAGCCTAACAGTAGGTACATGATGAGCAGGCCGCAGAAGAAGCCGACCCACAGCGCTAGCGTGCGCGCGGCGCGGCCCTCGCCGAACAGGGCCTTAAGCACACTGTCGGTGGAGACCTTTGAGTCCTTGGGCGCCGACTTTCGGTTGGGCAGAATGACGACCAGCAAGGGCACGATCAGCAGCGGCGCGATGCCGCCCACCAGATAGACCACCGGCCATTGGCTGGGCGCGGAGGCCAAGGCGACGATCAGGCTGGCCGCGCCGCCACCGAAGGGCAGGCTGCCGTAGAGAATGCCGATCGCAGTGTGCCGCTTGGCCAGGCTGACGCTTTCTGCGGTCAGGGCGATCACGTTGGGCAGGGCTCCGCCCAGGCCAAGGCCGGTCAGGAAGCGCATGGCCACCAGCATCTGCACGCTGTTCGAAAAGGCCGTGCCCACCGAGAACAGGCCGAACAAAACCGCTGAGAAGATCAGCACCCATTTGCGGCCGATCAGGTCCGACAGCCTTCCGCCGATGGCGGCGCCCACCATCAAGCCGAAGGTGCTCATGGACAGGAACCAGCCACTGACCGGCAGAAACCAGATCTTTTCGGTCGTGCTGATCTTGAACAGCGTCCCGAGGACCGGGAGGGTCACGCCGGGCGCCTGCAGGTCGATGCCTTCCATCATGGCGAGCAAGCAGCATAGGGCGACGGTCAGGATCGCCCGGCCCGCGGTGGGATTGGCTTGGTTGGACGCCCGCATGTCCGCTCCCTTGAATTTCGTTGGCGACCGATTCTGCGCGGCCCGGATTTTCATCCAACCTCAAAACCGGCGAAACGCAAAGCGCGGGCTTGGAAGGGTTTGATCAGGCGGGGGCGAACAACTCGGCCTTGACCAGCCACTGGCCGAGGTCGTGGTCGGCGACGCCAGTCAAATTCTTGGCCAGGGCGCCCAAGATCGGCGGCCCGTCTCGAAGTTCGGCTCTCAGCGAATTCAACAACCGAACCGGCGCGGCGAGAATGAAACCCTCGACCGGATTGTCGGCCATGAAGTGACGCACGTGCTCGGCGAGGACCACGGCGACGGCGGCGCGAACCTTTTTGCGGACCGCGTCGCGGTCAGCCAGGCCCCGCCGCAGATGGGCGCCGCTTTCAAATCCCGGACTGGGATGACGCCCCAGGAGCGACGGGTCGGGGCCATCATGGATGAAGCAGCGGGTGTGATAGGCGCCGGCGTCCCGGTCCCAAACGACGATCCGTCCACCAGCGCCGTCAGCGATGAGATAGGCGATATTGCGGTGGTGCATTGCGCGTATCCGAAGTTCAACTTGGGCAGTTTGCCGGGACACCGATGGGGTCGCTATGATCCAGGTCAAATTCTTCCTTTTGCGCGTTGCGCGAAATCGAGGCCGCAGTCCGCAGCCCGTTTTAGCTGCGGAGAAGCGGCGGCTATCGCCGAGTGCGGGGCTTAACCGTCTCGTATTGCTCCTAGGCTAGGACTGGGAGCCATGACGCCGTCCTTCGCCCGCGCCCTACTGCTCGCCCTGGCCTTGACCGGACCGCTGTGGGTGATGCTGGCCGTGCGCCTGGTCCCCGAGCGCCTTTGGCCTGCCCAGCCGAAGCGGCCGGCCGGCGATCGCATCAATCTGTTCGTCTGGCTGGTCTATATGGCGGCCCAATTCGGCCTCGGCCCGGCTTTCGGCGGACTGATCACCCTGGCGGTCAACGCGGCGGGCGGAGGGTTGATCGTCCTGCCGTCGTCAGGCTGGGGCCTGGCCGTCGGCGCGGTGATCTATCTGGCGGCCATGGACCTGGCCGAGTACGTTTTTCACCGCGCCCAGCACGCCATTCCTGCCCTGTGGGCCATGCACTCCCTGCATCACTCCGACCCCCACTTCGACTCCACCACCTCGGCCCGGCACTTCTGGGCCGAGCCGGTGATCAAGAGCCTGACGGTGTGGCTGGTGGTGGGGATGCTGCTCAAGGCCTCGCCGGCGATTGTGGCGATCTACGCGGCCGCGACCTATTACAACGTGCTGATCCATTCCAACACGCGGCTGGACCTGGGCCGCGCCTGGTGGCTGGTCAACACCCCGGCTTACCATCGCCTGCACCACTCCGCCTCGCCCGAGCATTGGGACTGCAACTTCGCCGCCCTGCTGCCGGTCTATGACCTGATCTTCGGCAGCTGGCGCAGGCCCGGTCTCGGCGAGCGGCCCGTCACCGGCCTGGATACGGGCGAGGCTCCGAGCGGGCCGCTGGAAGCGGCGCTGTGGCCGTTGCGGTATGCGCTGTTGAGGCGAGCCGCGCAGATTTCCCCCGCCGCCGCGCCCTAAAGCGCAGCCAGCCCCTCGTATCCGCAGAGACGCGTGGCTATGTTGGCGCCATGGCGGCAATCCTCAGCATTTCGAATCTGTCCAAGACCTATGCGACGGGCTTTCAGGCCCTCAAGAGCGTGGACCTTGAGATCAGCAAGGGCGAGATTTTCGCCCTGCTCGGCCCCAATGGCGCGGGCAAGACCACCTTGATCAGCATTGTCTGCGGCCTGACCTACGCATCGGCCGGCCAGGTTACGGTGGGCGGATTTGACATTACCAAGGATTACCGCGCCGCGCGCAATCTGATTGGCCTCGTCCCACAGGAGCTGAAAACCGACGCCTTTGAGACGGTGCTGGCACAAGAAATGGAACCTCGCACTGGGAGCACATGGTTCGTTTGGAAATTATCTCTTCAACAATACTTTGATGAGTGTGATGAACATCTCCAACATTGCC
>JBEHYN010000028.1:0-42550 GCA_048498155.1 Pseudomonadota bacterium | reverse complement strand
GGGGTGTGGGGGGCGTTCGGTTGCGGCCTCTCCGCCGCAGCGGGCTTTTCGCGATAGACGCTGTGGCAACCGCCGCAAGCCTTGCCAATGGCGCCTGCGCCGGCGGCGACGTCGGCCGGCGTGCCGGATTTAATCGCGGCGGCCTCGGCCACTTCGGCGTCGTGCAGAGCGGCGATGGCCTTCACGAAGCCGTCGTGGTCCGTCCAGATGGTCGGCTTGGCGGCGGTTTTGCCGGGAAGATCAGCCGAGCTGGTCCCGGCGGGGAAGAGGCCTGCCATCTTGGCGTTGGCCGCCAACAGGTGGTCGATCGCGGCCTGGGCCTTGGCCTGGTCGCCGGCGCCTTTGCCGTAGTCGCCGATGGCCTTGGTGTCCGGCCCTTGCGATTTCATCAGGGCCTGGCGGTCGCTAACCGCCGCAGGCTTGTCCTGCGCCAAGCCGGCCGATGCGCCGAGCAAAGCCACGCCGATCGACGCAGCGACAAAAGTCCATTTCTTTACAGGGGTCATGGGTGTTCCTCCGAATAAATGCCCAGGCTTCTTCACGGTCACGTCTTGACGGACTCGATCTGGTCCACAAGCTTTCCCGCACAATCTTGTTCTTGTCTCGTTTTCTTTTGCCTGTGAGGGGCAGCCTCACGCTGGGACTGGCCATGCGCGCTGCGTTCGGGCATGGTCTGGCGGTCTAATGCCAAGGTCGAAGAAGCGGGCGACTGACCCGTCCGGCCTGGGGGCAAGGAGGAAACGAATGGATTCGCAAGGTGCAATTCACTGGCGGGGCGGGGCGCCCTTCGCCCTCGCCGTGCTCATGGCTGCGGCGTTGTTGGCCGGCGCGGCGCCGGCCCCGCAAGGATTTGAAACCCGCCTGTCGTCGGTGGCCGACGACCTCTCTACGCGCGACGATGTGCTGGGGGAGGGCCGCGCACGCGCAAGCCTTCAGGGCAATCAGCTCACGGTGACAGGCGAATTCAAGGGCCTGCCGTCCAATGCGACGGGAGCGGAGCTGCGGCAAGGTTACGCCATTGGCGCGCCAAGTCCCACGGTGGTTGGGCCGCTGCAGGTTTCGGGGGGGCGGCAAGGGACCCTGTCGGGAACTTTCAAGCTGACCAAGACCCAGCTGACCGCCATGAAGGCTGGCTGGATCTACGTGCAGATCAAGAGTGAAAGAGCGCCGGACGGCAATCTGTGGGGCTGGCTTCTGCCGCCCCGGGCCGTAGGTCAATAAGGGGAGGATGCCATGACTCATCGCAAAATGGGCCCGAGCAATAGGGGATGGGGCGTCCTTGGTTTGGCCGCCGCCTCGGCCTTGCTTGCCGTCACCGCCGCCGCCCAAACCGCAGCCCCCGGCATCTATACCGAAGCCCAGGCTCAGGCCGGGCGGGCTGTCTATTTGCAGTCCTGCGCGGGCTGCCATCAGCCCGATCTCGTCGGCTATAACGAAGCCCTGCCCTTGAAGGGCCAAGCCTTCATGAGCAATTGGCGCGACCGGCCGGTGGGGGCGCTGTACAACTTCACCGTAAAGACCATGCCCAAGGGCAGCGCGGCTAGCCTCAGTCCTGACGCCTACGCTGCGGTCACCGCCTATCTCCTGCAGGCCAACGGGGCCAAGCCTGGGCCCGAGCCGCTTGTGGCGAGCGCCCGCAACGTGATCGGCGCCATTGCCGACGGCAAGCCCGCGGCAGGCGCCCAACTTGCCGCCGCCGCTCCGGCCAAGTCGGCAGCCAGGGTTGACCCCTTAGAGGCCGCGCAAGCGGCTCAGGCCGGCCACCATGGCTTGAACGTCAAGGGAACCGTGCCCAATTATCTGCCCGTGACCGACGCCATGCTGCGCGATCCCTCGCCCAACGACTGGCTGATGTTCCGGCGCAACTACAAGGGCTGGAGCTCCAGTCCCCTCAATCAGATCACCACCGACAACGTCTCCAAGCTGCAGCTGAAGTGGAGCTGGGCGATGAACGAGAGTGGGGCCGTCGAGGTCACGCCCATCGTTCATGACGGGATCATGTTCCTGTCCAACACCAGCAACACCGTTCAGGCCCTGGACGCGCGCACCGGCGAGCTGATCTGGGAAAACCGCCTGGGCCCGGTCTCCACCGTGCTCTACGGCGCCACCCGCAGCCTGGCCCTGTATGACGACAAGGTGTTCGTCGCCACCACCGACGCGCGCCTCTACGCCCTCAGCGCCAAGACGGGCGAGATCGTCTGGTCTCAGGACCTGGCGCCCCGCAACAAGGGCTACACCGCCAGCGGCGGCGTCATGGCCATCAACGGCAAGATCCTTTCGGGCATGACCGGATGTAACCGCTTCGTCGCCGCCGGCTGCTACATCAGCGCCTGGGACGCCCAGAGCGGCAAGCTGCAATGGAAGTTCCTGACCGCCGCCCAGACGGGCACGCCCGGCGGCGACACCTGGAACGGCCTGCCGGACTACGACCGGGCGGGCGGCGAGACCTGGGTCGCCGGCAGCTACGATCCGGACCTGAACCTGACCTATTGGGGCACGGCCCAGGCCAAGCCCTGGATGCGCGCCAGCCGCACATCCGGCAATGGGGCGGCCCTCTATACGTCGTCGACTCTGGCCCTGAACCCAGACACCGGCGAATTGAAATGGCACTACGCCCACGCCCCCGGCGAATCCCTTGACCTGGATGAGGTGTTCGAGCGTGTGCTGGTCGATGTGGACGGCCGCAAGGACGTGTTCACCGCCGGCAAGACCGGGATCATGTGGAAGCTGGACCGCACCGACGGCAAGTTCCTCGGCTATCACGAGATGGTCCTGCAGAACGTCTATGACAAGATCGACCCGGTCACCGGCGAGCCGCACTATCGGCCCGACATCATCAACCAAAAAACCGGTGAATGGGTCAGCAACTGCCCCAGCCAGGAAGGCGGCCATAACTGGCAGGCTATGAGCTACAACCCCGGCGCCGATCTGCTGATCGTGCCGCTGAGCCAAAGCTGCAGCATGTTGAAGGGGCGGGACATGAACCTGGCGGAGGGCCAATCCTCCAGCGCCGGCGCCGCCATCAAAGTTTATGAGATGCCGGGCACGGACGGCAAGATGGGCAAGCTGGCGGCCTATGATCCCAAGACCTTGAAAGAGGTCTGGTCCTTTGAACAGCGTGCGCCCTTCCTGACGGCGGTGCTCTCCACCTCCGGCAATGTGGCCTTCGTCGGCGACTATGATCGGTGGTTCAAGGCGGTGGATGTGAGGACCGGCAAGCTGCTGTGGCAGGTTCGTCTGGGCACCACGGTCCAGGGCTATCCGGTGACCTTCGCCATCGACGGCAAGCAGTATGTCGCCGTCACCACCGGCATCGGCGGCGGCAGTCCGGAAAACATGCCCATCACCATCCTCACCGAGGTGCACCGGCCGGCGAATGGGCAGGCAGTGTATGTGTTTGGGTTGCCGGACGGGATGTAGGGCTCGGCTCCAGGCGGCGGCGGTTGTGGGGCCTACTGAACCCACACCACCGCCACCGCCCTGGCCAGCAGGTCGAACACCAGCTTCCCATCGATCATGCGCCCAGCGTAGGCGACCGGGTGGACGGCGTTGGGCGCATCGAAGGTGTTGTGGGCGTCCATGATGGGGGCGGTGAGGATTTGCCCGCTCGCGCTGCCTGACAAATTGGTCGTCACGTGCGCGGGCCGGTTTGGGTCGGTGTTGACTAGGGACAGGTAGAGCTTGCCGTCCGCGCCCCGCGCCGCAGAAACGTCCACCTGGGCGATGGCGTATTGGCCCTGTTTGTAGGTGGGGCCGGTCACTGGGCCGCCAAGGGCGTGGCGCCTTGGAACGGCACATACATGGCATAGATCCAGTAGGTCGGGGTGCGCAGGAACTTCTCGTGGTCCGTCAGGATCATGGCCTGCAGCACGTTCACCATCTGGGCGATGTTGGTCATCTTCACCCGGTCGGTGTGACGGTGGAAGTTGTTGAGCGTCAGCGCCGCCACCTCGGCGTCGCGCAGACTGTTCTGCTGCATCAGAAAGCCGGGCGGCGTCCCCGGCGTGGGATCATACCAAGAGCCCCATTCGTCCAAGGCGATAGCGGTGTGGTTGGCCGGATCGTCCTTGTCCATCACCTTGGTCACCCCTCGCGTTTTGCGGCTAAAGCCTGATCGCGCTGCAGCTCTATAACCTGGCGCTCCGCATTGCGCAGATCGGCATAGTCATTGGACAGCGGCGCCGCGAGGCAACCTTTCCATGGGCTAAGCTGTTGGCTCTCCGAGACACGCCGCGCCCAGCGCCCTTGATGGGTATCAATGCGCACGCATTGCTTTTCGTGGTCAAAGGCCTGGCATGATCAAACCCTTGAACTGGCGTCTGATAGGTCTTGGCTTGGCCGCGATGATCGTCGTTGTCGGAGGGCTCGCCTATTGGATCACGCACGGTTCGGCGGCTGTGCGATATGTCACCGCGCCGGTGACGCAAGGCGATGTGGTCACAACGATCAGCGCCAGTGGCTCGGTCAATCCCGTGGTCACCGTCCAGGTCGGCACCTATGTCTCAGGCGTCATCCAGACCCTGTCATGCGATTACAATACCCGCGTCCACAAGGGTCAGCTTTGCGCCAAGATCGATCCCCAGCCCTATCAGGTCATCGTCGATCAAGACCAGGCCCAGTTGACGACGGCCAAGGCGCAATTGGCTAAGGATCGGACCAACCGCGTCTACACCAACATTACCCGCGAGCGGGCGGAGCTGCTGTTCAAGCAAGACTCCATATCCCACGACGCCCTGGACGCCGCGATCAACGCCGACAATCAGGCGCTCGCCGTGATCGATCTGGATACGGCCCAGGTCTCTGAAAGAGCATCCGTGCTCAAGGCGGCCTTGATCAACCTGAACTACACCAACATCGTCTCGCCGGTGGACGGCACGGTGGTGTCGCGCAACGTCACCGCCGGCCAAACGGTGGCGGCCAGCTTCCAGACTCCCACCCTTTTCCTGATCGCCACGGACCTGACTCAAATGCAGGTTGATACCAACGTCAGCGAGTCCGATATCGCGGGCGCGGTTCAAGGCGCCGGCGCCAGCTTCACGGTGGACGCGTTTCCCGGACATGTGTTTCGCGGCAGGGTCGCCCAGGTCCGCCAAGCGCCCATCAGCGTGCAGAACGTGATCACTTACGATGTGGTGGTCACCACGACTAATCCTGAACTGTTGCTCAAGCCCGGGATGACCGCGACCGCCAAGATCAACACGGCGCAGGCCGTGAACGTGCTGCGGGTACCGTCCCAAGCGCTGCGGTTCACCCCGACAGGGGCGGCGAAAGACGCGACGGGCAGGAGCAAGTCGGATACCTCTAGACGGCTCGTCTGGGTCATGAAGGGCGCAAAGCCGGTTTCCGTTCCCGTGGTGGTCGGTCTCGATGACGACCGGTTCGCCGAGATCAAGGGCGGCGATCTCAAGCTGGGTGACCGGGTGATTGTCTCCCAGGCCGCCTCAGGCAAATCAGCGAAGCCCACGGCGGCGCGTTCGCCCTCGCTGCGGCTTTAGCGGGGAGACGGCATGGCTGAAGCGGTTGTCAGCCTGGTCGATCTGGAGCGCTCGTTCCAACTCGGGGAAACCGAAGTGCGGGCCCTGCAGGGCGTTAACCTGCGGATCGACCGCGGCGAGTTCGTGGCCATCATGGGATCGTCCGGATCGGGCAAATCGACCTTGATGAACATCATCGGCTGCCTCGATCAGCCCTCCAGCGGCCAATATCTGTTTGAAAGCCGCGATGTCGCCCGACTCTCGGAGCCTCAGTTGGCGGGTATACGCAGCCGCCGGATCGGCTTTGTGTTCCAAAGCTTCAATCTGCTGGCCCGCACCAGCGCGCTTGAGAATGTGGTGTTGCCTCTTCTCTACGGCGCTGCGGCCGCCATGACGACCGAGGAACGCAACGACCTGGGGCGCAAGGGGCTGGCGGGTGTTGGTTTGGCTGAACGCGAACGTAATACGCCTGGCCAATTGTCCGGTGGTCAGCAGCAGCGGGTAGCCCTGGCGCGGGCGCTGATCAATCAGCCGGCGCTGCTGCTCGCCGACGAGCCGACCGGCAACCTGGACAGCCGCACCTCGCACGAAATCATGGACATCATCCGTCGGCTCAACCGGGAGCAGGGCGTGACAGTTATCCTCGTGACACACGAGGCCGACATCGGCGCCTATGCCGACCGTATGATCACCATGCGTGACGGCGCCATTGTCTCTGACGAACGGCAAATAGCCGTGGCCGACGAGAGCGGTGCAGGACCGGTTCACGTGACGGCCCCTGCGGCGGTCGTTCCCTCCGGCGCCGAAACGGACGCCAACCTGCGCCCAGAGTTCCTGTCGATGATCCTGTCAGCTTCCCTGCAGGCGTTGGCCCGCAACAAGCTGCGCTCCGCCTTGACCATGCTGGGCGTTTTCATCGGCGTCGCGGCGCTGATCGCCATGGTGGCGGTCGGCGACGGCGCCAGCGCCGCGGTGAAGAAGCAGTTGGAAAGCCTGGGCACTAATATGGTCGTGGTCCAGCCCGGAGCCGCGGGCGGCGGCGGCGTGCGCGGCGGCGCCGGCAGCGCTTCGACCCTCACGGTCAGCGACGCCCAGGCCATTCTGCGCGACGATCAGGCGGTCCAGGCCGTCAGCTACCTGGCCCGCCAGTCCGGTCAGGTCCAATACGGCGACCAGAACTGGAGCACCGCCATCCAGGGGGTGACGCCGTCTTATCTGGACATCGTCAGTTGGCGGATCGCCTCCGGCGCCGCCATGACAGAGGAACAGAACGACGCTGCCGAGACGGTCTGCCTGATCGGCCAGACCGTGTTTCAAAACCTGTTCGGTCCCGGCGCCGATCCCATCGGCGCGGTCATCCTGATCAAGGGCGTTCCCATGCGGGTCATCGGCCTGCTCGCGGCAAAAGGTCAGACCGGCTTCGGTCAGGACCAGGACGACGTGGTGATCATTCCGTTCAACACCGCCGAGCGGAAGGTGCTGGGCGCCGCAGCGCCTCAGGCCTCGCAGAACATCGTCAGCGCCAACTATCCTCCCGCGCCCAACGCCTTCGGGCTGGTCGCCCACCTGACCGGCCGCGTCAACAGCATCTATATCCAGGCGGCCGGCGCCGATCTTGTGGGCGCAGCGATTGAGCAGGCCAGCGAAACTCTCGCCAAGCGCCACCACATTCAGCCGGGCCGGCCGAACGACTTCAGTGTTCGCAACCTGAGCCAAATCGCCGACGCCCAGGAGAGCAGCAGCAAGGTCATGGCGGCGCTCCTGGCCATGGTCGCGTCCATTTCCCTGCTGGTGGGCGGTATCGGCATCATGAACATCCTGCTGGTGTCGGTTACCGAGCGAACGCGGGAGATCGGCATCCGCATGGCTATCGGCGCGCGCCGGCTTCAGGTGTTGCTGCAGTTCCTGGCGGAGTCGGTGCTGCTCAGCGTCACCGGCGGCGCGGCCGGCATTCTGGTCGGAGTGATGGTGTCTTTCGTCATTTCGGCCGTGGCCCATTGGCCGACGCAGGTCTCCATACCGGCGGTGCTGGGCGGCTTCGCCTTCTCGGCGGGCGTCGGGATCTTCTTCGGCTACTATCCGGCCCGCAAGGCCGCCAACCTCAATCCAATCGACGCTCTTCGTTACGAATAGCGCATTCCTCAGGCCAGCGGATCGCGCCGGTCGCACCAGCGCATGAACAGGTCGGACCAACTGGCCGCAAGGCGAGACTCTCGATCATCGTATCCCCCTCGATATCTTGAACCGCAGTAGATCGGGTTTGGCCTGCAAGGTCAGTCGTGGGCCGCCAAGGCGCTGGAGAGCAGGTCGGCGAGGCGGACGGACGCCTGGCCCAGCCGGTCCGCCGCCTCGCCCTTGAACTGATCGATATAGGCCTTGGAAATGGTCGCCGGGGCCCCTGGCCCCGCACCGCACGCGATGGACAGAGCCTGATAGGCGCGCTGGGCCAGAGCGTGGCTCTCGCCCACCCAGGTATCGGGTGAGCCGCCCCGCCATTGGGCCGCATGGGCCTCGGCGAGGGCTTTCACCGCCTGCGTTCCATTATCCACGTCGCCGACGGAGGCCCACACCACGGCGTTGTCCCAAATGGCGTGAAACTCCGACCTGATGGGGTGGGGCGGATTGGGGGGAACCGCGTCGGCGTCCAGACGCACCGCTTGCTTGACGCCGTTCTGGTCGTTGTTGTCCGAAGCGTGCAAAGGCTCATGGGCGTCCGCCACCAGATGCAGGACAAATGCTAGGGCCTCCGCCCGGTCGTCGTCTGAGGAGTATGGGTCGCGCAGCACCTTGACGAACCGCTTGATCCCCTCGCTCACGCACACCCCGTCCGGGCAATAGGGCTTGGGCGCGGGCGGCTTGGGTGGATCGTTGCACAGGGGGATATTGTCGAAATGGATGTTGGCGGCGGGCGCATATTTGCCCTTGGTTCGGGCGCAGTCGGCGAAGGTGGCGAAGGTTTCCAGGGTGTGGGCGCTGCAACCGGCGTAGTCGACGCCATGGGCGACGATCTTGTCGATGGCGCGCTGGACTGGAGGCGCCACGCGGCCATAGGCGACCCGCGCCACGATCTGATGGCTGTCCGCCCCCCATGCCCAGGCGCAGTGGCCGGTGACAAGCGCCAAGGCGCCCGCCAGGATGATGGATCGCACGGTGACCATGCTCTTGACCATGCTTCCTCCAGCCCGGACATCAGCGTTCGAACGGGTCGGGCGCAATCCCGCTTTACGCCAGCTTGTCGATGTCAAGCTTGCCGGTGCTGGCGCCGACCCGATCGACCGGCAGGCCCAGTTTGTCCATCACCGTGACCAGCAGATTGGCCGAGCAGTCGCCGTCGTACATCAGGTGGCGTCCTCCCTTGATCCCCTGGTTGGGTCCGCCGACGAGCAAGACCGGAATGCCTATGGGCGAGTGCAGATTGCTGTCGCTCATGCCCGCGCCATAGATCAGCAGGGTATGGTCCAGCAGTGAGCCATCGCCGTCCTGGGTCTTGTTCATCTTGTCTAGGAAGTAGGCGAACATCTGGGTGTGATAGGTGTTGATCTTGGCCAGGGACGCCAGCTTCTGCGGGTCATTCTGGTGGTGCGAGAGCGGGTGATGGCCCTCCGGCACGCCGATCTGCGGATAGGGCCGGCCGCTGAATTCGCGGCCGTACATGAATGTCGTCACCCGCGTCAGGTCGGACTGATAGGCCAAGACCTGCAGATCATACATCAGCTTGACGTGTTCTTCGAAGGTGGCGGGAATGCCGACCGGCTGGTTGACCAAGGGCATATCCTTGGCGTTCTGCGCTTCGGCCTTCTGGATGCGCGTTTCGATATCGCGCACGCCGTCCAGATATTCGGCCAGCCTGGCGCGATCCTGCGGCCCCAGTTGCTCCCGCAGATCGGCGGACTCGGCTGTCACGAAATCCAGAATGCTGCGGTCCTGGCGCATATGGGCCAACCGCGCCGCAGACTCCGTGCTGCCCACATCGCCGAACAGCCGCTCGAACACCAGCCGGGGATTGATCTCCGGGGGCAGGGGCAGGGTGGGATTAAGCCAGGATATGGCGTTGCCCATGATGCAGGGATTGGCGTCGCACAGGCCGGCCCCGTCGATGGGATCTAACCCCAGTTCAAGGGACGCCAGCTGGGTTTGCTCGCCAAAATGCCTGGCTGCCATCTGGTCGATAGAGGTCGCGGCCATGCCGCCGCCGCCCGGCGCCTTGCCCGGCGGCGTGCCGGTCAGAAAGTCGGTCGAGGAACGGGAGTGAGGGCTCGACGCGGTCTTGCTCGGCGCATTCATGCCGGAGATGGCCAGCAGGCGGTCATGGAACGGCGCCAGAGGCTGCATGATCGGCGTCAGTTCCAAGGCGCCGGTGGTCTTGGGCGTCCAGTAGTCCATAGACATGCCGTTGGGCAGGTACACCACGCCGAAGCGCTTGACCGGCGCGATCTTGTCGGCGGCGCGGGCCAGGGCGGGCGCCATGGCGTCCAGCAGGGGCAGGGCCACGCCCACGCCCAGGCCGCGCAGCAGCGCGCGACGGTTCAGGGACAGCTTCTTGATGATCATGATGGCGGTCTCACTGGAGTGACCAAGCGGCCTTGTCGCTGTTGCGCGCCACGCTGGAAGGAGCCGCCGGCGCGGGCGGCGCAGTTCTCATCAGGAAAGGGTTGCTCCTGACAATACCACCGATGATAGATCGCCAGCGATAGTCATCTGAACGGGCGTCTCGCACCACCTTGCGCACAGCGGGCATGTCAAACGCCTCGATTTGTCGGCCCAGGGCATAGGCCAGCAACTTCTGCGTCACCGCCTGCACGAACTGTTCCTTGCGCGCCAAAAGCGCGTCACGCAGCCCATTGGGTCCCTGGAACTTGGTCCCATTGGGCAGGACGCCGGAGGCGTCTATCGCCGCCCCGGCGTCGACGGTGCGCCACTTGCCGGTAGCGTCGAAGGGTTCCAGGGCGAAGCCCAGCGGGTCCATTGAGGCGTGGCAGGCCGCGCAGACAGGATTCTTGCGGTGCTCCTCCAGCCGGGCGCGCACCGTGGCGGGTTGGCCGCCCGCGCCGGTGTCCTTCAGAGCCGGGACATTGGGCGGCGGCTCGGGAGGCGGGGAGCCAAGCAGGCTGTCCAGCACCCATTTTCCACGCAGCACCGGCGAAGTACGGTTGGGGTAGGAGGTCACCAGCAGAAGGCTGCCCTGGCCCAGAAGGCCGCCGCGCGGGCTGTCGGCCGGCAGGTCGACCCGGCGCATACGCGTCCCGTAGACGTTGGGGATGCCGTAGTGTTCGGCCAGCCGCTCGTTGAGGAAGGTGTAGCGAGCGCTGAGCAGCTCCACCATGCTCCGATTGCGATGAAGCTGATCGGCGAAGAACAGCTTGGTCTCCTGCTCCATCGACCGGCGTGCTTCCTCGTCAAAATCCGGAAACAGATAGGTGTCCGGCGCAGCGTCGCGAATATTGCGCAGCAACAGCCATTGTCCCACGAAGTTGTCGGCCAGGGCTTTTGACCGAGGGTCGGCGATCATCCGCCGGAGCTGCCGATCCAGCACGGCGGGCTGGTGAAGCTTTCCGGCCTTGGCCAGGGTCAGCAGGGTCGGGTCGGGAATGCTGCTCCACAAAAAGAACGACAGCCGCGAGGCTAGCTCCAGGTCGCCGACCCGATAGGACGCCCCAGGCGCCGATTCCGGCGGATCGCGTTCGACACGGAACAGAAACTTGGGCGAGGCTAGGATGCCGGACAAGGCGGCCTGCAGGCCGGACCTGAAATCGGTTCCCCTGCGGCCGTCACGATAGAAGGCCATCAGCGCCTGGGTTTCCTTGGCGGTCAGCGGGCGGCGATAGGCCTGGCTTGCCACGGAGGACAAGATCCCGCGCGCGCAAGGCTCTTCCTCGGCCGCCGTCATGGGACGGCACTGCATGATCTTGCGCAGACTGGGCGTATCAGCGCCGGCCGGCGCCTTCACGTTGAAGGGTCCGCTGATCGCCACGCTGTCCACTGCCTGAAGCCGAGTTTCGTCATAGGGGATGAGCGAGCCTGACAGGGATCCCGCATCGGTCGCGGCGTCTTCCAGTTTGGCCAGCCGATCCACGTAAGATGCGCTCACGATACGGGGCCCGGCCTTGACCGGCAGGCGCACTTGCAGGCCCGCGTCCGCGCTGATCGCCCAGCGCTCCCAGTCCGGGTCGCCGTAGATTTCCCCACCGTAGCTCGCTGCCGCCGTCAGGCCATGGTTTTCGCCCCCGACCGTAAAGGTCTTCACGCGCGCGCCGTCGATGCGAACTTCGAGCTGCTCGGGTTCCTGCAATCCGGTAATGACGTCTTCAATCTGCCGCCGCAGGCGCAGCGTGATGACGTATTCGCCATCGACTGGGAAATTGTAGCGGACCGCAGTCCCGCCACGAGAGCCGAACGGCAGGTCTATGCCTTCACGTTCATCTTGAGACGTGAGTTTGGACACCCGGATCGTGTCGGTGACGGGGCCGGCGGGCGGCAGACCCAAGGCCTGGCGGGCGACCCGCCGGGCCACGATCAGATAGCGCTGAAGCAGGGCCGGCGAGACCGATAGCAGGCTGGCGTTGTTGTCCAGGCCCTGGGTGTCGGCGTCGTCCGGCGGCAGAAGGGCGGCTGTATCCACGTCCAGGCCCAGCAAATCGCGCACGGCGTTCTTGTATTCCGCTCGGTTCAGGCGATGCAGCGCCTGGGTCCGGCCGGGATTGGGGTGCAGCGCCGCCTCGTGATCGAGCCGACCTTCCAGCGCGGCCACAAAGGCTTCGGTGGTCTGGTTGTCCGGCCGGGGCCGGCCCGGCGGGGGCATGGCGCCCATGCGCAGCTTGTGTACGACCTTTTCCCATGCCTCGGCGTCCGGGCCGACGTGGGCCGGGTCCTTGGTTTCCAAAACCAGACCGCCAACGTGCCGCTTTTCATTGTGGCAGGTGAAGCAATATTGGCTGAGGAGCGCTGTATCGGGGTGAGCATCGCCCTGCGCAGCCGCCGACTGCACCGGCCCTGCGGGCGCGGGGGACCCAAGCCCAGAGGCGGCCAAGGCGACGACGGCCAGGGCAATGTGGTGTCGCAAATTCATCCGCCCTAGGTTTCCCGGCCCTCGTGCAGGGTCGGCGTTGGCGCCGACCGTATTGGACACGGCGCGCGGAAATGAGCCGCGATGGTCGTGAATCCAAAAGTATTTCTGTTCACGAACTTGCCTGCCCAGCCAACATACTGTCAAGCGAGCCGCCGGCCTAGGCGGGGAATGCGGCGCCATGGACGACTGCGCGCCGCAGTGTAGGATGCCAGCCAATGTCCTGGACGGGAGGCCAAAAATGGGCGCCAAGCGCTTAAGGATCGTGGGTGTCCTCGCATGCTGGCTGGCCGCCGGCGCATGCGCCGGCGCTGGCCGCGACCTTCGGATGATTGAGGCGGCCAAGCGGGATGACATTTCCGCCGTCAAGACGCTGGCAGCTGCGGGCGTGGATGTGAATGCGCGCGCCAGCGATGGCTCGACCGCCCTGCACTGGGCCGCGCAAAATGACGACCCTGTCCTGGCCGACGCGCTGATCCGCAAGGGCGCCAAGGTGGACGCGACGACCGATTTAGGCGTCTCCGCGCTATGGGTGGCCGCGACCAACTCCAGCACAGCCACGATAGCGCGCTTGCTGAGCGCTCACGCCAATCCCAACATCGTCCCGCCGACCGGGCGCACGCCGCTGATGATCGCTTCGCGGGTCGGCAACGTCGATGCCGTCAGGGCGCTGCTGGCTCATGGCGCCGACCCTAACGCCAAGGAGCTCGCGCACGGACAGAGCGCCTTGATGTGGGCGGTCGCCGAACGTCATCCGGAGGTCGTGCGTTTGCTGCTTCTGGCCCACGCCGATGTTCAGGCTCGGTCCAGCACCTGGATGCAGCGGCAGAACATCTGCTGCCAGTTGACCGGCGGCGACGAAGATCCGGTGGTGGTGCCCCAGGGCGGGTTCACGCCCCTGCTGTTCGCCGCCCAATACGGTGATGCGGAGTCCGCCAAGCTGCTCATCGCCGCCGGCGCCGATCTGAAGGCTGCCGCCTCCGATGGCACGGGGGCTTTGGTGATCGCCGCGCACGTCGGGCAAACGGGCGTCGCTGAGGTCCTGCTCCAAGCGGGCGCCGACGCCAATGCGGCGGGCGCCGGCTACAGCGCCCTGCATGTCGCCGCCGCCGCCGGCGATCTGGCCATGGCCAAGGCGCTGCTGGACCACGGCGCCAATCCCAATGTTCGGCAGGAAAAAGGCAGCCCCACCAAGCGGGTGGCGAGCGGACATTCGATGGACCGCCGAATGGTCGGGGCCACCCCCTTCGTCCTGGCCGCCCACGCCGGCCATCTGGAGGTGATGAAACTGTTGATCGCCAAGGGGGCGGACCCGTCCATCCCACTGAAGGACGGCCGCTCGGCGGTGATGGTTCTGGCCAGTCACGGCACGGTGGAGGGGCCGCGCAGTCCCGATCCTCAAGCCGCCGAGGCGATCAAACTGGCGGTCAAGCTGGGCACGCCCGTCGATCAAGCGGATCTGAACGGCAACACCGCCCTGCACACGGCCGCCACCTTGCGACGCGACGTGGTCGTGCAGGCCCTGGTCGACAGCGGCGCTGGCCTGGAGGTGCGAAATCACGCTGGGGAAACCCCTCTTGCGGCGGCGCTCAAGCCGCCGCCGCCGCGCGCCGGTTCGGACGTGGTGGACGAATACGGATTCCTGCTCAACCATACCCAAACGGCCGAGTTGCTGCGCAAGCTCGGCGCCAAGAGCTGAACGGGGCCGAGGCTAGACCCAGTTAGGCGAGCCGGTCGATGTCGAGTTTGCCGCCGCTGACGCCAATGTGCTCGGTCGGCACTCCGAGTTTATCCATCATGGCGACCAGCAGGTCGGCGGACGAAGCGCCGTCGTACTTCAGGTGTCGGCCGCCCTTGATCTGCAGATTGGGCCCTCCCACGAGCATGAGCGGCAGGTTGTGCGAGTCGTGCACATTGCTGTCGCTGATGCCGGCGCCGTAGAGCAGCAGGGTGTGGTCCAGCAGAGATCCGTCCCCGTCTCGGGTCTTGTCCATCTTGTCGAGGAAATAGCCGAACATCTGCACGTGATAGGTGTTCACCTTGGCCAGGGTCGCCAGTTTCACAGGATCGTTCTGATGATGTGACAGGGGATGGTGGCCTTCGGGCACGCCGATTTCCGGATAGGTGCGACCGCTGAATTCGCGGCCGTACATGAAGGTGATGACGCGTGTTAGGTCCGACTGATAGGCGAGCACCTGCAGGTCGTACATCAGCTTGATGTGGTCCTCGAAGGTCCCCGGTACGCCCGAGGGCGCGTTGACCACAGGCATTTCCCTGGCGCTTTGCGCTTCGGCCTTCTGGATGCGGGTCTCGATGTCTCGAACCCCGTCCAGATATTCGGCGATCCTGGAGCGATCTTCCGGCCCAAGGCGGCGCTGCAAGCCGGCGGCCTGAGCCGTCACGAAGTCCAGCAGACTGCGGTCTTGGCGCATATGGGCCGACCTAGCGGCGGATTCCGTACTGCCGACATCGCCGAACAGGCGTTCGAACACCAAGCGCGGATTGTTCTCCGGGGAGAGCGGAAGGGTAGCGGTGCGCCAGGAGATGGTGTTGCACATGATGCATGGCATGGCTTCGCAGATGCCCGCGCCATCGAGATTGTCCAGGCCCAGCTCCAGGGATGGAAGCTGCGTCTGCTCACCCAAGCGCCTGGCTGCGATCTGATCCAGCGAAACCCCGGCCATGCCGGCGCCGCCGGGAGTCTTGGTCGGCGGCGTGCCGGTCAGGACCGCAGTGGAGGCTCGGGCGTGGGGACTTGAGGGGTCTTTCATTGGGCCATTCAAGCCCGACAACACCAGCAGCCGGTCGCGGAAGGGGGCCAGGGGCTGCAGGATTGGCGACAGTTCCAGGTCGCCGGCGGTCTTGGGCGTCCAGTAGTCCATCGACATGCCGTTAGGCACGTACATCACGCCCAGACGCTTGGCCGGGGCGATCTTGTCGGCGGCGCGGGCGAGCGCCGGGGTCATGGCGTCCAGCAGGGGCAAGGCCACGCTCGCGCCCAGGCCGCGCAACAAGGCTCGCCGGGGCAATGAAAGCTTCTTGATGATTGTCATCTTGACCTCATTGCAGCGCCGCTCGGGTCCCACCGTCGCCGCTCGCAATCTTGGATGGCATGGCGTGCGCAACGGTCGCAGCGCGCATCAGGAAGGGTTCGCTCATCACAATACCCTCGATGATCGATCGCCAGCGATAATCGTCCATTTTCGCATCACGTACGATCTTGCGCACCGTGGGCATGTCAAAGGCCTCGATCTGCCGTCCGATGGCATAGGCCAGCAGCTTCTGGGTCAGGGCCTGGACGAACTGCTCCTTGCGGGCGAGCAGGGCGTTACGCAGACCGGCCGGTCCTTGAAACTTAGTCCCATTGGGCAGGACGCCAGAGGAATCGATCGGCGCGCCCGCGTCCTGATTGCGCCATTTTCCGGTGGCGTCAAAGTTTTCCAAGGCAAAACCTAAGGGGTCCATCGACGCATGGCAGGCGGCGCAGACCGGGTTTTTGCGATGCTCTTCCAGTCGGGCGCGCACTGTCGCCGGCGCGCCGTTGGCGCCGGCGTCCTTCAGCCCCGGGACATTGGGCGGCGGCTCCGGCGGCGGCGTTCCCAGCAGACTGTCGAGCACCCACTTGCCGCGCAACACCGGCGAGGTGCGATTGGGGTAGGCGGTCACCATCATCAGGCCGCCCTGACCGAGCAGGCCCCCACGCTGGCTGTCGGACGGAAGGTCGACCAGTCGAAACCGGGTCCCGACGACATCGGGGATGCCGTAGTGCCTGGCCAGTCGCTCATTGAGAAAGGTGTAGCGGGCGCTGAGCAGGTCAACGACGCTTTGGTTTCGGTGAATCTGGTCATTGACGAACAAAGTCGTTTCCTGTTCCAGGGCCACGCGCAGTTCCTCGTCGAAATCGGGGAAGGTTCGCCCGTCCGGCTCGGTCTGGCGCAGATTGCGCAGCAAGAGCCACTGGCCGACGAAATTATCCACTAAGGCCTTGGAGCGTGGGTCAGCGATCATCCGCCGCACTTGCTGTTCCAGCACTAATGGACGGCGAAGGTTTCCACGCACGGCCAACTGAGTCAGAGCGGGATCGGGAATACTGCTCCACAGGAAAAAGGACAGGCGCGAAGCCAATTCCAGATCGCTGATTCGATGGGCCTCGCCGGGCCGTGCGCGAGCGGGATCCTCCTCCAGCCGGAATAGAAAATTAGGCGAGGCCAGGATGCCCGACAAGGCGACCTGCAAGCCTGATACAAAGCTCCCATCCTTGCGGCCTTGGCGGTAGAACGCCATTAGGGCCCTTGTCTCCTCGTCCGTGACCGGTCTGCGATAAGCCCGGCCGGTCAGGGAAGACAGAATCCGAAACGCGCAGGATTCCTCCTGTGCTGCGCTTTTGGGCCGGCACAGCATGATCTTGCGCAGGCTGGGCGTGTCGGCCCATGCTTGGTCGGGGGCGTTGAACGGGCCGCTGATCGCAACGGTGTCGGCGCCCACGAGACGGCTCTCATCGTTGGGGATGGTCGAGGCGCCGGCTTGAGTCTCAGCGTCTTCCGGAATGGCCTGCCGATCGACGAAAGAGACGCTCACCGTATGTGGTCCGGCCTTGACCGGCGCACGGGCTTGCAGGTCCGCATCGGCCTCATGCATCCACCGCTCCCATTCGGGCGAGCCGAAAATTTCACCTGCGAAGCTCTCGGGCGTGGTCAAGCCATGGGCCTCGCCGCCGACCTGGAACGATTTGACCAATACTCCGTCGATACGCAGGTCGATGCGTTCGGCCTCCTGCAGGCCGATGATGTAGTCATTAATCTGCCGGCGCAGGCGCAGCTTGATGAGGTATTCGCCATCCGCCGGAAATGTGTAGGAAATCGCCGCGCCGCCGCGCGTGCCGAAGGGCAGCCCCGCGCCACGATCCTGCTGGGTCAAAAGCTTGGAAACCTTGATAGTTTCTGTGACGGGACCGGCCGGCGGCATGGCCAGCGCCAGACGGCTCACGCGCCGCGCCACGATCAGATAGCGCTCCAGCAAGGCGGGCGAGACCGATAGCAGGCTGGCGTTGTTGTCCAGGCCTTGGGTGTCGGCGTCGTCGGGCGGCAGCAGGGTGGCCGTATCCACGTCCAGCCCCAGCAGATCGCGTACGGCGTTCTTGTACTCGGCCCGGTTCAGACGGTGCAGGGCCTGGGTGCGGCCGGGATTGGGGTGAAGGGCGGCCTCGTGGTCGAGCCGGCCTTCCAGCGCGGACACAAAGGCGTCGGTAGTCTGGTTATCAGGCCGAGGCTGTCCGGGCGGCGGCATGGCCCCCATGCGCAGCTTGCGCACCACCTTTTCCCAGGCCTCGGCGTCGGGTCCGACGTTGTTCAGGTCCTTGGTCTGCAACACCAGGCCGCCGGCCTTGCGCTTGTCGTTGTGACAGGTGAAGCAGTATTGGCTGAGAACGGCGGTGTCGGGGTGAGGCAGGGCCGTTGGGGCGGCGCCAAATCCGCCGGATGGCGCGGCAAAAACGGCTGCACAAGCAAAAAGGGCGAGGAATCCCTGGGCAACACGGTTGTGCGAACTCATACGCGCGCTTCCTCGACCCCAATTATGGCTTTGGGGTTTGCTACGGGACTTATCGGCCCGTGAGGCCGGACCTGTCAATTCGGGGCCATGGACGAGTCGTCTGCGCGGTGTAGTATTGCGAAAAATTGTACTCTTGGGAGGCATAAGGGTGCGCATCGGACAAGTAAGAATTGTGTGTCTGATTGCTTGCCTTCTAGGCGTGAGCGCGCAGGCGGCCAGCCGTGACCTTCGCCTGATCAACGCCGTCCAAGGGGACGATGCGCGCGCCGCCAAGACTCTGATCGCCTCGGGCGTCGATGTGAACGCGCGCGCGGGCGACGGCTCGACCGCGCTGCACTGGGCGGCGCAGAACGATGATCTTGCCCTCGCCGAAGCCCTGATCCGCAAGGGCGCCAAGGTGGACGCGACCAATGATCTGGGCGTCACCGCTCTTTGGATCGGGGCGAGCAATGCCGGCACGGCGATGGTTCAGCGTCTGTTGGCTGCCGGGGCCGATCCCAACATCGCCCCGACGACGGGACACACGCCGCTGATGGTCGCGGCCCGGCGCGGGGACAACGTGGCGGTTAAGGCGCTGCTAGTGCGCGGCGCCGATCCGAACGCGCGCGAGTCAGCCCACGGACAGACTGCACTGATGTGGGCGGTATCCGGGCGCCACGCGGAGGTGGCGCGCCTGCTGCTGGCCGCGCATGCCGATGTGCGGGCGCGGTCCAAATCCTGGACGCAGCGCGCGGTGCTGTGTTGCCAGCTTTACGGCGGCGATGCGGAGACCGCTGCGGATGTCGCCAAGGGTGGATTCACGCCCCTGTTGTTCGCCGCCCAATACGGCGATGTCGAAACGGTCCGGGTGTTGATCGCGGCCGGCGCCGATGTGAATGACGTGAGCGCGGACGGCGCCAGCGCGGTGGTCCTGGCCGCCCATGCCGGCCAGACCGAGGCGGCGGTCGCCTTGCTCGACGCCGGCGCCGATCCCAATGCGGCGCTCGTCGGTTATGGCGCCCTGCACGTCGCGGCCACGCGCGGCGATGTGGCGCTGGTCCAGGCGCTCCTGGCCCACGGGGCCGATCCCAACGCCCGGCAACAAAGGGGCAGCCCGACCAAGCGGGTCCGCACCGGGCATTCGCTCGATCAGCGGATGATCGGCGCCACGCCGTTCTTCCTCGCCGCCCGCTCCGGCCGGCTTGACGTAATGAAACTGCTGGCCGGCAAGGGCGCCGATACCTCCATTCCATTACTGGATGGGCGCAATGTGCTCATGGTGCTGACCGCGCCGGGCTCGATTGAGGGGCCGGACATTCCCGGGGCCCGCGCGGCCCAGACCATCACCCTGGCGGTCCAGTTGGGGACGCCGGTCAATCAAGCCGATGCGAACGGAGACACTGCCCTGCATATCGCCGCCACCCGGCGACGCGACGAGATCGTTCAGGCCCTGGCCGACAGCGGCGCGGCGCTCAATGCCCGCAACCACGAGGGTGAAACGCCGCTGGCCGCGGCGCTCAAACCCCCGGCACAGAGCCAGGGCTCCGCAGTCGCCGACGATTATGATTATCTGCTCAACCACACACAGACGGCCGAGCTCCTACGCAGATTGGGCGCGACGAGTTGATAACATGGCAGCATGACGAAGCGCGGTTGAGCCGTCAGGCCCCTGACCATCGACTCACTTTTCGCCGGCGCTGAAGACCTTTCCGGTGGCTAGCTGGGTCACCTTGTTGACCTCGCCAGCATTCCCACCGTCACGCAGGGGTTGATACTGAACCTGCACCTTATCCCCGGGCCGGATGCTTTGCCGTGTCCATCCTGCGCGGGACAGGTTGCCGGGGCTGCCGCTTTCGAACGTCCATAGCTCCGGCGGCTCGCCGGGCTTGACGTCGCGGTAGACCATCAAGGCGATGTGGGGGTTGCTCCAGTTCAACTGCTTGACCGTGCCGGTGATCGTGGCCGGATGGTCCTTGTCGAACATGGCGAAGGAGTGGTGGGCCAGAGCCGGACCGGCCGGCAGCCCAAGGGCCAGAATCGTGGTCAGAACCACGGGGCCGGCGAAGGGGTTGTGCAGGGTGTTCATGGGGTTCTCTGGTCTTGGTTACTGGATGGGGGCGCGAATGCCGTCGTCCCTCATGGCCTGGGGCGTGAAGACGGCGTTGCCGTCCTTGTCGACATCTTCGTTAAACGCGCCTTGCAAGCAGACGCCCTCCACAATGTCGTAGTCGCGCCTGCGGGAGCGGTTGAACAGGCGGGTGGTTGTCCACGGTTTGGTCAGCACATGGGGAGCGGTGATGGTCATGGTGTCGGTCAGGGCGTCAGGGCCGGTCAGGCGGATGCGCTCGACCACATGCATGTCGCCATTGTTGGGCACGCCGCTGGCTTCACCGATCGCGAGCCAGACCTGGGGGGCGATGCCTACGGTATCGACAACCAAGGTGTCGCCTTCCCAGTGACCGATGGAATGGCCGTGGAAGGTCGGATCGGGATCGGCGGGATGAGGCCGTCCGTCCGTGTAGATGCGGCGCAGGCGGTTGCCGTCGGATTCGCCCAGGAAGTAGATTTTGCCTGGGGTAAAGGCGATCTCCATGGCGTTGTTGCTGATCATCATCCAAGTGGGCATGCCTTGAGGCAAGCAGTTGGCGAAAATGTTGTCAGGATGGCCGGCCTTCCTGCCCGCCTCCTGTTTTGTGATCCGGTCCGCAGCCTTTTCGGACCAGGGCGCGGGATTGGCTTTCGTGCGCCTGGCCATCTCTGCCGGGCTAGGCTGGTCGGGGACCCACACTCCGCTCCAATCGGGCAGTTTGCCGAGGGCCGCCCAGTCCTTGGCGGTCGGCGCCGGGTTGATGACCGGCCTGGAGTCTTGGGCCGCCGTCATCGCCGAGGCGGCGGCGAACGCCGCAGCGGCCAGTAGGCCCAAAAGCACGCGAATAGGACCGTTCATGAATTTCCATCCCTGGTAAACGGTGGGACGCTGCGGTCCCGCGCCGTTGTCCCTGAATCTGACGCGACTCATGTGCGAGCCTTGGTTCTCTTGTTGGCAGGCGAATGGCCCATCCGCCTGCTTGCCTTGCAAGTAAACCCATTTGCGTTGTCGTTGAACAGTCTATGAGAGACGAGTTCAATCCAGCGGATCGTCCGGGCGTGAAGGGTCTGTTGGACGGTGAATGGCTTCCTGACTTGCCCAGTTGCCCGACAGGTTGAGTCAAATCCCCGGCTGGACGCCGCGCGATAGGGGTGTGGCCTTGACCGACGCGGTCCTATGCGGCGTGCTTAGCTGAGCGCAGACCTGGGGGACGGGTGGATCCGGCTGATCTCATTGATGAAGCCCTCGGCGGGTTAACTGACACCGCCCTGTGGGAGAAGGTCGCCGCCGGCTACTGGCACGGCGTGCACGGCCTGTTGATCGTCGTGGCCGTCGCCATTTTGATCTCTTCCCTGGACGATCTGCTGATTGATCTGAGCTGGTGGGGTTTTGCGATTATCGAGCGCGTCCGTTCGCTTTTTCGGCCGGCGCCGTCCCTCGAACGATTGCTCAAACAGCCTCAGGCGCGCATGGCGATCATGGTGCCGGCCTGGCGTGAGGCGGAAGTGATCGCCGAGATGGTGGTCAACACCATCAATACCTTTGACTACGACCGCTTCGAAATCTTTGTCGGGGTCTACGCCAATGATCCGGAAACCGAGGCCGAGGTCGAGCGCGTGCGTGAACGGTTCGCCAATGTCCACCGCGCCCCGGTGCCGCACGACGGTCCGACGGTCAAAGCCGACTGTCTCAATTGGATCGTCCAAAACATCTTTCTGCACGAAGAGCACACCGGAGAAACCTTCGACGTGTTCGTCATGCACGACGCCGAAGATGTGGTTCACCCTTATGGCTTGAGGGTGATGAACCGCTACGTTGCCCATGCGGGGATGGTGCAGCTGCCGGTGCTGTCGATGAATAGGCCTTGGAACCGGCTGATCGCATGCCACTACATGGACGAGTTTGCCGAGACCCACGCCAAGGATCTGCCCCTGCGTTCCGCCATAACGGGCTCGACCCCTTCGGCCGGCGTGGCGACCGCCTTTCAACGGGAAGCCATGCTGGCCCTGTGCGCGGTCCGCGGCAATCAGCCCTTCAATTCCGACAGTTTGACCGAGGACTATGATGTCGCCTATCGGCTGAAGGCCCTGGGGTTCGTCTCGCGCTTCGTGCGCTATTTCGCCAAGACGCCGGGCTGGCGGTCCGCCGTTCTGCGCAAGGGACAGGTCCGCACGTCCCGCCGCGAGCTGGTCGCCACTAAGGAGTTTTTCCCCGACCGGTGGGGGCCTAGCGTTCGGCAAAAGGCGCGATGGATGCTGGGCATCAGCTACGTCGGCTGGCGTCAGCTTGGCTGGTTCGGCGGCTTGGCGAACCGTTACTTTCTGTTCCGCGACCGCAAGGCCCTGGCCACCGCGCCGATCGGAGCCTTGGCCTATTTCGTGGCGCTCAATTGCCTGGGCTATGCGGTCCTGGCCAACGCCGATCTGGACACCATCATCGATCTGCCCAAGCCATTCGACACCTCCGGCTGGGTGTGGATGGTGATGCAGGTGAACCTGGCGCTATTGTGCGTGCGCCTTTTTCACCGCGCGCTGTTCACAGGCTTGCACCACGGCCTGCACCACATCTGGCTGACGCCCGTCAGGGCAGTGGTGTCCAATGTGATCAGCTTCGCCGCATTCGTCCGCTCCATGCGGCTATTCTTGTCCCACTTGATTACCGGGCGCTCGTTCACCTGGGACAAGACCCAACACACCTATCCTTCCCTGGCGGAGCTCAAGCACCGGAGCGGACGATTGGGCGAGGTCCTGCAGTTCTGGAATCATGTGACCTTCGGTGAACTGCACGACGCCTTGCGCGCTCAAAAGCGGCGGTATCGGCCATTGGGCCTGCTGTTGCTGGACCGCGACGCCGTGCACGACGAGGATCTTGCCGAGGCCTTCGCCGAACAGGCCGGGGTGCTGGCGGCGAGTTTCGATCCACTCGCGATCGACGACGCTGTGTTGGGCCTACTCAACGCGCGCCAGTCAGCGCGGTTTTTGGCCGTACCGTTCGCCCGCACGGAAAACACACTGGACGTGGCCCTGGCTGAGCCCTTGCGGCGACCTGAGCGGCAGGCCCTGGAAACGCTGCTGCAGCCAGGCGCCGCCGGACTGCGCTATGTCTTTGCGCCTCGCAGCGATATCGCCTTCACCTTGCGGCACGCCCGCAACCGCGCGCCGCTGGCGCGTCAACAGGCCACGATCGACACCTTACGCCGCCTCAAGCTGATGGATGAGCCGGGACTGGCCCGTCTACTGCGTGAGACGCGGCGCTCCTATGTTTTGCTGGGCGATCTGCTGGTGCGGTCGGGAGCCTTGGACCACCGGCAACTGGCCGCCGCCCTGGAGCGCTATTGGCCTGTCGGCGGGCCGCTGGGCGGGTTCCTGGTGGCTGAAAATCTGATCGACGCGGACGCCCTGGGCCAGGCCCTGGCGGCCCAGGCGCAGCCGCCGCTCGACCTGCTGGGCATGGCGGTGGAGCGCGGGCTGCTCGGAGAGCGGGATGCCGAGCAGGTCCGCGAGTTCGCCTTTTAGGGGGCGGCCAGCACGTCCTGCGCCGAGACGAACCTATAGCCCTGCGCCTTTAGGCCCTGGACGGTTTGCTTGAGTAGGGCGATGTCCAAAAACGGGTGGTGGTAAAAGCTGGCGTAAGATTGGTGCATGACGAGGTTGCGCCGGGCGCCGGCCAGGATGTCCGCGGGCATGCGCTTTGGGTTGTGATTTTCGCCGGTCGGCTCGTGATTACCGAGGTTCTCGGGGACCACCTTCTGGCCGTAGACGTCCGTAACCGGATAGGGAAAGAACTGTCCGGCCCAGGTCTTATTGTCCGGCGCTTTGCCGCTCAGCACGCCCCCGAAATAGAGCGCCCGGTCATAGCGTGCGGGAAACATCTTGCTGATGGCGCTGTAGTCGGCAGCCGAGCCGGCATAGTGCGGAAACTCGAAGATGGTCGGCCGCGCAAAGCCCGCCGCCGCCCAGCCCGCCAGCGCGCTTTGCATCCGCCGGGTCGCCCAGGCGGCGGAGTCGCCAGCGATCGGACCGTCGTAGACTACGTAGCCGGCGTTGTTCACATGGCTGGAAAAGAACTCGAAATCATCAGCGCTGACCGCCGAATAGGGATTGAGCCTGGAGCCCGATTGATGGGTGTGGCCATGGGCGATCAGCGCGCCCCCGCGCGCCTGCATGTAACGCAGCGCCTCGGCCAGCTTCGGGGCCTTCGCGAGGTCAATGCGGCGGCCGGCGTCCTGACGACCCAGGGGGTCGCGATAGGAGTCGAACAGGCTGACCGTGAAGGGAACGTGCTCACTAGACAGATAATCGGCCACGGCGCGCAGTTGGGCGGGATCAGACGCTGGACCGACGTCCTCAATGCGCACCAAGGCCCGCCGAAGTGGCGGCGCATGAGGATCCAAAAGGTCGAACATCAGGTCGGCGAAGATCAAGTAACGGTCTCCCTCACCCATGAAGGGGAAGGGGTTTTCGGCCAGATAGATCAGGTTCCCCGAGCGGATCGCCCAAGGCGCTGTCTTTCCATCGGCCTTGACGGCCGTGGCCAGCACTTGGACGCGGTCCGGGTGCAGGATATTGACGGCGACGAGGCCGCCGTTGTCCTTGGTCCTGCGGCTGAAACGTTCGTCCACATCAAGGGATGCGCGGTCGTGGCCGCATCCTTGAGGAATGCGGCGGGCAGGGGTTCGCCGTAACTTGAGCCCACATAGACCGTGGCCGCGTGCGCCGCGATCTGGCCGTCCCGATAGGCGCTGACCGGTTCGGCGTCGAAGGCGCCGAAATGCCCCGCGAGATTGGCGACGAATGTGCCGTAGATCTCGCCCCAACGCCCCCAAGGACCCGAAGTGGCGTAAAGCACCAGTGTCCGCGGCGCGGCGGGCGCGGGGGCTGAAGACGCGGCGAAGGCCAGGGTGCAGCTGAGGCTGACGATCAGAGCGGCGGCGGCCCGCAGACGGCGAAAGTGCTCGGCGATCATGCGCGTCCACCCGGTTCGGAGGCGTGACGACCATCAATCGAGGTGAGGATCGGCCGTCTTGCGACGCCCGCCGCCGGCAGGCCCAAGGCTTCGGCCTCCAGCACATCGGCGATGCGTTCGCTGGCCCGGCCGTCGCCGTAGGGGCTACCAGACCGGGTCATGGCTGCGTAGGCAAGCGGATCATCCAGGAGGCGCGTGGCCTCGAGCACAATCTGTTGGGCCCGGGCTCCAACCAGACGCGCACAGCCGGCCTCTATCCCTTCCGGTCGTTCGGTGGCTTCACGCAGTACCAACACCGGTTTGCCTAGGGCCGGCGCTTCTTCCTGCACGCCGCCGGAATCCGTCAGCACCAGATCGCAAGCCGACAGCAGATGGACAAAGGGCAGGTAGTCCAGCGGTTCGGTCAAACGGACGCTGTCCAACCCTTCCAGGCAGGCCAGGGCCGGGCGCACGGCCGGATTGGGGTGGACCGGAAGCACAATGTGAACATCGTCTCGGCGGGCCAGCACGCTCAAGGCCTCGGCGATGCCGGCCAACCCTTGGCCGAAGCTCTCCCGGCGATGGCACGTGACCAGCACGATCCGCTTCCCCTTGGCCTCGGCGATCAATGCGCGCGACACTGAGGTATATTGGTCCATGTCCTGCAGCCGCGCCGTGGTGCTCAGCAAAGCGTCGATGACCGTATTGCCCGTGATGTGAACCCGACTGGGGTCGACTCCCTCGGCGATCAGATTATCCGCCGCCAGCCGGGTGGGGGCGAAATGCAGGTTGGCGACCTGAGTGACGACCTTGCGGTTGACCTCCTCCGGCCAGGGGTGTTCCGGATCGCCCGATCGCAGGCCCGCCTCGACATGGGCCACCGGCGCCCGGTGATAATGGGCGCACAGGGCCGCCATCGCCGCCGTGGTGGTGTCGCCCTGTACGATGACCCATCGGGACGCGCCGCCGCTAACGCGTCCCCTAGGGCGGCCATCAGGCGCGAGGCCAATTGATCCAGGCTCTGATCACGCTCCATGAGATTCAGGTCGATGTCGGGAACGATGCCGGCGACGTCGAGAGCCTGGTCGAGCAGGCCCCGGTGCTGGGCCGTGGCGCAGACCGTGACGCGCAGAGCGCTGCGTTTGCGCAACGCCGCAATGACTGGCGCAAGCTTGATGGCTTCCGGCCGCGTGCCGATGATGACGACGTGATGATCGGTCATATCCAAGCCCCGCCCAGTGTGGCGATTCAGAAATTCGCCTGAGCTCTGCGGCGATTGGTGAGCGAATTTCTGTATCTCAGCCGCAATAGAAACATAGAAATCTCGCGTGTTTTTAAGAATTTTAAGTTCGCTCCAGGCGTGACCGCAAAAGGCGAGCGAACTTCAAATTCAACACACGATGTATCGACACGCTAACTGTGCCACGGACACACGACCAGAAACGTCAGCATATTTGTCGCAACGGCGGCATCTTTGGTGGTCTATCTTGCTTGGAATTGTCAGGTTGAACCAACAATTCGCTTCAAAGGCGATTTTCAGGTCAACCATGCTAGTCCGCGTCGTGTCCGTTGAGCGGGATCGTCGGCAGCCCTGGACCGCGCATTCTATATCGCCACCGCCGCGTACTTCACCGACAGATATTCATCGATCCCTTCGCGGCCGCCCTCGCGGCCCATGCCGGAGGCCTTGATCCCGCCGAAGGGAGCAGCGGGGTTGGAGACGAGGCCGCGGTTGACCCCGACCATGCCGACCTCCAGCCGGTCCACCACGCGCAGGGCGCGCGAGAGGTCGCGGGTGAAGACATAGGCGGCGAGGCCGACCTCGGAGCTGTTGGCGATGGCCAGGGCCTCGTCCTCGGTGTCGAAGGCGCGCACCGTCGCCACCGGGCCGAAAATCTCGGCGCGGTTTATCTCGGCGTCCGAGGGGACGTCGGCCAGCACGGTGGGCTGGAAAAAGTAGCCTGGCCCTGGAACGGCATCGCCGCCGGTCAGCACCTTGGCCCCGCCGGCTACCGCGTCCTGCACGAGGTAAGCCACGCCGTCTCGGGCCTTGGCGTCGATCAAGGGACCCACCTGGGCGCCTGACAAGCCGTGGCCCAGGGTGAGGGCGCCCATCCTGGCGGCCAGTTTGTCGGCGAAGGCCTCGGTAACATCCCGGTGGACCAGAAAGCGGTTGGCGGCGGTACAGGCCTCGCCGATGTTGCGCATCTTGGCCAGCATGGCTCCTTCCACCGCCGCGTCAATGTCGGCGTCGGCGAACACCAGGAAGGGGTTGTCTCCGCCCAGCTCCATCGACACCCGCAGCAGCCGCCGCCCCGCCTGCTCGGCGAGTTGGCGGCCCACCTCGGTGGAGCCGGTGAACGAGATCTTGCGCGCGGCGGGGTGATCCAGGCAGGCGGTGACCACCTGGCCGGCGCTGTTGCTCACAACCACGTTCAACACCCCGTCCGGCAGGCCGGCCTGCTGAAAGATCTGCGCCAACGCCAACATGGACAGGGGCGTCTGCTTGGCCGGCTTGATCACCATGGTGCAGCCGGCCGCTATGGCGGGTCCGATCTTGCGGGTGCCCATGGCCAGGGGGAAGTTCCAGGGGGTCACCAGCACGCAGGTTCCCACCGGCTGTCTCTGGGTGATCAAACGGGCCGAGCCGTCGGGGGCCAGGGTGTAGCGGCCGTCGATGCGCACCGCCTCTTCTGCGAACCAGCGCAAAAACTCGGCGGCATAGCGAACTTCGCCTCGGGACTCGTCCAGCGATTTGCCCATTTCCAGGGTCATCAGTATGGCGAGGCGTTCCTCTTCAGCCAGGACGCGCCGCCAAGCCTCGGTGAGGATCTCGCTGCGTCTGCGTGGGGCGGTGGCGGCCCAGGAGGCTTGAACACCGGCGGCCGCGTCCATGGCCCGGCGCGCGTCATCGGGCCCGGCGTCGGCCACCTGGGCGATGGTCTGTGCGGTTGCCGGGTCTTCCACATTCAGCGACCGGCCGCCGTCGGCATCGACCCACGCGCCGCCGATGAATAGGCGCGTCGGCGCAGTCTTCAGGGCTTGGGTCGCCGTCATGGTCATGGCTGTGGTCTCTTTCAGGGCAGGACGATCTGCCTGACCGCCGCACCGCTGGCCAATTCGTCCGGCAGGCGATCGATATCGGAACGCGGACGGATGAAGGTCAAGCGTCTATCGACGGGCAGGTTGCCGCCGACCTCTGCCGTGCGCGCGGTTTGATCAGGTCTCCTTGCAGGCCGGTATGCTGGAACGCGGCGGCATCATCGGCTTTTGCCCTGGACGCAGCTGCCCGTCGAAGGCGTTCAGCTCCGTGCCGGTGGCCTGATACAGCACCATCAGCTCGACCAGGTCCACCGTCGAACGGCGGCCGAACAGGCGCAGGGTCTCGGCGAACGTCGCTGACGATACCTTCTTTCGCGGTCCAAGCAGTTCGCGGCCGAAGTTGATGATCGCGGTTTCCTTGGGACCCAGACCGACCACCGGCTTGCAGTATTTGATGGTATCAACGATGGCGGGCTCGACCAGAGACGTCTGGCCGGACATCAGGCCGTGCTCCTCCCATTGGGTCCACTCGAACTGATTGTCCAATTCTCGCGCGGTCACCAGCACGGCGATCTGGACCAGGCGGCTGCCAATGACGTCATTGAATTTCTCGTAGGCGTGGGCGTCGTTCAACGCCTTGGCCACAATGGGGCTGAACAGGCGCGCGGAGGCGGCGCGTTTGGACAGCTCGTCGAAAATCTCGCGTTCCTTGTCGTTGGCCATGTCCGCCCGTGTGGGCATGGGCAGCCGATTGCGCGAAACCGGGTCGACGTCCGCAGGAAGGGGGGCTTCGGCGGCGGGAACGGGCGCCAGCGTCTGCGCCCGCGAAGGGCCGAGGCTTAGGGCGCTCAGCACGATGCCGAACATCATCGGTCCGATGTTTTTCTGCAAAGACATTGTCAATTCCTCCCTGAGCGCGGGCCGTGCGCCGCGCGCCGTTGTTGTTTCAGACCCATGAGGCGAGGCGGTTGACGCTCGCCTTGACACCCCCGGCCGGTTGCCAGCAAATCGCGCGAACCTCGAACGGCTGTCTGGTCCGAAGCAGGGACGGCCAGTCCGTTCGAAAATAACAAGTGGGGGGAATATGAGCCCGAAATCGCAAATGATCACGGGCGCGAGACTGGCGGCTTTGACGCTTGCGCTGTTGGCGAGCGCGGCCTGGCAGGGACCGGTCTCGGCGCAGGAGCCCGCTCAAATCGTCGATGGCCAAGGCGTTCCGTTGGCCAGTGACATCGATCCCACCACCCTTAGTCGCCTGCCCCTGCCTGCGGACCTGGCTGAAGACGCCCCGCAGAGAAAAGGCGTCTTCTATGCGCCGGGCTCCGGACACAACAAACCCGTGCCCACCGACGTCCCTCAGCGCCTCTACAGCCCCAAGGTGTCTGCGGCCATGAACGCCGCTCACCAATATTTGAAATATGAATCCGGCATTGACGAAAGTCTGACCGTGATCGCGGTGCTGGTGACGGCGCGCATGGCCAACAGCCAATTCGAATGGACACGCTGGGAAATGCACGGCCGGAACGGAGGCGACGGCACGGTCGATCCAGCCGTTATCGACGTGATTAAATACTGTAAGTCGGTGACTGGCCTGGGACCCAAGGAAGCGACGATCATTAAATTCGGCCGCGAGATGTTTGGGCCCACGGACAAGGTGTCCTCGGCTACATTCGCGGACGCCGTGCGCCTGTTCGGCCGCCAGGGGACGGTGGATATGGTGGATTTGATGGGCCTTTATAAGATCACGGCCCTGGAGATCAAAGCCTACGACGCCCAGCTCGACCCGAAGAGATTCAAGCCCTTGCTGCCCCCCATGTCCAGCACCCCGAACTGCCGCGACGCATAGGGCCGGACTTACAAACGAACGTATACGCCAGACAGATGAACGCGCGCTCGGCCAGGCGAACCGGGCACGAGTCGCGCCCGGCCCAATGCTTCGCGGCATCCTGGCTGGACCCCTTGCGTTACTTCCCGCTCAGATATTTGTTCGTGTAGGCTTTCGAAAGATCGATGTGGGCCTTGCGAACGTCCTCAAGGGAGGAGGCAAGCATCTTGTACATGAGTTCCGGGCTGCCCTTATGAATGGCGCCGTCCGGAGACAACATGTGCTGGAAGTCGCGGATTGTCTGCAGGTCCGCCTCGGCGTCGGCGATGCGTTGGTCCTCGCGCATGTTGGCGCGAACCTCCTCCGCCGAATGCTCGCCCATCCATTTCATGGCCTTGCGCACCGCCCGCACAAACCGGCGCGCGGTGTGGGGGTTGGCTTTAAGCCAGCTTTCCTCGGCCACCAGCAGGGACCCGGGGAAGGCCGCCTTGCCGAAGATTTTTTGCGAACCCGCAGGCGTGCGCGTGTCCGCGAGAATCGTCACCTCCGGATGCTTGTGCAGCAACATGTTGATGGAGCCGCCGAGTAACAGTGCAGCATCGACGTCGCCACGCTCAACGGCGGCCACCGCCGGCGCGCCAACGCCGATCGCGACTGCTTTGACGTCCTGCTTACTGACGCCATTCAACTGGAGAACGTAGTCCAGATAGATCTCAGACAGGGAGTTGACGTTGGAGACGCCGATCCGGCGACCTTTCAGATCCGCAAAAGTGTGGATGGCTGGGTTCGCTCCAGGTGCGGCCAACAATACATTGTTGGTGGTCGAATAGATCACCAGAAAGCCCTGAATGGATTCCCCTTCCACAGCGCTTTGGATGGGCGTTGTCGTTCCCAACGCCACATCAATGGTCCCCGCCTTCATGTCTTTCTGGGGTGCTCCCGGGACTTCTACGAGGGTCACATCAAGCCCCTCTTCCTTGTAGTAGCCGAGGGTCTGAGCAAGGTGGAGCGGTAGAAGCGTGATGGCGTCGCGCGACACCGCTACCCGAACCTTCGGCGCGGTCGGCGCGGCGCTGGACGAAGCAGCGCCAGCCGAAAGGCACAGAGCCAAAACGGTCGCGAGCGAAAACTTACCGAGAGTGTTCCCGAACACGCTTCCTCCTTGAATGCTTTTTCGCCCCTGCCGCTTGGCGCGGAGCGGGTCCTGGCAGTTAGAGAGCCGGGGGAAGGCAAATCCCCCACGCGCTCCTTAAAAATTGGCTTTTCCCGAAGTGCGTTCAGAAGGTCCGACGAAAGAAACTGATGCCATGGTCCGGAGCGCGGCGATAGGCGCCGAACGGGGCGCACGGCGGCGGGAGGACGCCGCCAGCGAGACAATTGTGGGGTTATTCTCCGCAAATAATCCAAATGGTTTCGTCCGCGCAGTCGCAGTATCGTTCAACCTGAAGGTATGCGTTAGGGCCACACTATCCACCTAAGCCGATAGGGCCAACTTAAGAAACTTCGCCGGGCCCACGGGGAGCTCGCACACTGCGGCCAAATCTCGCACCGTTGAGCTTTATCGCTACGGGTGAAGGGCGTTTGGGGAAAGGAATCGCGTCTTGAAAGTTGCCACTAGCAAAGCTTTCTGGGTCTGCAGCGTCGCGACAGCAGCGCTCGCAGTCGCCGGCGGAGCGTCAGCTCAGGCGAGGACTTTCAATCTGCCGTCGGAAGATGCGTCCAAGGCCATTCCGGAGTTCGCACGACAAGCCGGACTGCAAATCATTGCCCCGGCCGATCAGCTCAGGGGCCTCAAAACCCCTGCGATCAAGGGGCAGTTCGAGGTCCGCGCAGCCATGCGCTTGCTGCTAGCCGGGTCCGGATTGACCATTGCTGCGGACGACGGCGCCGTGGTCACGCTCAGAATGGCAAAGGGGCCGGCAAGTCGGGGGCAATCGCCGATCGATCGGGGCAGGCCAGCGACGTCGATTGACGAGGTTCAACCGAAGACGCTGAGCAGCCGTATTGACGACGTGATCGTGACGGCGACTAAGACGGGCGCAACGCACCTTCAAAATACGCCTTTGTCGGTCAATGTGGTCGGCCGCGGCACCCTGGTCAAATCTGATGTCAAGAACGTACGAGACCTAGTGAACTTGGTCTCGGGCCTCAGGATCACCGTGAACAGCGTCAGTCCTCAGGTCTATATCCGCGGCGTCGGCGGCTACATCGGCGCGGAGGCGGAAGCGGACGTGTCGATGTATGTGGACGGGGTCTATTTAGTGCGGCAGACCGTCCCGCTGTCGACAAACTTTAACGACCTGGAACGGGTCGAGGTCCTTGAGGGTCCCCAGGGCGTGTCATTCGGCCGCAATGCGGTAGGCGGGGCGATCAACTTCATCACCAAGGGGCCGCCCGACCACTTCGAGTTCGAGAACACGCTGAACCTCGGCGCCTACAATCTGATCGATGAAGCCGTCCGGGTGGGGGGGCCTCTGCTTAGCAACCTGCAGGGCAGCCTATCGATCTCCCACCTGCAGCACGAAGGCTATGTGACCAACGTCAATCCGGCGGTGGGCGGCAAGATCGACGCCGCTAACCGGACCGCCGCGCGCGCCCAACTGAAGTGGGAGCCGACCGCCGATATCACCAACATCCTGCGCGGCGAGTATTATTGGACCGATGAAAATTGGGAAACGGCCGGCGAGTATCTGTTGGCCACGACCAATTTAAACACAGGATCATTCGCCGATCCCCTGCAGAACTCGATCATTGGCCAACCGTGGAAAGTTGATTACGCCGTTCAGCCTTACACACGCGAACAGGCCTATGGCGTGTCCGACGAATTGAACTGGAAGATCAACCAGCACTTCAACTTAAAGTCCATCAGCGCCCTGAAAACAGACCAGAGCCTGAGCGTCCAGGGGTCCTATACCGACCTTGTCGCCGGCCCGACACAGGGAGGCATCCCCAATCCTCCTGGGCTGGTGGGCATCGCCGCCAGTGGGGGCGGGGCAGGGTCACTGCGGGCCTCGGTTCTCATCCGCGAATATCAGCTCAGCCAGGAATTCAACCTGCTCGACACTTTCGGCCCCGTGTCCGGCGTGCTGGGCTATTACTACTTCTACGACCATGAACGCATGGACCTGAAGTCCCTTGCCGTAGGCGGCAACGCCAAGACGCCCAGTCCCACTGCGGGGACTTACACATACTCGGTCAACTATCAGCCGACCCTGGCGAACGCGGTGTTTATCTCGCAGACCTACCAGATCACGCCGACCCTCTCCATCAACGCCGGGGTTCGTTACACCTGGGAGCGCAAGACTCTCGACACCCTCAACTTGACGACGCTCTATGAACCCGGCGTGGTTCCGATCTATCCAGCGCCCGGCTTCGTTTATTCCAACCTGGCTCCGAACTCCAATCCGTTCGTGGCGGACCTTAACCAGGACGCCCACGCAACGACCCCGAAGTTCGGCGTCGACTGGCAGGCCACGCCTGACGTGCTGCTCTATGCCTGGGCCTCGGAGGGCTACCACTCGGGCGGTTATAGCTTCTCCGCCCGCTCAACCATCGGCGCGGGCTACGGACCCGAAACCCTGTGGGCCTATGAAGCGGGGGCCAAGACCGATTGGTTCGACCATACCCTACGTGTCGACATGGCGGTATTTCGCTACATCTGGGCGGGGTTGCAGTTCAACGCCCTGGTTTCCCAATCGCCCTCCATCACGACCACCTCCAATGCCGGTCGCGCGTCCCTGAACGGCCTGGAAGCCACGGTCATCTGGAAGCCCAGGGCGATCCCAGGACTAATGCTGGCGGGCAATACGACCCTGCTCAGCACACGCTATGACTACTTCCCCAACTACGCCCCGCCCGGCGGAGTACCGTCCATCGGACTTTCGCCCAAGTGCGTGACGCCGAACGGACTGAGATGCACCGTCTACAACGCCACGGGCAATAAGCTGATCAACGCGCCTGACGTGTCCCTCGTCACGACCGCCCAGAAGGACTTTGACCTGGGCTCCACCGGCACGGCCTATTTGCGTGGCGAGTGGTCCTACACCTCGCGCGTCTACTTTGACCCGACAAACGCCCCGTTGCTCGGTCAGCCCGCCCACAGCATTTTCAATGCGTCAATCGGGTTCCATCCGGCCCGGTTCTCCGAATGGGACTTTACCCTGTGGGGCAAGAACCTGAGCAACGCGATAAGGAATCAAGGCATCGCCGCGGGCTCCATCGTGGCCACGACTCCGGGCGATCCCATGACTTTCGGGGTGCGGATCAAATACCAGTACTGACGATTGGACCGCCGGGGCGAACACGACCGTCCATTGCCTATTAGAGGACACACGATGCCCCCCAAATTTTTCCACATCCTGTTTTGCATCCCTTTGGCCGTATCGGCGGCCCTGTCCTTGGCGCATGGCTCGGCGCGGGCTGACGACACGGTCAAGCTGGTTCTGGGACGAACCCCGGAATTGATGAACACCTTGAATCAGACTGCGGAAGGCGCCGGGTTTTATAAGGAAGAGCACCTGAAGATCACCGTGACCCGGGTGAAGAGCTCGCTGGACGCCCAGAAGGGGTGCTCGACAGGCCAGTTCGACATCTGTCCCATCGGTATCGAGCCGCTGATCACCAACTACGGCAGGGGCGTCCGGCTTAAGATGTTCCTCACCCGCGCGGCCAAGTTCACCTATGTGTACGCGGTGCTCGATGACAGCCCGATTAAATCCTTGGCCGACCTCAAGGGCAAAAATATCGGCGTCCATTCCGCTGACGGCGCCTCAGCCACGGCTGCGACTGAGTCGGGCCTGGAGGCGGCCGGCGTAAAAAATTCAGAATACCGGCTGGTGAGCGTCGGTAAGGACGATGACGCCATTGAGGCGCTGGTTTCGCGTAAGGTGGACGCCGCTGCGCTGCCCTATTACGAGTTCATCCCGTACATCGTGGCCGGGCGTAAGCTGCGCATCTTTCCCCACCCCGCTTTGCAGAACGTGACCAATTCCGGCTACGCGAGCGCACCGGCCCTGCTCGCCGCCAAGGGCGACGCGGTCAAGCGCTTCTCGCGCGCCATCGTCAAGTCGTGCCTGCTCATTCGCTACAATCCAAAAGCGGCGGCGCGCGCGATCCTCATCGCCCTTGGCGCGCCCTATACAGATGCGGACTTGGCGCACAAAACCGCCGAACTGAATGCCTGGCAGGCCTATTTGCCCGCCGGCGATCCCGGCAGCGACAGCATTGGCGCTGTCGGCGTTGCGGGAATTCAGGACTACATCGCGCTAATGACGCGTGCAGGCGTCGTGACCAATCCGCCGTCGGCGACAGCGGTGATCACCGATGAGTTCGTGGCCGCCGCCAACGATTTCGACCGCGCGGCCTTCGAAAAATACGCAAAGTCCCTGCCGTAGGCGGCGTTCCGGCCGGGTCCCAACGGTCCCGATCAGTCCTGCGGCTCCAGTTTGATGATCGAGGCGCCGTGATCATTTCCGACCCAGAATGTCGGGGTTGGCGTGGCGTTCTGCACGAACACCCGGCGGACATTGGTCTCCCTGGGCAGCAGGTACTCGACGATCTCGCCTGTCTTGGGATCAAGCCGGTGGATGCGGTCGCTCAGCATGGCGCCTGACCAGACGTGTCCGGTACGGTCGGGCGTGGCCATGTAAGGGCCGTTCCAGGTGGTGGGCAGGACCCATTCCTTGATCACTTCGGTCTTGGGATCGAACATGCCGATCCGATTGGCGCCGAACTCGGCGAACCATAGATGGCCCTGTTCGTCCACGTCCCCCCGGCGGGGCTTGGAGAAGGGCGTCGGGGTGTAGAACACCTTGACCTGGTTGGTCTTGGCGTCGATTCGGCCGATGTCAGCGGCGCCGTATTCCAGCACGTAGATGCTGTTAGTGCTGTCGGCCGGGATTCCGTAGGAGGCTAATTTGCGGTTCTCGCCGGGGATCTTGTAGGTGCCCAGCTTGTCCCATACGCCGGTCTTCGGGTCGTAGCGCAGGAACGAGTGATCGTCCTGGTTGTTTGTCCACACCTTGCCGTCAACGCCCATACCGCGCGGCTCCACCATAGTCTCGGAGGTGTCGTCACCTTGCACTTCGGGCGGCAAGGGATAGGCTTCCATCTTCTCGGTCTTGACGTCGAACTTGGCTATGCCGCCCTGGTGCATCAGGGCCAGCCAGATGTTGCCGTCCTTGTCGAATTCCTCCTCCAGCAACCCCTTGGGCTGGTCAGCCTTCAAAAGCGGCACGGCAAAGTCAGTCACCTTGCCTGTGGCAGGATCGAGCTTGCCGAGGAACTGGGAGCCGAAATCGGAGTACCAGGCGATGCCTTTGTTATCGACGATCACGTCGTGCGGCTGGGCGTCCTTGCGGGCCAGGTCGTACTCGGTGATGACCACATGGGTGGCCTTGCCCTTAGGGCGCGGGAAAGTCTTGAGCGCATAGCTCCAGGTATCGCGGCCGTTCAGGTTGATGGTGGCCATCCACTCGGCGGCGGCGCGCACCGTGCTCTTGTCACCAATCGGGGTGTTGTCATCCGACAGACTGCCGCGGACGCCCTTCTTGACCTGGGGGCGGGCAGGCGTGGCGCCTTGGGAATACATGCTCATGCGATTGATCAGAGGCACGAACTCGTCGGCGTCGTGTTTGGAGTTCATCAGGCGCTGCAGGGTGTGGCAGACGCCGCAATCCCACAGCGTATGCTTCTGCCCATCAGTCCCGGGCATGGACTCCATCCACTCGGCGTTGCTCAATTGAGCGGCGAGGTTCTTGGTGGGGGCTAGGGCGATGTCCGTCTTGACGGGCGCGCCCGCAGCGACGTCGGCCGTTTTTGGACCGACCAGATCATAGCCGATGGCGCGAATTTTCAGATTGTAATGGCCCGGGGCCAGCTTGGAGGCCGGAAAGGCGTAGCGCCCCTTGTCGTCGCTGACCACGGTGATCGCGATGGTCCCGCCGTCCGGCTTGGCGGTGACCAGAACGCCCTCCATCAGGCCTTCCTGGGCCGAGGTGACCGTGCCGGTCAGCGCAACCGCGCCCTTGTCCGCCGCAAAGGCGGGTGACAGCGGCGTCGAAACGATCGTCGCCGCCATCGCGGCCCACAGCAAAACCTTCCTCACGCGAAGCCTCCCCTTTTGCTTTTTCCGTTCGAGTCCCGCCGCCGGGGCGGTTCTAATCTGGCGCCTCAGTCAGGCCCTATACACCGGCCTCCGACAAGTGGGATTCGAAAGATTTGATAGCCACCACACGCAAATTCCCCGCCGTCGCCTGAAGAATCCGTGTGAATTTTTCACCGCGTGGGGATTTCGCCATGTCGAGCGGGGCGGGCGCGCATGAGCCTAGCGCCATTGGGCGAAGTGGTCGGACGCCCTCAAGAGCCGCCAAAAATTTCGGGGATCGGGGGTGGATTTGCCTTCGCCAGTTCTCTACTCGTCAGGGGCCTAAACTGTATTGAGCAGTTCGGGGTCGCAAAAAAACATTCAGGGAGGATGCGTGGTCCAGAACGCTCTCGTTAAGATTTCGCTCGCGTGCGCTTTGGCGTTTGGCCTTTCAAGCGGCGCGGCCCGGGCTGAAGACGCCAAGGCGGTCATCGCCAAGGCGCAGAAGGCTATGGGCCATGTGAAGTCCCTGCGCTATTCGGGAACCGGTAAGCTGGGCGCGGTGGCGATGGGCTGGAACATCCAGAGTCCGTGGCACGCCACCGACCTGCCCAGCTACACCCGCACCATCGACTATCCGAGCGGCTCCTCACGCGTGCTGCTGACCTACGCCCAGACAAACCCGACCGATCTGGGCGGCCAGGCGCCCTTTACCGACCCGCGCACCGTGGGCCCTACAGTCAGTGGGAACTATGCTTGGACCCAGCCGTCGGACTCCAATCCGCCGTCGGACAAGGTGTCGCCCACCCCGGGCGATGTGGAAATGCGCCAGCTGGAGATCGTGCTGACGCCGCAAGGATTCCTCAATGCCGCCGCCGCCAACGGCGCGACCGCCAAGGACGACACGAAGGATGGCCATAAGCAGACCGCGCTCACCTTCATGTCGGGCAAGTTCAAGATCAAGGGCGACATCGACAGCCGGGGCCTTGTGACCAAGATTGAGACCAAGGTGGCCGAGCCGGTGATGGGCGACATGGCCCTTCAGGTGTTCTTCACCGACTACAAGCGCTACGGCGTCATGATGTTCCCTAGCCATATCCTGCAAACTCAGGGCGGCCTGCGAACCTTTGAGCTGAACGTGTCCAAGGCTGAGGCCAATGTGCCGGACGCCGCCCTGACCGTGCCGCCTCAGGTTCTCGCGGCAAAGGTTAAGCCGGATGAGGTCACGACCCTGAAGATGGCTGATGGCGTGTGGATGTTCTATGGCGGCCACAACAGCGTCCTGGTGGAGTTTAAGGACTATCTGGCCCTGATCGAAGCGCCAGTGGACGAGGAGCGTTCCATCACTCTGCTGGCTGCGATTAAGAAGCTCGGCCTGAACAAGCCGCTCAAATATGTGATCAACACCCACCACCACTCCGATCACTCCGGCGGCCTGCGGACCTTCGTGGCCGAAGGCGCAACCATCGTCACCCACGAAACCAACAAGGCCTATTTTGAGTGGGCGTGGAAGCAGCCTCGCACCCTGGAGCCGGACGAACTGTCCAAGCATCCCAAGGCCGCCAACTTCATCACCTTTAAGAACAAGTACGTGCTGACCGACGGCGATCAGACCATCGATCTGCATTGGGACTTCGGCGATATGCACGACCAGTACCTCGTGTTCGCCTATCTGCCGAAGCAACGGATCATCGTGGAAGCGGATGACTTTTCGGCCTGGTACGCCACGCCCCTGTCCCTGGCCATGTGGAACAATCTATACGGCAACCTCGCCCGCCTGAAGATTGATCCCCTGGTCATGGCCCCCCTTCACGGCCCGATCTCGCCCATGGACGAATGGGTCAAGGTCCTGCGCGACGAAACCGCCAAACTCGGCGCCGACTGATGGATCCCTGCCAAGGCCGGCCGAAGCCTCAACGAGGCCTATGCCGGTCTTGGCTGGGACGTCAGGGTTCGGCGTTGCGCCGCCTAATTGAGGACAAACCCTTGCGATTACCTCTGCACGCCGGCCTGCTCGTCTGCGTAAGCCTATTGCTTGCGCAAGCTCCCGCGCAGGCGGCGGAATCCCTAACCGTAGCGCGCGAGGCCAATACCCCGCCGTTGATGAACGCCCTCAATCTGATCGCCCAGGGAGCCGGCTACTACAAAGAAGCCGACCTCACCGTCACCGCCTACCTCACCCACGGACCCGGCTCACGCGAAGCCCTGCTGGCTTGCGCCAGCGGAAAGGCCGATATCTGCCCAGTCGGCATCGAGCCCGTGATCGGTCTGCATGCTGAGGGCATTCCTCTCAAGATGTTCCTCTCCAGGGCGTCCAAATTCGGCTACGTCATAGCGGTCCCGCAGGACAGTCCGATCAAGACCCTGACGGACTTCAAGGGCAAGACACTGGGGGTGCACTCTGCTTCGGGTGTAGCGGGGGTTGCGGCCACGATTGCGTCTCTGTCCGGAGTGGGCTTGACCTCTGGCGACTACAAGATCGTCACCATCGGCATGCAAGGTCAGGCCATGGACCTTTTGGCCTCCGGCAAGGCGGACGCTGCGGCTCTGCCTCTCTATGAGTTGATCCCGTTCATGGTGGCGGGAACCAAGTTGCGGATCATGCGCCACCCGACCCTGGGTGAGTTCTCCAATGCTGGCTACGCCGCTACGCCCCAGGAAATGGCGTCCAAGGGCGATGCGCTCAAGCGGTTCTCCCGCGCCATCGTCAAGGCGGCGCTGTTGATCCGCTACAATCCCCAAGCTGCGGCGCGGGCGCTGCTGACCGCCGATGGTAAGCCGGTGGACGAGGAGTCGCTAAAGGCGAAGACCGCGCAACTGGTCGCTTGGCAAGAGGATCTGCCGGCGTCGGATCCTGACAACAAGCGGATCGGTGAAATGTCCATGTCCGGCATGCAGGCCTATATCAATCTGCTGGCTGACTCCGGCGCCATCAAGGCCGCGATCCCGGTGTCCGAAGTTGTCACGGATGAGTATGTGTCTTTCGCCAACGACTTCGATCGCAAGGCGTTCGAGCGGTCCGCCAAGGCGGCGAAATAGACGCCTGGTAAACAAGGCCAAGTCCGGCTGATCCCGCAAGGATACCGCCGCCACGACGGTTAGGGAGATTGACGTGCGACGCAGAGATTTGATCAAGAGCCTATCGGCGGCCGCCTTCGCGGCGTCTCCGGCTGCGGCGCAGGTCCCCAAGCTGATCGGGGTCAAGATCAAGATCACCGATGTGAAGATCCAGCGCCTGAGGCTAATCAAGGAGGTCGGCGTGTTTGAGGGCTGGGCCGGCTCCTGGGACCAGCACAGGGTCGTCGTCGGCGGCGGAACCTTCATCGAAGTGCACACTGATCAGGGTCTGGTCGGGATCGGTCCCGCCATCGACCCGGTGCAACTGCCCCGGATCAAGCACGACCTGATCGGCCGCGATCCCTTCGACCTTCAGCGCATCGTCGGCGACCTGACTGAAGTGACCGGCATGGGCGCCGAGCGCCGCATCGCCGTCACCGCGCCGCCAGAATCCAAAAGCTCGGACGCCACCATGATGCCGCTCGGCGCGGCTGCCGGCCGCGGGGACGAAACCACAACCAACCGCCGCAACGCCGCAGTCGAGATCGCCCTGTGGGACATTATCGGCAAGGCCTGCAACCAGCCCCTATACAAGATTTGGGGGCCGGTCAGCGACACGGTCAGCGCCTACGCGAGCCAAGCGCGCCTGAGCACACCGGACGAACGCGCGAACTTTGCTCTGCAATTGAAGGAAGCCGGTTGGACCGCCGTTAAGTTCCGCGCCCACTTCGCCAGCATGAAGGACGACATCGCCATGGTCGAAAAGACCCGCAAGCTGGTGGGCGATGACTGGGACATCATGGTCGACGCCAATCAGGCGACCAACTGGTTCCTGTCGCCGGATGTCCGGTGGGACTTTAATCGGGCTGCCAGGACCGCCAAGGCCTACAACGATATGAACGTCTATCTTCTGGAAGAACCGCTGCCGCGCTACGATTTGGACGGCTTGGCCGAGCTGAACAAGCTGGTTGAGATGCCGCTGGCCGGCGGCGAGGGCAACCGAGGCCTGCACGAATTCCGCGATCTTTTGGACAAGGGCTGCTTCGACATCGTTCAGCCGGAAGTGCTGCTTGAAGGCCCTCTGGAGATGCGCAAGATCGCGGCCCTGGCCGAGGCCATGAACAAACGGGTCATGCCGCACCTGGCGGACGGGCGCGTGGGCACTGTCTGCAACATGCACCTGATCGCGTCACTGCCGAACGCTTCGTATCTGGAGATCGAACACGACCTGCCCCTGCGCGACTATGCCCATGACTTGGGGATGTTCGAAGAGCCGATGGTTCTGCAGAAGGGCGGCGTCTTTAACGTGCCACAAGGCCCCGGGCTCGGGGTCACGGTCAAGAAGGATTGGATCTTGGCATAGGTGTGGGTGCTGTCAGGCCCACGCGAACTCATCTCCGCCACTGGCCTGAACGATTTATTTCTGAGCGGCAGAAGGTTACTGACAGCGTCGTTCCGGTATTTCAACCGATCAGCTCCAGCAGACGCATCTTTACGCCGTTCGCAGCATGGCGGTCGAAGGTCACGGTTTCGTCGCAGCCGGCGCGCTTGCCGGTCTGGGCGATGACGGCGTCCGCATAGTCGGCCGTGGTGGCCTGATAGGTTCCGAGCGCGAGATAGTGCGTTTCCGATTGCTCGACGACGAGATCCTGCGCTCTCAGCAGCCCTTCGATGACGGCTGCGATGTCCGGCCGCGGAGTCCTGTAAGCCCGCGCCAGCACCCACGCGGTCTCGACCAGGGTTACGGTGGAGATGAACCCCGGCGCCTCCGCGGTGAAGCCTTCGATCAATTGCGTAGCGGCGGCGGATTGGGCGGGTTCGTCCTGGGCGAGGTATCGGACGAGGACATTGGTGTCCAGACCGATCACGCCCCGCTCGCCCCAGCAACAATCGCTGCATTCATGTCTTCCAGGCTCACCGGCTGGGGGGGGCGAAAAAGGACGCCCTTCAGCGAACGGATCGAATACGAGGCCGGAACGATGGCGTAGTTGCCGTCGTCCATCCGAATGAAGTCAAGCCGATCCCCGGCGGCGACACCGAGGCTCGCCCTCACTTCGCGGGGGAGCGTCACCTGCCCTTTGGACGTGACGGTCGCAGTCGCCATGAACCCTCTCCTTACTTCTTGTAAGGTGAAAAGTAAGGCGGCAGCGGTGTCGGGTCAAGACCGTCTTGACGGCCTGGATTCGGTATCTGTGGATGGCGCCTGTGCTGCAAGGGGTATGGCTTGTCCTAGATCAAGAGACTGTTTTATCGATGACGGCGCGCCCTGCCGGCAACGCGCAGTCTCTGGACAAAATGACTCTAACAGACGGAAAACTCCCATGAATTTATCGTCTGACTGAACTCTAGGCTGAATCGACATTCACCGCATCCAAAGCATGGCGGCGGCGAGGTGGATGAAGGCGAGGAAGTGGATGGCTCGTCTGTCGTAGCGCGTGGCGAA
>JBEHYN010000027.1:0-43398 GCA_048498155.1 Pseudomonadota bacterium | reverse complement strand
CCACGCGCTACGACAGACGAGCCATCCACTTCCTCGCCTTCATCCACCTCGCCGCCGCCATGCTTTGGATGCGGTGAATGTCGATTCAGCCTAGGGCTTGTCCATGGCGTCTTCGATGGCCTGGGCCTTGTCCAGGTCCTGTCGCAGGTCGGGGGCCAGACCATGCGCCACCGCGCGAATTGAGGCGACTTGCCCCGCCTTCGCGTAGGCATCGACCAGCACCAGGGTCTCCTGATGAATCTGAACCTGCTGTTCAATGAAGGTTCGATCAAAATCCTTCGGCTTTTCCCGATTCAGCAGGTGCAGCATGGACTGCTGCTGTTCCGTGGGCTTGGTCGGGACGGGCGCAGACGGGCCAGGACCGCTCGCGGCGGAGTTCAGCAGCGCGCGTGAAGAGGCGTGCTCCTCGCTCATGGCCTTGGCGAAGGCTTTGATGTCTGACGAGCGCGCCTTAAGCGCGGCCACCTTGGCCGCTTCGATCTGGTACAGGTCCGCGCCCACGGCCTTGGCCAGAAAGTCCTGCGCGGCGAGGCTGGCGGAAGCACCGTCCCCCAGGCTTAAGGACTTGGGTCCGCCGCCGTCCGGGCGCAGGCCGCCCCCCAGCGGCGGGGGCCTGTCGCATCCCGCCAGGGTCGCTGCGGCCCACAAACAGAGGCACAGACCAAGGCAAGGGGCGGGGTTGCGCATGAGGGGCTCCGGCGGGGCCTCCGACTTCGGGGTCCCATGGTAGAACCGCTGGGCCCGACCGCGCGTTCCATCTGTCGTGGCGATGGGTCCATCGCGCCCAGTTTAGACTTGGCGTTTACCGATCCGGAGCGATAATGCCGACCTCGACCTCTTCGGAGCTGCGCCATGCCCGCCAATTCGTCTCGCCCATCCCCCGATGACGCCCGCAAGGCGACGGCCGAGGCCGCCGCCGACACCGCCCGCGCTCTCAACGACCTTGCCCGCCGCGCCGGCTCCGCAGTGCAGGACCGCTTCGACGACCTGGGCGTGGACCCGCGCGAATACACAGACTACGCCGGCAAGCGACTGGACGAGGCCCAGACCTATCTGGTGGACCGAATCAATGAGCGGCCCGTTCCCGCCGCCCTGGCCGCCCTGGCCTTGGGTGTGGCGCTGGGCATGCTGCTGTCGGGCCACCGCCGTTGATCATTCGCAAGATTGTCCTGGCCCTGGTCGCGGCCGCCGCGATCATGGCCGCCGCCGCTGTTATTGTGCTGGCCGCCGCTTTCGCTTTGTTCGCCCTGGCGAGTCCGGTTTTCGGCTCGGCCGGCGCTGCGGGCGTGGTGTGCCTGGCCGCAGGGCTGCTGATCGGATTGATCGGCTTGATCGCCGCTCTGGAGGCCGGCGCCATGCGCCGTAAATTGACCCGCCCGCGCGCCAACGGCGCCGGCATTCTGGATCAGTTGTTCGAACTGGCGCGCGAGCGGCCTATCGTGTCCAGCAGCGCCCTGATCGCTGCGGCGGCCCTGGCCATTCGCAACCCCCTCGTGCTGGCGACGATCGTCAAGGTGCTGCTCAATAAAAAAGAAGCCCCAAGGGGCCGTTAGAGCGCGTTCCGAAAAGTGGGAACCGGTTCTCGGACTAGACGGGCGTCAATACAAAATACCTAGAGCGGCGATCCGATTCCATCAGATCGCAACCGGCTTTAGGACCCTGGGGCTTGGGGGGTGCGGAGGCGGCAGGCCGGGCTGACCGGCCCTGAGTCGGGGGGGCGTCGCCGCCTCCGCAGACTCATAACCCCCTGGTTGATGATCAGTTCCGAACAAAACATTTCTTCGGATTAATCGGCCGACGGCAGGGCTTCCAATTCGGCCCGGCTTAAGACCGTGACGTAGCTGTCCCCTATGCGAACCAGGGAATCCAACGGCAAGGCGCGAAGAACGCGCATGACCCGGACCAGAACCTGCCTGGGGCGGCCATCCGTATCGGCGATGATTTTTTCGACCTCGCCCACCACCGCGCCCTTGGAGTCCTTGAGCTTTTGTCCGATCTGGGGCGGGGCTACAGACGTCTGAGCCCAGGATGCTGTCGCTACGCAGGCCGCCATGAGGAGGGCGAGGCCGCCGCCAAGGACCCGCCGAAACGACATGCATGACCCCTTCCGGTATGGATAAGGTCATCAAAGCCGAAAAGGGACTGGCTGCACAATCGCCCATAGGCCTCCGGCGACAAAAATCGCCGGAGAGGCGTTCTATAGATCTAGGCGGCGACCATGGCCTTGGCCGGATGGAAGAACAGGGCTTGGCCGATGGCCGCCTTGACCGTCTCGGGCTGGAAAGGCTTGGTGATGAGGAAGGTTGGCTCAGGCCGCTCCCCGGTCAGCAGCCGTTCGGGGAAGGCCGTGATGAAGATCACGGGCACGCTATCGTTGGCCAGGATGTCCTTGACCGCGTCGATGCCCGATGAGCCGTCGGCCAGTTGGATGTCCGCCAGCACCAAGCCGGGCAGTTGACGGGCCACGGCCTCGACGGCTTCGCGCCGGGTGGCGGCGATGTCCGACACGCGATGGCCCAATTCGCGCACGAGGGCCTCGATATCGGCGGCGATTACCGGTTCATCCTCGATGATCAACACATCAGTCGCCAGCTCGGCGTCGATTTCGGCCTGGGCTTCGGCGATGAGGCCCTCGATATCGTCGAAATCGGCTTCGAGAATCTGGGCGGCTTCGCTCAATGTGAAGCCTTCCAGGGCGGTGAGCAGAAAGGCCTGCCGCGAGCGCGGCGCAATGCGCAGCAGACGCCGCGAGGGATCGCCGGGCCGAGAGACATCATCCTCTGGCGCCTCCAGCCGGGCTCCGGTGGTGCGCCAGATGGCGTGAAAGGTGTGGTAGAGCGCCGCTCGGGCTGGCATGCTCGTTTCCAACGCCCGTTCGCCTGCCACCACGGCTTCCAGTGTGACGCGGACATATTGGTCGGCGGTCGGCTGATCGCCGGTCAACGCGCGCGCATAGCGGCGTAGATAAGGTAGATGGGGCGCCAAGCGTGCCAGCAAACTCAAAGATCGTCCTCCCCGACAGAATCCGCAGCGAGCAGTGTGCGCTCGCCGGATCAGATGGGAAACGCAGATTTGGCTTCACGGTTCCCGCCGTGACGGCATTTTATGTCGGCTAAGTGGGAACCGAGCCGAGAATTCAGGCGTTTGCATGCCGACAGATAACCAGAAGGGGCGGTCGCCGACGCGGCGTGAAGGGATGATTGAACAAAAACCGATGGAAGCCCGCCGCAAATCCGACCCCCATGTCGATGAAGTCCGCCTGCGCCAACAAGCGATCGGCGTGAAGCTGCGGCAAATGTTCGACGAACTGGTGGCTGAGCCGGTCCCGGATGAATTCCTGGAGATTCTTCGGCGCGCCGATAACGGATCGGCGGGTCAGAAAGATGACTGACAATGCGCGCACGCCAGCCGAAGACGCCGCATTCAAAGCCCAGCTCGTCGGCCTGATCCCTCACTTGCGGGCATTCGCCCGAAGCCTCACCGGTGACGCCACGGCCGCCGACGACTTGGCGCAGGACGCCATGATGAAGGCGTGGGACGCCCGCGCGTCCTACCAGATGGGCACCAATATGAAGGCCTGGACCTTCATGATCCTGCGCAACCAGTTCTATTCGGAACGGCGCAGGTCTTGGCGCACCAGTCAGCTCGACCAGGAAGCGGCCGAACGCACCCTGGTGGCGATCGACAATCCTGAGGCCCTCGTCGCCCTGGACGAATTGCGCCAAGGACTGGCCATGCTGCCGCCCGAGCAACGCGAAGCTTTGATCCTCGTCGGCGCGGGCGGATTTGCCTATGATGAGGCTGCGGAAATCTGCAACTGCGCGGTCGGAACGGTCAAAAGCCGCGTGAGTCGGGCGAGGCGGGCCTTACAGGCCGTCCTGACGGATGGATGTTATGACCGCGACGGCGCCCCGGCTGGGGATGCGATGCGGTCCATCCTCATGGAATCCGAGAGGCTGAGTTCATCAAGGTAAGTCGATGTCCCGGCTAGCGTGGGGTCCCCTGACCATTCGTGTACGTCTGGGGGCGGCTCTGGCCGTGGCTCTGGCGCCGATTTTGTTGTTGGGCGCCGCCCAGTCTGTGGTCGCCGTCCGGCGCGAAGCCGATGAACGCCGCGTACTTCTGACGGCCGCCGTCGAGCGCAGCGCCGTGGCGAGCAACTACCGCATTCAGGGCGCACAGATCATGCTGCACATCGCCGCTTCCCAGGTCGGGGGCGGGGACTGTTCTTCCCTGCAGCGCCTCTTGGTCAACCGCCAGCGCGGCTACGCCAATCTTATGCGATTCGACCAGGCGGGCCGGCTGGTCTGCTCCCTCGCGCCGGTGGGCGCCGATCCTGGCCGGGGCCAATCGGATTGGTTTGCAGCCTTGAAGTCCGGCGCCAATTCCGTCGCCGTCCGCGCGCCCGCAGGCATTTACGACCGCGAACCCGCCGTGATTGTGGCAGCGCGAGAAACAGACTCAAACGGCCGCTTTGAAGGCGTTGGGGCGTCGATCATTCTGTTGTCGGCATTGATGCCGGATTTGAACGACCGGTCCCTGCCCGAGGGCGCCCAAGCGGCCGTGATTGACCGTCAGGGCCATTTTCTGACCCGGTCGCACCCGACCGCCTTCTCTGCCATGCCCAAATCCGTTCTCGATGCCGCTTTGATCCGGCCGCAGTTATTCAACGGCAAGGACGACACCGGTCAGAACCGGGTGTTCACCACGTCGCCCTTGCTGGGCGGGCTCAGTCTGGTTCTTTCGGCGCCCAACGAGGGCCTCTTTTCCTGGGCGAAACTGAATCCCCTCACCGCCGTGCTCCTTCCCTTGGCCGCCTTTTTCCTGGCTCTGGCGGCGGTGTGGATCGTCGCCGAGCGCGTGGCCGTGCGCTGGTTGCATTATCTGGACCGGGTGGCGGCCATCTATGCCCGCGGCCGATTCACGGTTCGCCCGGTCAAGGCTGAGTCCGGCCCCCCGGAAATCCGCGCCTTGGCCCATTCCTTGGACGTGATGGCCCAGGCCATCGCCGCGCGCGACCACTCGCTGATGGAATCCCTGGCGCAGAAAGACGCCCTGATGCGGGAAATTCATCACCGGGTGAAGAACAACCTGCAGGTCATCTCGTCCCTGCTCAACATGCAGCAAAGGGCGCTGTCGGACCCGGCGGCGCGTGACGCCATTTCCGATACCCGCCAAAGGATCGGCGCCTTGGCCCTGATTTACCGGGCGCTCTATCAGGGACCCGATCTGCGGCGGGTGGATTTGCACCAGTTTCTCGACGAATTGATCGGCCAAGTGCTGTCGTCGGACGCGGACCGCAACCCGCTGATCCGCACCGATCTGGAGGCCGATGAGCTGACCATCGATCCTGACAAGCTGGCGCCCCTGGCCTTGTTCGCGGTGGAAGCCGTGTCCAACGCCCGCAAGCACGCTTTCGTCGCTGGCGGCGTGCTCCACGTGCGCTTTCGCCTGCAGGGCGACACCGCCACGCTGGAAATCGCCGACGAAGGCTCCAAGAACGGTCCGCCAGTGATTGGTGAGGGCGTGGGGCGCACGCTGATGACGGCCTTCGCCCGCCAACTTCGCGGAACCGCTGAGATCACGCCCAACGACGCCGGAGGCGTCACCGCCCGCTTGACGTTCCCCTCGCCGGCGGCCCCGCCAAACCCGCCGGTGCCCGGTCGGACCGCGACCAAATCCGCTCGCATGGCGGCGGCCTAGAGCAAGATGACATAAGGCTGAATCGCCTCATGTCTGAATCTTGCTCTAAATTCAAAATGTAGAGCCGGATTCAGAGTTCGCATGCGAACTCATCTGGCTCTAGAGCGCGTTCCGAAAAGTGGGAACCGGTTTTCGGACCAAACGCGGGCCAATACACTAGAGCCGCGATCCGATTCCATCAGATCGCATCACGCTCTAGGGAGCCTTAGGCTGCGGCGCGATGCTGCGGATTGCGGATGTACAGGCCGCGCCGACCGGGAACTGGGCGGAAAGCCTGGGTCAGGCTCGTGGCGGTCTCGTTCAGGCCCATCATCAAAAAGCCGTCTTCGCTCAGGGCCAAGGCCAGGTGCTCCAGCACCGTCTTACGCGTGGAGTCGTCAAACGCGGACAGGACGTTACGGCAGAAGATCACGTCGAACTGGCCCAGGGCGCGCAGGTCGCCCAGCAGGTTCATGCGCCGCCAGCGCACCATCTGTCGGATGCGCGGGGACAGGACCCAGGCGTCCTCAACCTTCTCAAAATATTTGATCAATAGACGCGAGGGCAGGCCGCGTTGGACCTCGAACTGGGTGTAAAGGCCGCTGTGCGCCTTCTCCAGGCAGCGCTCGGACAGGTCGCTGGCGAAGATGTCGACCTTCAGCCCCGCGTGGGTCCCGCGCTCCTCGTCAATCAGCATGGCCAGGGAATAGGGTTCCTGCCCCGTGGCGCAGCCCACGCTCCAGATGCGGATCGGGTCCTGTCGACTTCGCGCCAGCACCGGCAGGATGTCGTTTCGCAGTTGATCGAACGGGGTGCGATCCCGAAAGAACAGAGTCTCGGTCGATGCCATAGCTTCCACCACGGGCCAGATGAGCTTTTCGTCGCGACGTTCGGCGATCTCGCGGATCAATCCGCTGATCCCGGGAAAGCCTTCGCGTCGGGCCACAGGCGCCAGCCGGCTTTCAATCAAATAGGTCTTGTCCACGTCCACCACGACGCCGGAGCGGCGGCGAACCAGATCAGCGATCAGGGCGATTTCCTGAGGGGTCATATCAGGCCCGCCTCGGCGAACTTGGATTCGACGATTTCGCTGTCGAAGGGCTTCATGATGTATTCGTTGGCGCCGGCGCTGAGCGCCTTGGCGATGCGCTCTGGGCTGCTTTCCACTGTACAGAACACCACGACGGGGGCCTCGCCCCCGGGCTCCCGCCGCAATTGTTGCAGGAACTCCAGGCCGTTGAGCACCGGCATGTTCCAGTCCAGCAGGATCGCTTCGGGCATGGACGCCCGACACCAGGCAAGCGCCTCCATGCCGTCGCCCGCCTCGGCGACGTCAAAGCCGATATCTTCCAGAATGCGTCGGGCGACTTTGCGAATAACGCGGCTGTCGTCGACGACCAGACAGGTTCTCAAGGGTCGGGGTTCTCCTCGACCTTTAGTAGTGCGTCAGCTTGGTTAAGGAGCCGTGAGAATCCGGTCAGGGATGTGAGAAAGGAAGGCGCACGTTCACCGTGACGCAATCCTCGACGATCTCGCTGTCGACGCGCCCGCCGGCGTCCGCCACCAGGGTGGCCAGATAATAGGGCTGAACCCACTGGCCAGGCAGACCTTCGCTCGCCGCTTCGCCGCGCAGCCCCGATTGGGCTTCCGGGCGCAAGCGCGCGCGCGGACCGGCCGCCTTCATCTCGATGACCAGTTCGCCGCCCTCGTGTGTCATTGACAGGTGGGCGACGCCGCCGGTGGGCAAGGCGGTGGCGCCCAGTTGGGCGAGGTTGAGCAGGGCGCGCGCGGCGGGCTTGGGCAGGCGATCCTCGCCCATGTTCCAGTCCAGCTCGGCGCGCACATGCGAGAATATCCCGCGCGTGAGAATCTCAAGGTCGCGCGGATCAAAGGTCTCAGCCGAAGCCGAGGAGCCATAGGCCACGCGAGCAAAGGAGAGGGCCGCGGCCAGCTTGCGCGCGCTCTGGCCGATCAGGTTCATGGCGTCCTCGCGCATGTCCTGGGCCGAAGGATCGTCCAGCAGGTCCAGGCCCGAGACGATGGCGCTGACCGGGCTGATCAGGTCATGGCAAAGCCGGCCGGCCAGATGCGCGGCCAGATCCGCCTGATTGGGCAAGGCGGGGGCGGCGGGCGCGGCTTGGACCGCGAGGGGTTGGTCTTCGGCTTCAGAAACGGAGCCGGCGAGGCTGGACGTCGACATGGAGGCAAGATTGTCCTGATTTGTCGCTTTGGCAAACCTAGCCATCATGCCAAACAGAACCGTGATCGACCTGTTTCTCGAGCCCGGCGCCCTGGTGCGCCACCCAGACCGCGCCGATTGGGGATTGGGTCAGGTGCAGACCGTGGTCGGCCACAAAGTCACCGTCAATTTCGAGGACGCCGGCAAGCAGACCATCGACGCGGCCCAGATTCCGCTGGTCTATGTCGGTCCCGATCCGCGCGAGTAGCAGCTCCAACCCATGACAGATCTAAGCGCCGCCGGAGTAATCCTGGCCGACATCGTTGAGAGTGCTTCGGCGGAGATTCTACCGCTTTGGCGCGGAGTCTTCTCCACCAGCCGCAAGGACGACGACAGTCCCGTGACCGAGGCGGATCATCGGGCCGAGGCGGTGATCCTGCGGGCCCTGGCGGAGGCCTTCCCTGATATTCCCGTCATCTCCGAGGAGGATGCGGCCGCCTTTGGCACGCCCTCGGCCATCGGCCCGCGTTTTTTCCTGGTCGATCCCCTGGACGGCACCAAGGCTTTCGTGCGCGGGGATGAGCACTTCACCGTCAATATCGGGCTGATCGAGAACGGTGTTCCGGTGGCCGGAGCGGTGGCTGCGCCGGTGCAGGGGCGTACCTGGTTCACAACCCATCAGGGCGCCGTCCGCCGGCCTTTCGGCGGCCAGGCCGAGCCGGTGCATGTGCGCCCCTGGCGGCAAGACGAGGCCCTGGCCCTGATCAGCCACACCATGAAGTCCGAGGCGCTGGCTGAGTTGAAGGCGCAATACGGCTTCGCTCACAGCTTGGCGATGGATTCCTCGATCAAGCTCTGCATCATCGCCGACGGCCAGGCCGACCTCTACGCCCGCCACGGTCCGACCATGGAGTGGGACATCGCCGCCGGTCACGCGGTGTTAGCCGCGGCGGGCGGCTCAGTCGTCCAACCCGACGGCTCTCCTTTCCTCTACGGCAAGGCCGATCAAGGGTTCCGCAACGGCTGGTTCGTGGCGCGGGGCGGTTGACCTCCTGCCCTCCGTAACTAGTGTGCGCCCGCAAACGCCATCTCTATATAATATGCCCGGCATACCGGCCCGCCAGCGAAGGTCCCACTCATGGCCCAGTACGACATCATCATCATCGGGGGCGGCCCCGGCGGCTATAATGCGGCGATCCGCGCGGGTCAGTTGGGGCTGAAGGTCGCGATCGTGGAGGGCCGCCAGACCCTGGGCGGCGCCTGCCTGAACGTCGGCTGTATCCCGTCAAAGGCCCTGCTGCACGCCTCTGAACTGTACGAGATGGCGCAGAAGGACTTCGCCGGCATGGGCATCGAGGTGACGCCCAAGCTCAACCTCGCCCAGATGATGGCCAATAAGGCCGAGAGCGTGACGGCCCTGACCAAGGGCGTCGAATTCCTGATGAAAAAGAACAAGGTCGAGTGGCTTAAGGGCTGGGGCAAGATCGCAGGACCGGGAAAAGTGTCGGTCAAGGCGGCCGACGGAAGCGAAACCGTTCATGAGGCCAAGAACATCGTCATCGCCACGGGCTCAGAGCCCGCGGGCCTGCCGGGCGTGGTGGTCGACAACAAGCGCATCATTGATTCTACCGGCGCCTTGGCCATTCCTGAGGTTCCCAAGTCCATGGTGGTGATCGGCGCGGGCGTGATCGGGCTGGAGTTGGGCTCGGTCTGGCGCCGGTTGGGCGCCAAGGTGACGGTGGTGGAATATCTGGACCGCATTACCCCCGGCATGGACAGCGAGACCGCGACGGCCTTCCAGCGCGCCCTGACCAAACAGGGCTTTGAGTTCAAACTGGGCGCCAAGGTCACCGGGGCCAAGGTGACCAAGACCGGCGTGGATGTGACCTTCGAGCCCGTCGCCGGCGGCGCGGCCGAGACGCTGAGCGCGGACTATGTCCTGCTCGCCATTGGCCGGCGGCCCTATACCCAGGACCTGGGCTTGGAGCGTGTGGGCATTGTCCCCGACAAGCGCGGGATGATCGCCAACGACCACTTCAAGACCTCCGCTCCAGGCGTCTGGGTGATCGGCGACGTGACCTCCGGCCCCATGCTGGCGCACAAAGCCGAGGACGAGGGCGTGGCCTGTATCGAGTTGATCGCCGGCAAGGCCGGGCACGTGAACTACGACATCATTCCGGGGGTGATCTACACCTATCCGGAAGTGGCCACGGTCGGCAAAACCGAGGAAGAACTGAAGGCGGCGGGCGTGGCCTATAAGATCGGCAAGTTCCCCTTCATGGCCAATAGCCGCGCCAAGGTGAACCATGAGACCGAGGGCTTTGTGAAGGTGATCGCCGCCGCCAAGACCGACCGCATTTTAGGCGTGCACATGATCGGCCCGTCGGTGTCGGAAATGATCGGCGAATACTGCGTGGCCATGGAGTTTTCGGCCGCCTCCGAAGACGTCGCCCGCACCTGCCATCCCCACCCCACCCGTTCCGAAGCCCTGCGCCAGGCGGCCATGGGGGTGGAGGGCTGGACGATGCAGATGTAGGCGGGCGCCTAAGCCCTTGGATGCGCCTTCGCATAGGTCGCCAGCAATCCCGCCGCATCCACCGCCGTGTAGCGCTGCGTCGTCGACAGCGAGGCGTGGCCGAGCAGTTCCTGGATCGAGCGCAGATCGGCTCCAGCCCCTAGAAGATGCGTGGCGAAGGCGTGGCGCAGGGCGTGGGGGGTGGCGCTGGCGGGTAGGCCCAGGCGCCCGCGCAGGCGTTGCATCAGGGCCTGGACCGGGCGGGGGCCGAGCGGGCCGCCGCGTTTTGCCCTGAACAGCGGCTCGGCGGGCTGCAAAACGAAGGGCGCACTGGCCAGATAGGCGTCCACCGCTTCGCGCACGGCCGGCAGCACCGGGGCGATGCGCGTCTTGGAGCCCTTGCCGAGGATTCTCAGGCTGTCGGTCAGGGGCGCGTCAGCGCGGGTCAGAGCCAGGGCCTCGGAAATGCGCAGGCCGCAGCCGTAGAGCAAGGTGAGCACTGCGGCGTCGCGGGCCAGCTCCCATTCGGCCAGGTCGGGGTCGTCGCATGCTTCCTGGATCAGCCCGAAGGCCTGGTCCTCGCTCACCGGCCGGGGCAGGCCGGCCTTGACGCGCGGACCACGCACCAGGGCGATGTGCGGGTTGGCGATGCCCAGGCGCCGGTCCAGCCAGCGATGGAAACTGCGAATGGCTGATATGGCTTGGGCGAGGCTACGCGGCGCCAGAGGATGATCGCCGGAGCGGCGGAAGGCCAAATAGGCGCGCAGTTCCGCCGCTTGTATGTCGGCCAGGTCCTCTGCGCTGACCGGGCCGCCGCGATGGGCTTGCAGGAAGGCGAGATAGCGGCCCACACAGTCGCTGTAGGCCTGCACCGTGCGCGGCGAGGCCCGCCGCTCCTGAGCGAGGTAGGCGAGCCAGGCCTGCAGAGCCGCCGTTGCGTTTAAAGCACCGGCCATCGCTCGGCCGTGCGTTCCACGACGCGGGCCAGGAGCGCGATCAGCTCCACGCCCATGTCTGGGGTGAAGCCATCCGCATCGTCAGAGGCGAAGGCCAAAAGGGCTGTGCGGGCAGGCGACCAGATGGACAGACGCACCAGGGCGCAGCTTTGCAGGGGCGCTTCGAGGGCGCCGAAGAGTTGCCCGGCGAAGGGATTGGGGCCCATCCAGGCCTGGCCTTCGGCGCCCAGTATCCGGTCTGTCAGGCCCGGCGCCATGGGCCGCCAACCGGCGGGCGCATCGCCTTCCACGGCGATCACCCCGGCCAGCAGGCCGAATCTGAGCTTGGCGGTCTCGTCCAGGCGGCGGGCCAGGTCGGCGTTGTTGCGGGCTTCCAGCAGGTCGACCACGCCGGCGTGGCATTGGGCCTGGGCGGCGAAGTTGGCGCGCGCGGTGGTTTCAAGCTGCAGTCGGGCGTTGCTTTCGCGCTGATGGGCGGCCACGTGACGCGCCAGGGCCGCAGGGCCGAACTCCACCACATTGGATGCATTGATACGCAGCCCGAGGTCCGACAACAGCTCGGCGTCCTCGCGCACCAGGGCCGGATGGGCCTGGAGGAAGGCGCGCACATCGCGCCAATCGGGGTCTGTTCCGCTGCGCTTGACTGCTTCGTTCACGTCGCCCCCTGGGCTAGAGGATCGACTGCCCCGTCTTGGCCCAGTCGCTCATGAACTGTTCAAGACCCTTTTCGGTTAACGGGTGCTTGAAGAGGGCCTTAAAAACTGAGGGCGGTAGTGTCGCACAGTCCGCTCCGGCCAGGGCCACGGCCTTGACGTGCTCGGGCGAGCGAATCGAAGCAGCCAGGATTTCGGTGTCGAATCCATAGTTGTCGTAGATGGTGCGGATGTCGTGGATCAGGCTGACGCCGTCCGCGCCCTGGTCGTCCAGTCGGCCGATGAAGGGCGAGATATAGGTCGCGCCGGCCTTGGCGGCGAGCAAGGCCTGGACGGCGGAAAAGCACAGGGTGACGTTGGTCGAGATGCCCTCCCGGGCGAAAACCTGCACCGCAGCCAAGCCTTCGGGGGTAAGCGGCAGCTTGACCACGACATTTGCCGCCACGGCGGCCAGGCGTCGGCCTTCGGCCAGCATGGTCTCTGTGTCAGTCGCCGCCACTTCGGCGCTGACAGGCCCCTCGACGAGGGCGCAAATCTCGGCGATGACCTCCAGCATGGGCCGGCCCGACTTGGCGATCAGCGTAGGATTGGTGGTGACGCCGTCGACCAGCCCGCCCGCCGCCAGGGCCAGCAGGTCAGCGGTGTCGGTTGTGTCCAGGAACAGGTTCATGAAGGATGTCCGCGAGAAGGGGAAGGCGAGCATTTTAGCAAGCCGCCAATGCAAAAGACACCCTTCCCCCAACCCCGCCACAGCATGACCCGTATCGCCCAGGTCCTTCTGCCGATGCCCCTACCCGAGGCGTTCGATTACGCCGAGCCGGAGGGCATGGCGTTGCAGGTCGGCGAGCATGTGGCCGTGCCGCTTGGGCCGCGCGAGGTCGCCGGGGTGGTGGTGAGCCTGCGCGAGGCCGCAGGAGGGAACAGACCGCTCAAGCCAGTGATCGGCCGCCTGGACCTGCCGCCCTTGCCGCCTGGCGCCCTCAGCTTCATCGATTGGGCAGCCCGCTATGCAGTGGATGCGCCAGGCATCCCCTTGCACATGGCCCTTCGCGGAGCCCGTTCGCCGCTCGCCCGCGCCGTCCGCAGTCTCGCGGCGACGGGCGCACCGCCCGCGCGGCCAACTGCCGCGCGAACGCGTGTGATCGAGGCGCTCGCCGAAGGGCCCGCCAACGGGGCCGAGCTGGCGCGCCGGGCCGGGGTTTCGGCAGGGGTGGTCAAGGGGCTGATCGACGAGGGCGTGCTGAAACTGATCCTCGAACAGCCCGACCAGAGCTTTTCCGCACCTGATCCGGAACGGTCCACCACACCGCTCAACGCCAGCCAAGCCGCCGCAGCAGCCGTGCTGAAGACCATGATCGCCGACGGAGGCTTTCAAGCGGCCTTGCTCGACGGCGTGACCGGTTCGGGCAAGACGGAGGTCTATCTGGATGCGGTCGCCGAGGTGCTTCGGCGCGATCCTGACGCTCAGATCCTCGTGCTCCTGCCGGAAATCGCCCTGACCCAAGCGGTGATCGCCCGCTTCACGGACCGCTTCGGCGCGGCGCCCGCTGAATGGCATTCCGCCATCGCCCCGCCCCAACGGCGCAGGGTGTGGGATGAGGTCATCGCCGGCCGATGCCGCATCGTTGTGGGCGCGCGCTCGGCCTTGTTCCTACCGTTCCAGCGCCTGAGGCTGGTGGTGGTGGACGAGGAGCATGATGGGTCGTTCAAGCAGGGCGAGGGCTTTATCTACCACGCGCGCGACCTGGCGGTGGCCCGGGCCAAGATCGAGGGCGCGGCGGTGGTGCTGGCCTCGGCCACCCCGTCGTTGGAAAGCCTGTGGAACGCCGAGACCGGCCGCTATCGCTGGCTCAAGCTCATGGGCCGTCATGGGGTGGCCGAATTGCCGCCAGTCGAGCTGATCGATCTGCGGGAGACCCCGCCCGAACCGAACCACTGGCTGTCGCCGCCCCTGATCAAGGCCATGGTGGAGACCCTGGGACGCGGCGAACAGGTGCTGCTGTTCCTCAACCGGCGCGGCTACGCCCCCCTGGTTCTATGCCGGGCCTGCGGTGAGCGGATGACCGCGCCCGATACGGACTCCTGGCTGGTGGAGCACCGCTACACCGGGCGGCTGATCTGTCACCTGACCGGCTTTTCCATGCCCAAGCCTAAGACCTGTCCGCATTGCGGGGCGGTGGATTCACTGGTGTCCATTGGCCCAGGCGTGGAGCGGGTGGAGGAAGAGGCCCGGCGGCTGTTTCCCGAGGCTCAAATCGCGGTGTTTTCATCCGACACCGTGATGGACGCTCAAGGCGCGCGCGACCTCGTGGGGCGCATGGAGGCCGGGGAGATCGATATCCTGGTGGCGACTCAGGCGGCGGCCAAGGGCCATAACTTTCCCAATCTGACACTGGTGGGGGTGGTCGATGCGGATCTGGGCCTGCGCGGCGGGGATTTGCGGGCGGCCGAGCGCACCTATCAATTGCTGGCCCAGGCCACCGGGCGCGCCGGCCGGGCCGAGCGGCCGGGCCGGGCTATTTTGCAGACCTATGCCCCGGACCATCCGGTGATGCAGGCGCTCAAGGCCCAGGACCGGGACGGGTTTGTGGCGGTGGAGATGGCTGAACGGAAGCTGGCGGGCCTGCCGCCCTACGGCCGCCTGGCGGCCGTAATCGCCTCGGGGCCGGACGCCGAGAGCCTGGAAACCTACGTGCAAGCCCTGGCCGCCGCCGTGCCCAACGCCGAGGCCGTCGAGGTCTATGGCCCAGCCGATGCGCCGCTCGCCCTGGTGCGCGGCCGCCGCCGCAAACGCTTTCTCGTGCGGGCGGACCGAACCGTGGACCTCCAGGCCTTCATGAGCGCCTGGCGCGCGCGCGTGAAGGTCCCAGGCTCGGTGCGGGTGGTGGTGGATATCGACCCGTACAGCTTCTTATAGGTTGGACAATGACGACGTCCGAATTGAGGAGAATGGGCGAAGGAAGCGGTCGTGGCGGCGGAGGGCGCAGAGATCAGAAAAGCCCAAACCCTCAAATCCGCAGAACGAAGCTCACCATCAGCTGTTGGGCCGTGTAGTTCTGACTACGCCAGAGGTAATCGTAGGCCCCTGCAATCGACCACCGTCTGCCGTTTGCGAAGGTGAGTCCGGCGCCGAGATTGTAGGTGTTGGGGTCCGGCTTGAGACCCACGGTCGTGAAGGCCGCACCGCCGCCGGTGAAAGTGGCCGTGTTGGCCATGGTATTCCCGCTAATCGCATGCAGCCATTTGGCGTGGAACTCCGGTTGCAGGACGGCCGATCCGGACAGGACCACGTTGCGAGCGATCTTCGCGCCGAGGCCTGACTCGACGAAATCGTAATGCTGGGCTTCGACTGCCAGGTTCAAGGCCTGATTTCCGGATTCGGTATAGGCGCCGGCGTGCAGGTCAGTGTACTGCAGCGTCGCATAGGGTGTTATCACCGTCCGACCATCGCCTACATAGATGTGGTATCCGGCAGTCCCGAACACTGTGGTCTGGTCGCCGCTGTAGGTCGAAGCCAATACGCTGTCGATGCCGGGGAATCTGACCAACCGCGAACCGGAATACTTATCCACGCCATAGGTCACCGAGCCGTTGATATACAAAGGCCCGGGGGCGTAACCGACATAGCCGGTGATCTGGTAGGTGTTGATATTGGTGTGGCTGTTTGAGGGTCCGCCTGCCAAGTTGGCGGTGTTCCCGTTGATCGCCGATTGCGCGTACATGATGCTGACGCCCACGTGAGTGGTGCGATTCAGCGGCGCATCGTAGGCCAGCATCCCGCCGTAGATACGGGAATCGTAACCTTCGTAGCCGCCGACATCGCCTTGCTTTTCCGCGCTGAAGGGAGACCGGCTATAGCCGAACCCCGTCATCCATAGATGGGCCCGCTTGTCGTCTTGGCAGATCGACGAGTCGGTAAGGCGCCACTGCGTCCGGCCCTTGGGTTGACTGTCCTGGCTGCAGGCTTCCTGCGCTTCCAAGTGGGAGGCTATCAGGTCCTGAAAGCGTTGGGTGGCGCGGTAGCTCACCTGAGGCGACGCGAGATTAGACCCGCCCGGACCAAGTTGCGCCAACGCCTGGGCGATAGCGTCTGCTGTTGTCAGTTGGGCGATTGCGTTCAAAAGCGGCGCTGTCACAGGCGTGAGCGGCAGCGCGTCGACGACCGGGCTGACCACGACGGGCGTAATCGGGGTGACGCCCGGGGTCACGATCGGCGTAACGATCACGACGAGCGGCACCTTGGTGGCGGTGATGGTCACGAGGCCGGCGACGGTGGGCGACGCCGTAAATGCGTAGAGCGGCGAGCTGCTGGTTGCGATGACCGTGGAGCCGGTGGTGCCGCTGGCCGCATTGACGATGTTGAAGCTGCTGCCGTTGGCGATCGCGCCCGTGACCGCGACCTTGACCTGCAGGGCGTTGCCGATGCTCGCCGCGCCCACAGGAACAATTTTCCCATAAACCGACTGGCTGGCGATGGTCGTGGTGATGGTCCCGCCCACCGGGATCGCGAGCGCGCCGCCGACGTTGAGGGTATTGGCGCCCAGATTATAGTTGAACGCTTGCGCCTGGCCCATGATGAGCGCGTTGCCGCCCACCACATTGATCGCCTTCAGTCCGCTGGAGGCGCCGACCGCGCCATTGATGATGCTGTTGGCATTGAGGGTCAGCGTGCCTGTGTTGGCGCCGGCCGTATTGGTGATGGCGGCCTTCACGGTCTGGCCTGCGCCGACATTGATAAATCCGTCGCCGGCGAAATCCAGGGTCGAGCCGGAGTTGCTGACCAAGCCCTGGTTGAAATTGACGGTCCCGGTTCCCGAAACCGAAGCTGTTGTCGAGTACACTGCGCCATTGAAGGTGACTGTGTTCCCGTTGGAGCCGGCTGAAATGTTGAGGAACGTCGATCCAATCGCACCGACATAACCGTTCACCGTCGAAGACCCGGTAAACAGAATGCTCGCGGTGTTGGCCGCGTTAGTCGTGATGCCGGCGGCGTTGCCGGCGCTGGCGTTGATGTCCTGAGCGCCCACAGTGAGTAGGCCGGGGCCCTGAGTAATGACCCCGCTGGCCACGCCGACTGGGCCGACCACCCCCGGCAAGACGACGGTCTGCTGCGCCCAGGCCACTGAGGTACAGGCCGCCAGCGCTAGGCTGAGGGGCGGAATAAGGCGCAACTTGTTCATGATAGGCCCCTTCAGGGTTTCCGCGCAGGATTTGCGGGTCAGGCCTAGCCGCAGTGAATTCACGGCCGCACAAGAGCCGCCCAATATTTGGGCGTTCGCGGATGCGACGGAGCTGCGTGCACCTACCGAATGCCGGGACGGCCCAAAAGGTTGCGCCGAAGGCCTGTTTACCCCGGAGAGGGTCAAATATGCGGGGGTCAGAAAATCGCGTCCGTCGCCCGCAGCCGTGACGTTACGCCTGCACGTTGTCCGTGCCCTCGCCGGGTTCGGCGACGGGCTCAGCGTGCAGGTGGGTCTTGCGCAGGGTGATGTGCGGGATGGCGATGACTGCCATAAGACCCAACAGCACCGTGGCCAAGCTGGCGAGGAACACGCTGTTCATGGCGGCGGAAAAGGCTGCCTGGACGACCGGCTCTACATGGGCCGCCGCCGCGCCAACGCCCTTGTCGCCGAGCGCCATCGCCTGAAGCTGGGCGAGGCCCTCATGGGCGCTGCCCTGGCCGCGCCGGGCCATTTCCCCAGCTAGGCGGGCGGTCAACAGGGCGCCGAACACCGCCACGCCGACGGTCGAGCCGATCTGTCGAAAGAACTGGCTGGCGCTGGTGACCACGCCGACCTGCCCGGGCGCGGCCGAGTTCTGAGCGACCATGGAAAACAGGCTCTGGGAAGGCCCAAGGCCCAGGCCGACGACGAATAGCCGCCAGGACACCTGACCGAGAGTGGCGTGCGGACCCATCAGGGCCAATAGGACGATGCCGATCAGGATCGTCACGGCGCCGCCAATCATGAAGGGCTTGTATTGACCGGTGCGGGTAACCAGCCGTCCGGCGATGGTGCTGGTGAGGATCAGGCCGAACATCAGGGGCAGCATCGCCACGCCGCTGCGGGTCGCGGGGGCGCCCAGGCCCACCTGCAGATAGAGCGGCATGTAGGTGATCATGCCCATGAAAGCCATGGCCAGCAGGAATGAGGCCAAGATGTTGGTCCAGAACGGCCGCTGGCGAAACAGGCTGAGGGGCAGGACCGGCTCGCTGGCCTTGGATTCCACCACCAGCAACGCCGCCAGGGAAAGGGCGCTGATGCCGAGCAGGCCCAAGATCATGGGTGAGGACCAGGCATAGGCCTGCCCGCCCCAGCTCAAGGCCAGCATGAGCGATCCGGCCGCCACCATCACCAATCCGGCGCCCGCGAAATCGATTCGGGCCGAGGCCCTGCGCGAAGTGGCGGGCATGCGGGTGATGATCATGAACAGGGCCAGCAACGACAGGGGCAGGTTCAGATAGAAGATCCAGCGCCAGCCGGAGACATGAAATGAACCTAGGTTCATCGAACCGTGTTCCGTGAAGAATCCCCCGACCACTGGGCCGATTACGCTGGCCACGCCGAACACCGAGCCGATCAGGCCCGCATAACGCCCCCGTTCGCGTGGCGGATACAGGTCGGCCAGGACCGCGAAAGAGCTTGTAAACAGCGCCCCGCCGCCGATGCCCTGCAGGCCGCGGAAGGCGATCAGTTGGGTCATGCCCCCGCCGAGCAGGGGTAGGTCGCCGAACTCGCCGGATAATCCGCACAGCCAGGACGCGAAGACGAAGATGCTGACCCCGGCGACCATGATGGCCTTGCGCCCATAAAGATCGCCGAGCTTGCCCCAGATCGGAACCATCACGGTGGAAGACAGCAGATAGATGGTGGTGACCCAGGGATAGAGCTCCAGCCCTTTCATCTCGGCCACGATGCGCGGCATGGCCGTCGAGACGATAGTCTGGTCCAGGGCGCTGAGCAGCAACACCAGCATCAACGCGATGAGGGTGGTGCGCCTTTGCTGGGGCGTGGGCCCGCCGGGGGCGAACGGCGTATCCTTCATAATCTCTCTTCAGGCTTTCCCGAATGCGTGCGGCCGCGAACTAGCATGTTCAGGCTCTCGACGAAGACCGAAAAGCCCATGGCGGCGTAGATATAGCCCTTGGGCACATGAACGCCGAAGGCCTCGGCCATCAGGGTCATGCCGATCATCAGCAGAAAGCCCAGGGCCAGCATGACGAAGGTCGGGTTCTTGCGAATGAACTCCGACAGGGGCCCGGCGGCGATCAGCATGAGGATCATGGCGATGATCACGGCAAGGGCCATGATGGGAATCTGATCGGTCATGCCCACGGCGGTGACGATGCTGTCGATGGAAAAGACCAGGTCCAACACGATCACCTGGCATATGGCGGACAGGAAGGTCGGCGATTTTCTGGGCGCGACGTGCAGCTTGTCGACCGGATCGACCGCTTCATGAATTTCGCGGGTGGCTTTCCACACCAGGAACAGGCCGCCGCCGCCCAGGATGACGTCGCGCCAGGAAAAGCCGTGGTTCATCATAGTCAGGACCGGGCGGGTCAGTCCGACCAGAAACACCGCCAGGCTGAGGACCGCCAGGCGAAGCAGTAGAGCCGCCGCCAGTCCTATGCGCCGGGCCGGCGCCCGCATGGGCTCGGGCAGGCTGTTGGTCAGGACAGAGACGAAAACCAGGTTGTCGATGCCCAGCACGATCTCCAGCCCCGCCAGGGCCGCCAGGGCCGCCCAGGCATTAGGGTCACTCGCAAGACTGATCAGCCCGTTCATTGTCGCCGGCCTCCATTTTGTTGTTGTCTAGACGGCCAGGCTGCATCCGTCACCCGCCAAGGCGCGGGCAATTCATAGCCGATCAACGCAGTCTGTGTCGCAGGTCCGCGCTTTGGTTGCGACGCGGAAAATCGCGTGCTATCACCCGCCCGGCTTAGGGGGATGGGGTCGAAAACACCTCTTCAACCCAAGTGCAATCCTAGAGCGTGACAGGCGAAAGTGGTTACCGGTTTCGCCGCCCGTCACGCTCTCAATATTGGATTTGGAGCCTTTTTATCCGGTTCAAATGATTCCATTTGGACCGAAAAGGCTCTAGCGCTTTGAAGCCTTAGAGTTGCTGCGAAGAGCCTTTCGCGGCGACCAACGAACGCACCGGGCGGGTATAATTTGGCGGACGATTTTAAACAGACGGACGTGGGCGCGCGCTATGCGCAGGCCCTGTTCGATTTGGCCCTGGAAACCAAGGCGCTGGGCGCCGTGGAAGGCGACCTCGCCTCCCTGCGCGCGGTGCTGACCGAAAGCGGAGAGCTGCGCCGGGTCCTGGCCTCTCCGGTATTTCCCAGCGAGATCAAGGCCAAGGTCCTGGCGGCTCTGGCCAAGAAGGCCAAACTGAACCCCGTGACGGCCAAATTCCTCGGCGTGCTGTCGGCCAATCGCAGGGCCGATGCCCTGCCCGGCGTCATCGCCGCCTTCGAGCGCCTGTCCGCCGCCCATCGCGGCGTGGTCGCTGCGGAAGTGACCAGCGCTATCAAGCTGACCGCCGCTCAGACCAAGGCGATTACCGCCGCCCTGGAAAAAGCCCTGGGCAAGGCCCCGGAAATTACCGCCCGCGTGGATCCCCTGATCCTCGGCGGGTTGAAGGTGAAGGTAGGCTCGCGCCTATTCGACGCCTCGCTTCGATCCAAACTTGATTCCCTGAAGTTCGCCCTCAAGAGAGCGTAGAGACCATGGACATCCGCGCCGCCGAAATCTCGGCGATACTAAAGTCACAAATCGCCGGTTTCGGTGAAGAAGCCGATGTTTCCGACGTCGGCCAGGTGCTGTCGGTCGGCGACGGCATCGCCCGCATCTATGGTCTGGACAAGGTCCAGGCCGGCGAGCTGGTGGAGTTCCCCTCCGCCGGGGTCAAGGGCATGGCCCTGAACCTGGAGCGGGACAACGTCGGGGTCGTGATCTTCGGCGAAGACCGCGCCATCCGCGAGGGCGACGAAGCGCGTCGTCTGGGCGAGATCGTCGACGTGCCGGTGGGCAAGGGTCTACTGGGCCGGGTGGTCAATCCCCTGGGCGAGCCGATCGACGGCAAGGGCCCGCTGGTGGGCATCACCGAGCGCCGCCGGGTGGACGTGAAGGCCCCAGGTATTATTCCGCGTAAGTCGGTGCACGAGCCTGTGCAGACCGGCCTGAAGGCCATCGACACCCTGATCCCGGTGGGCCGGGGCCAGCGCGAACTGATCATCGGCGACCGTCAGACCGGCAAGACCGCCGTCGCCATCGACACCATCTTGAACCAGAAGGCGATAAACGCCGGCACGGATGAGAGCGCCAAGCTCTATTGTATCTATGTGGTGATCGGCCAGAAGCGCTCCACCGTCGCCCAGATCGTCAAGACGCTCGAGGAGCACGGCGCCCTGGACTACACCATCGTGGTCTCGGCCACCGCTTCGGAGCCTGCGCCGCTGCAGTTCCTGTCGCCCTTCGCCGGCTGCGCCATGGGCGAGTGGTTCCGCGACAACGGCATGCACGCCCTAATCATCTATGACGACTTGTCCAAGCAGGCCGTGGCCTATCGTCAGATGTCCCTGCTGCTGCGCCGCCCGCCGGGCCGCGAAGCCTATCCGGGCGACGTGTTCTATCTGCACTCTCGCCTGTTGGAGCGTGCGGCAAAGCTGAACGAAGACAATGGCTCGGGCTCGCTGACGGCCCTGCCGATCATCGAGACCCAGGCCAACGACGTGTCGGCCTATATCCCGACCAACGTGATCTCCATCACCGACGGCCAGATCTTCCTGGAGTCCGATCTGTTCTACCAGGGTATCCGCCCGGCGGTGAACGTCGGTATCTCGGTTTCGCGCGTGGGCTCTTCGGCCCAGATCAAGGCGATGAAGCAGGTGGCCGGACCGATCAAGGGCGAGCTGGCCCAATACCGGGAAATGGCGGCCTTCGCCAAGTTCGGCTCCGATCTGGACGCCTCGACCCAGCGCCTGCTGGCGCGCGGCGAACGTCTGACCGAGCTGCTCAAGCAGCCGCAGTATTCGCCCCTAGCGGTGGAGGAGCAGGTCTGCTCGATCTACGCCGGCACGCGCGGTTATCTGGACAAGATCGCCACCAAGGACGTGGGTCGCTACGAGAAAGGCATGCTGGCGCATATCCACGCCAAGCACGCCGGCCTGCTGGAAGCCATCCGCACCAAGAAGGCCCTGGACGACAAGATGGAAGGCGAGCTGAAGGGCGCGCTGGAATCCTTCTCGGCCACCTTCGCCTAAGTCCCGAGGACGATAGCCCCCGATGGCCAGCCTCAAGGATATGCGCAATCGGATCTCCAGCGTGAAAGCCACGCAGAAGATCACGAAGGCGATGCAGATGGTGGCGGCGGCCAAGCTGCGCCGCGCCCAGGACGCTGCGGTCAACGCGCGGCCCTATGCCGAGCGCATGGCGGCGGTGATCGCCAATCTGGCGGCCGGCGTGTCCGGCGACGGCGCGCCTAAGCTGCTGGTCGGCACGGGCAAGGACCAGCGTCATCTGATCGTGGTGGCCGCGGCCGACCGGGGCCTCGCGGGGGGTTTTACCTCCTCCATCGTCCGCGCCGCGCGCGAGCACATCAACGGCCTGATCGCCCAAGGCAAGGACGTGCGCATAATCTGCGTAGGCAAGAAGACGCGCGACCAGCTGCGCCGCACCTATGGCGACAAGGTGGTGGAGTCCTTTGATCTATCCGCCTATCGCCAACTGACCCTGGCGGTGGCCCAGCCGATCGCCGATCTGGTGCTTTCGCTGTTCGAGGCGGGCGACGTGGACGTGGTCACCTTGTTCTACAGCCGCTTCAAGTCTGTGGTTCAGCAGATCCCCACGGCCCAGCAGCTGGTCCCGGCCACGGTGGCCGGCTCGGCCTCTAAGCCCGATCTCGGCGGCGCCTGCTACGAATATGAGCCTTCCGAAGAAGGCATTCTGGAGACCCTGCTGCCGCGCAACATCGGCGTGCAGATCCTGGGCGCCCTGCTCGAGAACATGGCCGGCTTCTACGCCAGCCAGATGAGCGCCATGGACAACGCCACCCGCAACGCGGGCGACATGATCGCCGCCCTGAACCTCAAATATAACCGCCAACGCCAAGCGCAAATCACCACGGAGTTGATCGAGATCATCTCCGGCGCCTCGGCCCTCTGAACCTAGAGACAGGTCCCCCGTCATGAGCCTTCACAAGCCCGTTTCCGCCGCCACCGGCCGCATCGCCCAAGTTATCGGCGCCGTCGTCGACGTGGAGTTCGAGGGCCATCTGCCCGCGATCCTCAACGCGCTGGAAACCACCAACACCGACCAGAAGACCGGTCAGCCCTTCCGCCTGGTGCTGGAAGTGGCTCAACATCTGGGCGAAAACGTCGTGCGCACCATCGCCATGGACACCACCGAAGGCTTGGTGCGCGGCCAGCCGGTGACCGACACCGGAAATTCCATCACCGTTCCGGTCGGCCCGGCGACGCTGGGTCGCATCATGAACGTGATCGGCGACCCCATCGATGAAGCGGGTCCCATCGCCACCACCTTCACCTCGCCGATTCACCGCGAGGCGCCGTCCTTCGCCGAGCAATCGACCTCGGCCGAAATCCTGGTCACCGGAATTAAGGTCATCGACCTGATCTGCCCCTTCACCAAGGGCGGCAAGATCGGCCTGTTCGGCGGCGCCGGCGTGGGCAAGACCGTGACCATGCAGGAGCTGATCAACAACATCGCCAAGGCTTACGGCGGTTACAGCGTGCTGGCCGGCGTGGGTGAACGCACCCGCGAAGGCAACGACCTTTATCACGAGATGATCGAGTCCAACGTGAACGTGGACCCGAAGAAGAACGGCTCGACCGAAGGCTCCAAGTGCACCCTGGTCTATGGCCAGATGAACGAGCCCCCCGGCGCCCGCGCCCGCGTGGCCCTGACCGGCCTTGCCCAGGCCGAGTACTTCCGCGACGTGGAAGGCAAGGACGTGCTGCTGTTCATCGACAACATCTTCCGCTTTACCCAGGCCGGTTCGGAAGTGTCGGCCCTGCTCGGCCGTATTCCTTCGGCCGTGGGCTATCAGCCCACCCTGGCCACCGAGATGGGCAATCTGCAGGAACGCATCACCTCCACCAACAAGGGATCGATCACCTCGGTCCAGGCCATCTACGTGCCCGCCGACGACCTGACCGACCCGGCGCCGGCCACCTCCTTCGCCCACTTGGACGCGACCACCGTGCTCAGCCGCGACATCGCCGCCCAGGCGATCTTCCCGGCGGTGGATCCGCTCGACTCCACCTCGCGCATCATGGACCCCCTGGTGATCGGCGAGGAACACTATCAAGTGGCCCGTCAGACCCAGGAAGTCCTTCAACAATACAAGGCCTTGAAGGACATCATCGCCATTCTGGGCATGGACGAGCTGTCGGAAGACGACAAGCTGACCGTGGCCCGCGCGCGTAAGATCCAGCGCTTCTTGTCCCAGCCCTTCTTCGTGGCCGAGCAGTTCACCGGCATGAGCGGCAAGTTCGTCGAGCTGAAGGAAACGATCCGCTCGTTCAAGGCCATCTGCGACGGCGAATACGATCACCTGCCTGAGGCGGCCTTCTACATGGTGGGCGGCATCGAGGAAGCGGTGGCCAAGGCTGAAAAGATGGCGGCGGAGGCCTAATGGCCAAGTTCCACTTCTCGCTGGTCTCGCCCGAACGCGAACTCTACGCGGCTGAGGTCGATCAGGTCGACGCCAGCGGCGTGGAGGGTGACTTCGGCGTGCTGGCGGGCCACGCCCCGTTCATGACCGCACTCAAGCCCAGCCGCGTGAGCGTGCGCGACGGCGCGACCATCCGCGTGTTCCAGATCGAAGGTGGCTTCGCCGACGTGACGCCCGCAGGCCTGACGATATTGGCCGAACAGGCGACGGAAGTCGTTTAACCTCAACGTCATCCTCGGAAAATGCGCAGCATTTGTCCGAGGACCCAGCCGCTCCAGGGCTTCCGCCGCGCCCCTCTCAACCGCCGCAGCGTTAAGGTCGCGCTGCTGGTATCTCGGGCCTGCGCTTCGCGCATCCCGAGGACGACATGGTTGGTGGTTGTCTCACGCCCTCCCAAACAACTTCCCCAGCCAGCTCAACCCCTCGCGCCGGGTGGACGCCGCAGCGGCATAGGGCGCAAACGCCGCAACCACCTGCTCATAGGCGGCGCGCTTGAACGGGATCACCAGGTCCGCCGTTTCCTCCAGGTCCGCCCAACGCCAGGCGTCGAATTCCGGCGGGGTGTGGGCGTTTAGATTCACCTCAGCGTCATGGCCCTCGAACCTGAAGGCGAACCACACCTGTTTTTGGCCACGCCAACCGCGCATGGCCTTGGCGCCCTTCCATCCAGGCGGGAAATCATAGGCCATCCAGTCTTCGGTGCGGCCCAGCAACCGCGCCGAGCGCACGCCTGTTTCCTCGTGCAGCTCGCGCAGGGCCGCAGCGTATAGTTCCTCGCCCTCGTCCACGCCGCCTTGCGGAAACTGCCAGTTGTGGGGCGGATCGGTCTTGGCGCGGCGGCCGAACCACACCTTGCCTTGGCGGTTGAACAACACCACCCCGACATTGGGCCGATAAAGCGAAAGGTCTGGCGGCGGCGAGGTCATGCCGGCGCCTTTTACGATGGCCGATCGCCCCGGGGAAAGGCGCCTGCCTCTATATTTCAGGTTTAACGGCCGCTCATCACGGCTGAGGCCGGCGCCAGGGCGTAGCCGCGCTGACCGACCGAGGCGGCCCAGCGCTGTACCTGGGCGATGGTCAGGGGATAGGCGAAGCCGGATCCCAGGGCCGCGCCGGTCTGCAGGGCCTGGGCCTCCAAGGTCAGCAGTTGATGGTCGATAGCCTCGCTATCGAGTTGATCGTCCACGATACGTCCGGCCGAGGCGCGCGGTATGCTCAGGGCCCGCTTGGCGGCCGACCCGTCATCGATGAAGGCCAGTCCACGCTGGCGCAAGGCCTGGGCGAAGGTGTTCATCCCCTTGTCCGAGGTCACGAAACGGCCGCCCAGATAGTTGGTCACGCCGAAGTAGCCAGTGGCCCGAGACATCAACCATTCCAGCCTCTGGGTGGTCTGGGTCTGCGGATCGTTGGCCATCAGGGTGTAAGGGCCCGGATCGTTGTTGGGAAAATCCAGAGGCTCCATGGGGATCTCGAGCAGAACCTCGTGGCCACTGGCGCGCGCCAAGTCGATCCAGCCTTGCAAGCCTTCGGCGTAGGGCACGAACGACAGGGTGATCTCAGCGGGCAGTCGGTCGATGGCGTCGCGGGTGGCCTTGGCGTTTAGGCCCAGTCCGCCGATGACCAGAGCCACCTTGGGCCGCCCGTTGTCCTGAAACGGCCGGGCGTAGGCCTTCCAAGGGGTGCGTCCGTCGGGCGCTATGATGGGCAGCAGGCCGCCGGGGCCAGGCGCCGTCAGGCCTGCGATGGGCGCCTGGGCCAAGGGCGGTCCATGAGCCTGCGCGCCGGAGCCCGGCATGAGGATCACCGCCTGGCCGTCCAGGCCCGCCTGATCGCCATCGATGGGCGATCCGTCCGCGTTTATGGAGGAAGCGGCGTTGGCGTCATCGGGCGACAGGGCGTTGCGCCAGCCGCCCAGGGCGCCCGGCGTGGTCGCGATGGGGGCGCGCACCACCGGCGCCCCGTCATGCGGATTGCCCGTGGCGGCGACCAAGCCCGCAACAGCGCCCAAAAATAGCAGGGTCGCGGCCGCCAGCCCAACGTAGCGGTTGGCGGGCAGGCCAGCAAACAAGCCTTCCCGTTCGCGGCCGGGGTCGGGCGCGGGAAAAGCAGGCTGGGCTGAAAGCTTTTTTGAAAACATGACCGATGAGAAGCAGGCGGATTGCCCCGCCATCAGGGTCGGCAGTTATGGTTAATATTTCGTCCACCGCGCGGTGGCGCCAGCTCAGAACTGCAGCTCAGGGGCGGCAGAGCCTGGATAGGCGATCTCGGGCAAGTGGCAGGTGAAGGTGGCGCCGGCGCCCGGCTCGCTCTGCAGGGCGACCCAACCGCCGTGCAGCTCCACCAGCGCTTTGACCAGGGCCAGGCCCAGGCCAGGCCCGCCCCGGTCGCGGCCGATGAAGCGGTCGAAAATGTGGGCTTGGACGTGGAAGGGAATGCCGCGCCCTTTGTCAGACACTTGGAGCTGGATCTCCCCAAGCTCTCGCCGCGCGGCCAAGGTGATCGTTCCGTTCGGAGGCGACTGACGAACAGCGTTCTCCAACAAATGATCCAGGGTCTGTCCTAGCCGTTTAGCGTCCGCTCGGATCACGCCGATATCCGCGTCGCAGACCACATGGATGCTCACGCCCGCCTCGGCCGCCTCGCGCGCCCAGCGCTCCGCCCCAGATTTGAGCAAGTCTTCAATCGGCACGTCGCCCAGGTCCAGCGCCATTTCCCCGGCGTCCACCTGAGCCATGTCCAGCACGTCGTCGATGGAGCGCGCGAGGTGCTGGGCCGCCTGGCGCACTGAGGCGACATGGCTCCGTGACCGTTCGGACAGCTCCGTGCCCATGTGATCCAGCAGCTCCGAATAGCCGATGATGGTGGTCAGGGGGGTGCGCAGTTCATAGGAGACATTGCCCACGAAATCGCGCTTCAGCCGCTCGGCCTCCTCCAGGGCCTGGGAGCGGTCGGCCAGGGCGCCTTCCAGCTCGCGGGTGTCGGTGACGTCGGTGAAGGCCAGCAGGGTGGCCCCGTCGGGCAGGGGGCGTGACTGATAGGCGATGATCCGCCGCTCGGAGGTGCGCACTTCTCCGGCCAGGGGCGCTCGGGCCTGGGGATCGGTATCGGTCACCCGCGCCTTCAGCTCGCGCCAGAAAACCAAGTCATGCAGTCGGGGCACGCACAACTGCACGACCCCGTCGAAATCGCCGACGGCCTCCATTTGAGCGGGACTGATACCCCACAGAACGGCGAAGGCCTCGTTGTGCAAGCGCAGGCGCCCGTCCGATCCGAACACCGCCACGGCGTCCGAAAGCTTGTCCAAGGTGGCCTGCTGCACCTGGATCAGGCCGTTGTACTGGGCCTTAAGTTTCAATTCGCCGGTGATGTCTGAGAACAGCAGGAGCAGTCCGCCCAGGGGATGGGGCTGTCGCACCACCCGCAGGCTGCGTCCGTCCGGCAGGGTCCAGATCTCGTCGGCGATGGGGCCTGCGCTTTCATAGCGTTTCAATTCGCCGGCCTTGAAGGCGGCGTAATCCACCGTTTCCGGTATTCGGCGGCGCTGGCGAAGTCGATCGAGAATCTCGCCGTGACTCGGCCGTTCCTCTAGCCAGGCCGGCTCCAGGCCCCACAGCTCAGCGAAAGCAGTGTTGTGAAACAGCAGCCGCCGCGCGCCGCTGAAGATCGCCACCGCCTCGCTAATGTGATTCAGGGTTTCGTCATGGGCTTCCACGTGCCGTCGTAAGGTCTCGCGGGTATCCTCGAACTCGGTCGTCTCATGGGCCCACACCGCCACCGCCGCCCCATGTAGGGGCTTGGCGGTGACTCGAAAGGCGCGTCGGGCGCCATTGACGGTGAGCCAGCGCACCGCCGTTCGCGCCTGGCCTGCGGCCGCCGCTTCGCTCACCAGGCTGCGGGCGCCGTCATCGAGGCTCAGCTCCCGGCGGCTGGCGTCCTCGACCGAGGCGGCCTCAACGGCGCTCAGCCATGCACGGTTGGCCCACAGCACCGCGCCCGACGGCGAGGCCAGCCATATCGGGTCGGTCTGGCTGTCGAGGAACTCGCCCATCATCGGGGCGCCCGGCAGGCCCGTCTCGGCGGCTTGGCGCAAAGACAGCCTCAGCCAGCACACCGCGCCGGAGGATCGGCCCTCGACCTCAACCGCGCCCTCGGCGGCAAGCACCTGACCGATGAACGGCTCGCCCCGTAGAGTCAGGGCGGCGATCGGCGCGGACAGTGGCGCGGCGGGCGTGGTGAGGGCGGTCAGCACGGCAGCGGCGGATTCCGCTGCGCCCAGCCGTGCGGCGATAGCCGGCAAGGCGTCCTCGCCGGCGGCCAGTCTCACCGTTTCCCCTTCGATCGACAGCACCGCCCCGTCGAAGGCCTCGATGGCGCCGCGCGCGGCTTCGCCCTGCTGCTCGGCGCGGTTCAGGCGCTGGGCGAGGACGGCGAAGCGGCCGTCGGCGGCGCGTCGGCTGGCCGCCGCCCAGAAGGCGGCCGCGAGAGCCAGGCAAACCGCACCGGCGGCCGCCGCCAGGACGAGGTGTAGGGCGTCCATCAGGCCTTCAGTCTCGGCGCGGGGCGCGCCTGTGGCGAATCACTGACGTCAGAATAGGTCGCCTGAACCCTGAACGGAATTGCTGGGTGATCTTGACGGGAATAGCTCCCTAAACTTGGCAAATTTAGGCACAATAGGCCGATGAGCGCCGTCCTGTACCCCGTCGCCGCCAATGCCGAAGCCGCCTTGGCCTCCCCCCAAGGCCGGGCCGTGCGCGAACGCGAGGCGCAAGGGGTGGCGGGCGAGCCGGTCAATTTCGTGCGCGAGTTCACCGGCCCTGTGTTCAAGACCGAGGACGCAGCCCTGGACGCCTATGCAGGGCGGGTCGACGACGAGCGGCCGGGCATGCGCCGGATGATCCCGGCCCAGGATCGTTTCTGCGAGATTAGGCCCATCGCCGAGCGCAGAATGATCCCTTTTACCGGCAAACATACGGCCTGGCGCCTGTCGGTGGCCTATTGGCGAACTGCTTCGGGCGACGCCTTGCGTCCGCCGATGGAGCAGGCGCGCAAGACCCGCCGCAACCGGCAGGCCGCCGATGCCCTGGACGCCCGCGACCTGATCGCCCTGACCGACCAGCCGCTGCAGCCGCTGCACCCTCAGAGAGCGCTGGACATCGGCCTGTTCGAAGTGCGCTTGCCGGAAAACCCCGACATCATCATGCCGGACGAATAGGCATGACCGACTGGACCGCCGCCCAGGCGCCTTCGCTGGATGATTTCGCCGCCCTGGCCCAGGACGCCCTCGCCCGCCTGCCTGAGCCGTTCGCAGGCTTTGCGGCGCAGGTGCACATGCGTGTGGCCGATTTTGGCGATGAGGATCTTTTGGCGGAAATGGGCATCGACGATCCGTTCGAGCTCACCGGGGTCTATCGCGGCCAGGATCTGGCCCACCAGTCGGTGCTCGATCCCATGATCATGCCCGCCGAAATCCTGCTGTTTCGCCGCCCGATCCTGGACGAATGGGCCGAGAGCGGCGTGGTGACCTTGGGCGAGTTGGTGACCCATGTCCTGGTGCACGAAATCGGCCATCACTTCGGCCTGTCCGACGCGGATATCCACGCGGCGGAGCAGAGCGAGTAACAACGTTCCTTGATTGGTTTCCTCCTGTTAAGGCGGTGTTAGGCGCGCGACGGTCCACTCAGTGCGCGATGAGCGCGCCAGTGGGTTGGCAATGACTTTGGAATATTGGCGCCGATCAACGCTCTCCGCCTTAAGGACTCGGACGGGGACTTGGGCCGGACTTCGCGCCCAACCTAACCTGCTGGGCTGGGCAGCCATCGCCCTGGCGGTGGCGTTGGCGGCGCCCTTCTTCCTCGTCGATATGCCGCCGGTGCTCGATTATCCCAACCATCTGGCGCGCTTTATGATCCTGGCGCATCCGGGGGACCGCGCCCTGTCGGCGATGTACGCACCGCACTGGGTTCTGCTGCCCAACCTCGGCGCCGACATTCTGGGCATGCTGTTGCTGAAGATTGCCCCTGTCCATGTCGGCGGGCGCTTGGTGCTGGCCATGGCGTTGTTCGCCCCGGTCCTCGGGATCAATCTCTACAGCCGCGCCGCCTTTGGCCGTTGGACTTGGTGGCCTTTGGCCTCCGTTCTGGCCGCCTATAACGGCGTGTTCCTGATGGGTTTCATGAGCTTTCTGCTCTCCGTGGGGATGGCCTTCGCGGGCGCGGCGCTCTGGCTGAAGCTTCGGCAAAAAGGCCATTTCTGGCTGAGCGCGGCGGTCGGCGCCGTCGCCATCGCGGCGGCCTTCATCTGCCATCTGTTCGGGGTGGCGGTCATGGCCCTCCTGATCGGCGCGCGGGAGGGCGAGGACCTGATCGCCCTGTGGCGCGTGGCGGGCCGCCCGCCTTATGCCGAGGCCGCGCGGCGGGCGGTCCTGCTGGCCATCACGCTTTGTCCGGCCATGATCCTGTTCCTCAGTTGCGGCCTCGCCGGCGCCCCGCCGGCGCCCCACCAGTGGGATGCAGGCCACAAGGTGTGGGACCTTTTCACGGCCTTCATGTCCTACAGCCGGCTCCTGACGCTCCTGACGGGTTTGTTCGTTTTCGTGGTCGTGATCCTGGGCTGGCGGGGCGCGCGCTTCGCTCCCGGCGCGCGGTTGGCCCTGGCCCTCGGGGCGGTGGTCTATGTCCTCGAACCCAACGCCGTGCAGACCGGCAGCTTCGTGGATTTGCGCGTGGGTCTCATCCTGGGGTGTTTACTGTTCGCGGGTGTCCAGCCTCGCGTGGCGCCGCGCGACGCCTTGGTTTGCGGCGTAGTGATCGCGGCGCTGATCGGCGGCCGAGTCGGCGATATCGCATTGGGGTGGGTCCATCACCGCATCGATCTGGCAGACGTTCGCGGGGCCATCGCGCAGGTCCCGCAAGGGGCGAGGGTGCTGGTCGCGCAAGGACCGGGCGGCGGCCCTGCGGTCGCCGAACGCCTCTTGCCGGGGGTCTATGCGACCGACGGCCATGTGTCGGCCCTGCTCGCCATCGAACGCAAGGCGTTCTGGCCCCTGATCTTCGCCGACCCGCGCCAGCAGCCCCTGGCAATCCTGCCGCCCTACGCGTCCCTGGCCGCGCCCTTGTCGGAGCCGGTCGGTTGGTCCGCCCTGGCTAAGTCCAGATTCAGCGCCGACGACCTCGCCGCCGTCGGCAATTTGAACGGCTGGCGCCAGGCGTTCGACTATGTGCTGCTGGTTGACGCCGAAGGCGCCGGGCCGCCGCCTGCCGGCCTCCAGCCCCTGTACGTCGGGTCCTACGCGCGGCTCTATCGCACACCGCGCAGGATGTGAGGCGGCCTTGAACCAGCACCCCCACGCCGATCTCAAGGCCTCTCGCGCTGCATGGCTGAACCAGAGGCAATTGCCCCTGTTGTGGGCGGCCGGCACGGCGCTCGTCATCCTCCTGGCCTGCAACAAGGTCAACGCAACGCCAAAATATGCATTGGTTTTCAATGAGATGCTTGTTCATCTCGTGCACGGTCGCTTCGACCTCGATCCCACCACCATCGGTTCGGAGGCCTATGTCTATAAGGGGCGGACCTATGCTTACTTCGGCATTTTCTGTGCGCTCCTGCGTCTGCCGCTGCTCCTGACCGGGCAGATCGGCTTGGACGTCACCAAGATCTCGATGATTTTCGCCGCGGCTCTGTCGTTGGGCGCGCGGCTGGCGGCCGTCCGCCTAGCCTTGAACCGAGCGCATGGACTGTCGCGCGAGCTGGGCTGGATCATTCTCGGCGCCGTGGCGTTCGGCGGGGAGAGCATCCAGTATCTTCGCCCAAGCCTGTTTCAGGAGGTCTGCTCCTGGGGCGCGGCCTTGTCGTCGGTGTTCGTCCTGCTGGCTGTTCGCCGACTCCTTAGTCCTGGCTCTGAAGCGGGGCGCTTGTATTTGGGCATGGCCGTGGCGGCCGGGCTGGCCCTCCTGTGCCGAGTGTCATTTGGGCTGGGCCTTTATGCCGCGCTGGGGCTGATGCTGGTCATCGAGGTCTGGCGAGGGCGCGGGAGACGGCTCAACCTGCGCGCCCTGGCGCCGGCCATGCTGGTTCTGGCGCTGTTTGCGGGCATGGCCGGGGCCGTGAACAAGGCGCGGTGGGACGATCCGCTGGCGTTCGTGCCGGTGCGCTATCAAACCCTCATGGGCCAGGCCAATCCCGACCGCGTGGTTCGGCTGGCCCGGTATGGGGCGGTGAATCCGATTCGCGCGCCTTTCGCCCTGCAATACTATTTCGCGCCAATCTGGGTCGTGCGCGATGGGTCTGGGCGGATGTTCTTTCAGCAGGCCCAGTTGGACCTGTTCGACAGCGTCGAGCTGCCGCCGTCATCCTTCCTGTTGAGCGATCCGCTTTTGTGCGTGCTCGCAGCCTTGGGCTTGGGGGCCTTGGCGCGCCGGCGCCCTGGCCCGGCCGACGCCGCCCTCGCGCGAGGCGCCCTTGTCGGTCTGGCTTTGCCGGGCGCGGTGATGCTGTGCGCCATCAGTCTGACTTTCCGCTACCGGATGGATTTTTATCCCGGACTGGATTTTGCCGCCTGCATCGGCTTGGCCGCGATGAGCCGTGAGCCCAGGCTCCAGCAGGCGCGGCCGTGGCTCTACATGGCTGTGGGCGGTGCGGTCGTTTCGCTCGTCAGTTTGATCCTTTATGGCTACGCCCCCTTTGGCCCGGCCCTGGACCTGGATATGCGCAACGGCTGGATCACGCCCATGGTCGAAACGGCTCACGGGCGTGATCCGTTTATCGGGCATCTGATGCCCGACGGTCGGCGACTCGATGTCCCGTCGGCCAATCCGCGCTGACGCAGAGGCGACGTCCCTCCGCCAAGGATGGACTTCCTCCGCGACCGGCGGCACCCTCCCGCAAGTCGAGAGATTGAGACCAGATGCGGATCGGTGTGCCCAAGGAGATCAAGCCCGGCGAGTATCGGGTCGGGCTGACGCCCGCCGCCGTGCGCGAATATGTGGCCCATGGCCATGTGGTGGTGGTGGAGACCGGCGCGGGGCAGGGGGCGGGTTATCCCGACACCGCCTATCGGAGGGCGGGCGCCAAGCTCGCCGCCGGGGCGGCGGAGGCTTATGACGAGGCCGACCTGATCGTCAAGGTCAAGGAACCGCAGCGGGCGGAGTGGGCTAGGCTCAAGCCGCGACACATCCTGTTCACCTATTTGCACCTGGCGGCCGACCCGGCCCAGGCGGCGGGGCTGATGGCCTCGCGCTGCGCCGCGATCGCCTATGAGACCGTGACCGACCGCCAGGGCCGCCTGCCCTTGCTGGCGCCCATGTCGGAAGTGGCCGGACGGATCGCGGTGTTCTCCGCCGCCGAGACCCTGCTCAAGCACAATGGCGGCATGGGCCTGCTGCTGTCAGGCGTGCCCGGCGTGCCGCCGGCGCGGGTGTGCGTGCTGGGCGGCGGGGTCGTGGGGGCCAACGCCGCGCGGATGGCGGCGGGACTGGGCGCCGAGGTGGTGGTGATCGAACGCTCCGTTCCGCGCATGCGCGAGTTGGACGATCTGTTCATGGGACGGGTGCGCACCCGTTATTCCACCTTGGACGCCATCGAGGAGGAGATTCTGTTGGCCGATGTGGTGATCGGCGCGGCGCTGGTTCCCGGCGCCGCCGCGCCCAAGCTGGTCAGACGCGAACACCTGGCCCGGATGAAGGCAGGGTCGGTGCTGGTGGACGTGGCCATCGACCAAGGCGGCTGCTTTGAGACCTCCCACCCCACGACCCATGCAGAGCCCACGTTCGTCATTGATGGGGTGGTGCATTATTGCGTGGCCAATATGCCGGGCGCCGCGCCGCGGACCTCGTCAGAGGCCCTGGTCCACGCCACCTTGCCCTATGGTCTGGCCCTGGCCGACCACGGCCTTGACGCCCTGAAACACGACCGGGGACTGGCCCACGGCCTGAACGTACTGGACGGCGATATTACCCATCCGGCGGTGGCGGCGGCTCTGCGCCGGCCCCTGCTGGACCCCTTCAAGGTGTGGGCCGAGGACGCCGCGTAAGGGCGAGTGTTTTGGCTTAACCTGCCGACATTCAGGTCTAGTGTGCTGAATTTGAAGTTCGCTCCCGGCCCTCCACCAAGCTCAGGCGAATTTCTGAATCGCCACATGGGGACCGAAGATGCAGCACAGCTACCGCCCCCAAGCGGGCCTTCGCCGACGCCGAGCCGGCCGGTTTAACCGCCAACACGCCGCCTTCATCGGAGGGCTGGCGATCCTGGCCGCCTTCGAGTTGCTGTTGGCGTCCAAGGGTTGGGCGTTCTGACTTGTCTAAACTCGCCGGTTGAGCCACAAGCCCCTATCGGTGGTTCCCCTTTTCAAGGGGCCAAGAGGGAACGCGGTGCGGGGCTAGCCCCAAAACCGCGGCTGTGCCCGCAACTGTAAACGGCGAGGATTTGGCCCGTTCGCGCAAGCGACGCCACTTGGCGCTCTTCGGAGTGTCTGGGAAGGCGGGGACTGATCCGATGACCCGTGAGCCAGGAGACCTGCCGCCGATACGTCGCTCGTCCGCAAGCCCGGGACCAGGCTTGAGGCGCGGTCCTTCCGTGAAGGCGACTGGCCATGCCCGGCGGACTCCTCCTGACATCAGGCGGGTGCGAGGCCAATCGCTTGACCCCATGGCCCGCCCTTCGGCGCGGAGGCGGCCTAAAGGAGAACCGCGCCATGCAGCGCTATTGTTTGCCTATCCTGGCCCTCGGCGGCTCGATTTGTCTTGTCAGCCCGGCCAAGGCCGATCCGACCCCCGCAGATGTGGTCATTACGTCCTCGCGCCTGAGCCAACCCCTCGCCATCACGCCTGACGCCACCCTCATCAGCCGGGAGCAGATCCAATCTCGCGGGGCTGTATTCGCCGCCGATGTCCTGGCCACCGTGCCCGGCATCATTATCGGCGAGAACGGCTTTGGCGGAATTTCCTCGCTCAGCCTGCGCGGAGCGTCATCGAACAAGACCCTGGTGTTGATCGACGGCATTCCCGTGAACGATCCGTCCCAGCCACAGGGCAGCTTCGATTTCTCCGGCCTGGATTTAGCCTCCACCCAGAGGATCGAAGTGCTCAATGGTCCCCAGGGCGCGATCTGGGGCTCGGACGCCATTGGCGGGGTGGTGTCCATCATCAGCCAGGAGCCCGACGGCCTGAGCGCTTCGGGCGAGGTCGGCTCCCTGGCGACCTATCGTCAAATGGCGGCGGCGGGCGTTTCGACGACCCGATACGCCGCTGGTGTCAGTTACGGCGGGTTCCGCACGGCCGGGGTGCCCAACGCAGACAAGAAGTTCGGCAACACTCAGCCTGACGGCTTCAACGACACGACCGTCAGCTTGAACGGCCGGCTGGAGGTCAATGACCGTGTCAGCCTGGACAGCCGCGTGCGCTATGTCCATGCGGCCGAGGAATACGACATCTTCTCCAACCCGGCCAAGGTGATCGACGCCACCGCCAGCAGCGTGGTGGAGAGCGAGACGGGTTATGTGCGCGCGCGCATCAAGGATGTGCTGGGCTTTGATCAGGAGTTGAGGGTCGACCTGATGGGCCTGAACCGCAGCTATTTCGGCAAGTTTCCGTTCGCCGCGCGCGGCGACCAGGAAGTGCTGCGCTGGACCGCCACGCGCCAAGAAAAGACCTGGGGCCTGCAACTGGGCGCCGAACACAAGCGCGCCGCCGAGAACACCGGCGGCGGACTGCTGACGCGCAATGACGACGGCCTGTTCGTGATCGGTCGGTGGAGCCCGCAAGACCGCCTGAATCTCACGGCCAGCGTGCGGCAAGACGCGTTCAACGCCTATGGAAACCAGACTACCGCGCGCGGGGGCGCATCCCTGCGTCTGGGCGGCGGCTTCACGGTCTTGGGTTCGGTGGGCCAAGGGTTCAAGGCGCCCTCGGTGTTCGAGGTGACCTACCCCTGCTTGGAATGCACCGTGCCTGGCCCGCCCAAGAATTTACGGGCTGAACAGGCTTTGGGCGAGGACTTCGGTCTGGACTGGAGCACGACGGACGGTGACACCGGCGCGCGGGTCACCCTGTTCAACCTCAGTATCACCAACCAAATCGACTACATCTATCCCACCGGCTATCTGAACCAGTCGCACGTGCGGACAGCCGGGCTGGAGTTCAGCGGTCATCATCGGCTTGGCCACGGATTCTCCCTGCAAGGCGCCTTCACTCATATCGAAGGGGTCGACGGCACGGGGCCTGTCCAGCTTCGGCGCATTCCCCGCAATTCCGGGTCCGGCGCCTTGAGTTGGCAGGGCCCATGGGTCGCGCGCAAAGCCCAGGCCGAGATCGGCTTTCGTGGCCAGGATCAGGCGCCGGACGGCGCAGGCGTGATCCAGCCCTACATGGTCGCCTACGCCAACGGCCGCCTCAGCCTGACCGCACATCTCAGCCTGACCGTGCGGGTCGAGAATATCGCCAATACGCACTATCAGCAGGCCTATGGCTATGGCGAGCCTGGAAGGATGGTCCTGGTGGGCCTGAGCTGGCGGTAAGGCAAGTGGGTCGACCCGGCGCCGGGTCGGCCCTCAAGCCTTAATTGTCGACCACTTCCAGAATCAGCCCGCTGGACAGCGACGCCAGCAGGAAGTCGCCGTCCAAGGCAAACCAACCGCAGCCGTCGGGCGGGCGACGCAGTCGCTGGGCTGCATAGGAGACATTGGGTCCGCCCCGCAACACGCCCTCCGGCAGCACCTCGCCACGCACCCAATGATGGCGCGCCTGGGCCTGTACCGGCGCAGGCGCCAAGGCCAGGGCCAGAATCGGTGCGCCCGTCAGGGCCAGGGCCGCCAGAATGCCAGAAAGGGACTTCATCGTGGGATCGAGCCTCTTTGATCACTCCAGTAGACCTTAAAAGTGTTCGCAAGATAGCCAAGCTCGCGCGGGCGCTGATGACCCCATTTGACTCGCGGCAGGCCTTCGGAGCCTCGAAGGCCGCAATCCAAGCCCGCAGTTGCATTTATCGGCGATCCGTCCATATTCCCGAGCATCGAATTCCGTCCGGTTCGGCCGCTTTTCTTTGCTCGATTTCGGTTGAGCCCGGACCTAGCCCACCGATCCCCCGAATTTGATGCGCAGGCGAGGACTCCTGCGTGGATTCATTTTCTATGAGGAACGCCAGATGGCGACAGGAACAGTAAAGTGGTTCAACACCACCAAAGGATATGGCTTCATTCAACCGGACGACGGCGGTTCTGATGTGTTCGTGCACATCTCAGCGGTCGAGCGCGCGGGTATTGGCAGCCTGCGGGACGGCCAGAAATTGAGCTTTGAACTTGAGCGCGATCGCAAGAGCGGAAAACTCTCCGCCGGCGACTTGCGCGCCCTTTAATCCCTGAGGAGCTGATGGCCGAGAAAGAAGAGTTCCTGGAGTTTGAAGGAACCGTCACCGAACTTCTTCCCGAAGGACGGTATCGGGTCAAGCTCGACAACGACCACATGGTCCTGGCTTACACGGCGGGGAAAATGCGGCGGAACAAGATCAAAACCCTGGTGGGCGATCGCGTCACCGTTGAGATGACGCCCTATGACCTGTCCAAGGGGCGGATCACCTTTCGGCACAAGACCGAAGGCGGCGCGGGGGCTCCACGGCCTCCCGGCGCGCGGCCTCAGTTTCGCAGGCGTTAAGACGGCGAAGGCCTTCCCGGTTACTCGGGGAGGCCCCTCGCTGTCAGATCACGGGTCACGCCCCGCGGTGGCCGAACAGGCCCTTGAGTGTCACGGCGCATAGGACGATCAGTCCGCTGGCGCCGGCGATGTCCGCTAGGATGTTCATTGAGACCGCCCCCGTTCCGCCGGCCCGTTTTATCGCGCCGAGCATGACATAAGGGTTAACCGCCCCGCCCCAAGATCGTCACACGCGGCCTTTTACGTTCTTCGCGCGTTGTGGACTTTGAGCAACGCCAGATTCGGGAATCCCCGACGCGCCACCCAACAGCCGGGGAGCGTCCAGTCGCGTTTTGCGCTAATATATGCAGGACAGGGAGGTGCGTAGCCATGAGTTGGAGACCGATTGATTTGGCGCCGCGGGACGGCTCCTTGATCGTTGTCGCATTCCGTTCGCCCCTGAGCGGCCAGGTTTCGGTATTTGTCACCCGGTGGACCAAGGAGGGGTGGGTGCACGACTCCTCCTACGGTGAGGTTGCGACCACCGGAGATGTCGCCTTCGCATGGACCGCTATGCCCGAGGCGGACGTCTAATCCCGTCTCGACAGGCTAAAATGCAAACTGGGCGCGGCCGGACAGGACGCCGTAGCTCTGGCCGATCTGAGCCCCGGTCGGGGTCTGGTAATTGGTCGCGTTGGGTGACAGGCGATCAATCTTGACCTGAGCGTAATCGAACATGACCCGGCTGATCGCGTTCGGGTACCAGTTCAGGCCCAAGGTCCAGTTCTGTTCGTCCCCGCCGCGGATCGCATCAAACGCCGGCGCCGCCCCGGCTGCTCCTGCGTGGTAGTTCAGGTCCACGTTGGAATAGCGCAGGCCCAATTCCCACGCCCCCCAGGCCCCGGCCTTCGGATCGAATGGATGGGCTACAGGCACCGCGTCAAAGGCTCCGGATTGGGTGTTGTAGGTCCGCCGCTCGCCGGTGATGACCCAGGTTCCCGAGACGTAATAGCCGTCGAACGTGGGATTGGAGGCGAAGTCGGACCGATTGATGGTGAAGTGCTGGTACTCGCTCTGCAACAGCAGGTTCTGCCTCTGTGCGGCGAATTCCAGGCCCACGGTCGAGGCGTGCCTCGCGTCGATAGAGCCGGTGTTGATCAGCTTGGTCCCATCCACCCGAAGCTCGGGCGTATTGGCCAGGGCGACGGTGTAGCTCGTGATCGGCGTCAGGCCATTGGCGGCGGGGCCGCTGGCGCTGGCCGGGGTGCTGACGTAGCTGGCGTTGGCCCCCATGTGCACCAGGTAGTTGTCACCCTTGATCGGCGTGCCGGCCACCCGTCCGGTGAAGCCCAGTTGGTCGCCGTAAGACTGGGCCGTGGCGATGGCCGCGGTGGCCGGCGTGGAGGCTATGCTGACCACCGTGCCCGAGTTGGCGCTGCCGACGGTGCGGCCGGCGATGGCGAAGGCGGCCAGCCAGCGATCATCGCCCGCGTAAATCTGCGCAGCCGTGCGACTGTCGCCGCCGACGAGATTGCGCGAAAGGTCGCTGACGGCCGCCCGTTCCATGAATGGCATGCTGTTGACCGAGGCTTGGTCGTCCAAGCCCAGCGAGGGCGCGAAGGCGCCGACGCGAACCTTGAAGGGCTTCAGGCCGGAATATTGGACCCAGCCTTCAAACAGAAAGCCGGCGTTTTCCACGCCGTTGGACGGACCGCCAAAATCGAACATGACGCGGTAGTCCCAATCGGCGAAGGCCGTTCCGTCGGCGCCGATGCGGGCGCGGCGGACCACGTCGCCGGTCTTCAGCCGCCGGGCATGGGCGAGATCGACATTGGTCGCCGAGGAGCCCAGGGCCGGACCGCTGCGGCGCAAATCGCTTGAGGCCGGGCCAGTCGCGATCTGCCGGTAGTCGCCGCCGTCTAACTGGGTGACCGCATGGAAATTAACGGTGTACTTGCCGTCGCTCGAGACGATGCCCGGCTTACCGCTGGCGATCACGGCGGAGGCGGCGGGCGGCTTGGGCTGCTTGTCGCGAACGTCCTTGATCTGGGCGATCGTCTGCGTCTTCAAATCCTGGATTTCGGCGGCGAGGACCTTTACCTCGGCCTCCAGCGCCGCGATCTTGTCGGCTTGGGCGTCGCCCGATGAGGCGGGGGCGGCTGGGGCGGTCGATACGGTCTGAGCCAGGGCGCTGACGGCTGAGCCGGCCAAAAATAAGCCAATGAACGCGCTGCGGCGCGCGCGGCGCAAGACGGACTGAATCACGGCGGAAACCCCATTGTTGGCCAGCTAAGGCCCGATCATCCCCAAAGGCGGCTTTTGGGGTTCATCCATAATGAGATTGCACCGGCAAATGTGAAAAACCTGTGCGGCGGAATTTGTAATTTTCCGCCGCACAGGCTCTCAAGTCGTGGCCTTTTGTCTCAGGTCAGCCGCGCCAGGCGGCCAACTACCGTTTAGAATTGCGCTTTGATCGTCACACTGACCGTACGCGCATCACCCGGGTTGCCGATGACTAGGCCGGAGTTGCCGGACTGCACCGATTCGAACTGGATGTAGTTCTTGTCGAGCAAGTTCTTGACCTGGATATAGGCTTCCCACGGCCCCGAGCTCTTGAACCCGGCGCGCAGGTTCAGCAGGCCGTAGCCGTCGATGTTGGTGTATTTGGAGTCCGTTGCGTCGGAGTTGTAGCTGGAGCGGAAACTGCCGTCCAAGCTGGCGTAAGCCTGTCCTTCCAAGGTCCCCAAGGTCGCTGGCCGGCGATATTCAACCCCGGCGGCAGCGGCCCAGCGCGACAGCCCAGGCAGAGGTTGGCCGGATAGATCGCAGCTGGCGGTGGAGGTTCCGGTCTTTTCCAGCGGGCAGGGGCCATTGGTGAAGTCGGCGTATTTGCCCTCGGTATAGGCCAGGTTGGCATAGGCGGTGAAACCGCCGATCGACCGGGTGCTGATGTCCGCTTCGGCGCCGCGGACGGTCACCTTCTTCACATTGGCCAGATAGCCGCGCAGGGCGCCGGAGCCTGAATCCACCACATTGGCCTGGTAGTCTTGGTCATCCGTCACGAAGGCGGCGAAATTGGCCGTGATCAGGCGGTCCAGCAGCTGGGTTTTCAAGCCGATGTCATAGGTGGTCACCCGTTCCGGCTTGACCACGGCGGCGGCTAGGTTGGGCAGGTTTGCGGGCGTCAGCGGTAGGGCGGTCATGTTGATGCCGCCCGACTTAAAGCCCCTGGAGTAGTTGGCGTAAGCCCGCAGGTCCGGTGTGAAGTCGTAGGACGCGCTGATGTGGCCCGAAGCGCTGCCTTCGCTGAGGTTGGCGGCGAAGGACTGAGGCCGTGCGATGCCAAGACGGGCGCTGATCAGTGTGGCGTCGCTGGTGACGAGGCCCCCGGTTACGCGCTGAGCATAGGCGCCGGATTTCCGCTCCTGGGTGTAACGAACGCCCGGCGTGATACGGAACTTGTCGGTGATGTTCCACACCGCTTCGCCGAAGGCCGCGTAGCTCTCCGTGTTGATGCTGGAGTCGTTGTATTGCGTGTAGCCGTCCAGCAGGGCGGCGGTCGGCTTGGTGGCCGGGATCAGCCAATAGGAGGCATTGGAGCCCCATTGGGTGATGCCGTGGGTCGTGATGTTCTGGTTGTAGTAATAGACGCCGGCGGTCCAATCGACGATGTGCTTGCCGTTGGAGCCCAGGCGCAATTCCTGGCTCCACTGGTATTGGACAGATGGGTTGGCCGATTGGGGTTGGATATCCAGGGAGGTGTAGTCCCGGTCATTCTGGGGAAGCCAGGTCCAGTGGCGATAGGCGCTGACCGAGGTCGCGGTGGCGAACCCCAGGTCATAGTCGGCGATCACCGACCCGCCGCCCAAGGTCTGGTACCCACGCAGGGGGGCATTGGTGTCCGACACCCGATCATAGATGTTTGTGCTGCCCGGCTTGTAGCCAAGACCGGCTGCAAGGGCCGCGTATTGTTGGTTCAGCGGCTTGAGGGTCGCGCCGACGGTGACATAGGACTGCGTGCAGCAGTTTCTCAGGTCCTGGTTGGCGTAGTCGCCGTAAAAGCGAAGCTTCAGCTTGTCTGTGGGGGTGTACAGAATCTGGCCGCGCACAGCCAGATTGCTCTGGTTGTTCTGATTTTTGTTGAGGGTGACGTTGTGGATCACGCCGTCACGGCTCGTGCCGACGAAGGACAGCCGTCCGGACAGGTTCTGGGCCAGAGGCCCGGTGACGGTGGCCTTCGCCTGCCACAAATTGTAGCTGCCGTAGGTCAGCTCTGCGTCAGCTCCGAACGTCGAGCTGGGCGCGCTGGTGGTGATGTTAAGGGCGCCGGCGGTGGTGTTTTTGCCGAACAGCGTGCCCTGAGGGCCGCGCAGAATTTCGATCTGATCGATGTCGATGAAGTCCGCCACCGCTATGCCGGGGCGCGCATTGTAGACTTGGTCGACATAGACGCCGACGCCTTGTTCAAGGCCGTCGTTGGTCAGGCCGTAGCTGGCGCCAAGGCCGCGAATGGTGATGGCGGTATTGCGCGCGTTTGACGTCAGCACCTGAACCGTCGGAATCTGCTGGGTCAGCTGGGCGATGTTATATTGGCCCGACCGCTCCAGGGTGGCCCGGGTGACGACCGACAGGGCGATCGGCACGGCCTGTGCGCTTTCTTCGCGGCGGCGTGAAGTGACGATGATGGCGCTGTCCGGCGGTGCGCTCGCGGCGGCGGGCGCAGCGGCGGCGGCCGAGATTACACCGGCGTCTGCGGCGAAGGCCGCGCCGGCCACGCTCGAGAGCAGCGCTGCGATGAGCGCCCCACGACGGGCGGAGCGAGAAAGCGTTATATGCACAGGAATCCCCTTCGATTTCGCGACGCACGGCGGCGTCCTGGGATCACCCATAAACATAAATCCTATCGATGAAATCGAGATTCAATCCTATAGGCATGAGAAATTCTAAAGCACCACCGCCGGTCCTGCTGCCGCCGGGCTGAGAAATCGGTAATTCTAGGACCAATCGACATTCAGGATTCACAGGGCGACTGAGCGCTGATTCATTCCGTTCCGGATTTATTGATTCGGAGCAGAACGATGAGTGTGAAGCG
>JBEHYN010000026.1:0-44292 GCA_048498155.1 Pseudomonadota bacterium | reverse complement strand
GGACCGCACCAACGGGAAGTTCCTGTTCTCCACCCCCTTCGTGAGGCAAACCTGGAACCTGGGCTTTGACGCCAACGGCCGGCCCATCGTGGATCCGAAGTCCTTGCCTACGGTGAAGGGCTCGATCTCGGCGCCCCTGTCAGGCACCAACTTCGGCGCGCCGTCCTACGATAAAATGAGCGGGCTTCTCTATGTGCCCTTTTACGACGCCCAATCCATCGGCCTGACAAAGGCCGCCTCGCCACGCCTCGGTCAACTCTACATGGGGGGCGACAAGCTCATTCCGCCCAATGACCCGGCCACCGACCAAGGCGTCAAAGCCATCGACACCCGCACCGGCAAGGTGGTCTGGAAATATCACACTAGCCGGTCATTGGCGCCGTGCGGCGTTCTGGGCGTCCGCGGGGGGGTGGTGTTCGCATCCACCGCCGAAGGGGCGTTCCTGGCCCTGAATGCTCACACCGGAAAACTGCTGTGGTCCTTCCACACAGGCGTGCCCATCACCGCCTCGCCCATGAGTTATGCGGTGGACGGACAGCAATTTATCGCCGTAGCCGCCGGCAATCTGGTCTATAGTTTCGCCCTACCCAAGGCGCATTAGACCCTCATCGCATAAGCGCTCAGAACAAGTCCCAGGGAAACGCAGCCATGATCCGCAAGCTTCTCATCTCCACCGTGCTGGCGTCCGCCTTGATGGCCGGCTCTGGGCACGCCGCCGGCAAATCCCTCACCATCATCGAGCCCGACATGGAAGGGGGCGGGGGCACGCTCTATGTCACGCCCGAAGGCGTATCGGTGCTGGTCGACACCGGCACGCCCCCCGGCGGCATGTGGACCACGTCCCTTGACGGCGCCGACAGCGGGGTGGACCGCATCGTCAATTCCGCCAGGGCCCTGGGCCTAAAGAAGATCGATTATGTGATCATCACCCATTACCACGGCGACCATGTCGGCGGGGTCGGCGCGCTGCTGGACGCCATCCCGGTCGGGACCTTCATCGACCATGGCCCGAACCGGGAGATGCACAACTCCATCGACAACCCCAAGGCGCCGCCTAAAACCCAGATGGGCTATGAGAATTATATCGAGCTGATCAAAGGCCATAAGCATGTCATCGCCAAGCCCGGCCAAGTCTTCCACTTTGGCTCCCTGACCGACACCATCGTCATCGCCGACGGCAAGCCCATAGCCAAACCCTTGCCGGGCGCCGGCAAGCGGGGCGTGGAGTGCGATCTGCCCTCCATGGCCGAGGACGGCGGCATCGAGAACGCCAAGTCCATCGGTTCGCTGTTCAGCTTCGGCAAGGTCAAGATCGCGGCATTCGGCGACCTGACCTGGGACCGCGAGCACGATCTGGTCTGTCCACTGAACAAGGTCGGCCACGTCAGCATCCTGATCGTCGATAACCACGGCCTGGGCACCAGCAACAATCCGGGCTTCATCCATTCCGTCGCGCCTGACATCGCGATCATGGGCAATGGCTCAAAGAAGGGATCCCTGCCCGAGTCCGTTAAAGCAGTGAACAGCAGCCCGGGGCTGATGGGCTTTTGGCGGGTGCACGAGCCCACGCTCCACCCCGAACTGGCGGGCGATCCAAGCTACCTGGCTAACCTCGGCCCATTGCCCAGCCATGGCTACGGCCTGAGGCTGGACGTGACGCGAGACGGCCGCGTCACTGTCACCAACGACCGCAACGGCTTCAGCAAGACCTACACGGTCAAGTAGGGCCGCCCGATCAGGGCTTGGCGGCGACCGCCGGGTGATCCCAGACTCGCACGGTGAAGTACTTCACTGACTTGGGCACTTCCATGAACCAGTGGGCGGTGCGCGAGGGGATGACGATGCAGTCGCCCTTGGTCACATGATAGGTCGTCCCGCCGATGATCTTTCCGCCGTGCACCTGGTCCGGCGCGGCGCGCACGCCGCCCTCGTATTTGCCTCCTAGTACCAAGGTGGCCTCGCCCTCGGTGATGTAGAACACGTCGGTGACGCCGTCGTGGAATTGGATGTCGCCGGGCTTATCGCGAACGTCGCCCTCCACCGCCAGGTTCGGCTGGCTGAGCACTAATGCGTCGCGCTTCTTCTCCATCGCCTCTTCAATCGCCTGGTGCGGGATGAAGGTGACCGGATAGTCCGGCGGCGTGGTGGGAACGGGCTGCGCCAAGGCGGGGCTGGCCAACAGGGCGGTTGCGGCCAACAGAATCCATGGTTTCATCGTCTTCTCCCTGGGTATGTTGATCGATCGGCGACCTTAAACGCCTAGGCCTTCGGCAGCCTGAAGGCGACAAACTCGCCCTCGGCGCTGCCGCCGCCGGTGGCGACCACGAGGTATTGCACGCCGCCCACCATGTAGGTCATGGGCGTGCCGATCTGGGGCGCGGACATATAGACGGCGCCCTTTTCTTCGCCGGTCTTCTTATCATAGGCGCGCAGCATGGCGCCGCGCTTACCCGTGGGTCCGGTGGTGATGGCCGGATCGCCGCAAACCACTAGGGTCTTGGTGACGATCGGGCTGACCACGCCGGCCTGTCCCGTGCGGGGGATGCTGAGGCCCTTCAGCGCGGGATGATTGCGGATCGCGTCAGGGGTTTCGCCGTGGGCGATCTGCCAGCTGAATTCGCCTTTGGTCAGATCCACCGCCGTGATGCGTCCATAGGGCGGCTTGGGCAGGGGCAGACCGCGCACCGTGGTCTCGCCAGGCTTGAAGCCGTCGCGCACCAGCGGCGCATCGCCCTTGGGCAGGGCGCTGGACATGATCCATTCGAAGTCAGACTTGGCCGGGTCGGTGTTGTGTTGGATGGTCGCCAGGTCGATTTCGTTCTTGGTGTAGATATAGGCGGTGAAGGTCTCAGGATCGTAGGCGCCGCCGGGCCAGGCGCATCCGCCGGTGCGGTGGCTGGCCAAGGTGCCCCAGGTCCCGTCGCGCTTGAACAGGGACGGGGGGGTATAGATGGGCCCGGTGACATAGTTCTTGATCAGGCGCAGGCCTTCTTCATGCAGTTCGGGCGTGAAGTCGATCACGTCCGCGGCGGTGAAGCCCTGTCGGTCGAGCGGCGGCGGCTTGGTCGGGATGGGCTGGGTCGGCGAATACCACTCGCCGGGCACATCGCCTTTAGGAACCTTGCGCTCCATGATCGGCCAGATCGGCTCGCCGGTTTCGCGGTTCAGCACATAGAGGAAGGACTGCTTGGTTGGCTGCGCTAGCGCCTTGACCAGCTTGCCCTTGACCGGGATGTCGCAAAGAATCGCCGCGCAGGGGATGTCGTAGTCCCACAGGCCGTGGTGGATCAGCTGATAGTGCCACTTGCGCTCGCCCGTGCGTAGATCCAGGGCCACGATGGACTCCCCGAACAACCCGGCGCCCTGGCGCTGCTGACCGGCGTAGTTATTGGTCGGCAGCTCCACGCCCAGGTAGACGAGGTTCAGCGCCTCATCGATTGAGGTCTGTCCCCAGTCGCCGGTATTGCCGACTTTTTCCGTGCCGCCCGGCCAGGTGTCGTAGCCGAACTCGCCCTTCTGGGGGATGGTGTGGAAAATCCACAACCGCTTGCCGGTGCGAACGTCGAAGCCGCGCACATAGCCCTTGACGTCCTTGTGGATGGGAGAGACGGAATCGTCGCTGGTGGCCGCGCCGATGACCACGACATCGTTGCCGATCATGGGCGTTGCGTTCAGGCCGACGTCTGCGGAGATCAGGTCCATCTCCTGATCGTCGTTTTGGCGCAGATCGACCATGCCGCCATCGCCGAAGTCAGTGATCCGCCGGCCTGTTTTGGCGTCGAGCGCCACCAGCTGGTAGCCGAGGGTCACATAGAGGATGCGTTCCTCCTTGCCGTCGGTCCAATAGGCCAAGCCGCGCCCGGCGTTCCGCGCGATCGCCTTGGCTCCTCGCTGACCCTCGTCCTCACGGTGAACCCACAGGACCTCGGCGTTGACCGGGTCGATTGACACCACGTCGCGGCGCATGCCGGCGGTGAAATACATCTTGCCGTTGGCGACCAGCGGCGTCACCTGCAGGGTATATTCCTTCTGGGCGCCGAAGGGGCTGACGGCGAAGCGCCAAGCGACTTCGAGGTTTTTGAAATTGTCGGCGGTGATCTGCTCGAGCGGCGAATAGTGGGTGCTGGCCTTGTCGCCCCCGTAGTTCAGCCAATCGACGTTGAGACCGGGGGCGGCCGCGCGCGCCCGGCCCGGAAGCAGCGAGGCCAGATAGGCGAAAATCGGCAAAGCCAGGGCCGTGCGTCTGGATAGCGCAACCATCTCAATCCTCCCAACGCTTGCCCGGCTTTGCGCAGGCTGTCTTGGCAATGAGCCTGAAATGCCGGAATTGGCAAGACCCAGCTCAACTGTGGCGCCGGCGCCATTATCTCGACAAAATCGAACGCCGGTCGGCAAACGGCGTTCTCTCGGCTTGACCTTTTGGGCCGGAAAACCGACAAACCCCAATCGCGGATTCCGAAAACAGGTCGGAATGCGGACAATAGATGGCGTGGGATGTTTGGCGTGGCCACAATTGGCTGGTCGGTCTCACGAAGTTCAAAACGTGGAAACAGGGATAGGTTTCCACATTGGAATCAAGCAGGGAGGACTGAATGAATCGCAAGTTCAATATGTTGGCCGGTACGGCCTTGACCATTCTGGCGCTGGCGCCGGCCATGGCGGCCCGCGCGGCCGACAACGGCATTGCGGACGTGGTGGTCACGGCGACCAAGACGGGCGCCACGAATCTGCAGAAGACGCCGCTTGCGGTCGATGTGCTGGGCAGCACCGAACTTAAGAAGAGCGGCATCGCCACCTTCCGCGATCTGCAGATGGCCATGCCCAGCGTCAAGCTGCTGACCAACGGCACCAACCCGCGCGTCTATATCCGCGGCGTCGGCGGCTTCAACTCCAACGACGGCGAAGTGTCGCTCTATATCGACGGCGTCATGCTCGCGCGCCCGACTGCGGCCACCCAGGCGACCTTCAACGACCTGGATCGGGTCGAAGTGCTCAAGGGCCCGCAAGGCACCCTGTTCGGACGAAACTCGGTCGGCGGCGCGATCAACTTCATCTCCAAGACGCCGTCCAAGACCTTCACCTTCAATAACACCCTGTCCGTGGGCAATTTCGCCCTGATCGACGAGCAGTTCTCCATCTCGGGCCCGATCGCCGACAACATTCAGGCGTCCCTGGCGATCAGCAAATTCCAACACGACGGATATCAGCACAACCTCGTCCCGGGCGTGGGCAACGGCAACTCTGCCAACCGCCTGGGCGTTCGCGGCCAGCTCCGCTGGGAGGTGACGCCCGACATCACCAACACCCTGCGCGCCGATTACATCTACACCCATGAGACTTGGCAGACCGGTCAGAACCCGCTGGCCGACGTCAGCAGCGGCAAGGCCGTCGGCATCACGGCCGGCTGTACGACGCCCTATACGGGAGCGTCTTCAGGGAATGGCAGCCTTTGCGCTTTCAACTACGACCCCTTGTTGGAGAGACACGTCGGCGATCTGAACAACATCGTCTACGGCCGTCTGCCGCATAACGATGAAATTGCTTACGGCGTGAACGATGAGTTTGTGTGGAAGTTGAACGACCATCTGACCATCAAGTCGCTCACTGCGGGCCGCACCGACTTCAGCCGGCAGGACCAAGGCAATACCGGCCAGATCATCTACTCCGTCGCCAGCCCCCAGCTGTTCTACGAATATCAGCTCTCTCAGGAATTCAACCTAATCCACCAGTTTGGGCCTTTGTCCGGAGTCGTCGGCGTCTACTATTACCTGGACAACAACCACTATGTTGCCTCCGGCGTTAACCCCGGCGGCACTATCAAGATTCCCGATCCGACCGCCGGTTTCATCACGGGTCAGGACACCTTGGACCCGACCACCTCCAGGGCGATCTTCGCCGAGGAAAGCTACCACATCACGCCCACGCTCAAGCTCACCGTCGGCGCGCGCTACTCCGAGGATGCCAAGACCTTCAACACCTACAGCTATAGCGCGATCTACGCTCCGGGCTACCCGAACGACGGCACGTTCCCCAGCTGGATTCAGCCGCAGCCGGGCCGGTTCTACAACGATCTGACCTATGTGGCGCACTCGGCGACCCCGAAGATCGCGGTCGATTGGCAGGCCACGCCGGACATCATGCTCTATGCCAGCGCGACCAGCGGCTACAAGAGCGGCGGCTTTAACGAGACCGGACGCTGGTGTCTCTCGACCGGTCAAACTGGCCAGCCGCCGGCGGGCCAGGTGACGGCCACCTGCCCAGGCAACGCCGCTCCGGGTTACGCGCCCACGCCTGTCTCCTACAACCTGCCCCCGCCGCTCGGCTCGCTCTACGGTCCGGAAAACATGTGGGCCTATGAGGCCGGCATTCGCTCCGACTGGTTCGACCACACCCTGCGGATTAACCTGACCTTCTTCCGCTACCAGTGGTCGGGTCTGCAGTTCAGCGCCTCGATCGCGCCGCAAACCATAGTGACGTCCAACGCTGGCAACGCCCGCACCAACGGCCTGGAAGCGGCCATCACCTACAAGCCGGCGCCGGGTCTGACCGTCGACTTCCACACCACCCTGTTGGACGCCAAATACGTCAGCTTCCCCTCCTATAGCGTTCCGTCGAACATGCGGCCGTTCCTGGCCAAGACGACCACGGTCAATGGTCAACCGGTTGGGAAGGGCCTGTACACCGACGCCAACGGCAACGGTAACCTCTACAACGCCAGCGGCAATACCCTGGCCGAGGCGCCGCAGGTGTCCCTCAGCCTGGCCGTTCAGAAGGACTTCGACCTCGCCAACGGCGCGGACCTGTTCTTCCGCGGCGAATACAACTTCCAAAGCAAGGTCTACTTCGACCCAACCAACGTTGAGGTCGATAGCCAACGCGCCTACAGCATCATCAACGGCTCCATTGGCTATAGCCCCGCGAATAGCCACTGGACCGTGGCCATCTGGGGCAAGAACATGGCCGACACCAGGTACGTGGTCGGCGCCCAAACGGGCGGCGGCTGCCTCTGCGGCGCCGTCGGCGATCCGCGCACCTTCGGCCTGCGCGTCAACTACACCTACTAATCACCAGAGCTCAGCGCCCGCGTCGGTCACCAGACCGATGCGGACCGCCCTACAGCCGGCGCCTCCTCGAGGCGCCGGCTTTTTTATGGCTCGATGGGCAGACGCGCTAAAAAATCAGGCCGGACCTCCAGGTCACCGAATCCGCCGTCCTGCCGAGCGTCCAGCAATGTCGAAAACCCCAGCGTCATAGGCGTGCGTGCACAGGCCGCTACCGGTTATGCCGCGAGCCGGCGTCCAAGTCAGCAGCCCACGGCAGCTGGCATATAGAGCCATGGGGCTTGACCTTCTTCAATAATTACCGCAAATCGCCTTCAATAGCGGGAGGCTTAACAGTCTTTCGATCAACGATAACAGCGTTATTCAGGCTCATCGGCCAATAATACTGTAATGTGAACAATGTTATCTGTATGAGGGAGGATTAAAAGTGAATCGTAAGTTCAATATGTTGGCCGGTACGGCCTTGACGGTTCTGGCGCTGGCGCCGGCCATGGCGGCGCGCGCAGCCGACAATGGGATCAGCGACGTTGTGGTCACGGCGACCAAGACGGGCGCCACGAATTTGCAGAAGACGCCTCTGTCGGTCGACGTGATCAGTGGCGGCGACCTGAAGAAGAGCGGCATCGCCACCTTCCGGGATCTGCAGGCCTCAGTGCCCAGTGTGAAGTTTTTCGTCCAGGGAACCAATCCGCGCATCTACATCCGCGGCGTCGGCGGCTACAACTCCAATGACGGCGACGTGTCGCTGTACGTCGATGGCGTCTTCGTGGCGAAGCCCACTGCGGTAACCCAGACCAGCTTTAATGACCTTGACCGAGTTGAAGTGCTGGAGGGTCCCCAGGGCACCCTGTTCGGCCGAAACTCCACGGGCGGGGCGATCAACTTCATCTCTAAGGCGCCGTCCAAGACCTTCACCTTCACCAACACCCTGAGCGTCGGCAATTTCGCGCTGATCGACGAAGCGGCGTCTGTGTCGGGTCCTATCGCCGACAATATCCAAGCGAGCCTGTCATTCAGCAAATTCCAGCACAGCGGCTATCTGCATAACGCCGAACCGGGCGTAGGCGACGGTGATGCGGCCAACCGCATGGGATTGCGCGGCCAGATACGCTGGGAGATTACGCCGGCCATCACCAATACGGTGCGCGCCGATTACAGCTATACGAGCGAAACTTGGCAGACCGGCCAAAACCCGATAGCCGCCGTGCGCAGCGGCAAGATCGCGGGCGTTACCCCCGGCTGCGCGGCTGTGTATGTCCCGGGCACCACCGCTTGCGGCTACAACTTCGATCCGCTTCTCGTGAGCTTGGTCGGCAACCTGCGCACGATCGACTACAACACACTGCCGCACAATACTGAGTACGCCTACGGCGTGAACGATGAGTTCACTTGGAAACTCAACGATAATTTAACGTTGAAGTCGCTCACGGCTGGCCGTACCGACTACAGCTTCCAGCTTGGAGGCAACCCGGGCCATATCAACTTCTCCCTGCCGGGACCCCAGGTGTTCCAAGAGTATCAAATCACTCAGGAATTCAACCTGATCCACCAATTCGGGCCGATTTCCGGGGTGGTTGGTCTCTACTATTTCTTTGACCATAACTACTATTCCGCCCAGGGCATCAACCAAGGTGGAACCCCCGTTGTACCTGTCGTTAGTGCGGGCTTTATCACCGGTCAGAACACTTTCGACCCCACCACGTCCAGGGCGATCTTTGCCGAGGAAAGCTATCACATCACGCCCACCCTCAAGGTCACCGCCGGTGCGCGCTATACTGAGGAATCGAAGAACCTGAACACCTATAACTATAGCCAGGACTATGCTCCGGGTTACCCGAACCATCTTCAGTATGACTCCGCTGTTCCGCCTTCGCCCGCCAACTTCGTCGCGAACCTGAACTATAATGCCCACTCCCTGACCCCGAAGATCGCGGTTGATTGGCAAGTCACGCCCGATGCCTTGGTCTATGCCTCTGCCACGAACGGGTACAAGAGCGGCGGCTTTAACGAGGGTGGACGCTGGGGCCCGGGCAACGGCCTTCCGGCCGGCCCCCCTCCCGTGGGAACGGAATATGGCCCGGAAAATATGTGGGCCTATGAAGTCGGCCTTCGGTCTGATTGGTTTGATCACACGCTTCGGCTCAATCTGAGCGCTTTCCGCTACGATTGGACCGGCCTGCAGTTCAACGCCTCAGTCGCTCCCCAGACCATCACCACGTCCAACGCAGGCGGGGCGCGCACCTACGGGCTTGAAGCGGCGGTCACCTACAAGCCCGCGCCGGGTCTGACCGTCAATCTTCACACTACCCTGCTGAACGCTAAATACATTTCCTTTACCCAATACGGAAACCCGTCAAACCTAACCCCGTTCCTGCCAAACGCCACATTGGTCAACGGCGTCCCGACGACGCGCGGCCTATACACCTGCACTGTCGGCAGCTGTGCAGGCAACAAGGTCTACAACGCCTCCGGAAACACCCTGGCCGAGGCGCCGACGGTGTCCTTGAGCCTGGATGTCCAGAAGGACTTCGATCTGGCCGATGGCGCGGACCTGTTTATCCGCGGCGAATTTAACTACCAAAGTCTGGTCCAGTTCGACCCGACCAACCTCCCGCTCGATAGTCAACCCGCGTTCACATTGGTCAACGGCTCGATCGGCTATAGCCCCGCGCACAGCCATTGGACGGTGTCGGTGTGGGGCAGGAACATGGCCGACACCAAGTACCTGGTCGGCGCTCAAACGGGCGGCACTATCCTGGGGGGCGCTGTTGGCGATCCGCGCACCTTCGGTCTACGCGTCCAGTACACCTACTAATCACCAGAGCTCAGCGCCCGCGTCGGTCACCAGACCGATGCGGACCGCCCTTCGGCCGGCGCCTCCTCGAGGCGCCGGCTTTTTTGTGGCCTGCGGAGTAAGGCCGTTCGGCGGCGGCCCCTGAGGATTGACTTTTGTTTGTATAACTCTGAAAAACGTTCCAGTTGTCGCGATCAAGACTGTAGCTACAAATTATATAACAGTGTTACGTGGTGGTTCGTCAGTTAAATCATAGGAAAACGAACAACGTTTTCTGAAAATCCGAGGGAGGCAAAAGTGATGCGTAGGTTCAGTATGTTGGCCGGTACGGCCCTAACGGCTTTGGCCTTCGCGCCGGCTCTGGCGGCTCATGCTCAGAGCGCCGACAAGGGTATCGGCGACGTGGTGGTCACAGCCACCAAGACGGGCGCGACGAATCTGCAGAAGACCGCCATTTCGGTCAATGTGGTCAGCGGCGCGGATCTGAAGAAAAGCGGCATCGCGACCTTCCGCGATTTGGAACTGCAGGTGCCCAGTCTGAAGTATCAGATCAACGGCAGCCAGGTGCGCATTTTCATTCGCGGGGTTGGCGGCTTCAATGCCAACGACGGCGATGTATCCCTCTATATGGACGGCGTGTTCCTGGCGCGGCCCACCATCGCCACCCAGGCGAGCTTCAACGATCTGGACCGGATCGAAGTGGTGGAAGGTCCCCAGGGCACGCTGTTTGGACGTAACTCCACCGGGGGCGCGGTCAACTTCGTGTCCAAAACCCCGTCCAAGACCTTCACCTTCAATAACACCCTCAGCCTAGGCAACTTCGCCCTGATAGACGAGCAAGCGGCCGTGTCGGGTCCCATAGCCGACAACATGCAGGCGTCCCTCGCGATTTCCCATTTTGAGCATAAGGGTTTTCTGCACAACGCCGTGCCTGGCGTGGGCGACGCCGACAGCGCCAACCGAACAGCGGCCCGCGCACAAGTTCGCTGGGAGGTTACCCCGGACATCACCAACACCGTCCGGGCCGATTACATCTATACGAATGAGTTCTGGCAGACGGCCAATATCCCGGTGGCCAACGTCAGCAACGGCGTCGTTGGCGCGTTCAGCGCCTTCGCGCCTCTATTCGTCAGCCACATCGGCGATATGCGCACGATTGTTTATGCGGCCAACCCCTTCAACCACGAACAGGCTTATGGCCTGAACGATGAGTTGACCTGGAAGCTGAACGATCACCTGACCCTGAAATCGGTTGCCGCTGGCCGCACGGATCAAAGCATCGCCGGCCAGGGCTCCGCGACTGAGGTTGCTTACAGCTTCGGTCCGCAGAAATATTACGAGTATCAGCTCAGCGAAGAGTTCACCCTGATCCACAATTACGGACCGATTTCAGGTGTCGCGGGTTTATATTACTATTACGATCATCAGTACTATGAGGTCTTCGCGGTAAATCCGGGGGGCAACGCCAAGGTCACTGCGGCTTCCGCCGGCTCTGTGACCGGTCAGAACACCTTTGACCCCACCGTCTCGCGGGCGGCGTTTATTCAAGAAAAGTATCAAATCACACCGACGATCAGCATCACCGCCGGCGCTCGCTATACCCAGGAACAGAAAGGGCTTAATACCTACAGCTTCAGTGAGGTCTATAATCCCGGAGCGCCCAACCACCTGCAGATTTCCAACACGATCGCGCCGCAGCCGGGCTTGTTCGTCGCCGACATCGTCTACAATGCCCACGCCCTGACCCCAAAATTCGGGGTCGACTGGCAGGCCACGCCGGACATGTTGCTCTATGCCACCGCCACAAACGGCTATAAGAGCGGCGGCTTCAACGAAACCGGCCGCGCCATCGGGCCGGCTCTGTTCTATGGCCCGGAGTTCATGTGGGCCTATGAGGCCGGCATCAAGAGCGACTGGTTCGACCATACTCTGCGGGTGAACCTGGCTTACTTCCGCTATCAGTGGAAAGGCCTGCAGTTTAAGTCCTCCATCGGTCCCTCGACCGTATCGACGTCCAACGCCGGCGACGCGCGCACCAACGGCCTGGAGGCGACCATCAGCTATAAGCCTCAGCCGGGCCTGACCGTCGATCTGCACGCCACCCTGCTCGACGCGAAATACGTCAGCTTCACCGCCTACAGCTTCCCGTCCCCCTTTACGCCCTATCTGCCCGCGTCGAAGATCGTGACGACGCCGGGGGGCAAGGTCATTGACGTCAGCGGCAAAACGCTCGTCGACGCCCCTCCCTTGGCTCTAAGTCTGGCCGTGCAAAAGGACTTCGACTTGGCCGATGGAGCGGACGTATTTGTCCGGGGTGAATACCAGTACACCGGTAAGATGTACTTCGATCCGACCAACTTCGCCCTGGCCGCTCAGAATCCCTACAGCGTGGTCAACGGCTCAATCGGCTATAGCCCCGCCCACAGCCATTGGACCGTGGCGGTGTGGGGCAAGAACATGGCCGACACCCGCTACTTCGTGGGCAATCAGGCCGCCACGATCTTCGCCGGCGCCGTCGGCGACCCGCGCACCTTTGGCGTGCGGATTCAGTACACCTACTAAGCGACGACCGGGCGCCCGCATCGATCACCGGATCGGTGCGGGCTGCTCTTTCCGCTTGAGCTTTGCGTCGGCTGCTGCTTTCACTGCTGGTAATAATCAAAAGGCAGGAAACCTAGGAAATCCCATGAAGACGTTTCAACACAGCGCTGCTCGCGCCCTCGGCGGCATCGCGCTGTCCGCCGCCCTGCTCGGGCCCATGGCTGCAAATGCCGCCGCACCGGCCAAACATCACATCGCCAAGAGCTATATGGTGTATGTGGGGGGCTATACCCGCGTTACAGGCAAAGGCATCTATGCCTACCGCTTCAACCCCGCCACCGGCGACGTCGCGCCGCTCGGCCTGATCGAGGGGGCGGTCAATCCGTCCTGGTTGGAACCGTCGCACGATCACCGCTTCCTCTACGCCGCCAATGAGCACGCCACTAAGGGCGCGCCGGAAACCGGCAACAGCGTCACCGCCTATGCCCGCGACGCCAAGACCGGCAAGCTGACCCTGCTGAATCGGGTCCCCTCGGGAGGAGAAGGGCCTGCTCACCTGGCGTTAGACAAGACCGGCAAGATCCTGGCGGTGGCCAACTTCGGAACCGGGGCCGTGACGACCTTCAAGCTCAAGGCGGATGGATCGATCGGCGAAATGGCGGCCAACATCGTCCAGCCCGGCAAAGCGGCCGGGGTGCAGGTGGCCAAGGATGAGAACGGCCTCAGCCCGACAGACTCGCACATTCACTGCGTGATGATCACGCCGGACAACCGCTACGTCTTGACCTGTAATATCGGCCTGGGCAAGGTCGCTGCCTATCATTTGGACGCCAAGACCGGCGCCCTGAAGGCGGCCGGCGAGCCCTTCACCGCTGATCCGCTGCCGGGCCAACGCTGGCGGCCGCGCCACCTGGCGTTCGATCCGACGGGCAAGTTCATCTACATCAACGACAGTTCGATGCAGGTGACGACAGCCTCATACAATTCGAAAACCGGCGCCATGAAGTTCATTCAGTCGGTCCCGGTCGTCCCGGGCGGACCGGCCAATCAATCCTGGAGCGGTTCGGAAATCCGCGTCGATGACGCGGGAAAGTACGTCTACACCTCCTCGCGCGCGGTGGATGAGACCCTGAAGTCGTCGAAACTGGATGGCGCCATCAACGTCTATGCCATCGATGCGGCCACCCATAAGGTCAAGCCGGTGCAGAAGGTCGCCTCCGGCGGGGACTCGCCGCGTTCCTTCGCCTTCGATCCCACGGGCAATTATCTGTTTGTGGGCAATAGTTATTCGAGCACGGTGGAAATCTTCGCGGTGGACAAAAAGACCGGGATGCTGTCGACGACCGGCAAGATTCTGAAGGATGTGCCCGAACCGAGCACCTTTGTTTTCGAAGCCGAGAAATGATCGACCCCAGGGCCGGCCGCTGCAAAGCGCGCCGGCCCTTCGGTTTTTGGCGGCTTCTCGTGACAAGCGGGAGTAATCGGTGATCGATTGAATCCATAACCCATAAGCCGCTCATCCCCGTGAAAGCGGGGACCCAGTCCTGTCCAGGAATCGCCAAGCTGGAAAGACCTGGATTCCCGCTTTCGCGGGAACGAGCGGTGGAGGGGGCGGTTCAATTGAACCGCCTGAAGCCTAGACATCTGTTCCGACCCGGCCGCCAGCCTATAAGCCAATGACGTCCAGACCGAGGAAACGCACCCATGAAGACGACCAAGAGCGACTTCGCGCGCGCCATCGGCGGCCTTGCCCTGGCCGCTACGATGATGACACCGGTGCTCGCCGCCACGACAGCGCCCGCCGCAGCCGTCAAGCCTCCCGCCGCCAAGCATCACCTGGCCAAGAGCTACATCGTCTATGTGGGCGGCTATACGCGCCATGCGGCCAAGGGCATCTATGCCTTCCGCTTCACGCCCGCCACCGGCGACATGGAGTCCCTGGGGCTGATCCAGGACTCGCTCAATCCGTCGTGGATCGCGCAAGATTCCGCTCGCCGGTTCATTTTCGCCGGCAATGAACACCCGGCCAAAGGGCAGCCGACCACTGGCAACAGCGTGACGGCCTATGCGCGAGACGCCAAAACCGGCAAGCTGACGCCGCTCAATACTGTCTCTTCCAAGGGCGAGGGGCCGGCTCACCTGTCCGTGGACAAGACTGGCAAGATCGTCGTTGTGGCAAACTTCGGCAGTTCCAGCGTGGCGACCTTCCCCATTCATGCCGACGGCTCCCTCGGAGAGGCGGCGACGGTCATTGCGGAGACTGGCACGGTCGCCGGGCCCGCCGTGGCCAAAGACGAAAACGGCCTCAGCCCGACTGACCCGCATATTCACTGCGTCATGATCACGCCTGACAACCGTTTCGTCCTGTCGTGCAATGTCGGCATGGGCAAGGTGACCGCCTACCGCTTGAATCCGAAGACGGGCGCCCTGACACAGAGCGGCGCGCCCTTCGTCGGCACGCCCATGCCGGGCAAACGGTGGCGCCCGCGCCACCTGGCCATCGATCCGTCAGGCAAGTTCCTCTACATCATGGACAGTTCCACCCAGGTGACCACGGCGGCTTTCGATCCGGTCAAGGGAACGATCAAGGAAATCCAGTCCCTGCCGATCGACGCCGGCTACAAGCCGGGCCAGCAGACCGAAGGGTCGGAAGTTCGCGTCGATCACACCGGCCGGTTTGTCTACGTCTCCACCCACGCCGTGGACACCACGCTGAAGTCCGTGTCGCTGGACGGAATGATCAATGTGTTCGCGGTTAATCCGCGCACCCACAAGCTCAAGCAAATTCAGACCATTTCCAGCGGAGGCGCCCAGCCGCGCACCTTCGTGCTGGACCCCTCGGGCAAGTTCCTGCTCGTGGGTAATGAGAATTCCGGCAACGTCACTGAGTTCGCGGTGGATCACAAGACGGGCCGCCTGTCGCCAACCGGCAAGGTCGTCACCGGCATTCCGGAACCCAGCGCCTTCTTGTTCGACGCCGAGAAATGAGAATAGGCAACCGCAAGGCCATCCCCATGATCCGCAACATCCTGCTCTCGGCCCTGCTGGCCTCCGCCGCCCTGGCCGGTCCAGCGGACGCCGCCGCCAAGACCCTCAAAGTCGTGATCCTCGACCTGGAGGGGGATGGCGGGACACTGTACGTCACGCCGGAAGGCCGCTCGGTGCTGATCGACGCCGGCTCCCCGTCCGAACTCTATGGCGGGGTCAAGAACGGGCTGGACGGCGCCACGGATGGGGTCGACCGGATCATCGCGGCCGCGAAGACGCTGGGCGTGAAAAAGATCGATGACGTGATTATCACCCACTATCACCCCGACCACGTGGGCGGGGTGATGGAGTTGGTCAAGCGCTTCCCGGTCGGAACCTTCATCGACCACGGGCCCAACCGACAGACCGTGGTGGAGACTACAGGCCGCAACGCGGGCAAGATTCAGTCCACGGTCACCTATTACGCGCAGTACCTGGACGCCATCAAAGGCCACAAGCACATCGTGGCTAAGGCGGGAGATGTCTTCCATTTCGGCTCCCTCACGGACACCATCGTCATCAGCGACGGCCAGGCGATCGCCAAACCCCTGGCTGGGGCCGGCGGACCGGGTCCTCTGTGCGACACCCCGTCGATGGAGGCGGACGGCGGGGTGGAGAACGCCAAGTCGGTGGGCTCGCTGTTCACCTTCGGCAAGGTCAAGATCGCGGCCTTTGGCGACCTGACCTGGGACCGGGAACACGACCTGGTCTGCCCGATCAACAAGGTGGGTCACGTCAACATCATGGTGTTGGACAACCACGGCATCGACGTGAGCAGCAATCCGGCGCTCATCGCCGCTACGCATCCCGATCTGGCGATCATGGGCAACGGACCCACCCACGGCGGCATGCCCGGCCCGGTCAAGACCGTCAACGCCAGCGCCGGTCTTATGGGCTTTTGGAAGCTGCACGCCTCTGTGCCCAACCCCGAGCTGGACGGCGATCCGCAATACATCGCCAACCTCGGCCCCTCGCCCAGCCACGGCTATACCCTGACGCTGGACGTGGCGCGCAGCGGCAAGGTGACCGTCACGAATGGGCGCACGGGCTTCAAACAGAGCTACAAGGTCAAATAGCGGTCAGGCCTCGATCCTGACCCCGCCGCCGCGTCGGAACGCCGAGCGGCCGGTCTCGCGCAGGACGTGGCGCTGTTCGGCGGGGGTGAGCATGGCCACGGCCGCGCGCGCCCGCTGAGCCATTTCGGCATAGGTCCCGGCCGAACTGCCCATGTCCGAGCCCCACAGAATGCGGTGCGCCCCGAAGCGATCCACTGCCTTGCGCAGGACGGACGCGCTCGGGATCTTGGCTTCGTCGAGGATGTTGAGATTGCCGCTGGTGAACTTGAACAGCACGTTGTGCTGCCGATCCAGCCCGGTGGGGAAATCGGCAAAGCCGTAGCCGGGCGCCCCGGACACCGTCGGCCATCCCAGATGATCCAGCACCATGGGCACGCGAGGGAAACGCCGTGCGGTCCGCAGGATTTCGCCCAGGGCGTCGGCGGAAAAGAACTGTGGGGCATAGGCCATGTCCATGGTCAGGCCGTGATCGTCCACCGCCTTCCAGGTCCGCAGGGCATCGGGCGAATCCAGCCAAGGATAGCCGCCGCGCGGCCCCTTCGCGCCGGTCAGCCGGATGCCGGCGATCTTGTGACTCTTGACCCAGTCGCGCAACCGGCCCGGTGTGGCGGGGTCTTCGGCGTCCAGCACCACCACTGCGCGGAAGCGGTCCGGATGGGCGTCGGCGCTGTCGAGGATGTAGCGATTGTCCACGCCGTAGGAACTGCGCCGCTGAATACAGGCCAGAGTCTCCACCCCCTGCTGGTCCATCCAGCGCACCACCTCTTCGGCTGTTGGCTTTAGACGGGGCTTCCCCTCCTGGACACTGGCGCCCGGCGCCGGCGGCGAGCCGGGTGGCAGCGAGCCGTCGGGCGGCGGGCCCGGCCACAGCGGATAGCGCTGCACATCCTGGGAAATGAGATGAAGATGCCCGTCAAACCAATTGAATGTGGAGGTATTCTCAGCCCGAGCTGACACAGCTGATGTGGCGGCCAGGGCGAGGCCGGACGCCAGCGCCTCGCGCCGGCTGAGGCAAGATCCTGGCGGCATGGCTTCCTCCCGCAGTTTGTGTAGCCTTCCTTGAATCGGAGCCTACTCGAAAGTGCGGCCCGTTCCCATTTTCTCTATTTCTCGCGCGCTCAAGGCAGCCGATACTGGCGCCAATCATCCGGCTGGACCGGGACAAGACGGCAAAGGGAGCGAAATGAAGGACCAAACATCGCGTCGTGGGTTTCTTGGGGCGGCGGGTCTTGCCGCAGGAAGCGGGTTCTCGGTCCTGGCCGATCCGGGCGCCGCAGCGGCGGCCTCGGTCGGCGTCAAGAGCGGCGATCTTCCCGATCTGACAATCAAGGAGGTGAAGGTCTACGCCACCGACGTCAGCAAATACCGTCGCCTCAATTCCACCGAGACCGGCGAGATTCTGTCGGTGGTCACCAACAGCGGGATCGAGGGTAACTACACCATCGGCAACCGCAACCTGACCAAGGGCTGGCTGGGCTGGGCTAAGGCGCGGCTCGTCGGCAAGAGCGTGATCGACCTGCTGCCGACCTTGACCTCCACCACCGGTATGAAGGGTCCGGCCGGGTTCGACAGCGCCATTCCGCGCGGCCGCCCCGGCGCGCCGCACTTTGTTCCTTCGCCCCCCGGCCCCGGCTGGACCCCGGCCTTCGGCGGGGAGGCGGTAGAGGGCTCGGGCCTGGCGACCCGGGGCGGGGGAACCTGGCCCAATTTTTACGCCGCCGCCGCCGATGTCTGCCTGTGGGACATCCTGGGCAAGGCGGTGGGTCGACCTATCTACAAGATCCTGAACGGCGCGACGCCCAAGGACCGGGTGATGGCCTACGCCAGCTCCCAGCATCTGGACTCCGTTGAGGACTATGTGGCCGATGTGCTCAAGGCTAAGGCCCAGGGCTATAAGGGTTACAAGGTTCACCCTGGGGCTGGCCAGCACGCCAAGGGTCCGCTGATCCCGTCCTACATCGGCCACATGGAGGAAATCCGCGAGATCCGCAAAGCGGTGGGCGATGAATATGTGCTGATGCACGACCCGGTGCAGCGCTACAGCCTCTACGAGGCCATGACCGTCGGGCGGCTGCTGGATGAGCAGAACTATCTGTGGTTCGAAGACCCGGTCCAGACCAACGATCAGGAAAGCCTGATCAAGCTGTGCGCGGCGCTCAACCTAGCCATCCACGTGGGCGAGTTCGTCTATTCGATCGCCGACTTCGCCGACTACATCAAGAAGGACGCCTTGGATGTGGTTCGGCTGATCGCCGACAATGTGGGCGGCATATCCGGGTCTATGCGGGTGGGACTGTTGGCTGACGCTCACGGGTTGGAATGCACCCCGCACAACTGGGGCAACGGCTTCGACCTGGCCCTGCATCTGCATCTGCAACTGGCCTTGCCCAACGCCTATTGGTTCGAGATGCCCTTCGTCGCTGAATACGCGGACCGGGACTATATCGACTACAAGTTCAGGATCGACGAGGAGGGCTATATCAACGCCCCCACCGCTCCGGGCCTCGGCGTGGCGCTCAACATGGACGCCCTGCACAACAGCCTGAAGCGGATAGACCGGTAGTCTAAGGCGGGCGGCAGGATCGCCAACTCAGCGACCTCCCGCCCGCACTCCGCTTACTGGCCCACGGCTTTCTGATTGGTCTGGCTCGTGGTCGTGGTGGTCGTGGTCGTCGCCGCCGGGGCGCTGGAGGCGTCCGGCGCCGACAGATCGGTTACCACCGAGGTGTCGGACTGGGTCGTGGTGGTGGTCGTGCTGGTGTCCGAGGTGGCGGTCTCGCTCGTGGTGCTCTTGTTGCAGCCGCCGATCGCGCAGGCCAAGCCGAGCGCCAGGGTGATAGCCAGTACAGTCCGTTGTTTCATGGGGAGTCCCTCCTGTTACGGCCTGCGTAACGGTCACGGTTACGTGATGGTTCCCTGGGTGATGGCGGATTCAATAAGGGGTGCAGTCCAATATCATGTTCACCGAACTGCACCTATCGCGCCAATCAGGAAAGTTTCGGGGCGGCTCGTTTCAGGAATTCCGCGAAGTTCAGGCGCACGCCGGCCTCATTGGCCTTGCGCACTCGTCCGGCTGGGGTGAGCGCGTCATTAGATGTGGCCGTGCCCGTGGTGGCGACGACGTCATCGAAGACGGGCGCGCCGCCGCTCGCGGGGCGAACCAAGTAATGGATGCGGACCGTCACTGACAGGTCGACCGGCACGAACAGCACGACCGGGTCCAGCGCCACCACAGGCCGGTCCAGTTCAACCAGGTCGGCCGACACAACATATCGGGCCTTTGCATCATCCACGGCCAAATAGCCCAGGTTGCGCAGAGAGTCCTGCAGGGCTGAGCGCAAGGCGGCGCTGGTGATGTCCGACATGCCGATGACACTGGTTTCAGCTCCGCCGGTTACCTGATCCACGCGCAAGCTATGTTCGGATGAACCAGCGGCCTGCGCCGGCCCCGAGCCTGAGGCGACAGTCATCGCCAAAGGCTCGGTCGCCGTCGCACAGGACGACAAGATCATCAGGCTCAGGCAGAGGCCGCTCGCCGCACAGAGCGTTCTGATCGATCCGGTCAACTACTGGGCCGCAGTCTTGGTCTCGGCCGCTGCTGCGGGCTGACCCGTCTGAGCAGTTGTCGTGGCCTCCAGCGTGACATCCATCGGGTTGGGCAGCAGGTCATTCATGGCGCCGGACGTACCGTCAACCACCATGCCGATGACGCCGCCGGCCACGATGTTGCCGGCCATTCCGGCAGCTCCAGCGCCTCCGACTTCGCTACGCACATGCAGGGTTTGCGGCGTGAAGCCATCTTTGGCGACAGTGACATCAAATGGCGTCTTGCGCGGCAGCTTGAAGCTGCAGGGCGTGGCGTCGCAGCTGAAACCGGTCGAGGTTTTGACGCTCGCGCCGGGCGGCTTGGACGTGACCTTAAATTCTGTTGTGGAGCCTCGTGTGACGGTTGCACAACCGCCCAGAGACAAAGAAAGCACAGCCGTACAAACCGCGAATCCCGCTAACCGTATGTTTCCCCCCAGGAAAATTTCTATTCAACCCACGGCTAAGCTAGGCGGGACAGCCTACGGTTGTCCATAGAAAAAACATCGTTCTTACGGCAGGCGGGACACGCACCATTTAGCCGACGTGTTTCGTGAGCCCACGATTGGGATTGAGTGGTGCGCATCCGCGCCTCGGCGGACCGAGTGAACTCGGCGGTCGCCCACTTAACCCTTGCCAACCCGCCGTCCGGCGGCGATGGAAAAGCCTAACAACAGGGAGGTTTGGTCATGGCCGATCAACTGGACATTCTGCATCCCGAAAGACGGACGTTTCTGCAAAACGCCGCCGCCATAGCCGTGGGCCTGGGCCTTTCGGCGCCGGGCGTCAGCCAAGCGGCGGCCAAGCCCCTGCGGGGGCTATATCCCATCGGCCAGACGCCGTTCACGCCTGACAACAAGCTCGACCTGGACTGCTTGGCGGCCGAGGTGAAGTTCTGCAATCGCGGCCGTGTGCCGGGCCTGATCTGGCCGCAGATCGCCAGCGGCTGGTCCAACCTGTCGCAGACCGAGCGCCTGTCCGGCGCCGAGACGCTCATCGCCACCGGGAAGGGGGGCAAGACCTCTATTGTGATCGGGGTGCAGACCGTGGGCAATGATCTGGCTGCCTCGGTCGGCTACGCCAAGCACGCCGCCAAGACCGGCGCGGACGCCATCGTGTCCCTGCCGCCGGACAAGGCGGACGACCAGGCCATGTTGGACTATTACAAGGCCATCGGGGCGGCTACCGATCTGCCCCTGATCGTACAGAGCCAGGGCAATATGAGCGTGGACCTGATCGTCCGGCTGGCTGAGCAAATCCCCACCATGAAGTGCGTCAAGGACGAGGCCGGCGACCCCCTGGCGCGCATCAGCGAGATCCGTGCCCGCACCAAGGACCGCATCGCCGTGTTCGCCGGCAAGGGCGTGCGCACCATGCTGGACGAGCTGAACCTGGGATTCGCCGGCTTTTGTCCCACGCCCGGCCTGGCCGATCTGTTCCAAGCCACGGCCGAGTTGTGGGACGCCGGCCGCAAACAGGAGGCCTTCGACATGTTCGGCCGGATCCAGGGGTTCTCGACGATCCCAGGCGCCGGCGCCTACATCATGGTGGCGCGCGGGGTGTTCAAGGAGAGCACCATGTCGCGTCCCACCCCCGGCATGGGCGGCCACGAGTCCCCGCCGAGTGCGGCGCAGAAGGCCTTCATCCGCCAGACCATGGATCAATTCCTCAAACCCTACATGCGAGCCTAGTTGATGATAGTTTTTCCCGGCCGTTTCAGCGGCAGGACCGCCGTGGTGACAGGCGGCGCCTCCGGTCTGGGCCTAGCGGTCGCCACGCGCATCGTGGCCGAGGGCGGATCGGTCGTTCTATGGGACGTTGACGCCAAAGCCTTCCCGGCGGCGATCGCGGCCAGCGGGGCGAAGGCGGCTTTCGCGGTGGACGTGTCCGAGCACGCGCAGGTGGCCAAGGCTGCGCGCGACAGCGCCGAGGCCTTGGGCAAGATCGACATCCTGGTGTGCAGCGCGGGGATCACCGGGGCCACCACGCCGGTCAAGGACTTCCCCGTGGACAACTGGCTGCGGGTGCTCGACATCAATCTCAATGGGGTTTTCTACTGCTGCCGCGAGATCACGCCGTTCATGCTCACGAACGGCTACGGGCGCATCATCAATGTGGCGTCGGTGGCGGGCAAGGAAGGCAATCCCAACGCCTCGGCCTATTCAGCCTCCAAGGCCGGGGTCATCGCCTTGACCAAGTCGCTGGGCAAGGAGCTGGCGACCCAGGGGGTGCTGGTCAACTGCATTACCCCGGCGGCGTTTGAGAGCCCGATCTTCGACCAGATGCCGCAAACGCACATCGACTACATGCTGTCGAAAATTCCCATGGGGCGCTTTGGCAAGGCGGAAGAGAGCGCGGCCATGATCTGCTGGCTGGCCAGCGAGGAATGCTCGTTCTCGACGGCGGCGACGTTCGATACCTCCGGCGGACGAACCACGTTCTAACCAGGGCCGAAGGAAGGTCTGACTGAACTCTTCAATCGCCCTTATTCCCTACGGCCAAGTTTTACTTTGGCGCCGATTTCTGACACCTTGTGGTGGTTCCATTGGCGACGGTCGATGCGGGCAGGGGAGGTCGGCGGGCCCACAGGACTCGTCGAACCAAGAACAATAACAACGAGTTCTGTATGCGAATATTGCCGGTTGCCCTGATCGCCTGTCTCGCCGGCACTGCGTTCGCGGCGGATTCACCGAGCCTGCCCACGCAATTTCACGACACCGTTCAGCCCTTTGTCGGCCAGTACTGCGCTACCTGCCACAGCGGCGCTCAGCCCTCCGGTCAGTTCGACCTGAAGTCCTATGCCTCCGTCGAGCAGGTGAAGGAGGACTACACCCGTTGGGCTCTGCTGGCCGACCGCTTGGCGGCCAAGGAGATGCCGCCCAAAAAGGCGCCCCAGCCGCCGCCGGAGGCCGCCCAGCAAGTCATCGATTGGGTCCGGTCGGTTCGCGCCGACGAGATCAAGCGTCTGGGCGGCGATCCGGGCGTCGTGCTGGCCCGCCGGCTGAGCAACGCCGAGTACGACAATTCCATACGCGACCTGACCGGACAGGACCTGCACGTTACAGCGCAGTTCCCGGTTGATCCGGCCAATACCGCCGGCTTTCAGAATTCAGGGGAATCCCTGACCCTGTCTCCGGCCCTGCTGAACAAATATCTGCAAGCGGCGCGGCGGGTCGCCGACACCATGATGCTGGAGCCGGACGGGATCGATTTTGCGCCCTATTCGGCGCAGGCGATCACGGACCGCGAACGATACTACGTTCAGTCCATCGTCGATTTCTACAAGGCCCAGCCCACCGACTTCGCCCAATATTTCCAGGCGGCTTGGCGTTACCGCTACCGCAAGGTGCTCGGCCATCCGGGCGCGACCCTGGCCTCGACGGCGGCGGACGCTAAGCTGAGCCCCAAGTACCTGCCGCTGGTCTGGGGCATTCTTCACGACAAGGGCGCGATCGGTCCAGGCGCCGAGTTGCGCAAGATGTGGCAGGACTTGCCCGCGCCGACCTCCGCCCATCCACCGGCGGCTCAAATGCGCGAGTTGCAAGATCGCAGCGTGGCGATGCGTCAGTACGTCGTGCGCATCCGCGCCCATACCGCCATGCAGTTCGCGGCCCCGCTGGTCAAGGGGCTGGCGACTCAGTCGGAGCCCTTGTTCACCTGGAAACTGGCGCAATACGCCGCCCACCATCGCGACAGCGACCCCAACGACCTGCGCGCCGACACCGATCCCAAGCCGAGCCTGCCGGCGATCCCCGACTATCCTCGACTTTACGAAGACGGCGCGCCGCGTTGGGCCATCATGGCGGCGCACGCACGCGCCGACGATCCCGACTTGGTCTATCCGCATGGACAGAAGGCGCGCTATCAGGCCGCCTTCGAGCGGTTCGCCCGTGTCTTCCCCGACATGTTCTATGTCAGCGAACGCGGCCGCTACTGGCCCGACGATTCCGAGGATAAGGATCGCTTGCTCAGCGCCGGCTATCACACCGCCCTGGGCTTTTTCCGCGACGATACCGCCCTGATGCAGCTGGTCCTGGACGAGAAGGATCAGCGCAAGCTCGACCGCATGTGGCACGACTTCGACTTTGTCGCCGATCAGACCGCGCGCACCTGGACCCAGTTCTACCTGACCTTCAGTGCTGAGGTGCTTCCTCGAAACGGCCGCGCCGGCTCGCAGGGCGCCTCGCCCCCGCCGGTAGGCCACGCCATCACCGACAGCGCAGTCATCCTGCACTACCGCGACCTGTACCTGGCTAAGTTCGCCGAGGACAAGTCCAACGACCCAGTGGCCAAACAGGCGATCCTCGCCCATTTCGCCCACTTCAACGCGACCATCCGCAATATGGAAAGAGAACGCGCGGCCACGCAGCCCAAGCAGCTGGCGGCCCTGGTCGATTTCGCCGACCGGGCCTACCGCCGCCCGCTGAGCGCGGACGAGCGCGCCGATATCCTGGCCTATTACCAATCTCTGCGCGACAAGAGCGGTCTGTCGCATGAAGACGCGGTTCGCCAGACCCTGGTCAGCATCCTGGTCTCCCCCCAGTTCCTGTATCGGGTCGATCTGGTCAATGCCGCTGCGCCCGCCGCGCACGCGGGCCTGGTTAAGGCCGCACTTGTGACCGGTAAGGCCTTCGCCTCAGCGCCGCTGTCCAGCTACGCCTTGGCGAGCCGGCTGAGCTATTTCATCTGGGCGAGCACGCCGGACGCGGAACTGCTGCGCCATGCGACGGCGGGCGACCTGAAAAAGCCCCAGGTGCTATTGGCCCAGGCCCGCCGGATGTTGAAGGACACCAAAATCAGCGGACTGGCCACCGAGTTCACCGGCAACTGGCTGGCCTTCCGTCAGTTCCAGACCAACAACACAGTCGACCGCGCGCGCTTTCCGTCCTTTGACGAAAACCTGCGCGAAGCCATGTTTCAGGAGCCGGTCCGGCTGATGCAGGACAACATCCAAAGTGACCGTTCGGTGCTGGACCTGCTCTACGCCGATTACACCTTCGTCAACCCACCTTTGGCCCGTCACTACGGCATGCCCGAAGTGATCGGCGACGCGAGCCATTGGGTCCGGGTGGACAACGCCTCCAAGTACGGCCGGGGCGGCATCCTGCCCATGGCGGTGTTCATGACCCAGTACTCGCCGGGGCTGCGGACCAGCCCGGTGCAGCGGGGGCACTGGGTAGTGTCCAAGGTGCTGGGCATGGCTATTCCGCCGCCGCCACCCGTGGTGCCTGAACTGCCGAGCGATGAATCCAAGACCGAACTGCCCATCCGCCAGATGCTCGAGCAGCACCACAAGAACCCGTTCTGCGCCGGCTGCCACCAGCGCTTTGATTCCTTCGGTCTGGTGTTTGAAGGCTATGGGCCGGTGGGTGAGGCGCGCAGCCAGGATCTGGCTGGGCGACAGGTGGACGCCTCAGCGACCTTCCCCGGAAACGTGGACGCCGTGGGCCTGGAGGGTTTGAAGACCTTCATCCGCGCTCACCGGCAGGATCAGTTCATCGACAATCTGAGCCGCAAGCTTTTGGCCTATGCCCTGAACAGATCCCTGCAGTTGTCCGATGACTCGCTCATCGAGGCGATGAAGCGTAAATTGGCGGCGAATGGGTATCGCTTCCGTTCTCTTATTGAAACGATTGTCGTCAGTCCCCAATTCCTCAATCGGCGTATTGACGACACGGCGGACGCCCCGGCCTTTCCTACGCCGCCCGCCGGCGGCAAGCTCGTCAAGGCCGCACACAGAAAGGCGCATTGAATCATGGCCCGATCCCCTGAACGCCCTGCGAGCCCCTTCGCCGCGCGCGCCTTCTCGCGCCGCGCGGTTCTGAATGGAGCGGGCTGCGCCATGGCCTTGCCCTGGTTGGAGTCGGTCAGCGCCATGGCCGACACCCCCAAGGCCGAGGACTTCCCCAAGCGTTTCGGCGTGGTTTTCCTGGGCTGCGGCGTGCACGAGGATCACTGGAGCGCAGAGGGTTCGGGCGCTGACATGAAGCTCAGCCAGAGCCTTCAGCCGCTCGAGCCGTTCAAGCAGAAGCTCAACGTCATCGACGGACTCTACGTTAAGGACCTGACCCGCCAGGGCATCCACCCCGCCCAGACCGGCAGCATTCTGTCGGGCGGGCCGATCACCAAGGGCGCCCTGATCCACTCGGGCGTCAGCGTCGATCAGATGATCGCCAACCACGTGGGCGAGGATACGCCGCAATCGAGCATTGTCCTGGGCTGCGACCAACCGACCACCGGCTATCATGAGACCAATTTCTCGATGGCCTACAGCTCCTATATTTCCTGGCAGTCGCCCGAATCGCCGGTGCCGCTGGAGCTCTATCCCGCCCTGGCCTGGGACAGCCTGTTCGACAATCGCGGCGCCCTGCTGAATATCAGCGTATTGGACCGCGTAAGGGGCCGCGCCGCCGACCTGTCGCGCAAGATCAGCGCCGGGGACCGCGGCAAGCTGGACGAATATCTCACAAGCGTGCGCGAGATCGAAAAGCGCGTGGAGATCATGCGCAAGGGCATGAACGACGCCCAGGACACCGCCAAGAGCAAGAACACCACGCTCGCCGCCATGGAACGGCCGGTCAACGGCCTGCCCGAAGACCTGCGAGAACACGCCAAGCTGATGAGCGACATCATCGCCGTCGCGTTCCAAACCAATAAGACCCGCGTGGCCTCACTGGTCCTCTCGCGCGACATGTCGACGATGTACTATCCCTTCCTCAACGTGAAATTCAGCCACCACGCCGCGTCGCACGACAACAACTCCGACGCCTATGAGAGCATCGTCCGCTTCCACACCGACCAGTTCGCCTATCTGTGCTCCAAGCTGGACGCCATGCAGGAAGGCGAGGGCACGGTGCTGGACCACAGCTGCATGATGTTCCTGTCCAGCATGTGGATCGGCCGCACCCACGACAACTCCAAGGTGCCCGTGCTGTTGGCCGGGGGCCTGGGCGGCACGCTCAAGACCGGCCGCTCGCTCAGCTACATGAACGACGGCGACGACAACCGGAAGCTCAGCAGCCTGTACCTGTCCCTGATGGACCGCTACGGCGTGAAGCTCGATAAGTTCGGCGACGCGACGACGCGGCTGCGGGATATTTAGGGGCCCGCACGCAGTCGATTAAGCTCGCAGCTACGCCTCCAAGGACCGCCTATGGCAGCAGGCCGAACGGCGTCGCTGGGAACGTACTTCACCGGCGCGCATTTCTCCCTTAACTGGAGGACGCCTCATGATCACTAAGACAACCAAGACAGCCAAGACAGCCTTGGTCCTCGTTGCTCTGGCCGGCGCATTGGCCGGCGCGGGCTGCGCTGGGGACAGCTACGGGCCGCGTTACACGTCGGATGGCTATGCCAATGATCCCCACTATGCCGGCTACGGCTACTACGCCAGCCAATGCCAAAGCGAGCAACAGAACCGCAACGTCGCCGGAACCGCCCTCGGAGCCATCGCCGGCGGCCTTCTCGGTAACGCTGTCTCCTCGGGCGGCGGCAAGACGGGCGGCACGATCATCGGCGCAGTGGCCGGAGCGGCGGTAGGCTCAAGCATAGCCAGCTCAAGCATCAACTGCGACGGGAGCCGGCCCTATTGGACGCGCGAACAAACCATGGACTACGACCGTTACAATGGCTACCGCGGCCAGCAAGACGACGCATGGTACCGCCAGCATGACTGCCGGTGGGTTCAAAGTGATCGAGGCGACTATGTGCGGGCCTGCCGAGGTTCTAACGACCGCTATTATCCCGAGTACTAGAGCCTTTCCGGTTCAAATGGACTCATTTGAACCGGATAAAAAGGCTCTGAGTCGAATAGTTAGAGCGTGACGGGCGGCGAAACCGGTATCCACTTTCGCCTGTCACGCTCTAGGCGTGTCGGCATTGCCCGAGCAAGGTCTAGATTGGCATTTTGGGCTGCAGTCGGTTTAACACGCGCGTTAATTTTGCGGGACTAATCGTCTAGGCCTTGCCGAAGTTGTGCGGAATACACGCTCTTCTTGCTTGCTCTGACACTGTCATCTGCCGTTATTTCGCGGCTAGTTCTGCCGCTGACTGAGCCGTCGACGGTATTGGCGACGTTCAGGACGCCATCGATCGCGCAGAGCGGGCTTGCGATTTCCAAGGGCTTGGTGACGTGGCCATCCGTGCCTGCGCCGCTGTATTCGCCCAACCTCCTAAACACCTAAGTTTGTCTCACCACGCGGAAACTGATACCCTCAGCGGGGCCGCTAGATTGTCCCAGCGGGCGCCGCTAATTTTGCGTGACCGGGTCTTCCGCGGGCCATTGAGCACTAATATTGGACCCAAGAGGGTCGACAAATCACGCCAGAGAAGCGCCGGATGCAGTTGAATTCTCTGATTTCAGAATGGATGGCTGCTCACGGTCTCAGCCGTCCCCCCCAGTCGCCGAGTGAATCCACTATCCGCCGGAACTACTTACGTGGCTCAGCCGGTGAGTGAGGCCCCGTTTGGCGAGTTCTACGAGGCGAGTCCGGACGCGGTGGTCGTCATTGACCAGACCGGCCACATTCTCTTCGCCAATAGCCGAGTTGAGGCGCTGCTCGGTTACCTCCCGCAGGAACTGGTCGGAGAGCTGCACAGTGTGCTGATGCCGGCGCGGTACCGTGACACTCATGCGGGTCATATTGACCGATTCATGAGCAACCCCACGGCGCGAATGATGGGCTTGGGACTTGAGCTTGTCGCAATTCGTAAGGACGGAAGCGAGTTCCGGACCGAGATAAGCCTTAGCCCGTATCATGCCCCAGACGGCCTGGTCGTGATCGCGGCCATGCGAAATCGTGAGGCTCTGCAACCTGGCAAGAGTGTTCTCGAATCCGAAAACGCCGCCCTGCGGGATATGCTTGGACAAGCCCGACTCGATTCCGCTCGCCTATTGGAACAGGCTGGGATCGAAGCTACCGGGCACGAGGCAGCCCTGCGATTGCAACGTCTTCTGTTGGAGGAGTTGCATCATCGCATGAAAAACATGCTGGCGACGGTCGTCGGGATCACTTCGCAGACCTTGCGCACCGCAGAGACCCTTGAACAGGGGCGACACGCCATTTCCAGCCGTCTGGTCGCCATGGGCAGAGCGCAAGATTTGTTGCTCCGAGCCAGCGAGACCGGCGCAGAATTGGCGGACGTGGTTAGCGCCGCCATCGAGCCCTTCGATAGCCGCGAGGGTCGGCGGTTTGTTATTCAGAATACGCTGATCGAGATCGCTCCAGGGGCGATCCTGCCCCTCACCATGTCCCTCAACGAGTTGTGCACCAACGCGGTCAAATATGGCGCGTTGTCCAACGAGACGGGTCGCGTCAACATCACCTCCTCGGTCGATGAAAAGACCCAGCTATTCACGCTGACCTGGGCGGAAACAGGCGGCCCACTGGTCCAGGAGCCGACCCAACACAGTTTTGGAACGCGCCTGATCGGCGCCCTTGCCACTCAGCTTCACGGCGAAGTCCGAGTGCGGTACGAACCGGCCGGCGTCGTGTATGAACTCGACATTCCCCTTGCCCTCTTACGAACGCTTCGCGCGGGTTGAGGCAATGGCGGCGGCGTTCGAACGGGTTTTGCCTATCGCCATTCGTGATCGAAGCCTTCGATAGGGGAACAGATCCAAGGTTTCGGCGTTTGTACGCTTGCAGCCTTCGCGCCGATGGTAAGTCACCAGCGCCGAGTGCCAGGGTTTCGCCCAGCCCGATTCTAGGTGCGGCCTCGCACGGAGCCAACCAAGCATGTCGGAGCCGCCGGCCCCCTCTGAGCAACAGGACGCCGCCGAAGCCGACGTCCAAGGCTTCAAGGAAGACCTTGGGCCCTTTGTCGTCGCCGCAGAAACCACCCGCATGCCCATGGTATTCACGGACGCCAAGCAGGCCAACAATTCCATCATCTTCGCCAATGACAGCTTCATTTCCCTGATCGGATACCAACGCGACGAGGTCTTAGGGCAAGCCTTCAACTTCGTCCTCGCAAGCGCGACCGACGATGAACCGCTGGCGGCGATCACGGCCGAGTTTGATGAAGGTTTGTGTAGGGGTCCGGAGTTATGTTGCCGCCGAAAGGATGGCAGCACGTTCTGGGCCGGCGTCTACATCAGCCCGGTGCGGGACGACAGCGGCGACATCGTCCAGCATTTCGCCTCGTTCGTGGATCTCACACGGCACAAGGAAGAGCAGGCGAGATCGGGCGCGCTGATTGATGAATTGAACGACCGAGTCAGGAACATGCTCGCCGCAGTTCAAGCGATCGTTTCTCAGGCTTTTAGAAGACCTGCTGACCCCGCAGTGACCCGCGACTTTATCGCGTCACGCATTGCCGCGCTGTCTCGGTCCCATGCCCTGTTGGCCCATGGAGATTGGGGGAGGGCCGGGCTGCATGACATTGTTGACGAGGCTTTGAAGCCCCTCACCATCGACGACGGCCGATCAGGACGATACGTGCTCACGGGTGACGATATCCGTCTTCCGCCCAAGCGCGCCTTGGCTCTTGGCATCGCGCTTCACGAGCTCGTACTGAACGCGATGATCCATGGTGCGCTGTCCAACGACGCGGGATCGATCCTAGTGTCGTGGACCATTAAGCCGAGGTCGACGGGTGATCGGTTGATCCTGGTTTGGCGAGAGAAGAACGGTCCGTCTGTGACATCGAGCTCGAAAAAGGGCTTTGGCTCACGGGTGATTGAAGACGGGCTTGCCCATGAACTGGAAGCCACGGTGCATCTGAACTATCCGAAGGACGGCGTGATCTGCACAATCGACATGCCGGCGCCCCGCGATGGCCATGGTGAATAAGCTCCTCTCCGGTCTGCGGATTTTGGTGGTCGAGGATGAAATGCTCGTGCTCATGGAAACCGAGAACATGCTTGCCGATCTCGGCTGCGACACTGTCGTCACGGCTGCCACCAATGAGCAGGCCGCCGCCCTCATCGATGCCCAGCATTTTGATGCCGCCCTCCTGGACCTGAACCTGAATGGCGTCAGAAGCTACCCCGTGGCGGACCGCCTGGCCGAACGCGGCATACCGTTTGCATTCGCGACGAGCTACGGCGGTCACGGTCTGCGGGACGGTGACCGGGGGCGGCCATTGCTGGTGAAACCGTTTGATTGTGGCGCCCTGAGCGAGCTGCTCACGAGTCTGCTTTCGGCTCCCTAATAATTCACCGAAGTGGGGAGTGATGTTCCAGTCGAACAAGTGGATCGGCCCACCTACGACAACCCCAAGGCGCCAGTGCTGTTAGCCGGGGGCATGGGCGGCACGCCGCAACCCGGCCGCTCGCTCTGCTACATGAACGACGGCGACGACAACCGAAAGCTCTGCAGCCTGTACCTGTCCCTGATGGACCGCTACGGGGTAAAACTGGACAGTTTCGGCGACGCGACGACGCGGTTGCGGGATCTGTAGGCGTAGGCTGAGCGCGACAGGCCAAGGCTACAAGACGGGCTCGACGCAGGTTACCATAAATGGTAACTTAGGCGCGATGTGGACGGTCCTCTACTACAATGACCGCGTGAAGCGGGGGATCGAGGAATGGCCGGTCGGAGTCTATGCCGACTTTCTCAGGCTCATTGAATGGCTTGAGGAGGACGGCCTGGATCTTCGGATGCCGCACTCGCGTGCGATGAGCGGCGGGCTGTTCGAGCTAAGATGCAAGGGCTCGGAAGGGATCGGACGCGCCTTCTATTGCACGCGGGTCGGTCGCGAACTGGTCATCCTGCATGCCATCGTCAAGAAGAGCCAGGCGACGCCCGACAAGGATCTCAAGCTGGCTCGCAAGCGTTTGAAAGAGGTGCAGTCATGAGCGACGAAGGTTTCAAGCCGGTTCGTCACGATCAAAAGAAGGCGCTCGAAAAGGCGATGTTGCGGCCCGGCTTCAAGGAAGCTTGGGACGCCGGCGCCGACGAATACGCCGCCCTGAGGACTCTGCTTGAGGCGCGCAGGCAGTCCGGCCTGACCCAGGAAGAAATCGCCACAAGGATGGGTACGTCCAAGAGCGCTGTGTCTCGTCTGGAAAGCTCTCTGCGCGACCCCAAACATTCGCCGACCTTCGAGACCATCCGCCGCTACGCCAAGGCCTGCGGCAAGCGGGTCGAACTGCAGTTGGTTTGAGGCTGTGGGGCGCTACGAAAAGTGAAAAGTGGAAAAGTGAAAAAGTGTCCCCACTTCCCACTTCCCCATGTCCTGAGGCGAGGCCTCCGCTTCGGTCACTTAGTTCCCATTACCCCGCCGCCGGCACGGGCCTCGGCACGTGCAGGGTGATCACCGAAATCCCGCCTTCCGCCGCGTTCAACTGATGCGGCACGCCTTGGGGCACGAACCACATGTCGCCTTTGGCCACCGGATGGGCCACGCCGCCCGTGATCGCCTTAGCGGTGAGGTTGTGGGGGTTAGTGCGCTTGGGGTCGACCAGTTGTCCGCCGAGATTGGCCACGCCCTTGCCCTCGGCCACGATGATCAGCTCGGCCTGGTTCTCGTGAACGGAGGCCTGACCTGTGCCCTGGTGGAATTCCAGCGCCGTGCCGTAGGGGGCCAGGGCGAAGATGGTCTCCATGGTGTTGGCCGCGCCGGGCTTGGCTGTCGCCTTGGCCTTGGCGATCACCGCCGCCACATCGGCCGCCGAGGCGAATTTCGCCTCGTCCGGCGCCTGGGCCCTGGCCGCGCCAACGCTCACTAGCGCGAGCACCGCGCCGGTCATCAAAACTATACGCATATCGTCCTCCCTGTTGTTGGCGCCGATTAAGGCCGGGGGGCGAGGAGCGGTCAACGCCCGAATTCGGCTGGGCGGATGCAATTAAACACAAGGGATCGACACAACGGCGCTGAAGGACTTCCTTGCTGCCGGCAGGTTGGCGCCGTGGGCTCGGACTTCAAGCGTCCCGCTGGCCGACGCGGTACAAGAAGCCATCAAGCAGGGAATGCCCTGGTCGGGCGCGCGGAAGTCCGACTGGAAGTGTGATCGCTTCGCCGCCGCTCGGCAATCGGCGCCTACGCAACAAGCACACCTGCGTAATCTACGGGCAGAGCCCATTGACGATCTGTATGTAGAAGTTAATGATCGATGGATTCGCGGTATAAGCGGATATTCAGGGAGCGAAAATGATGAGCAAGGTCTATGCTGGAGCGTTAGCTCTTGGTGTTCTTGTTGCCATTCTGTCTGCTTTTGTGTCTATTCCCAGCGCGGCTTTAATACTTCTCGTGTTGGGTGGGATTGCCGTCCTCGGGAATAATGCCGAAGAAAATACGCGAGTTTATCTTGTGGCATTGGTGTTGGCGATCGGCGCCCATACGCTGGACGTTGTTCCGGTCGTGGGCTCGGATTTAGCCACCATCTTCAGTGGGCTAGGCATCGTGGCCATCGGCAGTTCGCTGGTTGCGATCACGCTCAGCCTGTTCAACACCTTGAAGACCCGGCTCGTCGGCTAACGGCGCCAGGTTTTCAACACCAGACGCACGCGGTTTTCCTCTTGGGAAGGCCGCGTGCGGTTCATTCGTCTTGGGCTAATGCTTATTCACCAACATGGTCGCGATCTTGTAGACCGCCGGCATCATGAGCACCCCCAACAGGCAGGGGAAAAGGAACATGATCAGCGGCAGCATCAGCTTGGCTGAAAGCGCCAGGGCCTTTTCCTCGGCCCGCAGCATGCGCTTGGTCCGCATGTCCTCGGAAAAGATCGCCAGGGTCTCGCCTAGGCTGGAGCCCATCTCTTCGGCCTGCCGCAGCATGGTGGCGAAGGAGCGCGCTTCCTCCAGGCCCAGGCGATCGGCCAAGGCGCCCCAGGCGTCGCGTCGCGAACGGCCGGCGCGCAGCTCCAGCGTCAACAACCGCAGGGCATTGGCTAGGTTGGGGTAGCGGCGGACCACCTCATCGCACACGCGGCTGACCGCGGCGTCCAGACTGAGCCCAGCCTCCACCGAGGCCACCAGAAGGTCCAGCACGTCGGGAAAGCCTTCGCGATATTCCAGCTCCAGCCGCTTGCGGAACCGCCCGAGAATATGATCGGGACCCAGGATGGCTGCGGCGGCCAGGACCCCGGTGATCGCCACCGCGCCAAAGCCGCCGGCGTGGCCGATGATCCTGGGCAGCATGATCGCGCATATGCCGACGGCCATGACCATGGCCAGGGTGCGCCCGCCCAGGTAGACGGCGACGGCCTCGCGCTGGGGAAATCCGGCCTGGGTCAGTTTTGTGCGGATGAGCGACAGCTCGCGGGGGTCCTGTGGGGCCACATATTCGCCCACCCGTTTGACCTTACCCGCCAGACCCGTCAGGGCCGCCTTGGCGCTGGAGTGCGCCGGCCTCCCGTCGACCGCGTCGGTCAGCCGGGTTCTACGCCTGGACGCGTTGACTTGTTCAACGACAAACAGGCTGCATCCGGCCAGGAGCGGCAGCCCGATCAGGGCGGTTCCCGCGTATTGGACAAGCATCTGCGGATTCACGTCTAGATCCTCATATCGATCATGCGCCGCATGACCAGGTTTCCGATGAACAGCCAGGTTCCGACGATCCCCAGGCCGATTTGGATGCCTTTCACGTGGATGACATCGCCGTAGTAGTGCGGCGAGGAGATCTGCAGAAATCCCATGACCAGGATCGGCGCCGCCGTGAGGATGAGCGCCGAGACACGCCCCTCCGAAGAGGCGGCCTTGATCTTCAGGCGCATCTTCAGCCGTTCGCGCACCGTGGAGGCGTTCATCCTCAGTAGACCCGTCAAGTTGCCGCCCGCGCGTTCCTGCAAGCGGACGGTCGCTGCAAACAGGTCCACGTCCAGGTGTTGGCAGCGCTCGGCCATTCGCCCGACGGCCTGCTCCAGCGTGGAGCCATAGGCGATCTCATCGGACGCCATGCCGAATTCCGAGCCGATCGGGTCGGGCATTTCACGTCCGACGAGCGACAGGGCAGTGGGCACCGGATGGCCCGCTTCCAGGCTACGGACCACGATCTCCAGGGCGTCAGGCAGTTGCCGGGCCAGACCGTTGGCCCGCCGACCGGCCTTGACCTTGAGAAACAAGAGCGGTCCGCCAATCCCGCCCGCTAGGCCTAAAGGCAGGGCGAGCAGCAGATTATGAGTCACGGTGGCGGCCGGGACGAAGGCCGCTGCTGCCGCGCCGGCGGCCATGATCAGCCCGCGCCGAACGTCGATGATGACGCCGGATCGCACGATCAGCTTTCCCAGCCAGGCGCCCGCCAGCTTGCCCAAGGCCTCGGGGCTGCGTTGTTTCCTCAGCTCCAGCACGCGTTCGCCCAGCGCCGTGATGCGACTGGCCAGCCTCAAGCGATGATTGACCGCCCTTTGGGCGCCGGCGACGTGGAACAGTTCCCAAAGGGCGTGGCCGGCGGAGGCCGCAGCGGCGAACACCAGGATAAAGAACACCATCCTCATTGCAGAGGCCGCCCGGGATCGAAGTTGGCGGTGTCGTAGCTCAGGCCGCGCCGCTGCATCTCGTCCAGGCAGCGGGGGCGCAGGCCCGTGGCGCGGAACTCGCCGTGGACCGTGCCGTCCGGGTCGGTGTGGGTGCGTTGGAAGGCGAAGATTTCCTGCATCTGCACGATCTGGCCCTCCATGCCGGTGATCTCGGTGATGCTCATCAATCGGCGTTTCCCGTCCGACAGCCGCATGACCTGTACGATCATGCCGATGGCTGAGGCGATCTGGCCGCGGATCGATTCCGGGGTGAGCTTCATGCCGGACATGGCCACCATCTGCTCCAGCCGGGTGATGGCGTCGCGAGGCGTGTTGGCGTGGATGGTGGCCATTGAGCCTTCGTGGCCGGTGTTCATCGCCTGCAGCATGTCAAAGGCTTCCTCCCCGCGCACCTCGCCTAGGATCACGCGGTCTGGCCGCATGCGCAGGGCGTTCTTGACCAGCTCACGCTGGCGGATTTCGCCCTTGCCTTCGATGTTGGGCGGCCGAGTCTCCATGCGAACCACGTGCGGCTGCTGCAGCTGCAGCTCGGCCGCGTCTTCGATGGTGATCAGGCGCTCCTTCGCGCCGATCCCGGCGGACATGGCGTTGAGCAATGTAGTCTTGCCTGAGCCGGTGCCGCCGGAGATCACCGTCGACACCCGTGCGGCGACCGCGCCCTTGAGAAATTCTGCGACGCTGGCGGGCATGGCGCCAACCCCCACCAGCCGCTCCAGCGTGTAGGGCTTTTTGGAGAACTTACGGATGGATACGGCCGCGCCGTCGATGGCGACGGGGGCGATGGCGGCGTTCACCCGGCTGCCGTCGGCCAGGCGCGCGTCGACCATTGGCTGGGACTCGTCGATGCGTCGCCCGACCGAGGCGGCGATGCGGTTGACGATGCGCAACAGGTGGTCGTTGTCGCGGAAATGCACGGCCGTCAGTTCAAGCTCGCCGCGGCGCTCCACATAGACCTGGAACGGACCATTGATCAGGATGTCCGCGATGCTGTCGTCTTGCAGAAGCGGCTCTAGCGGACCCAGCCCCATCATCTCGTCCAGCACCGAACTGGATAGATTCTCTAGCTCCGCCGTGTTGAACGGCAGCCGCTCGGCGCGGGCGAATTCACCGACCAAGGCGCGCACCTGGCGGCGTAGTTCTCCGTCATCCAACTTGTCCAGTTTGGACAGGTCCACTTCCTCGATTAGGCGGGCATGCAGCCGAAGCTTGGCGTCGAGCAAGGCGTTGGACGAGCCCCCGGGCTCGGGCTCAGGCGAGGCGATGGGTTCGGCGGGTGTCACGGCCGGGGCGTCAGCCGCCGCCCCGCTGGGCGCCGGGGGCGCTTCGACCTGGGCGCGTTTGAGACTGAACCGGCTCATCCGACCACCCTCAGGGCGTCGTCGGCTTCGGCGGGCTTTTGTCCGGTCAGTTGAGCCACCAGGGCGCGCACGTCGCGCACGATCTTGGAGCGCGGTTGGCGATGCAGGATCGGCCCGCCGAGATTGACCGCTCGCGCTGCAGATTCCCAGTCCGAGGTGATCGCGCCCACGGCCTTGCGGCTCAAGGCCCTCTGCGCTTCGCTCAAGGTTGGGGCGGGCCCCATCATGCGGTTGGACATCCGGTTCAGGACCACGCCTGGAGGCGGCCTGTCGGGCATCTCTTCTTCCAGTTCGCGGCATAGGTCGCGAGCCGCCAGCAGGGCGGGGACCGTCAGTTCCGACACCACCAGGATCTCGTCGCAGCCGGACAGCACGTCGAGGGTCCATGGGCGTCTGTGTCGGGGCACATCGATGACGATCCAGTCGTACTTGTGGGCCGCCACGTCCAGAATGCGCATGACCGCCTGAGGCGTGACCTTGTCGGCCGCCAGCGGGGAACGCGGGCCGGCGAGCAGGTCGACGCCCTCGAACGCGGGGGTGCAGAAGGCGTCCAGCAGGGCCTGGTCGATCCGATCCGGACTGATCGACGCCTCCTCCAGCTTCATGTTCGCCGGCACGCCGAGATAGGCCGCCGCGGCGCCGTCGGCCAAGTTCAGATCTATGATGCAGCCTCGTCGGGACTTGTCTTCAGCGGCCAGGGCGGCTGCAGTCTCGATGACGAGAGTGCTGGCCCCCGCGCCGCCCACCGCGCCGATCACGCCCCAGCACATGCAGGACGACACCGCCTTGGGGCGCAGCAGAGGGCTGGCGGTTTTGGCCAGATCTTGGGGGCTGAACGGCATGTCCAGGGCGTCGGACCGTTCCAGTTTCAATAGGGCCCGCGCCAAGGCGACCGGAATGCTGGCGCCCGCCAGGATCACCGCAGGCTGCGGTTTGGCCCGCGCCAGGGTGTGGAGGGCTGATTCCAGGGCGTTGGCGGGCAGGGCGTCTGCGTCAATCAGCACCAGGTCGCTTTGGGCGGCGGCGGCTTGCAGTCCCTGCGCACCAGGCGCGCAGAAGGTTTCGATCACGGCCCCCGCGAAGGCTTGTTCCGCCAAGCTCGCCAGCTTACCGCCCAGAACCAGAACGCGCGTGAAATTGCCAGCCATGGACTTAGCCCTTTTTCGCGGGAGAGGAGGAAGGCTTGGGCTGCTCAATGGCCTCGCCTTGCAAGATCAGATCGATCGCGCTGGGCTCGCCGGCGTTGAGCGCCGGATCGGCGGGGGTCGGGGATTGCCCGGTCACCAGATGGGGCGTGACCACGATCACCAGCTCGGTCTCATTGCGCCTCCAGTTAGAGGAGCGGAACAGGGCGCCCAGGATCGGCAGCTTGGACATGCCGGGCAGCTGGTCGAGTGAGTTGGAGTAACTGTGCTGGAACAGACCCGCGATGGCGAAGCTTTGCCCGTCGCGCAGCTCGATGGTGGTGGACGCACGCCTGATGGTCAGAGCCGGCACGTTGTAGCCGACAATGGTCACGCCGTTGGCCGGGTCCAACTGACTGACTTCCGGCGCGACCTTCAGCCGGATCATATCGTCGGCATAAAGGGTGGGCGTGAAAGCCAGCTGCACGCCGAACTGGCGGTATTGGATGGTCACGCCGTTCAGGCCGTTCGGCACGGGAACGGGAATCTCGCCCCCGGCCAAGAAGCTGGCGTCCTGACCTGACAGCGCCACCAAGTTCGGCTTGGCCAGGGTGCGGGCCAGGCCCTTTTGCTCCAGGGCCCGCAAGGTCGCGGTCAACGAACCGGAGCCCAACCTGGGACTAAAGGTCAAGGTCCCGGCGGGATTGGCCGTGCCGATCAAGCCTTGAGCGGCCGAGAATAGGATGTTGCCGTCCCCGCTGGCGGCCTTGACATCGATGCCGAAGCTCTCGAGGGCCGTGCGGTTCACTTCAACGATGCGCACATCCAGCCCGATCTGCTGAGCGTCACGCACCCTGATGGCCGAGGTCACCGCCTTGGGCGCCATCTGTTCGGCCAGGACCATGGCGCGGTCCGCTGCGGAATTGTTGGAGGCGTCGCCGGTCAGCAGCAGGCCGCCTGATAGGCAGGACACCAATATGTGCTCGGTCGGCAGCGCCTGGGCGATATCACTCTGCAGGCCGGCGGCGTCGTAGCCGACGTTGACGTCGATCACGCGGCTCAGGCGCAGATCGGGGCCGTAGACCAACACATTGGTGGCGCCCAACGCCTTGCCGCGGATGTAAAAGCTGCGGTCGGTTGTGGCGACGATCTCTGCGATCTCGGGCTGGGCGATCACCACCTTGCCGACCGCGCCATCCAAATGGAAGGCGACGGATTTGTTCTTGGCCACCACGATGGTCTGGCTCGGCGTCGCCGTCGACGCGAGGCCCTCGCTTGTCGGCGCCAGCGCCGCGGCGGGCGAGGCGAGGGAGAGTGCGGTGGCGGTCAGGCCGATGGCGGCCGGTCGTAGGATGTTGTGGATCATGGGCTCAGACTCCCCCGTGGGTTTCGATTGGCACGGCCACCTCGGCGTCGTGCTCGCCCTGGACCACGATCACCGAGTAGCGCCCGGGCCCGGCTGGAGCCCGACGAACGCTCCGGACCGAGGCTGGACGGGTCAAGGAACGGGGCGCGCCGGCGGACAGATCGGCGGTCTGCACTTGGCGGGACGGATCGACCTCGCCGGCGCCGGCCCGTCTAAGAGCCAGCGAAAGGTTGCCGACGCCGGCGGCCACCGCCAGTTTTTGCGCGTCCAGTAGGCTGACCTCCAAGGTGGCGGTCTTGGGATCGGCGGCGGCGGCCTGGGCCGTGGACGCGGGATCGATGTTCAGATTGACCCCCAGCAGGCGGACATTCTGAACCACCACGTCCGAGATCATCTGCCGCCCGGGCTGTTGGCCCGGCCGCATCGGCGGCTCGCGGGTGAGCACCACGTCCACGTGATCGCCCGGCAGGGCTTGACCGCCCACGCCGGCGACATCGGATATCCGGATGGCGTAGGCCCGCATCCCCGGCGCGATCTGGATCGACACCGTATTGCGTGCGCCTGGCCCGCTGACCTTGCCGGGCAGGATCGCCTCCTTGGGAGACATGGCGACCAGGGCCACCGGCGCTCCGGTCTGGCCGGCGGCTAACTGTGCGACGGACGAGTAGGCCCCCGGAGGGGCCAGTCCCACTGGAAACTGCACCACCTGCAACTTGTCGGGGGTCACGCTCTCGCCGTAAGCGAGGGCGCCTTTGGCGACGACCACCGCTGCAGTGGCCGACGGGGCGGCGTAGGCCGAGGCCGGGCCCGGCTTGGCCGAGGGGGCCCAGGTCCGGGCCACCAACAGGGCTCCTGTACCTAAGAGGACCGAGGTCCCGAGACTGAAAACGACTGCTGCGCGCATTGAAGCTTCTCCGTCGAGTTAAAGCAGCGCTATCGTCCCAACCTTTGTGAAATCCCGAATAAGGATGATTAATCAGAATTAGTCATATTCATCGGAAATCCACTTTCTATTCCTAGATTTGTCCGTTCGATCAGTATTAATAAGGCAATTAAAGCCCAATCGATACTGGGGTCGTCCGAAATCAACACTGGCCCTAAGCCGAAATGCGACAATCCGCCGCACCATGGTTTTTGAAAAATGCTGGACGTCGTGTGCGGACCGTCTTGGCTTGGGGTCACCGTGCACGCCAACCTTGCTGTCAATATCCGCTATGGACTAACATCGCGGCTCGGCCGCCCAACGGGCAGGCCGTGAGACAAGGGAAGGGGCCTGTCCCTATTTTCTTGCAGTAACCGGGGATGGAAGCGCATGAGCCATCGTGTTCGCATTTTGCTTGTTCTATTGGCCGCCGGGGCCTTGGCGGCGCCTTCCACCGTGTGCGCGGCCGCAGACGCCGCTGCGGTGCTCAACCCCCCGCCGACGGCCGAAGAATGGGCGGATCTGGCCAAGCATCCGGACTTCAGCGGCGTTTGGATTCCAGACGCCCGCGACCAGATCCGGCAGGCCAAGACCAATCCGCCGCCGTGGAACGACAAGGCGGGTGCGGTCGTGAAATTCCAAAGCGATGAGATGCAGGCCGGACGACCGATAAACTTCTTCTCCAATTGCCTGCCCGAAGGCATGCCGGCGTGGATGCTGATCAGTCACAACGCCATGGAGTTCGCCTTCACCCCGGGAAAAATCTACATGCTGGGCGAATCCGACAGCAACCGTCTTCGCCGTATCTACACCGACGGCCGGCCGCATCCGGACGATCCCGATCCAACTTTCCACGGCCATTCCATCGGCCATTGGGAAGGCGACACCCTGGTGATTGACACTGTAGGGATCGCACCTCAGACCTTTCTGGCCATAGGCGAGGCTCAGGGCGTGTCCAATAATGGCGATGTGCACGTCGTCGAACGGATCCGCCTGAGCGGTCCTGACGCCCTGGACGACACCTTGACCATCACTGCGCCCCACGTGCTGACCAAGCCCTGGGTGACGACGCGTAAATGGAACCGCACCCGCCGCCGTGATTACGACATCGTTGAGGGCGTATGCTTGGAGGCTGCCTTCCATTCGGAGATCGACAAGGACGGCAATGCTATCTACGCGCCGACCCTCCTGAGGGCGGACGGCATCCACGAGCCTGTAAAGTAGCCATGATCATGAGAATTTCGATGAACAAGCGTTCCAAGCTGGCGGTTGGCCGCGTGATTTTGGCCGCAGCGGTGCTGGGCCTTGCTATGCCGGCCGGCCCCGCTTCGGCTCACCATTCCTTCGCCATGTTCGATCCAGCCCATCCCGGATTGATGAGCGGCACGGTCAAGGAGTTGAACTGGACCAATCCACACGTTTCCTTGGTGATCTATCGCGACGTCAAGCCGGGCGAGGCGCCCGAGATCTGGACCTTTGAGTGCGCGGGTCCGGCCAATCTGACGCGCGCCGGCTGGAGCAAGCGCAGCATGCAGCCGGGCGACAAGGTGCAGGTGAACTATTTGCCCCTGCGCGGCGGCGGCAATTCCGGCGAAATCAAATCCGTCATCCTGTCGGGCGGCAAGATCCTGGGCAACGGCGCCTAATCGTCGGGCGGTCGTTTTCTAAGTCGGTAACCATCTTCGGTTAGGGTGCTCCCACAGGTCATCGAGGGGTGGCGCATCGCTTGAGTCTCAGCCCATGGCTTAGTCGAGCGGGCGCAAGGCCCGGCCGTCGGGGAACGCCATGGATATCTACGATCTCGTTGTCATCGGCAGCGGGCCCGCTGGCCGCAGGGCCGCCGTCCAGGCAGCCAAACTTGGCCGTTCCGTGTTGGTGGTGGAAAACCGCCTGCGCGTGGGGGGCGTTTCTGTCCACACCGGCACCATTCCCTCCAAGACCCTCCGTGAGACCGTGTTGAACCTCTCGGGCTGGCGCGAACGCGGCTTCTACGGCCGCGCCTACCGGGTCAAGAAAGACATCGACGGCGACGATCTGGGCGCGCGGTTGAACATGACGCTGGTGCACGAGATTGAGGTCCTGGAGCATCAGTTCCAGCGCAATGGCATACGCACCCTGGCGGGAACGGCGCGGTTCATCGATCCGCACCACCTGACCGTCGCCTGCGCGGAGGGCGATGAACGCACCGTCGAATTCGTGCGGGTCCTCATTGCCGTGGGCACCACGCCATATCGGCCAGCGTCGATCCCGTTCGATGGGGTGCATGTGCTTGACAGCGACGACGTCATCGCCACGCCACGCGTGCCGCGCAGTCTGACGGTGATCGGCGCGGGGGTGATCGGCATAGAATACGCCACCATCTTCAGCGCGTTGGATGTGCCGGTCACGCTGATCGAACCTAGGGGCGCCTTCCTTGAGTTCGTCGACCACGAGATCATCGAGGACTTCGTCCACCAACTGCGCGACCGCGGCATGACCATCCGCCTGGGCACTTCGGTCGCCAGCGTGGAACTGGACGGACAGGGCTGGCCGGTCAGCGTGCTGGAGGACGGGCGACGTATTCGCTCGGAAATGCTGCTCTACACAGCTGGGCGAGTGGGGGCGACAGCGGGGCTGGGCCTTGAAGCGCTCGGGCTGACCGCCGATTCGCGCGGACGTATCACCGTCAATCCCGACACCTTCCAGACCGAGGTCCCGCATGTCTACGCCGCCGGCGACGTGATCGGCTTTCCGAGCCTGGCGTCAACCTCCATGGAACAAGGCCGCATCGCCGCCTGCCACGCCTTCGGCCTGCCCATGCCCCACGCGCCGCAGGCCTTCCCCTACGGCATCTACGCGGTGCCGGAGATTTCCACCGTGGGCATGAGCGAGAAAGAGGTGCACGCCAAGGGCATAGCCTGCGAATGCGGCATCGCGCGTTTCCGTGAGACCTCGCGCGGCCATATTATGGGGCTGAACGCGGGTCTGCTGAAGATGATCTTCGCCTTGGACACGCGCCGCCTGCTGGGCGTGCACATCGTCGGCGAAGGGGCGACCGAGCTGATTCACATCGGCCAGGCGGTTTTGAACCTGGGCGGCACGTTGGAATATTTCATGGAGAACGCGTTCAACTATCCGACCCTGGCCGAGGCCTACAAGATCGCCGCCCTGGATGCATGGAACCGCATGCCGCGCGAGGCGCCCAACCCAACCTAAGCGTTGACCGGCTTAAGCCGCTACTTGGCGGCCGCCGCCTTCTTTTGAGCCTCGGCCAGCGCCGTCTCGAACAGGACGTGCTGGGAATCGACCAGGGCCTCAAAGCCGGCGCGGTCGAGGAAGGGATTGGGGCCAGGATCGCCGAGCTTCGCCCTTTTGGCCGCCGGCGCGTAGAACTCTGTGTGCGGCGCTAGGAACAGATCGCCTCGCAGCGACTTGGCGGTGGCGAAGGTGTGGCGGTAGTTGGCGACGAGGCCGGGATATTGTTCCGGAACCAGGCTGTTGGTGCTGACCGTCGCGCCGCAGAAGTCCAACACGATGTGCTTTGAGCCGTCCACCGGGTCGGTGACCGGCCAGGACCAGCTTGTGCAGCCGCGGGTGTGCCCTGACGTCACATGTGCGGTGAAGGTCACGCCGCCCAGTTCGAAGGTGTCGCCGTCCTTGATGGCCCGGTCCACCTTCACGGGCGGGAATTGCATGCGCTCGACGGATTCCGAGCCGAGGACCTTGCCGCTTTCGAGTGCGCCCCGGTCGCCCTCGCTCGCGATCATGATGGCGCCGGTGTCGGCCTTGAGCTGGGCCAGGCCGCCCGAGTGGTCTCTGTGGGCGTGGTTATTCAGCAGGATTTTGACGTCACTGAGCTTGAAGCCCAGGGCGCGGATATTCTTCTCGATCAGGGGCGCGTCCGCCGCGTAGCCGACGTCGAGCAGCACATGCCCCTTAGCCGTGGTGATCAGGTAGACGCTGACCGAGGGCGAGCCGACCGAATAGGTATTGCCCATGATGCGGAAGGGCGTCTCGTAGGGCGCCGGCGGCGGCGA
>JBEHYN010000025.1:0-44404 GCA_048498155.1 Pseudomonadota bacterium | reverse complement strand
TGAAGACCAGACAATCTGGGCTGGCGTACGCCAGCCCACCCCATCAACACCAACCAACTGTCCCTGAATTACGCTGTCTCACCGATGGGGTGCAGTCCAGTATCATGTCCCTCGATCTCCTCTCCCTCGATCTCCGCTCGATCTCCTTCGCCGTAGACCCAGACCTGGGTTGCAGGGCTCGTGACTTCCGGCCTTGACGCCGAATCCGGCGCCTCCGCGCCTGCGGATCCGAACAGCGCATCCGTCTGGGCGGATTCAGTGTGCTGGTCCACCGGGTTGGACGGACAGCATTTGACCTTGCGTGACGGCCTCATCGACGCCTTGATGAGCCAGTGAAAATGAACAGTGAAACAGCCATGGGCCTGACCAATCAAGAAGCAGCCGCCCGACTCGCGGTGGATGGGCCCAACGAACTTCCCCATCCCGAAAGCCGCAACTTCTGGCGAATCTGTGGAGGGGTCCTGCGCGAACCGATGTTCGCCCTCCTCGTCGCGGGGGGCGTGGTCTATGTGGCCGTCGGTGAACTGAAGGACGCCGCCGTTCTGGTCGCCTTCTCGTCGCTGTCCATCGGCATCGCGATTGTGCAGGAGTTGCGCAGCGAGGGGGTGCTGAAGGCCTTACGTGATCTCAGCAGCCCGAGCGCCCTGGTGATCCGCAGCGGCGTGCGGCGGAAAATCTCCGCTCGCGACCTGGTGTGCGGCGATCTTCTGGTGCTGTCCGAGGGGGACAGGGTCCCTGCGGACGCCCTCGTTCTGGAGGCGAGCGATCTCCAGTCGGATGAATCCTTGCTCAGCGGCGAGTCCGCCCCCGTGTCCAAGATCGGGCTGCCGGAGCCCGGCGAATTCGTTCGCCCTGGCGGCGAGGATACAACGTCGGTCTACGCTGGCGCCTTGGTCGTTCGGGGGAGCGGCCTAGCCAGGGTTGCAGCCACCGGCGATCGCACAGAGATGGGCGGGATTGGCAAAGCTCTACAATCGATTGTGCCGGGATCCCCCCGTCTGACACTTCAAGTTCGCAAGATTGTCCAAGTTCTAGGCTGGTTCGCATTCCTCGTCTGCACGGGGGTCCTGCTCATACTCGGAATGGGTCGCGGACAGTGGTTGGAAGGGTTGCTCGGCGGCGTGGCCGTAGGCATGGCCATGATCCCCGAGGAGTTCCCACTCGTCCTGACCGTATTCATGGTCATGGGGGCCTGGCGCATCTCCCGCGCGGGCGTCCTGACGCGCAAGGCTTCGGCGATTGAAACGCTGGGCTCGGCCACGGTCCTGTGCACCGACAAAACGGGCACCTTGACTGAAAACCGCATGGCGGTGGCCGGCGGCTGGTTGAAGGGGCGGATCGTCGAGACGGGAACAAGCGACGGGGCGAATCCGGACCTCGCAGAACTTGCCCGTGTCGGCTCGCTGGCTAGCGCGATTAGTCCGTTCGATCCGATGGAGAGGGCTCTCCAAGCGGCGGCAGGCGCAGACAAAGCGCCCAACGACTGGTCTCTCGTGAAAATTTACGGCCTGAGACCGGACCTTCTCGCCGTCACCCACGTTTGGGCGGCTCCCAACGAGGCCCGGCGTATCGTCGCGGCAAAGGGTGCGCCAGAGGCGATTGCCGATCTCTGCGGCCTGTCCCCCAGCCAACGGGCGGAAATGCTAGGGGCGGTCGAAGTTCTCGCGGGCCGTGGCATGCGAGTGCTCGGCTTGGCCGAAGGCCGACTGGCTGGGGAACGCCTGCCCGACACGCCGCAAGGCTTTAAACTCGAACTCATCGGATTGGTGGGACTGGCGGACCCCGTCCGCAAGGACGTGCCCGACGCAGTGCGGGCCTGCCGCGACGCCGGTATCCGCGTGGTGATGATTACGGGAGACTATCCCACTACGGCTCGCGCCATTGCTGCTCGAGCCGGGCTGGAATCCGGCGAGACCATGACGGGGAGCGAGCTGACGGCGTTGTCCGACGAAGATCTGCGTGTGCGGATCGGATCGACCACCGTATTCGCCCGAATTCTCCCGGAGCAAAAGCTGCGGATAGTTCGCGCTTTAAAGGCCGCCGGGCAGGTGGTGGCCATGACGGGCGATGGCGTCAATGACGCTCCCGCGCTCAAGGCAGCCGATATCGGCGTCGCCATGGGAGAGCGTGGCTCGGATGTGGCCAGAGAGGCCGCTTCTCTGGTGCTGCTCAAAGACGGATTTGGAGCCATTGTTGAAACCGTAAGGCTTGGCCGCCGGATCTACGAAAATCTTCGCCACAGCATGAGCTTTATCCTAGCGGTTCACTTCCCGATCGCCGGCCTAGCGCTCGTTCCGTTGCTGACCGGGGGCGGGGTCGTCCTCGGGCCGATCCACATCTCCTTCTTGGAAATGTTCATCGATCCGGTGTGCGCGGTCGCGTTCGAGGCTGAACCGGACGATCCATCCGCGATGAAGCGCCCCCCGCGCGATCCCGCAGAGAAACTTTTTCCCAAAGCATCGATAATACTGGCGGCGAGCCGTGGTGCAGTAGGCCTGTTGGCGGTGCTCTTGGTCTATGCCTTCGCCGTCGGGCGCTACGGGACCTCGCCGTCCGCGCGCGCCACGACCTTCGCGGCTTTAGTGCTGACCGACATCGCCCTGGTCATTGCGAGCCGGGTCTCAGGCCATAACCTGGGCGAGGCGCTGAGCCGCCGCAATCCGTGGTTGTGGAGCATGGTGGCGGCGCTCCTCGTAGTCCTTGGTCTGGCGCTCTTCACACCCGCAGGGGAAAGTCTTTTTGACTTCGCACCGATTGATCCGCCCGGCCTCTATGCCGCTATCGCGGCCGGGTTCGGGACTCTGATGGCTTGCATCGGCATCGACCGCGCAAGGCGTTTGTTCTCTTTGCGGCGCCCCCTTGTCTCAGCCGTTGGATGAGCAGGGGCAAACTCCCTACAGCGTCAGCGCCACGCGGAATCCGATGCCGTCGCCCCGACGGTCGATCACGCCGTTCTTGCTGCGCCGGGCGGAGCGCACGCTTAGTGGATCGTTGTTCCAAGAACCGCTGCGCAGAATCCGCCGACCGCAGTCGCCCCCCGGCATGGCCGAGCCGTCGGTCGGCGCCCCTGCGTAGCTATCGTTGTAGCAGTCTGTCACCATGGACCAAGCCTGGCCGGCCATGTCGTAAAGACCAAAAGCGTTGGGCTTGAATTTGCCGACCGGCGCGGTGAAGGCATAGCCGTCGTGGCAGTTGGCCGCCTTCAGCTGAGGAAAGCGCGCCTTGGTGTCTAGGTCCGAGCCATTGGCATTCGCGCACATGGCCTCGGGGTCCGCACCCCACCACCATGGGGTCGTGGAGCCCGCGCGCTCAGCGTATTCGTATTCCGCCTCAGTGGGCAGGCGATAACTGTGGCCGGTCTTCTTGGATAGCCAGCCGAGATAGGCCTGGACTGTGTCCAGATTCATGCACACCACCGGGTCATTGATCGTCTGGCTGTAGCTGGGATGGAGAAAGTCACGACCGGGGTGAGGTTGCTCGCCGCCTTCCTGGGTGACGCACTTGGAGCCAGCGTCGTAGTGCGTTTCGGACACGAACCGTCTGAACTCGCCCACGGTGACGTCGGTCGTCCCTAGGGCGAAGCTATAGGCGATGCGGACACGGTGGCGCGGTCCTTCGGACGCGTCCCGTCCGGCCTCGGAGTCGGGCGATCCCATGCTGTATTCGCCGGCCGGAATGACCACCATTTTGGGATAGGCCGGGCCGTCCCACATCACCACGGGCTTGGGCGTGGCTTTCCAGCTGATCGGGGCCTGGTCCACGTCGCCCATGGGCCCTGCGGTGGACAACAGCTTGGCGGTCTTGGCCTTGATCTTCGCGATCTCGGCCGTGGAATGGGCATGAGAGGCTTTATAAGCGGCGAATTGGACCTGTCGGTCCTTTAGCCAGGCAGCGGCGCCATCGGTATTGGCCGCCTGTGCCCATTGCCCCGAGGCCGCCAACGTCGCCACAGCGGCGATCCTAACCCAAGCCGAACGCATGACAATCCTCCCGACACATTGGCCCGCCGGCCCTTGAGGCGGGCCAAGCTTCAGCCATGCCTAGAGCGTCAGTGCTTCGCAGACAACCGGTCGTGAACGGCAGATGGCCTTGCTAGTTCAGCTTGCTCGGCAGTTGAGCCAAGGCAGCATCGACCAGGGGATCGGACTTGGCCTTGGCCAGACGCGCCGTCAGCACCTGCTCAGCCAGATGGGTGGCCAGGTCGGCGGCGGCGGCCTTCACGTCGGCGGCGGCCTGGGCTTCGGCGGTGGCGATCCGGCGTTCGGCCAGATCGGCGCGGCGCTTGATCTGTTCGTCGAGCTTGGCCTTGGCCTCGGCCCCCATGCGCTTGGATTCCGCCTCGGCCGCAGTGATCATGTCTGCAGCCTGGGCCTCGGCCTCCGCGCGCTTGGCGGTCAGCGAGGTCAACAGCGCCTGGGCTTCCTCGCGCAGGCGCTTGGCTTCGTTCAGTTCGGCCTGAATCCGCTCGGCGTGAGCGTCCAGGGCCTTGGCGGCCACGCCCGGAACCTTGAGCATGACCAGGACCGTGATCAGGACGACCAGGGCGATGGCGACCCAGAACTCTGCGTTCTGAATGAGTTCCAGCATGCGGTGTTCCTTAGGCCGACAGGGCGGCTTTGACTTCGGCGGCGTCAGCGGCCAGGCCGGTCAATTTCTCGACAATGGCCTTGGCTGTGTCGCTGGCGATTCCCTTGACGTGGGACATGGCCTGATCGCGCGCGGCGGACACCTGGGCTTCGGCGGCGGCCAGCTTTTCATTGAGCTTGGCCTCCTCCTTCGCCTGACGCGTCGCGGCGGCGGCCTGGGCCTTGGCCTTGGCGTCAGCCGCCAGCCGCTGAGCCCGCGAGCGGGCCTCGGCGGTCTCGGCGGCGGCGGCGGCGGCCTGGGCTTCGGCTTCATCCTTGAGACGGCGCGCTTCGGCGATATCGCCCGCGATCTGACCCTCACGACTGTCGATGGTCCCGCCGACCCGAGGCACGAACACCTTGGAGAACAGCACGAACATGACGCCGAAAATGATCAGCATCCAGACCATCTGGCCCGGCCACCAACTCAGATCGAATTGCGGAAGACCGCCGGAGCCTTGCTCAGCGGCGGCGCCCGCAACAGTCGCAGGATCAGCCACGTGAGCGCCTTTAGACTTTCACGAACAGGATGATGAAGGCCATCACGAGCGCGAAGATGCCCATGGCTTCCGTCACGGCGAAGCCCAGGAACAACATCGGGCGCTCGGCGGGAGCGGCCGAGGGGTTGCGCATGGCGGCTTGCAGATAGTTGCCGAACAGGATGCCGAGGCCGGCGCCCGCACCGATCAGGCCGGTCATGGCCAGGCCGGCGCCGATGTATTTGGCGGCTGTAACGTCCATTTGGATAGGTCCCTTTGGAAGTGGATCAGAGGTTGAAGGTGAAAAGGATCAGTGGCCGTGGTCGAGGTTCACGACATCGCTGAGATAGGTGCAGGTCAAGGCCGCGAAGACGAAGGCCTGAAGAAAGGCGACGATAAATTCCAACGCGTAAAGCGCGATTACCATCGACATGGACAGGGCTGAGCCCAAAAAGCCCAGGCTGGCCAGGCCGCCCTGAAAGGCGAATGCGCCCAGGCCGACCACGAAGCTGGCGAACATGTACATCACCACGTGGCCGCCGATCATGTTGCCGAACAACCGCATGGCCAGGGTGACGGGGCGCACCATGAAGGAGATGAACTCGATCGGCGCCAGGAAGCAGGCCATGAACAGGCTGACGCCGCCCGGGACGAACAGCTTGAAGAAGCCCAGGCCATTGCGCAGGAACCCCACGACCACGACCGTCAGAAAGGTGATCAGCGCCAGGGTGACGGTGATCGACAGCTGGGAGGTGACGGTGAAGCTGGTCGGAACCAGGCCGATGATGTTCATCACCGCGATCATGGAGAACAGGGTGAAGACGAAGGGCAAGAACGGCTTGCCGCGCCCGTGCGCGATCATCGAGCCGGTCAGCCCCTTGTCCACCAGATTGTAGAGGGTTTCCGCCAGAGCCTGAGAACGGCCAGGCACCAGATGTCCACGGCCCGCGAGCAGGAAGAATACGGTGATGATCGCCGCAGCGGAGATCATGAACACCACGCTGTTGGTGATCGACAGGTCCAGGGCGCCCAGCCCCGGGACCATGACCGGCGGCAGATCCACGACCTTGTGGATCATGAATTGCTCCATGGGCTGGATAGCGGCCATCGGTCGTACGTCCCCTACTCGTCGTCTTCGTCGTCGCCGGGCGCCGGCGATGCCGGACCCGATTGCGCGGCCGCCGCGTCGCTCATGCGGCTGGCGGCGCGCACCGTGCTATAAATTGCGCCCCCCGTCCCGATCAGCAGGCCGCCGATCAGCCCGAATGGGGCGGTATGCGCAAGCTGGTCGAAGAACCAGCCTAGGCCGAGCCCTCCGAGCACGCCGCCAAGCAATGTGCCCAGCAGCCGGTAGCCCTCCCCGATCCCGGATTCATCGCTTATGGACGAACCCGAACCCGCGCGCTTGGCTTCGAAGGCTTGAAGCTTCTCACCGAGGCGGTCGAGCGCCTTGTCGCGTATGGAATCCGGTTCCGTCATGAAAGCCTATGCCACCGCATGGCCCCACCGCGATCCGGCAAGATCGCGGCGGAACCTACAGGCCGCGCCGCAGCGCGTCAAGTTTGGGCGAGTGACCATTAATTCATTGTTTTTATGGAATAAAATGATGTTCGCCTAGCTGTCGAGCGGGCTCCAGGAGCCTGAAGTGATCACCTTGGCGGCGCGGTCGCCCCCGCTGCGCCCGGGCTTGCCCCCGGCGCCGCCGCCCTTGCGACCGTTTCCTTGAGCATTTTGACCGGAATGGCCGCCTGGACGACCGCCGGGACGGCGGTTGCGGTTAGCCTGACGGCCTGCGCCGTCACGATTGGCGCGCGAATCACCCGCATCCCGCTCTGAAGTCCGATCTGCCGGCGGCGCCAAGGCGTCGGCCACGGCCGTGGCCTGGGCCAGGGTCTTGTCGTTGCGGCGATCGAAGGTGGGGATGGTCTGGCGCGTGGTGCGCTGGATATCCTTCAACAGGCTGCGCTCGTCATCCGAGCACAGGCTGATGGCCACGCCGGTGGCGCCGGCGCGCGCTGTGCGGCCGATGCGGTGGACATAGGCTTCGGGCACATTGGGTAGTTCGAAATTGATGACGTGGGTCACGCCATCCACGTCAATGCCGCGCGCGGCGATGTCGGTGGCGACCAGGGCGCGGCAGGCGCCGGCCTTAAAGGCCGCCAGGGCCCGCTCGCGCTGACCTTGGCTCTTGTCGCCGTGAATCGCGGCCGCGCCCACGCCGCAGGCTTCCAGATAACGCGCCACCTTGTCCGCGCCGCGCTTGGTGCGGGTGAACACGATCACGCGCGACAGGGCGCGTTCGGCGAACAGTTCGGCCAGCAGGGCCCGCTTACGCTGGGCTTCGACGAACAGGAGGCTCTGTTCCACCTTATCCACGGTCGTGGCGGTGGGCGTGACGGACACCCGCGTGGGATCCTTCAGCAGCTCAGAGGCCAGCTTGCCGATCTCGCCGGGCATGGTGGCGGAGAAGAACAGGTTCTGGCGCTGGGCCGGCAGCTTGGCGACGATCTTGCGGATCGGCACCAGGAAGCCGAGGTCCAGCATCTGATCGGCCTCGTCGAGCACGAAGATCTCGGTCTCGTGCAGCTGGCAGGTCTGCTGCTGCATGTGGTCCATCAGGCGGCCGGGGGTGGCGACCAGGATATCGATCCCGGCTTCCAGCGCCTTGATCTGGGCGCCGTACTTCACACCGCCGAAGATCACCGCGACCTTCAGGCCGAGGTGGCGGCCATAGCCGCGGAAGCTTTCGGCGATCTGGCTGGCCAGTTCTCGGGTCGGGCTGAGCACCAGCACGCGGCACGTGCGGCGCGAGGGTTTCTTTGGGTTGGCGGCCAAGCGATGCAGGATCGGCAGGGCGAAGGCGGCGGTCTTGCCGGTGCCGGTCTGGGCGATGCCGAGAAGGTCCTTGCCTTGCATGACCGAGGGGATGGCCTGGGCCTGGATCGGGGTGGGCGTGTCATAGCCTTCGGCGGTGAGGGCGCGCAGCAAGGGCGCGGCAAGGCCGAGGTCGGTAAATTGAGTCAAAACGAATCTTTCAGATAGGCGCATGCACAGCGCCGATCACCTGATCGGGCCGCGTGCGCGGGGGGGTTCAGTCTGGGCGCCCCGCGTGAACCTGGGCGGCGTATGGAAGGAGATGTGGGCGCTCAACAGGCGGGACGCTTTTTGCATCCCTTCACGCGGCTGGAGCACCGATTGACGGCAGATGGGCCCTAAAAGCCGAAAAGTCAAAGGATTTCGCAGCGCACAAAAAGGAATCTGGGGTAAGCGCCCTACCCTGCCTTGCCCCAAAGCTGTTCCAAACGTGCGTCACGGCCGCAGCCCTGGCGATAATATTCATAGTTCTCGTGATGCCGGGCAGCGTAGTCGCGGTGATATTCTTCGGCGGGGTAGAAAGGCCCGAGATCGAGGATCTGTTCCTTCATGGCGCCGATCTTGAGGTTCTTGGCCGCCACGGCGCGCGAGCCTTCGGCGATCTTGCGTTGTTCGGGACCGCTCACGAATACCGCCGGACGATAGGAAGGGCCACGATCACAGAACTGGCCGTCGTCGTCGGTAGGGTCCACCAGCTTCCAGTAGCGGGCCAGGAGCTGCTGATAGGTCAGGCGTGAAGGGTCGAAGGTGACCTTGACCGACTCGTAATGACCGGTGGTCTCGGTCACCACATCCTCGTAACGCGGATTGACCACATGCCCGCCGGTGTAGCCTGATTGCACCGACAGCACGCCGGGGATGGCCTTCATGTCGCTTTCCATGCACCAGAAGCAGCCCCCGGCGAACACCGCCGTTTGCGGCTTCGGGGCCGAGGAGGCGCCCATGCTGAGCAGACCGGCCACGGCGACGGACAGGACCGCAAGGGCCGCGATGACGCGTGACTTTTGTTTCATGCACAGGGCCTCTAAACGCTGACCCAACGCCTATCTCACAGCGAAGGCGCCGTCATCACCCTGTGAAAGATTGCCGCATCCCATGTTATCCAAAGCCGCGACCGATCCAGGCGGAGAGCCGTTCATGACCTTCCGGCCGTTTGCCGTATCCGTGCTGGCCCTATTGCTGACCTTCGGCGCGGCGCGGGCCGAGCCCGTACGGGCCGCCCGCCTGCAGGTCGAATTGGCGCCTCAGAGCGCGGCGGCGCCGGGCGCGCGCTTCTATATCGCCCTGCATCAGATCATCGACACCGGCTGGCACACCTATTGGCGCAATCCGGGGGATTCCGGCCAGGCCACGAGCATCGCCTGGACCCTGCCCAAGGGCTGGAGCGCGGGGGACATTGTGTGGCCCCTGCCGCGTAAACTACCGACCGGCCCTCTGATGAACTACGGCTACACCGGATCGGTGTTCCTGCCCGTTCCGATCCAGGTTCCGGCAAGCGCCAAGCCTGGGACGACGACGCATATTGCGGCCAACGTCCATCTGCTGGTTTGCCAGGACGTCTGTATTCCCGCCGACGCCAAGCTGGAGCTCAATCTGCCCATCGTGGCCGGGACGCCCACCCCCGATGCCAAGTTCGGCCCCGATGTGAGCGCCGCCCTGGAAGCCGCGCCCAAGCCGGCAGGCCTGACCGCCGTATTCTCAGCCGGCCCCGACGCCTTAAAGCTGGCCGTCACCGGCCCGGCGATACGCGGCCAAGGCGTCGTGGACGCCTATTTCTTTCCCTACGACAGCTCAGCGATAGACCACGCCAAGCATCAAAACGCCGAGCGCGGACCCGATGGCCTGACCCTGACCTTAGCGCCGGGCCTGGCCTTTCAGCCGGGCGGAAAGCCTCCACCCAACGTCGCGGGCGTTTTAGCCATTGGCCGCAAGGGCTTTGAAGTCACGGCCTCGCCCGGCGTCCTGCCCCCAGGCGCAGCGGGCTTGGGCGGCGGATCGGCTGGACCCACCGCCCAGGGCGCGGCGGGCATGGGCCTGCTCGCCGCCACGGCCTTCGCCTTCCTCGGCGGGCTGATCTTGAACCTGATGCCCTGCGTCTTCCCCGTGTTATCGATCAAGGCTGCGTCTCTGGCTTCGCACCGCGACAGCCCCGGATCCGCCCGGCTGCAAGGCCTAGCGTTCATGGCCGGGGTGCTAGTCAGCTTCCTGCTGCTGGCCGGAGCGTTGATCGCCGCCAAGGCGGCGGGCCAGGCGGTAGGTTGGGGCTTTCAGCTGCAGTCGCCCGGCGTGGTCGCCGCCCTGGCCTTGGTGCTGTTCGCCGCCGGCCTGAACCTGTCGGGGGTGTTCGAATTGGGAACGTCGGCTCAGGGCGCCGGCGCCGGTCTGGCGTCACGGCCGGATCTGGTCGGCGCGGCCTTCACCGGCGTGCTGGCCGTTGTCGTGGCGGCCCCCTGCACCGCACCCTTCATGGCCGGCGCCATAGGCTGGGCCTTTACCCAACCGCCCGCCGCAGGGCTGCTGGTGTTCCTCGGTTTGGGCCTGGGCCTGGCCGCGCCTTTCACCCTGTTCAGCTTCGCCCCGCCCCTGTTCAGACTGATGCCCAAGCCCGGCCGCTGGATGGTTATGCTGCGCAGCATTTTGGCGTTCCCCATGTATGGCTCGGCCGTCTGGCTGGCCTGGGTGTTCGCCTTGCAGGCTGGGGTCAACGCCGAGGCCCTGCTGCTGGCCGCCGCCGTCGCCGCCGGGTTTGCCGCCTGGGCCTGGGGCATGTCGCAACAATCGGACAAGCCGCTGACGGCCCGCATGTGGGCCCTGCTCGGCCTGCTGGTCGTCGTACTGCTGACCCTCATGGGCGCGAACAACGCCCAGCCGTCAGGATCGGCCGCCGCCAAGAGCGCCGGACTGCCCAGCGAACCCTGGTCCGAGGCGCGGGTCGATGACCTGCGCACCCAGGGCAAGCCGGTGTTCGTGGATTTCACCGCCGCCTGGTGCATCACTTGTCAGGTCAATGAGCGCACGGCCCTGGCCAGCCGAAACGTGGCCGACGCCTTCGCCAAGACCGGCGCGGTCTATCTCAAGGCCGACTGGACCAACCCGGATCCGGCCATCGCCAAAGCCCTGGCCGACCACGGCCGCTCCGGCGTGCCGCTGTACCTGGTCTATGGTCCGAGCGGGGAGCCGCAGGTGCTGCCGCAGATATTGACGGAGGGCGTGGTGGTGGATGCGTTGAATAAGGCCAAGGGTAGCGCCTAATATGAATTTCAGGGTGCGCTGGGGATTGTGGGCGGTGTCATTCTTGCTCCTTTGCGCACTGCTCTATGTGGGTGCGATTGTGGCTATGAACGTCGGCGTTGAATTCAACCTTCCGCATTGGGCCCATCTTCATCGCTAGCTTTTAGAGGACCCTCTTCCCTCCAAGCCCGAAGCCGCCTAAAACCCTGGCTTCATGACAATCAAGGCTGTGGGCATCGACGACGTCCGTGCGCGGACATACGCGTTTCCCGCGCCCCATTTCATCAGCATCAACGATCTGAACCGGCCCCAGGCCCACGAGCTGCTGGATTTGGCCGGAGCTTTCGTCGCCCTGAACCGCCAGGAAGCCAAGAAGCTGGACCTGCTCAAGGGCAGGACCATGATGAACCTATTCTTCGAGAATTCGACCCGCACTCAGAGCTCCTTCGAGCTGGCCGGCAAGCGCCTCGGCGCCGACGTGGTCAATATGAGCGCTCGCCAGTCCTCCATGGCCAAGGGCGAGACCCTGATCGATACGGCCGTGACGCTCAACGCCATGCGGCCAGACCTGTTGGTGGTGCGTCACGCCTCCTCGGGCGCCGCCTCGCTTCTGGCGCAAAAGGTCGGCTGCTGCGTGGTCAATGCCGGCGACGGCCAGCACGAACACCCCACCCAGGCCCTGTTGGATGCTCTGTCGATCCGCACCGCCTTGGGCAAGATCGAGGGGGTGACCATCGCCATCTGCGGGGATGTGATGCACAGCCGGGTGGCGCGATCCAATGTCCTGCTGCTGACCATGCTGGGCGCCCAGGTGCGGCTAGTCGGGCCACCGACACTGATGCCGACTGGCGCTGATCGCTGGGGCGTGAGCGTGCATCATGACATGCGCAAGGGCATAGCCGGGGCAGACGTGGTGATGATGCTGCGCCTGCAGTTGGAACGGATGCAGGGCGCGCTGGTCCCGTCCACCCGCGAATATTTCCGCTTCTACGGCCTGGACCGCGAGAAGCTGGCGGCAGCCGCGCCAGGAGCCAAGGTCATGCATCCGGGTCCGATGAACCGCGGGGTGGAAATCGACTCCGACGTGGCGGACGACCCTAAGATCAGCTTGATCCAGAACCAGGTTGAAATGGGCGTCGCTGTGCGGATGGCGGTGCTCTCCAGCCTAGCCGCGCGATTGGGCCACCCCTGATGGCCGCCGCCCGCACCACCGCCTTTATCAACGCCCGCCTAGTGGACCCGGAAAGCCACTACGACGGCCCCGGCGCCCTTGTGGTGCGTGACGGCGCCATCGCCGACGTGATCAAGCGGCCCGACTTTGGCGAGTTGTCCGAGCAGATCAAAGTGATCGACTGCAACGGCGCCATGCTGGCGCCAGGGCTGATCGACATCCGCGTCAAGACCGGCGAACCAGGCCATGAGACCAAGGAGACGCTGAAGTCGGCCTGCCGGGCGGCGGCGGCCGGAGGCGTGACCTCCATCGTCATCCAGCCCGACACCGATCCGGCGGCCGACGATCCGGCGACCATAGATTTCATACTGCGCCGGGCCCGCGACATCGGCCTGGTGCACGTCTACGCCGCCGGCGCGGCGACCCAGGGCCTGGAAGGCCAGCGGATGGCCGAGATTGGCCTGATGATGGAAGCCGGCGCGCAATACATCACCGACGTGGACCGGCCCATCGTCGATTCCAAGGTCATGCGGCGGGTGCTGTCCTACGCCAAGGGTTTCGGCGCTCTGGTCGCCCATCGCCCCGCCGACCCCTATCTGTCGGCCGGCGCCGCCGCCACCGAAAGTGAATTCGCCGCACGCATGGGCCTGCCTTCAGTCCCCGTTGTGGCCGAGCGGATCATGCTGGAGCGCGATCTGGCCCTGGCCGAGATCACCGGCGCGCGCCTGCTGGTGGATCAGGTTACCTGTGCAGACTCGCTGGAGCGGCTGGAGCGTGCGCGAGGCCGAGGGCTAAATGTTGCGGCCACCGCATCGATCAACCACCTGAGCTTTAACGAGCTGGACATCGGCGACTACCGCACCTTCTACAAACTCAACCCGCCCCTGCGGGCTGAATCCGACCGTCAGGCCTTGATCGACGCCTTGTCGGCGGGCTTGGTGGAAATCGTGGTTTCGGCCCACGCCCCCGCCCCTGCCGAGGACAAACGCCTGCCGTTCGATGAAGCCACGCCCGGCGCCGTAGGTCTGGAGACCTTGCTCGCGGGCCTGCTGTCGCTGCATCATGAGGGCCGCGTGGCCCTGGTGGACCTGATCCGCGCCGCCACCTACGCCCCCGCCGCCCTCTTGGGCCTGAAGGCCGGACGTTTGGCGCCCGGCGCTCCGGCGGACCTGGTGCTGTGCGATGTGGATGCGCCCTTCGTGCTGGACGCGGACACCCTGCTGTCGAAATCTAAGAACTCGCCCTTCGACGGACGCCGCTTGCAGGGTCAGGTGCTGCTGACCATGGCTGGCGGCAAGGTCGTGCACCAGGTGCAGGACTAGGCCAACCGCGCCGCCGGCCCTTCGTTGCGACAGACCATCTTCCCTCGCCGACCCGGTCGTGAGATGACTGGTTTAGGAGAACAAAACGAGGTCGATCTTGAACACCGTAGCGCCCTGGGCTTTCGCCGTGCTGATGCTCGGCGGCTATCTGCTCGGCTCCATTCCGTTTGGTCTGATCGCCACGCGGCTGGGCGGGATGGGCGATATCCGCCAGGTCGGTTCGGGCAATATCGGCGCGACCAATGTGCTGCGCACTGGCCGCAGGGACCTAGCCCTGATCACTCTGGTGGGCGACGGCGGCAAGGGTGCGGCGGCCGTGGGCCTAGCCTGGCTGGCGTTCGGACGAGACAACCCCGATATTTCCGCCCTGGCCTGCGCCCTAGCGGGCGGCTCGGCCTTTGTCGGCCACCTGTTCCCGGTGTGGCTCGGGTTCAAGGGCGGCAAGGGCGTGGCGACCTTCCTCGGCGTGCTGCTGGCGGCAGCCTGGCCGGTGGGTCTTGCCGCCTGTGCGACCTGGTTGATCATGGCCAAACTGGGCAAGATATCGTCCCTCGCCGCCCTGACCGCAGCGGCCCTCGCCCCCCTCTACAGCGTCGTGCTGCACCGGCCGGCGCCCACGGTGGCTTTAGCGTCAGTCTTGGCTGCACTCATCGTCCTGCGCCATCGCGAGAACATCCGCCGCTTGCTCAACGGCAGCGAGCCGCGCATCGGCGCCGACAAGGCCAAGGCCGCGTGAGCATCCTGCCTGATCCCGAACGGCGGGACTGGCTGAGGCTGGCCCGCGCCGAAACGGTCGGGCCAGCCGCCTTTCGATATCTGCTCGACACCTATGGGGACGCAGGCCGGGCCATTGACGCCCTGCCCCGCCTGGCCGAGCGCGCCGGCCGCGCCGCCGCGCCGCGCGTACCGACTCCGGCGCAGGCCCAGCGTGAGATCGAGACGGGGCTGGCCCTGGGCGCACGCCTGCTGTGTTCCTGCGAGAGCGCCTTTCCACCACAGCTTACCGCGATCGACCCCCCGCCGCCCGTGATCTGGGCCTTGGGCGACGCCGGCCTGCTGCACGCCCGCACGGTCGCGGTGGTGGGCGCCCGCATCGCCAGCGCAGCGGGCCAACGCTTCGCCCGCTCCCTGGCGCGGGACCTTGGTCAGGGCGGCTATGTCGTGGCCTCGGGCTTGGCCAGGGGCATAGACGGCGCCGCCCACGAGGGCTCCATGGATACCGGCACCGTGGCGGTGCTGGGCGGCGGCATCGACGACGTCTACCCGCCCGAACATGGCGAGCTCTACCGCCGAATCGCCCAGCAAGGCTGCGTGGTGTCGGAAAGTCCCGTGGGGCACAGAGCTCAAGCGCGGGACTTTCCCCGCCGCAACCGACTGATCTCAGGCCTTTCGCTCGGCGTGGTGGTGGTGGAGGCGGAGATGCGCTCCGGCTCGTTGATCACTGCGCGTCTGGCCGCCGAACAGGGCCGTGAGGTGTTCGCCGTGCCCGGCTCGCCGCTGGACGCCCGGGCCAAGGGAACCAATGATTTAATCCGCCAGGGCGCGGCTCTATGCGAGGGGGCTACAGATGTGCTGCGCGCGCTGGACGGGTTGCGCGGGGTCAGCGAGCCGCCGCCGTCCCCCACAGGATCTCAGAGCGGGCCGCCGGATGAGGCCCTGTTGGCCCGGATCGCAGACCTGCTTTCGCCCACGCCGGTGGCCTGGGACGAACTGGCCAGAGCCGCTGGCGCACCCGGGCCGCAGGTCTATTCAGCCCTGGTGGAGTTGTCACTCGCCGGCCGCGCCGAACTGCTGCCGGGCGGGATGGCGGTAAGCGGATGAACCTCGATCGTATGCCGGATCGCTGTTGAGGCCACTGAGCGACGACTATTTGGCGCAACCGAACCCACGATGACCTGGGATTGAACAAGTGCGCGGTTAGCGCGTTCTGCAACTGGCGCGTCCTTCTGAACCGAAGGCTAAATCCGTCAATTGGACAAATGCGATGACAGACATAATGGGGCGATGGGCCGCCGGTCTAAAAGCCACTTGGCTGGATAGGCTCATGGCCCTTCGTTCCGGCGTCTTCGGAACGTCTGAGCTGCGCAATGGACGACGCGTCGACACGACGATGGAAACCATCATCCAGCGGAAAAAGGATTTGGTCGAGCTGACCGACGTGATCGCGCGGCACGACGAGGCCCTCAAACAAGCGCTGAAGAACGATGCGGCCGACCATCATATTCACTGAAAACGGCCACCACGCTTTGGTGTCCGCTGTCAGACGGCTGAACCCCAGTCCTGGTCAACCATGCTGTTGACCACCGCCTTGCGCCCAGTGCGAACAAACATTCTCATCGTGGAAAACGAGGCGATTATCCGTCTTGAGCTTGTGTATTGTCTGGAGAAGATGGGATCGGAAGTCCTGCTGGCGAGTGACGCGGACGAAGCTATCGCGCTATTGGACGCGCATCCGAACATACGCCTTTTAATCACCGACATACGGATGCCAGGCTCGATGGACGGCGTCCGTCTGGCCCACCACGTTCGAAACCGTTGGCCGCCGGTCAAGATTATTGTCGCGTCAGGGAACATCAACACGCCGCCGTCCGCCTTGCCCAAGCGCAGCGTGTTCATCGCCAAACCTTACAAGCCGCAGGAGCTATGGGCCGCCGCGTCACAACTGATACCTGGCCGCGGGCCACGCCCTGCGGTGGATCAAGCGTTTCTACCCTTTTGATCGCTACCCAAACCGGCCCGTGACGTAATCCTGCGTCCGCTTGGCCCTAGGATTGGTGAACAGTTGCTCGGTCGAGGTGAACTCGATCATGCGGCCCAGATACATGAAGCCGGTGTAGTCGCTGATGCGCGCGGCCTGGCCCAGGTTGTGGGTAACGATGACAATGGTGTGGTCGCTTTTCAGCTCCAGCAGGGTCTCTTCCAGCTTGGCGGTGGAGATGGGGTCGAGCGCCGAAGCCGGCTCGTCCAAGAGCAGGACTTCTGGGCGCACCGCCACGCCGCGCGCTACACACAGGCGCTGCTGCTGACCGCCGGACAGCCCGAGGCCCGAGGTATGCAGCTTATCCTTGACCTCGTCCCACAGGACGGCGCGGCGCAGGGATTCTTCGACCCTCGCGTCCAGATCGGCCTTATTCAAGCGTTCGTACAGCCGCACGCCATAGGCGACGTTATCGTAGATCGACATGGGAAAGGGCGTTGGCTTTTGGAACACCATGCCGATGCGCGCGCGCAGGGCCGACAGATCCTCGCTCTTGTTGAGAATGTTGCGGCCGTCGAACCAGATTTCCCCTTCCGCCTTCTGGCCCGGATATAGAGCGTAGATGCGGTTCAGGGTGCGTAGCAGGGTGGACTTGCCGCAGCCGGAGGGGCCGATCAGGGCCGTGATCTGCTTCTCCGCGAAGCCGGTGCTGACGCCATACAAGGCCTGGGTCTTGCCGTAAAAAAAGTCGAGCTTTTGGATGTCGATCTTGGCGGTACCCGCGGGAATCTGTTCGACAAAGGACTCATAGGTTTCGGCTTGAGGCTGGGCGTTCATGAGGGTCGGGACTCTCGGGCGAGGGTTCTGGCGATGATATTGACGAACAGCACGGCGAAGGCGATCAGCGCCGCCCCCGCCCAAGCCAGGCGCTGCCAGTCATCATAGGCGCTCAGAGCATAGTTGAATATCACAGTGGGCAGGTTGGCCGTGGGCTTGGTCATGTTCCAGCTGAAGAACTGATTGTTCAGGGCCGTGAACAGCAAGGGGGCAGTTTCGCCGGAAATTCGGGCGAAGGCGAGCAGCCCCCCCGTGAGAATGCCGGTGCTGGAGGCCCGCCACAGGATGCGGCGGATGGTCGAGGCCAAGGGCGAGCCCAAGGCCACCCCAGCCTCACGCAGGGCCGCAGGTTGAAGCTTCATGACATCTTCGGTGGTGCGGGTCACCACGGGCACGGCCAATAGGGCCAGGGCCACCGCGCCGGCGATGCCCGAGAAGCCATGAAAGGGCGCCACCAGGATGGTGTAGACGAACAGACCGATCAGGATCGAGGGCGCGGACAACAGCACGTCGTTGACGAAGCGCACGACCTTTCCATAAAGGCTCTCGCCCGCGTATTCGGCCAGCCAGGTGCCCGCTAGGACGCCGACGATCACGGCCAGGACCATGGCCAGGGCGCACATCATCACCGAGCCCAAGATGGCGTTGCGCAAGCCGCCGACCGATCCGGGCGCCGGCGTGTCCAGGGTGAAGATCTTCAGGTCCATCCCGCCCAAGCCCTTGGTCACCAGGGACGTCAGGATCAGTGCTAGAAACGTCAGAGCAATGGCAGCCCCGATCCAGCAGAAGACCACGAAGATTGAATTGCCAATTTTTCGGCGGGCGATGAGCAGGTTGGAAGCCATGATCAGACCGTCCTGGCCGGGCCGAGAAGCGCGCGCGCGGCGGCGAGCACCACGAAGGTGATCAGGAATAGCACCAAGCCCAGGGCAATCAGGGCCGAAGTATGCATGGCGCCGGTCGCTTCGTTGAATTCATTGGCGATGGTGGACGCGATGGTCGAGCCACTGTCGAACAGGCTCTTGGGAAAGGTGTGGGAATTGCCGATGATGAAGGTCACCGCCATAGTTTCGCCCAGCGCGCGCCCCAGGCCCAGCATTACCGCGCCAATGGCGCTGCGTCGGACATAGGGCAAGGACACCGACCAGATCACCTCCACTGTGGTGGCGCCCAGGCCATAGGCGCTCTCGCGCACCGGCGGCGGGACAGTCTGCAACAGGTCGCGCAGCACCGCAGCGATGAAGGGCAAGATCATGATCGCCAGGATCACCGACGCCGTCAGAATATTGGCGCCGTTGGGCACCCCGAAGATCAATCCGGCCAGGAAGGAGTCCGCCGGCACGGCCAGCATCAGCGGAAGTTGGACGTGCAAGGCAAACCAGGGGGCCAGCACAAATAGGCCCCACATGCCGTAGACGATCGAGGGAATACCCGCGAGCAACTCCACCGCCACGCCGATCGGCCGACGGGCGATGGATGGGCAGAACTCCACCAGGAAAACCGCCACGCCAAAGGCCACCGGCAGGGCCATGGCCAGAGCCAGGACCGACGTCACCAAGGTCCCGACCACCGGTCCCGCAGCGCCGAACATCTCGGTCACCGGATTCCATTCGCTAGTGACGAAAAAGCCCAGGCCGAATTTATGGAAGGCCGGCCAGCCGCCAATCAGCAGGGCGACGATGACGCCGACTAACGCCGCCAGCACGGTCGTGGCGCTGAGGCAGCACAGCGCCTCAAAGACCGGGTCCAGGGCCCCGCCTCGGCGCTTGGCCTTCGACGACGCTTCGATCACTAAGGTCATGGAGCCTTCCGGCGGCAACGGGCGTCTGCGGGTATAGAGCCCAAGCACGACAGTACAAAGACAAACGGAGAGCGTCACCGACGCTCCCCGCTCAAAAAGAGCAATTGGCTATTTGGAGACGTAGACGGGCTTGCCGTCCGGTCCCTTGATCTGCGCGGCCCATTCCTTGCGCATCAGGGTTTTGACGGCCGCCGGTAGAGACACGTAGTCGAGTTGCGCGGCGGCGGCGTCGCCGTTCTTGAAGGCCCAATCGAAGAAGCTAAGGACCGCCTTGCCGTTGGCGGCGTTGGTCTGGTTCTTATAAACCAGCACAAACGTCGCGGCGGTGATCGGCCAGGACGCAGCGCCGGGCTGATTGAGCAGCAGCAGATAGTTGCCCGGGGCCTTGGTCCAGTCCGCGCCGACGGCGGCGGCCGCGAAGGCGGCTGCCGTGGGAGAGACAAACGCGCCGGCCTTGTTCTGCATCAGGGCGTAGGTCATCTTGTTCTGCTTGGCGAAGGCGTATTCCACATATCCGATCGAGCCGATGGTCTGCTTGGTGAAGGCGGCGACGCCGTCATTACCCTTGCCGCCCAGGCCAGTCGGCCAAGCCACCGAGTCGCTGGCCCCCACCCGCGTCGCCCAGGCGGCGCTTTGGCTGGACAGATAGGTGGTGAAGATGAAGCTGGTGCCCGAGCCATCCGAGCGGTGAACAACGGTGACCGGAAGATTCGGCAGCTTCACCCCGGGGTTCAGGGCGGCGATGCGCGGGTCGGCCCAGACCTTGATGTCGCCGATATAGATGGCGGCCAACACGGCGCCCGTCAGTTTCAGTTGTCCTGGCTTCACGCCGGGAAGATTCATCACCGGGACCACGCCGCCAATCACGGTCGGGAATTGAGCCAGGCCGTAGGTGTTGAGCTCGGACGGACTGAGGGGCTTGTCCGTGCCGCCGAATTCAACCGTTTTGGCTTCAATCTGCTTGATGCCGCCGCCCGAGCCGATGGACTGATAGTTCAGGCCGATGCCGGTGGCGGCCTTATAGCTTTCCGCCCATTTGGCGTAGATGGGAGCGGCGAACGTCGAGCCCGCCCCGGAAATGTCTGTGGCTTGGGCCTGGGCGGCGAGCCCGAAGGCAAGGGCCGCAACAGCGGTGGCAACGGATTTCAACATGGGGACCTCGCAGCAGGCGACTCCTGTCGCCATCGGTGAGGCCTGCGATAGCCTGAGCCAATTACAGTTTTGTGACAGCGGCGCAGCAGCCCGGTGACGGCCCGGCGACGCCCGAAGACGTCCAATTCCCGCGAGCCGTTGACATTGCCCCCGCCCCGCCCCCACTTTCGCCGCCTTCGCGGCCCCGGCCGCTCTCCTCCCAGAGTGTCTTTATTTCCTTATGAACGTCGTCGTCGTCGAGAGCCCGGCCAAAGCCAAGACCATCAATAAGTACCTCGGCTCCGACTACACGGTGCTGGCGAGCTATGGCCACGTGCGCGATCTGCCGTCCAAGGACGGCTCGGTCCTGCCCGACCAGGACTTCGCCATGCTGTGGGATGTGGATCCCAAGTCGGCCAAACGCCTGAGCGATATCGCCGAAGCCCTGAAGGGCGCCAAGACCCTGATCCTGGCCACCGACCCGGACCGCGAGGGCGAGGCCATCTCCTGGCACGTGCTGGAAGTCCTCAACCGCAAAAAGGCGGTCAAGGACGCCAAGGTCCAGCGGGTGGTGTTCAACGCCATCACCAAGACCGCCGTAACCGAGGCGATGAAGCATCCGCGCGACATCGACATGGAGCTGGTGGACGCCTATCTCGCCCGCCGCGCCCTGGACTACCTCGTCGGCTTCACCCTTTCACCCGTGCTGTGGCGCAAGCTGCCCGGCTCGCGCTCGGCCGGACGGGTGCAGTCGGTGGCCCTGCGCCTCGTCGTGCAGCGCGAGATCGAGATCGAGGCCTTCAAGAGTCAGGAATACTGGGGCGTGGAGGCCGACGTTTCGGCCGGTTCCGATCCCTTCATGGCGCGGCTGGTCAAGCACGAGGGCAAGCGGCTCGCCAAATTCGACCTGAACAACGAGGCTCTCGCCAACGGCGCCCTGGCGGCCGTCAAGGGCGGTCAGTTCAAGGTCAGCGCGGTCGAGAAAAAGCCGGCCAAGCGCTCGCCGGCTCCGCCCTTCACCACCTCGACCCTGCAGCAGGAAGCTTCGCGCAAGCTCGGCTTCTCCGCCCAGCGCACCATGCAGGCGGCGCAGAAGCTGTACGAAGGCGTGGATATCGGCGGCGAGACCGTCGGCCTGATCACCTATATGCGGACGGACGGCGTGCAGGTGGCCCAGGAGGCCATCGACGAGGCGCGCAAGGTCATTCACGGCCGCTATGGCCCCGACTACGTCCCCGAACAGGCGCGCTACTACAAGACCAAGGCCAAGAACGCCCAGGAGGCGCACGAGGCGATCCGTCCCACCAGCCTGTCGCGCAATCCCGGCTCCTTGCGCCTGGAGGGCGACCTGGGCCGGCTCTATGAGCTGGTGTGGAAGCGGATGATCGCCAGCCAGATGGAACAGGCGCGCATCGAGCGCACGGTGATCGATCTGGAAACCGCCGACGGCCGCACCGGCCTGCGCGCCAACGGCCAGGTGATCCTGTTCGACGGCTATCTGGCCGCCTATGAGGAAGGTCGCGACGACCCGGCGCCCGGCGCCGATGGCGAGGACGACACCGGACGCCTGCCCCAGGTGGCCCAGGACGCCGCCGCCAAGGTGATCTCCGCCAAGGCCGAGCAGCACTTCACTGAGCCGCCCCCGCGCTATTCGGAAGCCAGTCTGGTCAAGAAGATGGAGGAGCTCGGCATCGGCCGGCCCTCGACCTACGCCTCGATCCTGACGGTTCTGCGCGACCGGACCTATGTCCACATGGACAAGAACCGCTTCATTCCCGATGACAAGGGCCGGCTCGTCACCGCTTTTCTCGAACAGTTCTTCGGCCGTTATGTGGAGTACGACTTCACCGCCGCACTGGAGGAAAAGCTCGACCTCGTCTCGGCCGGAGAGCTTCCCTACAAAGACCTGCTGCGGGAGTTTTGGAAGGACTTCCACGCCGCCGTGGGCGAGATCGGCGAGCTGCGCACCACCCAGGTGTTGGACGCCCTCAACGAGTCCCTCGGGCCGGTGATCTTCCCCCAACGCGAAGACGGCGCCGATCCGCGCGCCTGCCCGACCTGCGGCACCGGACGCCTCAGCCTGAAGACCAGCCGATTCGGCGCCTTCATCGGCTGCTCCAACTATCCGGAATGCCGCTACACCCGCCCCATCGCCACGCCGGACGGCGAGCAGGACGGCGAAGCGGGCGGCGACCGCGAACTGGGGCTGGATCCCAAAGGCGGGGAAAAGGTCTGGCTGAAGGCCGGACGCTTTGGCCCCTATGTGCAGCTGGGCGACGGCGAAAAGCCGCGCCGTTCAAGCCTGCCCAAGGGCTGGACCCCGGCCGGCCTGGACCTGGATCAGGCCCTGCGCTTGCTCAGCCTGCCGCGCGAAGTGGGCAAGGACCCGGAGGACGGCAAGCCGATCCTGGCGGGCCTGGGCCGCTACGGCCCCTATGTGCAGCACGACAAGACCTACGCCAGCTTGGCCTCCATCGAGGAAGCCTTCGAGGTGGGCCTGAACCGCGCCGTCACCCTGATCGCCGAAAAGAAAGCCGGCGGCCCGCGCGCCGGACGCGGCGCGCCCACGGCGCTGAAGGAGCTGGGCGAGCACCCCGAGACCGGCAAACCCGTGCGTATCCTGGCGGGGCGCTTCGGCCCCTACATCAAGCACGAGGACGTCAACGCCAATGTCCCGCGCGGCAAGGACCCGCAGGAGGTGACGCTGGACGAAGCGGTCGCCCTGCTGGCCGAACGCGCGGCAAAGGGCGGCGGCGGCAAGGCGAAGAAGCCCCCGCGCAAGGCGACGGCGGACAAGCCTGCTGCGGCCAAGAAGAAGCCGGTCGCAAAGAAAAAGGCCCCGGCGAAGAAAGCAAAAGGCTGATCCCATCCACCGCTCGTCCCGGCGAAGGCCGGGATCCAGATCATAAGGCGCTGAGGCCTACTGGATTGGGTTCTTACAATCGGGTTAGGCTTGCGATTCACGGGACCATGGTGCAGTCGCGATTGCTGGACGCCTCTCTACAAATTGTAGAGTCTTATGATCTGGGTCCCGGCCTTCGCCGGGATGAGCGGAGAATTTAGAGTCCTTGCCCCGCCCTCCCCGCAACCGCCCGCCCCGCACTGATCACCGCCGCCCGCCCCAGGGGCTACCGGACCGCGAGACGCTGCTGGCGGCTCTGCGAGATGGTCAAGCCGATGTGGGGGATTTGGCCCAGCGGTTTGGGCTGAAGGGGGGCGAGCGGCGGGCGTTGCGGGAGATGCTCAAGACCCTGGAGGGCGAGGGCAAGCTGGGTAAGCGGGGGCGTAAGGGCTTTGCCCAGGCTGGGGCCCTGCCCCCTGTAGGCGTGGCTGACGTGGTGGAGAAGGACGCGGACGGGGACCTTTACGTCCGCCTGACCAAGGCGGGCGAGGATGCGCCGCAGGTGCGCCTGGCGCCCGGCAAGGGCGATACAGGCGGGGCGCCGGGGCTGGGCGACCGGGTGCTGGTGCGGTTTGAGACACTGGAGAACGGCGAGAGCCTGGCGCGGCTGATCAAGCGGCTGGGCCAGAGCGCACACAAGGTCCTGGGCGTCATCCGCAAATCCAAACACGAGACCCGCGTGGAGCCGGTGGATCGCAAGTCCAAGGAAAGCCTGGTGCTGGTCGAGTCCGAGGCCGCGAAGCTGAAGGACGGCGATCTGGTGCTGGCCGAGGTCGGGTCCGCCCCCCAACGCTACGGCCCCAAGCGTGGGCGGGTGCTGGAGGTGGTGGGCCGCGAGGACCAGCCGCGCGCAGCCTCCCTGATCGCGATCCACAGCCACGGCATTCCCACAGGCTTTTCCGAAGCCGCCGAGGCCGAAGCCAAGGCCGCCAAGCCGCCGGAGCTGGGCAAGCGCACGGACCTGCGCCACATCCCCCTGCTGACCATCGATCCGCCCGACGCACGCGACCATGACGACGCGGTCTATGCCGAACCCGATGCCGACCCAAGGAACCCGGGCGGCTGGATCGTGTGGGTCGCCATTGCGGATGTGTCGGCCTATGTGCGGCCAGGCTCGGCTTTGGACCGGGAGGGGCGAGACAAGGGTAATTCGGTCTATTTCCCCGACCGGGTCGAGCCCATGCTGCCTGAAGCCCTGTCCGCTGGGCTGTGCAGTCTGCGCGAGGGCGAGAACCGCGCCTGTCTGGCTGTGCGGATGGTGTTCGATGCGCGTGGGAAAAAGACCGGCCACCAGTTCGTGCGCGGCCTCATGCGGTCGGCGGCCAAGCTGTCCTATGAGCAGGCGCAAACCGCCATCGACGGTCAGCCGGACGACGCCACAGGCCCGCTGCTGGAGGGCGTGCTGAAGCCGCTTTGGGCCGCCTACGCCACCATGAAGATCGGGCGCGAGGCGCGCCAGCCCCTGGCTATCGAAAGCCTGGAGCGGCGCATCGTGCTGGATGAGGTCGGCAAGGTGGTCTCGATCACGCCGCGCGCCGCATTGGAGGCGCACAAGCTGATCGAGGAGATGATGATCCAGGCCAATGTCTGCGCCGCCCAGACCCTGGAGCAGCGCGGCTCGCCCCTGATCTACCGGGTGCACGATACGCCCAGCCAGGAGAAGCTGCGGTCCCTGGCGGAGTTCCTGGGCACCATCGCCCTGCCCTGGAACAAGGGCGAGGCGGCGCGCACTGACCGCTTCAACCGCCTGCTGGCGGAAACGCGAGAGGGGCCGCACGCCGACATCGTCAATGAGGTGGTCCTGCGCACCCAGATGCAGGCGCACTACAATACCGACAATATCGGCCACTTCGGCCTGAACCTGGACCGCTACGCCCACTTCACCTCGCCGATCCGCCGCTACGCGGACCTGATCGTGCACCGGGCTTTGATCTCGGCGCTGAAACTGGGGGACGACGGCCTGTCGGACTATGACGTCACCCGCATGAAGGACACCGCCGACCTGATCACCCAGGCGGAGCGGCGGGCCATGGCTGCCGAACGAGACGCCACCGACCGCTATGTCGCCGCTTTCCTATCGGACCGCGTGGGCGCCGATTTCGAGGCGCGCATCACCGGCGTGACCCGCTTTGGCCTGTTCGTGCGCCTGAGCGAGACGGGCGCGGACGGACTCATTCCTGTCTCCAGCTTGGGCGATGAGTATTTCGTCCACGACGACCGCGCCCACGCCCTGGTGGGCGAGCGCACCGGGCGCCGCTGGCCCCTTGGGCGACTGGTGCAGGTGCGCCTGCTGGAGGCTACGCCGATCACGGGCGGGCTGTTGTTCGAGATGCTGAGCGAGGCGGACCCGCGCGATCCCAAGGCCCCCGCCCCGCGCCTGAGCCTGCGTCGCGGCGCCGGACGGCCCGGCGGCCCCAAGCCGGGCAAGAGCGCCCCGCGCGGCAAAAGGCGGCGATGAGATCGAGCATCACGGAGTCAGACAAACCCCTGCAGCTCATTGGCGCTGGAATGCCTTGAAGCTAACATCTCAGCTCTGGGGCCTTACGCTGCAGCACGGGATCAATTGGGGTTAGCTTGAACTTTCGGCGCATCGGACTGCGCTCCAGCGACCTTAGCCCTATCCGCAGCGATCTGGTTCACAAGGCTCCTCATCGACGGCGCCGCTCCGCAAACCTGCGCCCCGTTGGGTGCATTGGAACACCGCCAGCCTGGGGGGAACCCCGGCGCATCTCGGTCAAATGGATTGAATGCGCCATTGGACGTTGGCAGGGCGATGGCCAGCGCCACGAGAACCGCGCTGCCCGCCAGGGCAAGAATCCGCACGAGACGTTGTTTCGCTGTCATGCCACGCTCATCCAGAACAGACCGGCGAAAGCTACACCTTCGACGCGATTGCCGTAAGGTTATGCGCTCAGCGAGCGTGGCGCGCCAACCGCGTTGACTTTCCGCGTTCCATGCGTATGGTCCGCGCCTCTCGGAATTCCCGGACGAAGCGGTTGTTTCCGCTTGCCCGCAAGGACCTTTAGCCATGGCCAAACCGGCATCCATCAAGATCCGCCTCAACTCCTCGGCGGACACCGGCTTCTTCTATGTGACCAAGAAGAACGCGCGCACCAAGACCGATAAGATGGTGCTGAAGAAGTACGATCCCGTCGTGCGCAAGCACGTCGAGTTCAAGGAAGGCAAGATCAAATAGGCTTGGGCACCTTAGCCTTGAGTCCTGACACGCCCGGCCTCACCGCCGGGCGTTTTCGTTTGCAGTGGCATTTTTCCTGACCTGACCCCCGTTTCTCATCCAGTTTTAACGAGAGTTCTGGGTTGATTTGACCTTGCCCCCTATCCCTGCTCCAACGCCTCCTCCAGCCCCCTGTTGGCCAACCGGTCCGCCCGGTCGTTCAGCTCATGCCCGCTGTGGCCCTTGACCCAGCGCCAGTCCACGTGGTGCCGCTGCCGCGCGCTGTCGAGCCGCCGCCACAGGTCCTCGTTCTTGACCGGCTTTTTGTCGGCGGTCTTCCAGCCGCGCGCCTTCCAGCTCGTGACCCAGTCCTGAATGCCGGTCTGCACATATTTGCTGTCGGTGTGCAGCTCCACGCGGCAGGGCTTGTTGAGGGCTTCCAGGGCCATGATGGCGGCCATCAGCTCCATGCGGTTGTTGGTGGTGTCGGGCTCGCCGCCGCACAGCTCTTTTTCGTGGCCGCCGGACATGAGGATCGCGCCCCAGCCGCCCGGCCCCGGATTGCCTCGGCAGGCGCCGTCGGTGAACACCGTGACCTTGGGCGTCACGCTCCGGCCTCAAACAGCACCAGGCCTTCGCCCGAGGCGAAGGCGGCCCGGTGCACCGCCAGCTTGCGCTCATACTCCAGCGGGTCGTGCGGCTTGACCAGCGCGCCGTCTCCGCCCAGGCGGAAGTCGTGCAGGCGGGTGAGGAAGAAGCGCAGGGCCGCGCCCCAGGCCAGCACCGGCAGGGCGGCTTTCTCGTCGGCCGACAGGGGCCGCACGCTTTGATAGCCCGCCACCAGCGCCCGCGCGGCCGTGACGTTTAAGCTGCCGTCCGGTTCAAAACACCAGGCGTTGAGGCACACGCCCACGTCGTAGGCGTACAGATCGGTGCAGGCGAAATAGAAGTCGATGGCGGCGGCGAACTTTCCGTTTTGGAAAAAGACGTTGTCGGGAAAGAAGTCCGCGTGGATCACCCCCTGAGGCAGCCCCTGGGGCCACAGGCGGGCAAAGGCCGCGATGTCCGCCTTGATCACCGTCGCCAGACCCGGCTTGAGCGCCTCGGCCTGATTTTCATACCCGGTGAACATGCCTGCCCAAAAAGGCTGGCCCAGGGTATTGGTCCGGCTCATCGGAAAGCCCTGGGTCGCCACGTGCAGGCGCGCCAAGCCCACGCCGGCCTCGCGGCACTGGGCCACGCCGGGCCGGCGAGCCGACATGCCGCTCAGAAAGGTGACGATGGCGGCCGGCTTGTCCCGCACGCGTTTGTACAGGGCGCCGTCCCTGGCCGGCATGGGCGTGGCGCTGGGATAACCGTGATCATGCAGCCAGCGCATGAGCGATAGAAAGAACGGCAGGTCCGCCTCGTCTGTGCGATGCTCATAGACCGTCAGGATGAACCGGCCGCGCTCGGTTTCCAGCAGGAAATTGGAATTGGACACGCCTTCGGCGATGCCCTTGAACGCCAGGGGCGCGCCCAGGTCGAACTGCGCCATAAAGGCTTCCAGCTCAGCGTCGGTGATGTCGGTATAGACGGCCATGCCGTCTGATCGACGAGCGCGCGCCCCGGGTCAAGCGCGCTAGGTCAGATCGGCGTTCCAATTGACGATAACCCATAACCCGCTCATCCCCCGCGGAGGCGGGGAGCCCAGTCCTGTCCAGGAATCGCCTCGCTGGAAAGATCTGGAGTCCCGCCTTCGCGGGAACGAGCGGAGCAGGAGGTGGCAGTGCAACTCAACCACCGCGCACGCTAGCCTATTCGGCCAGCGCCCGGGGCAGCTTGAAGCTGATATTTTCGCGGATGGGGGCGACCTCGCGCACAAGCAGCTCATAACGCGCCGCGAGGGCGTCGAGCACCTTTTGCACCAGGGCTTCAGGCGCCGAGGCGCCGGCCGTCAGGCCGACCACGAACTTGTCCTTGACCCAGGCCCAGTCGATGTCCTCGGCGCCGTCGATCAGCCGCGCGGCCTTGGCTCCTGCCCGCGTCGCCACCTCGACCAGCCGAACGGAGTTGGACGATGTCTTGGAGCCCACCACCAGGACCAGGTCGCAGCCGTCGGCCATCTGCCGGACCGCGTCCTGGCGGTTGGTGGTGGCGTAGCAAATGTCTTCCTTGATGGGACCGGCCAGACCCGGAAAGCGCGCTTTCAACACGCCGGATATCTCTGCCGCTTCATCGACCGACAAGGTGGTCTGGGTGATGAAAGCCAGGGGCGTTTGTCCGTCCCACACGAATTCGTGGGCGTCCCGCACCGTCTCGATCAGGGTCATGGCGCCGGGTGGGACCCGGCCGAGCGCGCCCAACACCTCGGGATGGCCGGCGTGGCCGATCAGCAGCACGTGGCGACCTTCCGCATGACTGCGCTCGGCCTCGTTATGCACCTTGCTGACTAAGGGACAGGTGGCGTCCAGATGAAAGATGCCTCGGCGGTCTGCGTCCTCGAAGGCGGCCTTGGGCGCGCCGTGGGCCGAAAACACCAAGGGCCTATCGGCCGGACAATCCGCCACCTCTTCAACGAACACCGCGCCAAGCGCCGCGAGCCGTTCGACCACGGTGCGGTTGTGCACGATTTCGTGACGGACGTAGACCGGGGCGCCGTATTTGGCGATCGCCCGTTCCACCATCTGGATCGCCCGATCGACCCCCGCGCAAAACCCGCGAGGACTGGCCAATCTTACCTCAACACTCGGGCGCGTCGGCGCATACATCGCCATTTACTCCAGTCTTTAGTCCCGCCCGGCATGTCGACAACGCGCTGCGGGAAGCGCCATCCTCATTTGGGCTTTCCTGGGTGCGGTTCCAAGATCGGGCCCGCAACATCTATATGCAAGCCTTCGCGTTGCGGCCTAGCGGAGAAGCCGGTATCACACCAACCACAGCGGCCTTGAACCGCCCCAATTCCAATTGTCGGATGGCACCATGCGCCGCCCCCTACTGACTGTCTTGATCCTCGCGGCGTGTTTCGCCGCCGGCCCCGTGCATCACGCCTTCGCCCAGGACGACTCTGCGGCCGATGACAAAAAGAAGAAGGACGACTGGGGGGACAAGCACCCGCCTATTCCCAAGGTGCAGAACGTCGGCCCCTGCCCCTTTGTGAAGGTGCTGTACGACGCGGCGCGCTACGTCGAACTGAAGGACAATCGCGAACAGGTCTCCGCGGTGGGTTTCACCGGTGAGATTCAAAGCCTGTCGTCGGTCTGCCAATACAAGGCCGCCGAGCCGATTCGCCTGCAGACCCAGGTGCTGTTCGCCTTTGGGCGCGGCCCCGAGGCCGTGGGGTCCTCAAAGACCTATCGCTACTGGGTGGCGGTGACCGACCGAAATCGCGACGTGATCGACAAGGCCTACTTCAACCTGCCGGTCAGTTTCCCAGCCGGGCAGGACCGGGTTATGTTGACCGACACCTTGAAGGGAATCACCATTCCTCGGGCGAGTAACAAGGTCAGCGGGTCTAATTTCGAGGTCCTGGTGGGTTTTGACGTGACGCCCGAGATGGTCAGCTTCAACCGCGACGGCAAACGCTTCAAGCCGGGCGCGGTCGTCGCGGCCGAAACCACTGGCGCCTCAACGACCAAATGACCGACCTGCGACGGGCTTTGAGCAAGGCGGTGGGAGCCGCCTTCGCTTCGGCCGACCTACCGGCGGAGCTCGGCCGGGTCACCGCCAGCGACCGCCCGGATTTGGCGGACTTTCAATGCAACGGCGCCCTGGCGGCGGCCAAGTCCGTGCGCCGCGATCCGCGCGAGATCGGCGCGGCCGTGGTGGCTCAGCTGCGCGAAAATCCGCTGTTCGCCTCGGTGGAGTTGGCGGGCCTCGGTTTCATCAATATCCGCGTGGCCAATGACGCCTTGTCCGCGCGCGCCGCTGAAATCGCGGGGGACGAACGTCTGGGCGCCGCGATGACCGAAGCGCCGCGTCGGGTGCTGCTGGACTATGGCGGCCCCAATGTCGCCAAGCCCATGCATGTGGGCCACCTGCGCTCCTCGATCATCGGCGAATCGCTCAAGCGGATTTTTCGTTTCCGCGGAGACGAGGCGGTGGGCGACGCCCATTTCGGCGACTGGGGCTTCCAAATGGGATTGCTGATCGTCGCGGCCGGCGACGAGAACCCCCGCTGGCTGGCGGTGGCCGAGGAACTTTGGCGCACGCCGGATGGTCCCAAGCCTCACGAAGAGGAGCGGTTTGTCGCCGCCCTGCTCGAGGGGCTGGATCTGGACGCCCTGGACCGACTCTATCCCCTGGCTGCGTCCAAGGCGCGGATGGACGAAGCCTTTCGGGATAGGGCGCGCAAGGCCACGGCGGAGCTGCAAGCCGGTAAACCGGGTTATGTGCGCCTGTGGCGCCATTTCGTGACGGTCAGCCGCACGGCCCTGCAGCGGGAATTCGACGCCCTGGGCATAGAATTCGATTTGTGGAAGGGCGAAAGCGATGTCGACCCCCTGATCGCCGAGATGATCGGAGACCTTAAGGCCAAGGGCTTGCTTACCTATGACCAGGGCGCGCAGATCGTGCGGGTGGCGCGCGAAGGCGACAAGCGTGAGCTGCCGCCCCTGTTGGTGGTCTCCTCGGAGGGCTCGGCCATGTACGGCACCACCGATCTGGCCACTGTGTTGGACCGGCGACGCACATTCGATCCACAACTCATTCTTTACGTAGTCGATCAGCGCCAATCGGACCATTTCGAGCAGGTCTTTCGCGCCGCCTATATGGTGGGCTACGCCCCCGAAGACACCCTGGAGCATCTGGGCTTCGGCACCATGAATGGGCCGGATGGCAAGCCCTTCAAGACCCGCGAAGGGGGCGTCCTGAAGCTGCACGACCTGATCCAGTCCGCGCGCGAAAAGGCGCGTCAGAGACTGCACGAGGCGGGATTGGGGGCGGAGCTATCCGAGGCGGAGTTTGAGGACACGGCGCACAAGGTGGCCATGGCCGCGATCAAATTCGCCGATCTGCAGAATTTCCGCGGCGCCAGCTACGTCTTCGATCTCGACCGCTTCACCAGCTTCGAGGGCAAGACCGGACCTTATCTGCTCTACCAGGCAGTGCGGATCAAATCCCTCTTACGCAAGGCGGCGGCGGAGAACGCGCAGCCCGGCGTGGTAGCGATCAGCGAGCCGGCCGAGCGGGAACTAACCCTGGTGCTGGACTCCTTCGATCAAGCAGCGGCCGACGCGTACGCCAAACGCGCGCCCAACTTCATCGCCGAGCACGCCTATCGACTGGCCCAGTGCTTTTCCAAATTCTATGCCGCCTGTCCGGTGATGGGCGCCGACACCGTCGAACAGCGCGCCTCGCGCCTGACCTTGGCGCAAACCGCCCTTGGCCAGCTCGAACTGGCCCTGGGCCTGCTTGGATTGGACGCGCCCGAGCGGATGTAGCGCTTCGGACTACGGCGTCGTCCCAGACGTGAGATCCTTGGAAGCTTTGTCGAAGGCGCCCCGATCGGACGGCGTCAAATCCGCCGCGCCGATCACCAAGCCCTTGGTGAGTATGCCCTCGACGAAATAGGTCTCGCCCGGATCGACCTGCAGTTTGAGGCTGTCCTTAAACACAGGCTCGCTGGTGGCGGTGTAGGTATGCACGCCGGGTGGCGCGATCTGGATGAAATAGGCGCCATTGGTCAGCTTGCCCAGGGCCTGGCCGTCCTCACGGACATTGAACCACTGACCGGTCCCGAGCAGGGAATGGACGCGAAAAAAGACAACTTGGCCTAGGCCCGGCGGCGGCGGCGGAATCTCGATCGCCCCTGCGCCGACATCGGCGGTCTCAGCAGGCGCCGCCAGGGCAAGGTCTGGAGCCGTGGCGCGCCGCAGCGACGGCAAGACCGTGGCTTGTGACAGCTTGGCCTGCGCCTTCGTTTCCACCGGGAAAAAGACGTCTCCGCCGCGCACGGCCATGCCCACGAAGCCAATGGGGCCCAGGACGATGCCACTCAGCCCGATCGCTTGAGCGACCCCAACATTACCCTTGCCCACGGCCGACAGCTGAAGGCTTTGCAGCCGCATACGCGTGCGGCCATGGACCAAATACTCGGCCGCCAGCACCAGTTTGGCCGCCTTGCCCCCCATGCCCGGCCTTGAGGCTTGGACGACCCGGCCGACGCCGGGCGTGCCCGCCTGCAAAACAACGCGCCCATCGACGATCAACGGCGCGGCTAATCGGAGGGCGAAGGCGTCGCCGGCCTTTTGGGTCCTGGTGCCGACCTCCTCGGCGAGTTCCACCTGAACCACCGCGCCGGCCGGAATGCGACAGCACAACGGGGCAGGACGAGCCTTGGCCGCTAAGCATGGCGTTGTCGCCGCCAAGCAGGCGACTAGCGCCGCCGTCATCAGGCTCAACCGTTTCATACGCGCCCTTATGAGTGTCGGCCAAGGCATGGCGTCCTTAAACACAAGCGTATCAAAGCTAAGCCGGTTCCCGATAGGCGCCTTACCTAGCCGAATCGTCGAACAAATATTGGGCGCCGGGCCGAACATGATCCTGCTGCGTCGATTACGCCCAAGGCCGTAGTTGACTCCCCTCCCACCCTCGCCCACCCTTGCCTGGCTCTCGCGGGAGAGGCCGGGATTCGATCCCGGCGCCGAAGGCGCAACCGCCCCGGAAACGCTCAGGCAAAAGGACCGCGCGAGCATACAGACGCTGGAAAGCAGCGGCCTCTTGGCCGCTCGCCGAAGGAGCAAGGGTCCTAGTCGCTTCAGGCGAATTGGGCCTGAAAACTCTCAGGTGCTCAGGACAGCGGGGGCGTAGCGCAGGATGAATCCGTCCGAGCCCTACCGTCCTGTGTTCTGGAGCGACGATGTCTGAACAGACCCAACTCGAGCCACTTCTGCGCACGCCGTTGCATGCGGCGCATGCGGCGCTGGGCGCGCGCTTCGTCCCCTTCGCCGGCTATGACATGCCCGTGCAGTACAAGGACGGGGTGTTGTCGGAGCATCGCTGGACGCGCGAACATGCGGGGCTGTTCGACGTCTCCCACATGGGTCCGGCTCTGCTGAGCTTGAACGATCCTTCCGGCGACCCGCAAGCCGACCATCTGGCGATCGCCTCGGCGCTGGAGCCGCTGATTCCGGGAGATATCGCCGGGCTCAAGCGCGGCCGCCAGCGTTACACCTTCTTACTGAACGGCCAGGGCGGCGTGTTGGACGATTTAATGGTGTCTCGCCCCCTCGACGAGGCCGCCCAAGGCTCCCTTCTGCTGATCGTCAACGCCGGAACCAAACAGGCCGATTTCACCCTCATCGGCGCGGCCCTGGCGGGCGTGGCGACCCTGCGCCCCCTGGTCGATCACGCCTTGATCGCGATTCAGGGGCCAGACGCGGCCGGGGTGATGGCCTATATCGCGCGTGGCGCCTTGGCGCTCAGTTTCATGCAGACCGCGGGCCTGGATTGGCGGGGTCACGGCCTGATCGTTTCGCGCAGCGGATACACTGGCGAGGACGGATTCGAGATTCTCGTGCCCAAAGCGGCCGCAGGCGACCTTTGGGCGGCGTTTTTGCAGTCCGAGCGGGTGAGGCCCATCGGCCTGGGCGCCCGCGATTCCCTGCGGCTTGAAGCGGGACTGCCCCTCTATGGCCACGACCTGGACGAAACCATCTCGCCGGTCGAGGCGGGGCTGAACTTCGCGTTGTCCAAACGGCGCTTGGCCGCCGGCGATTTCCCGGGCGCCGTTCGTATCGCGGGCGAGCTGGCGCAAGGACCATCACGCATAAGGGTTGCTCTCAAGGTGACGGGGGCCCCGGCGCGCGAGGGCGCTCAAATCGCATCAAACGACGGCGCCATCATCGGTCGCGTCACCAGCGGCGGCTATTCTCCCAGCCTGTCCCAGCCGATCGCCATGGCCTTCGTCCCACCTGCCTTCGCCGCAGTCGGCACGGCGTTACAGGCCATTGTTCGCGACAGGCCCCAGCCCGCCGAAGTGGTTTGCCTTCCCTTCGTTCCGCACCGCTACGTGCGCCAATCCTGACCAGAGACAGCCATGCGCTTTACCAAAGACCACGAATGGATTGAATTGAACGGAGATGTCGCCACTGTCGGCATCACCGCCTACGCCGCCCAACAGCTGGGCGATGTCGTGTTTGTCGAAACTCCGGCCGTAGGCAAGACCGTTAAGGCCGGCGATCCCTTGGCCGTGGTCGAGAGCGTCAAGGCCGCCTCCGACATCTACGCCCCCATTGATGGCGTGGTCATGGAAACCCACGCCGATCTGTCGGGAGAGCCTGAAACGGTCAACGAAGACCCGGAAGGCCGAGGCTGGTTCGCCAAGCTCAAGCCCGCCGATCCGGCTCAAATCGAGGCCCTGATGGACCGGGCCGCCTATGAAGCCTTTCTGGACACGCTGTAATCATGCGCTACCTGCCCCTGACCCCTGAAGATCGAGCCCTGATGTTGGCGGCCGTCGGCGCGCGCCACATCGACGAACTGTTCGCCGACGCGCCTGCTTCTGCTCGTCTGAGCGGACCGGTCGACCTTGCCCTGCACCAGGGCGAACTGGAGGTGGAGCGCGAGCTGAGCGTGTTAGCGACGATGAATCGGCCGGCCGGCGCTGGGCCGTTCTTCTGTGGAGCGGGGGCCTATCGCCATCATGTGCCGGCCAGCGTTGATCACATCATTCAGCGCTCGGAGTTCCTGACCAGCTACACCCCCTATCAGCCCGAGATCGCCCAAGGCACGCTGCAGGTGCTGTTCGAGTTCCAAAGCCAGGTCGCGGCCCTCACCGGCATGGAGGTTGCCAACGCCTCGATGTACGATGGTTCGACCGCCTGCGCGGAAGCCGTCATGATGGCCACGCGCGTCACTGGCCGATCCAAGGCGGTGCTGTCGGGCGGACTGCACCCTCACTACGCCGCCTCGACCGAGACCCTGGCCCACGTGTCAGGCATCGAAACCGTCCGCATGACCCCGCAGGTGGACGGCGAAGGGGCGGTGATCGAAGCGATCGGGCCGGACGTCGCCTGCGTAGTGGTGCAAACACCGAATGTGTTCGGCCAGGCCAGCGACGTCTCCGCCATTGCCGAGGCCGCACACGCCCAGGGCGCTCTGCTGATCGTGGTGACCACCGAAGCTGTGTCATTCGGCTTGCTCAAGTCGCCCGGCGAGATGGGCGCGGATATCGCCGTGGCCGAGGGCCAGTCGATCGGCAACGGTCTGAATTTCGGGGGGCCCTATGTTGGCTTGTTCGCCACCCGCGAAAAGTTCATGCGCCAGATGCCGGGACGGCTGGCGGGCGAGACGGTGGACGCGGAGGGTCGGCGCGGCTTCGTCCTGACCTTGTCGACGCGCGAGCAACATATCCGCCGCGAGAAGGCGACGTCAAATATCTGCACAAATTCAGGTCTTTGCGCCCTTGCTTTCACCATCCACATGAGCTTGCTGGGCGAGGTCGGCCTGCGCCGCTTGGCCATGCTGAACCATCAGAATGCCCGCAAGCTACGCGACGCCCTGTTGACCGTGCCCGGCGTCAGCAGCCCCACCACGCGCTTCTTCAACGAGTTCGCCCTGAGCCTGCCGGTGGCGGCCGCACCGGTGGTGGAAACCCTGGCCGCGCGCGGAGTGCTAGCCGGCGTGCCCTACAGCCGGCTGGAGCCCCACGCGGGCCTGGACAACCTGCTGCTGGTGGCCGCGACGGAGACCACCACCAACGCCGATATCGGCGCCTTTGTCCAATCCCTCAATGAGGTCCTGGCATGACCATGCAAACCGTGGGCCGCCCGACTCGCCCGGATCCGGCCTTGGAACCCACCCCATCAAAGATCACCGCCGAAGGTCTGCAACAAATTGAGCCGCTGATCTTCGAGCTCGGCGGTTGGACCAAGACCGGCGTGGACCTGCCCGAGCCGGAAGCCGGCGCGGCGGAGGACCTGGGCGACCTGGCGCGCGCAGCGCCCATCGGCCTGCCCGGTTTGTCGGAGCCTGAGACCCTGCGCCACTATGTGCGTTTGTCACAGAAGAACCACGCCATCGACCTGGCCCTTTATCCGCTGGGCTCGTGCACCATGAAGCACAACCCCCGTCTGAATGAGAAAGTGGCGCGCCTGGCGGGCTTCGCCGATATCCATCCCCTGCAGCCGCAATCCACCATCCAGGGCGCCCTGGCCCTGATGGACCGGCTGGCGCATGGTCTGAAAACCCTCACCGGCATGCCGGCCGTGGCTCTACCGCCCAAGGCCGGCGCGCATGGCGAACTCTGCGGCCTGCTGGCGATCCGGGCGGCTCACGAAGCGCGCGGCGACGCCCGTAAGCGAGTGCTGGTTCCAGCCTCGGCCCACGGCACCAATCCGGCCACTGCCGCCTTCGTCGGCTATCAGGTGCAGGACATCGCCCAGAGCGCCGACGGACGAGTAGATCTGGCGGATCTGGAGGCAAAGCTCGGCCCGGACGTGGCCGCCATCATGGTGACCAACCCCAACACCTGCGGCCTGTTCGAGCGTGACGTGGTGGAGATTGCCCGCTTGGCCCATGCAGCGGGAGCCTATTTTTACTGCGACGGGGCCAACTTCAACGCCATCGTCGGCAAGATCCGTCCCGGCGATCTGGGCGTGGACGCCATGCACATCAACCTGCACAAGACCTTTTCCACGCCGCACGGCGGCGGCGGACCGGGAGCGGGCCCGGTGGTGCTGTCCGCCGCCCTGGCGCCCTACGCGCCGCAGCCGTGGTTGGTGCGCGACGGCGAAGGCTGGCGGCTGGAGGAACATCGCGAAGGCGAGGCCGCAAACGCCTTTGGCCGCATGAGCGCCTTCCATGGCCAAATGGGCATGTTCGTGCGCGCCTACGCCTACATGCTCAGCCATGGCGCCGACGGACTGGCCCAGGTGGCGGAGGATGCGGTGCTCAGCGCCAACTACATCAAGGCGCGTCTGCAGGATCTGATGACTCCGGCCTTCCCCGACGGCCCGTGCATGCATGAGGCCCTGTTCAGCGACGCCTGGCTGGAAGGCACGGGCGTGACCACCCTGGACTTCGCCAAGGCCATCATCGACGCGGGCTTCCATCCCATGACCATGTATTTTCCCTTGGTCGTGCACGGCGCCATGCTGATTGAGCCGACCGAGACCGAGCCTAAGGCCGAGATCGACCGTTTCTGTGACGTTCTGCGCGCCCTGGCCCAGGACGCCCTGTCGGCCAAGTCCGATCCGGCCGCTCTGGCCCGTTTCAAGGCCGCCCCGGTTAAGGCGCCTCTGCGACGGTTGGACGAGACCCTGGCCGCGCGCAAACCGCGCCTAAGATGGTCCTGAGGCCCGTCCACCCGCTCTTAAGACGTCGCGGTTAGGCTGTTGGAAACGTCAGGGACCTAATCCAATGCCGTCAAAGTTGGTGCTCGCCCTCGCCGCTGTTCTGGCGGCCGGCCCTGCCATGGCCCAGAACGCGGGCCAGATCGCCCGCGTCAAGGCAGGGGCCTCCTGCCCAGCCTGCAATCTGTTCCAAGCCGATTTGCAGAACACTCAGCTGAAAAACAAGAACTTCGCCCGAGCGCGCCTGCGCCAGGCCGATATGTCGGCCGCCATCATGAACCACACCAGCTTCGCCGGCGGCGATCTGCGCGACGTCAACGGCTATGGCGCGGTATTCACCGGCGCCAATTTCGCCGGGGCCAACCTGACCAACGCCACCTTCGTCGGCGCCTATCTGCAGGGCGCCAATCTGCGCGGCGCGCATCTGTCGGGGGTGAACTTCTCGGGCGCCGAAATGGACCGCGCCATCGGCCTCAATCAGGCCCAGCTTAGCGAAGCTTGCGGCGATGAAACCACGCGTCTGCCGAGAGGGCTGCACCTGAAAGGGTGCTGACGCCCCTCTCCCCCTCGAGGGGGGAGAGGTCGGGAGTGGGGGTGCGGCCCACAGAAGGGCCGGCTTGAACCCCAGAGGCGCGCCGCCGCTTTCGCCACATTTGGAATGCTCAGTGCGAACACCCCCATCCCTGCCCTTCCCCCCTTGAGGGGGAAGGACGCTACGCTGTGAGACGAAGCGTAAAATCCCTGAGCGAAATCATCAGCTTGCCGATGAACTCGCGGGTCGCGGGGTCGGTCAGCTTGCCATCGGCGTCGACCTTTGACGCCGCCTGGCCGATCATCACCTCGGGCCGATTGACGAACTGCAGCTCCAAAAACACGCCCATCTGGCGCAGGTGGTACTGCGCCCGCGCCGTGCCGAGCAGGCCCATAGAGGCGCCCATCACCGCCGCCGCCTTACCAGCGAACGGCTGCTCCGGCGGGCGCGAACCCCAATCGATGGCGTTCTTCAGCACCCCAGGGATCGAGTAGTTGTACTCGGGCGTGACGAACAGGAACGCATCGGCCCAGCGCAGGGCCTCGCGGAACGTTTCCACTGTCGGCGGATATCCGTCCTTGCGCAGATCCTCATTGTAAAGCGGCAGCTCACCGATCTCGGCCACCCGTATCTGCACGCCCTCCGGCGCCAGTTCCAGCGCCGCATTCAGAGCCGCGCGGTTGTAGGAGCCTGAGCGCAGGCTGCCGCACAGTCCGGCGATCTTGACGGGTTCAGCCATGAAGGGTCTCCTGGGTCGACACAATAAACGATAGCTCCAGGGAGGAGCCTAGATGAAACCCACCACGTCCGTCGGCCTATTTGTAGCCGGCTCACTGTTTGGCGCCGTCCTGGCCACGGCCGGCCTGGCCCTCGCCCAGGCGCAAGGCGTTCTGCCCGCGCCCAATGGACGGCAGACCAACCAGATGTTGGGAACCATCGACCTGGGCCAGGTCTCCCCCGGCATGGCCGGCTATGAGCTGAGCCTGCGGATTTCCACCACGGCCCCGGGCGCGGGCCTGGCGCCCCATTCGCACTCGCAGTCGCCCGAGATCATGTACATCGTCTCGGGCCATCTGAGCGAACAGCGCGAAGGCGGACCGATCGTCGTCTATGGCCCCGGCGACACGGTGGTCAACAATCCCAGCGTGCGCCACTCTGTGCTTAATCAAGGCTCAGAGCCGCTGGTGACCTACGCCACCGTGGTGGGTCATGCCCGCAAGACGCCGCCGACGACGACTCCGTAACAGGCTGCGCACGCCGCCGCGCTGGGTTATAGCTTAGGCAGGCGCACTCAAGACGCCACGGAGGAAACGGCATGAAGTTCATCAAATCCACCGGTCTGTTCGCAGCCGGCGCGGCTTTCGGCGCGATCATCGGCGCGGCCGGTCTGGCCCTGGCCCAGGCCCAGGGCGTGCTGCCCGCGCCCAACGGTCCGCAGCTTAGCCAGCCCCTGGGCAGCATCGACCTGGCCAACACCACCTTGCCCAACATGGCCGGCTATTCGCTTAGCCTGCGGCGAGCCGTCATTCCGCCGGGTGCGGGCCTGACGCCCCATTCGCACAAGACCTTCCCCGAGATCGCCTACATCGAATCCGGCGTGCTGAGCGATCAGCGCAACGGCGGGCCGATCACCACCCATGGCCCCGGCTCGGTCCTGCTCAACAGCACCGACGTGACCCACGCCCTGCTCAATCAGGGCTCAGCGCCGGTGGTGATGTTCGCCACCTCCCTGTCGCCGACCAAGCCCAAGCCCGCCGTGGCTAAGCCGTGAAAAGGACAAGTCATATGAGTTCGTCGATGCCCGCGGTCCTGGCCGCCCTCGCCCTAGCCGCCTCGGGCGCGGCCCATGCCGCCGACACCCTGCCGGCGCCCGCGCACAGCGTCACCGGCGAGAAGCTGGGCATGGTCGATCTGGGCAAGGCCTTCCCGCAGATGAAGGGCTTTGAGCTGCGCCTCTCGCGCCTCACCGTGCCGCCGGGCGCCGGATTGGCCCCGCACTCGCACAAGGAGATTCCAGAGATCGTCTACATCGTCTCCGGCCATCTGACCGAACAACGCAACGGCGGCGCGCCCGTGGTCTACGGCCCGGGAACCACCCTGATCAACGACGAGACCGTGACCCACGCCGTGCTCAATCAGGGCACAGAGACGGTGGTCTATTACGGAACCCACGTGAGCAAGCCGCAAGCGACCCCGCCGCGCTATTGATCTGGAGACCAACCACATGAAGCGATTGAAAGCCGCCGCCCTGCTGGCCCTCGGCGTCGCCCTAGGCGCCGGCGGTCTGGCCACGGCCCAGGCCGCGCTGCAAGCCGCCACCAAGGGCTATACCGGCGCCAAGCTCGGACGCATCGACCTGGGCAAGGCCTTCCCCGACCTGAAAGGCTATGTGCTGCAGGTTTCGCGCCTGGAGCTGCCGCCCCACGGCGGCGGCCTGCCGCTGCATTCGCACAAGCAGACGCCGGAGGTCGTCTACATCGTCTCGGGCCACATCACCGAACAGATCAACGGCGGCAAGATCGAAACCTATGGTCCGGGCGCCGCCCTGATCTATGACGAGACGGTCAGCCATTCGGAGATCAACCTCGGCGACGAGCCGGTGGTCTATATCGGCGCCCATGTGGGCAAGGCTCCACCCGCCAAACCCTGAGGAGGCGCGTCCATGACGCCGTTGAAGTACGCCGCAACCCTGGCCGTCGGCATCGCGCTCGGCGCGGGGGGCGTCGTGGCCGCGCAGGCCGTCTTGCCCGCGCCGGTGGGAGAAGTTCAGGGCCATCCCCTGGCCAACATGGACCTGGGCAAGGCCTTTCCCGCCTTGAAGGGCTATGTGCTGCACATGGGACGCATCACCCTGCCCCCGCGCTCGGGCCTGCCCCTGCACTCGCACAAGCTCAAACCCGAGGTGCTCTACTTCCTCCAGGGCCATGTCAGCGGCCAGACCAACGGCGGCAAGATCGTCACCTACGGGCCCGGCGATGTCCTGGTGGAGGACGAAACCATGACCCACACCCTGGTCAATACCGGCTCCGAGACCGCGGTCTATATCGGCGCCCACGTCGGCCCGACTCCGGCCAAACCCTAAAGATCAAGGAATCAGCCAAATGAGCGCATTGAAAATCGGGGCGGCCATGGCCGTGGGCATGGTGCTCGGCGCGGCCGGTCTGGCGGCGGCCCAGTCGGCGGCCAACGCCGTCCTGCCCCTGCCCACCTCCAAGTTCACCGGCAAGAAGCTGGGGCTGATCGATATCGACCCCGTCGCCTTCCCCTGCATGAAGGGCTATCAGCTGGGCCTGTCCTACACCACCGCCCTGCCCGGCGCCGGCCTGGCGCCCCACTCGCACAAGGCCCAGTGGGAAGTGGTGCAGGTGGTCTCCGGCGTGCTCAGCGTCCAGCGCAATGGCGCGCCGATCGAGGATCACGGCCCAGGCGATGTCATGCTCAATGACCAGACCGTCGGCCGCCACCAGGTGCTCAACCGCGGAACCGTACCGGCCATGTTCTACACCGCCGCCCTCGGCAAGCCCGGCGGCCCGGCCCCGCCGACGCAATAAAGCCTCTCTCGCTCGGGTGGGAAGGCGGTCTGGGCTCTATCTCCTTCCCTGCGCAGCGGGGAAGGGGGACCACACGAAGTGTGGTGGAAGGGGCCTTTTGGCGCAACGAGCCCCCCACCACCGCCTTTCAGGCGGTCCCCCTCCCCCACTTCGCTGCGCTACATAGGGGAGGAGAGGCCTGCGCTGAAACGTCACTGCAGGCTTATCCGGAATTTAACCCGGCAAAGCGATGGTGCGCGTCTAGGCCCCACGGATTATTGACGTGACGCAGCATTCGCCCCTCCAGCGCCTGATCTACGTCAGCCGCTTCAGCGCCGCCTTCCCCAGCGAGCGCCAGGAGCAGGACTATGTCACCAGCGCCATCCTGCGCGCCTCCAACCGCAACAACGGCGCGTGCGGGGTGACCGGGCTGCTGCTGGTGCATCGCGGCCATTTCATGCAGGTGCTGGAGGGACCCGCCGAAGGGGTTAAGGCCACCTACGAGCGGATCACCCAGGATCATCGCCACACCGACATACGCCTGATCACCGTGGAACGTTGCGAGCAGCGCCTGTTCCCCGACTGGACCATGTGCGTGCGCCGAGTCAGCGCCGGCGACGGCTCGTTCATGGGCGACGTAAACATGGCCGGCGCCGCCGACCCTTCGCTCCTGGACGCCGACGCCGCCCTATCCGTCCTGATCGAAGCCCGCCAAGCCCGCAACCGCGTGCTGCTGGCGGCGATGGCTTAAGGCCGCGCAGCGGCTATTAATTTAACCACGAAGCTCACGAAGATCACGAAGGTCTTGTCTTTCTTCGTGTTCTTCGTGAGCTTCGTGGTTCATCTCTTCAAAATCACACCTTGATCGGCGCCTGCACCCTCAAACTCAGTTCCTTCAACTGCCGCTCCGACGCCTCAGACGGCGCGTTCATCAGCAAATCCTGCCCCTGTTGGTTCAGGGGGAAGGCGATGACCTCGCGGATGGCTTCCTGCCCGGCCAGCAGCATGACGATGCGGTCGATCCCCGGGGCCAGCCCGCCGTGGGGCGGCGCCCCATACCTAAAGGCGTTGAGCATGCCGCCGAACTGGTCTTCCACCACCTGCGGCCCATAACCGGCGATCTCAAACGCCTTGAGCATGATGGCGGGCAAGTGGTTGCGGATGGCGCCCGAGCACAGCTCATGGCCGTTGCACACGATGTCGTACTGATAGGCCAGGATATCCAACGGATCCCGCGTCTCCAGCGCCTCCAGCCCGCCCTGCGGCATGGAGAAGGGGTTGTGCGAGAAGTCGACCTTCTTCTCCTCCTCGTTCCACTCGAACATGGGGAAGTCGACGATCCAGCAGAACTTGAAGATGTCGGGCTCAATCAGCGCCAGATCCTGGCCCACCTTGGTGCGCGCCGCGCCGGCGAACTTGTAGAACACCCCCGGATCGCCCGCCGCAAAGAAGGCCGCGTCGCCCTGCCCCAGGCCCAGTTGGCCCATCACGGCCGCCGTGCCTTCGGGGCCGAGGTTCTTGGCGATGGGGCCGCCCCAGCCGCCCTGGTCCTCGCTCCAGAAGATATAGCCCAGGCCCGGCTGACCCTCGCCCTGCGCCCAACTGTTCATCCGGTCGCAGAAGGCGCGCGAGCCGCCGCCGGGCGCGGGAATGCCCCACACCGCGTTCTTGGCGTCGGCGTCCAAAATCCGCGCAAACAGACCAAATCCGCCGCCCCGGAAAAGGTCGCTCACATCCTGCATGGCGATGGGATTGCGCAGGTCCGGCTTGTCGGTGCCGTACTTAGAAATCGCCTCGCGATAGGGAATGCGTACGAAGGGATAGGGCGTCAGGGCCTTATCGCCCTTAAATTCGTCGAACACCCCGTGCAGCACCGGCTCGATGGCGTCGAACACATCGTCCTGGGTGACGAAGCTCATCTCCACATCCAGCTGGTAGAACTCCAGCGAACGGTCGGCCCTCAGGTCCTCATCGCGGAAACAGGGCGCGATCTGGAAATAGCGGTCAAAGCCCGACACCATCAGCAGCTGCTTGAACTGCTGCGGCGCCTGGGGTAGCGCATAGAACTTGCCCGCGTGCAGGCGCGAGGGCACCAAAAAGTCGCGCGCGCCCTCGGGGCTGGAGGCGGTCAGGATCGGGGTCTGATATTCGGTAAAGCCCTGCTCGATCATCCGCCGGCGGATGGACGAAATCACATTGGAGCGCAGCACGATGTTGCGGTGAAGCGTCTCGCGCCGCAGATCCAGATAGCGGTGCTTGAGCCTCAGCTCCTCCGGATAATCCGGCTCGCCGAACACCGGCAGAGGCAACTCGGCCGCTTCAGACAGCACCTCCACCGCGCCCACGCGAATCTCAATCGCACCGGTCGGCAGGCCCGCATTGACCGTCTCGGCCGAGCGCGCCAGCACCTGCCCATCCACCCGGATCACGCTCTCGGCCCGCAGCCGCTCAACCAGCGCAAACCCCGGCGTCTCGGGCGACAGCACCAGCTGCGTCAGGCCGTAATGGTCGCGCAGATCGATAAACATCAGCCCGCCATGATCGCGCTTGCGATGAATCCAGCCAGACAACCGCACGGCGGCGCCGGCGTCGGCAAGGCGCAGCGCGCCGCAGGTATGGGAGCGATAGGGGTGCATTAGGAGTGGTGTTCTGACCGGCTTTTGGAAGCGCGGAAGGGCGCATATGGGGGGGGAGGTGTCAAGGTTGGGGCGGCTGATGATGACTGAGGCTGTGTAAAAACTCGGTTGGGTGGGCGGTGCCGCCGGTCTGAGATGAGACGCTCGCCCCCCTCAGGTCCGGATGGCCGCCATCATCGGCCCGGCG
>JBEHYN010000024.1:0-44916 GCA_048498155.1 Pseudomonadota bacterium | reverse complement strand
GCCGGGCCGATGATGGCGGCCATCCGGACCTGAGGGGGGCGAGCGTCTCATCTCAGACCGGCGGCACCGCCCACCCAACCGAGTTTTTACACAGCCTCGTTCGTTGGTCGACCCTGGCGCCACCCAATCTGGGGCCGCACTAGCTTCGCCGCCCCAGGTCGCATGGATAGGCAAACAATCTCCCACACACCGCCGTCGAACGCATGGCGAGTCTGATTTCGCGGCGCCGGGCCGGTAAAGGACGACGCTGCGCGTCGCCGCGAAGCGGCCGCCAAAGGCGGGCCTGGACGGGCTCGGTCCCGCGAAAAATCCTTCCAGCATGCGTTTGACGGGGAGGTGTGGCGCTGGCGAATTATACCAGTTTCTGGTACTCCATGACCCATGAGCAAAAATACCTCGGTCAGCCTTGGCGACCATTTCGTGGATTTTATCGACCACCAACTCGCCCAGGGGCGTTACGGTTCGGCGAGCGATGTGGTTCGGGCCGCCCTTCGGCTGTTGGAAGATGAGGAACTGCGCTTGGCCACCCTGAGGGCGGCTTTGATTGAAGGCGAACAGAGCGGTCCGGCAAAGGCATTCGAGCCTCAGACCTTTCTCAATCGCATGCACGCAGAACATTCGCGGCCAAAATGAGCGCTTGCCGGCTTCGCCCAACGGCCGAGGCCGATCTCGCCGAGATATGGCGCTTCACAGCGGAACGTTGGGACATCGACCAAGCCGACCGATATTTCGCCTCGATCAATCGGGCGCTGTCCGCCCTGGCGGCGACGCCGAGCTTGGGGCGAGCTTGCGACGACATCCGGGAAGGTTATCGACGCTACCCGGCCGGCTCCCATGTCGTGTTCTACCAAATCGCCCCCGATCACATCGACGTGGTGCGCATCCTGCACGGTCGAATGGATATTCGCCGCCATCTGTAAGCGAACTGGGATCACCGCCCGAACACGTGCGGCAGACTCGCCTGATGGCCGCGTGATCCATAGATTTTGCGAAACGCCCTCGAGTTAAAACTCTGCTCGAGGGGCGCTCCGATCAAACTGCGGCAAGGGCGCGCTCGCCGGTGCGCACGCGCACGGCGTCCAAAACGTCGAGAACGAAGATCTTGCCGTCGCCGATCTTGCCGGTGTTGGCGGCTTTGGCGATGGCCTTGACCGTGGCGTCGACATTGCGGTCGTCCGTCACGACTTCGATCTTCAACTTGGGCACAAAGGCGACGCTGTATTCATTGCCGCGGTAGGTTTCCGTCTGGCCACGCTGGCGGCCGTAGCCGCGCACTTCGCTGACGGTCATGCCTTCGACCCCGGCGCCCGAAAGGGCTTCGCGGATGGCGTCTAGGGCAAAGGGCTTGGTTATCGCCATGACAAGTTTCATCTATTTTCCTCCAGTTCTATTTCGTTTCACGCGCCACTGCTTGGACCGACCACCCGTGTTCAAAAGAACCCATGAATTGATCAGGTCAAAATCAGCCCGCAGCGGCGCCATACACCCGGCCACCAGCACACGCAATAGGGGATTTTTGGAACATTGTTGTCATTTTTTCCGGAAAAATCGGCGAAAAACGAGGATTTTCAGCACGACGTGAAAAATATCGGCCAAAAATACCGGATTATTCGCCGAAATTCGCATTGAATAAACAAGCTAAACAATGCTTCGCGGACCTGAAAATAGATCGAGTAATTGCACAGTAATTAGGCGCCGGACTCGGGGCAGGGCCTATCGCCCAAAGCCGTGCAGTCGTGCGCCGTGCCGCTTGAGCCAGTCGCGGGCGGCCTTTTCAGGGCCATGGACCTGGCGCACCAGGGCCCAGAACCTGGGGCCGTGATTGGCCTCCAGCAAATGGGCGCATTCGTGGGCGGCGACGTAGTCGGCTACGGCGTAGGGCGCCAGGACCAGCCGCCAGCTGTAGCGGATGCGGCCCGCATCGGCCTTCAGGCCTGTGCGCGGCGGACGGCACGAGCCCCAGCGGGCCTTGGCGTCGCCCACATTCACCTCGGGCATCGGCCGGCCAAGGGCCTGGGCGTAGTGCGCCGTGCGTTCGTTCAGCACTTCCAGCGCGCGGCGCTTGAGCAGCCGTAGAACCGCCCGGCCGAAGGCGTCGCCCTCGCCGAACGCCAACAGGACGGGCTCTGCGTCCTCAGTTTGGAAAAACCCCGCCTGCAACCGCTTGGCCGCTCGGCGCAGAACATGGGCCTGGCCCAGCACGTCAAGCCGGTCTCCGGGGTTGAGACTGACCGGATGAGGCAAGGCTTGCAGCTGGCGCGCCATCCAGTCGGCCCTTTGGCCAGCGAAAGCCACCGCCTCGGTCAATCGGCGGGGGCTGGGGGCGGTGGCGATCACCTCGCGTTTGGCCGCGTCGATACGCAGGCTGACCCGGCGCGCGCGGGCATTGACCCTAAGACGTACCGGCGCGCCGGCCACTTCGATCAAGTCGCCGGGCGTCAAGCTGGAGGAGCGAAACAGGCCCATGCCTCATGTAAGAGGCGAGTCTGGCGTCGGTTTCAAGCGGCGGCGCGGGCGGCGGCCTGATTGCGGGCGATGAAGTCACGCACCCGCGGATAGATGTCGTTACGGAAGCGGCGGCCGTTGAACACGCCATAGTGGCCGACTTCCGGGTGGACGTAGAGCTCCTTCATGGAGTCCGGCAGGGACGGGCACAGGGCGTGGGCGGCTTGGGTCTGGCCCACGCCGGAAATGTCGTCGTGCTGGCCCTCGATGGTCATCAAGGCGATGTCGGTGATCGCTGCGGTCTGCACCGACCGGCCCCTGTGGGTCAGCTCGCCCTTGGGCAGCAGATATTTCTGGAACACGATCTCGATGGTCTGCAGATAGAATTCCTCGGTCAGATCCAGCACCGACAGGTACTCGTCGTAGAATTCCCGGTGCTTGGCCGCGCCATCGCCGTCGTCCCGGACCAGATCTTCAAAATAGCGCCAGTGGGCGTTCACATGCTGGGCCTCGTTCATTTTCATGAAGCTGTAGAGCTGCACGAAGCCCGGATAGACCCGCCGCATGGCCCCCATGTAGGGGAAGGGCACAGTGTAGATCATCTGTTGCTGGAACCAGGTGAAGGGCCGGTCCTCGGCCACCTTGTTGGTTCGGGTGGGCGATAGGCGCGCATCGATGGGCGAGCCCATGAAGATCATCGATGCCGGCCGCAGGGGGTCCTTGTCCTCGGCCATCAGGGCGGCGGCGGCCATCACAGTTGGTCCGGGCTGACAGACCGCCAGCACATGAACGTCAGGGCCGATGGCGCTGATCATCGAGCGCACGTGGTCCAGATAGTCATGAAAATCGAAGCGGCCCTCGATCAGGGGCACGGTGCGGGCGTTGGACCAATCGGAAATATAGACGTCGTGGTCCTGCAGGAAGGCGCGTACCGTGCCGCGCAGCAAGGTGGCGTAGTGGCCCGATAGGGGCGCCACGATCAGCACCGCCGGTCCCGGACCCGCGCGGCCCGCGGCGGCCAGATCGGCCGGGTCCTTGATGAAGTGCTGCAGCTTGACCCAGGGCGAGGCCCAAGCGGTCTGCATCTGCACGGCCACCGGACGGCCATCCACATCCACCTGCTCGATGCGCCAATCCGGCTTGCCGTAGCGGCGGGTCATATTGGTCAGCATGTGGGACGAGGCGTAGAGTTTGCGCCCGGCCTCGCTTTGCGCCGCCGGATTGAGCGGCGAGCTCCAGAACTTGGCTGCGGCCTCCGCCATCCGGTTCAGTGGTTCAGCGGCGAAATAGGCGGCTTCATGTAAAGCGTAAAGCATTTGACCTCGTACAGGCGCTCAGTGTGGCGATTCAGAAATTCGCCTGAGCTTTGTGGAGGGCTGGGAGCGAATTTCTGAATCTCCCGCCACACTAGGAATATATGATTCTAGTGTGCTTTTTTGAATTTGAAGTTCGCTCCAAGCGCGCCCCAATGTGCAAGCGAACTTCAAATTCAGCACACTATTGCGCCGCAACATCACATCATCCACTCAAAACAATGCAATCCGGTGAATCCGGGTCTAGACGCGGCGAATGGTCCCGGACAGCGAGTCGCTGAAGCGGCTAGGGCTTGCCGTCCATCGCATCTGATATCTGGTGCGCTATGTCCGCCGGCGAAAGACTCTCGGTGAAGACGCGGGCAAAATTTCCCCGCGGGTCCATCAGGTAGATCGCCGAGGTGTGGTCCACAGTATAGCCCTGTCCCGAGCCATGCTTCTGATAGAAAACCTTATAGGCCTTTGCGGCCTGGGCGATCTGCGCCGGGGTCCCGGTCAGGCCCACGGTCGCGCGCGGAAACACCGGCGCGGAAAGGTAGGCCTTGAGCTGGCCGGGCGTATCACGGCCAGGATCCAATGAAATGAACACCACCTGGAAGGCCTTGGCTTTGGGCCCCAGCAGGGACTGGGCGCGGGCCAACACGGTCAATGTGGTGGGGCAGACGTCCGGGCAGAAGGTGTAGCCGAAAAATACTGCCGACCATTTGCCGTTCAACAGCCGTTGGTCCGCCGGCCGCCTGTATTGATCGACCAGGGAAAAAGGCCCGCCGATCTGGGCAACGCCGCTGAATCGCGCGGCATTGGCGGCCTGGGCGCCGCCGCCAAAGGCGAGCGGCAGGGCCAGGATCAACGCCAGGAATATTATAGGGTTTCTCATGCGCGTCATGTCGGGCTAGCCTCTCACAAGGGCCGCGCTCGCGGCTCATACGGACCGGATGTGTTCAGATCAATGTCGCCAGAGCACATTTCCCGCGTGGATAGGCCCGCGCCCTCGACCAGGCAAGACGCCCAGCGGCGCGAACGGCTGAGACTTCGCACCCTGATCCTGCTGCGTTGGCTGGCCATCGGCGGGCAGATGGCGGCGCTGCTGATCGTCCGTTTTGGCCTGGGGTTCGACTTTCCCCTGTTGGGGTGCCTGGGCCTGATCGGTTTGTCGGCCTTGCTCAATATGGCCCTTGTGCTCAGCGTGCCGCCTCAGCACGTCTCGCCCGAGTGGCAAGCGGCCATGCAGCTGACTTTCGATATCTGCCAGCTTGGGGGCCTGCTCTACCTGACGGGCGGGACGGACAATCCTTTCGCCTTGCTGCTGATCGGTCCGGTCGTCTTGTCCGCCGTCACCTTGCACGGGCGGTACACAATGATGCTAGGCGCCCTGGCGGTGTTCATCAGTCTGATGCTCGCCGTTATCCATCAACCCTTGCCGTGGCGACCGGGGCAGCCGCTCGAACTTCCCCTGCTTTACCGCCTGGGCGAAGGCTTGGCGATTACGCTCGGCATTATACTGACCTCGGCCTACGCCTGGAGCTCGGCGGCCGAGGCGGCGAGGATGGAGCAGGCCCTGCACGCCGCCGAAACCGTGCTGCACCGCGAGCAGCGACTATCCGCCCTGGGGGCCCTGGCCGCAGCTGCGGCCCATGAACTGGGCACGCCGCTGGCCACCATCGCGGTCGTGGCCAAGGAAATGGCCCTGACAACGCCCGAAGGACCGTTGCGCGAGGACGCCGAGCTGTTGTCGTCCCAGGCCAAGCGTTGCCGTGACATTCTGCAGCGGCTGTCTCAGGCCCCTGAGGCCGGCGACGCTGTGCATGCGCGCCTGAGCCTGGCCCAGCTTCTGGCGGACGCGGTCGAGCCGCACCTGATGGATGACCGCATCCATATGGAATGGAGCTTAGTGGGGCCGCCGGACGCTGAGCCTCCCGAGCTCATTCGCCAACCGGAACTGTCGCGCGCCCTGACCTCCCTGGTCGACAACGCGGCCGACTTCGCCCGCTCGGAGGTTCGATTGATCGGCCGCTACGACGAGGACAATCTGACCATCGAAGTGCGAGACGACGGGCCGGGCTTTTCGTCGGACATTTTCGCCAAACTGGGCGAGCCCTACATCACCAGTCGCGCGGCAGGCGAAGGCTCACCCTCGGGGCATATGGGCATGGGCCTAGGCTTCTTCATCGCCAAGACCCTGCTGGAGCGCACCGGCGCGCAACTGGATTTTCACAATGACCGCGGGGGCGGGGCGGTGGTCTGTATCCGCTGGTCGCGGGACGCGATCGAAGCGCCGCCGGTCTATTGAAAAGCGGCCCGATTAAAACAAAGCTTGGCCCCAGTGACAGGCTCCCGGACCCGCCAGCTTTGCAGTAAAGTCCACGTTAATGCGATTTGATAAACATTGGCCTTGAGTATAAGCACGCTGAAGACCCTTGTTGGACACGCGCCCTCGCGCAACTGCGGTGACTATTGACATGATCGAACTGACTTCCGCAGTCGCGGATCTCGCTGACAAAACCCTTCTCCTGCTGGACGATGACGCTCCCCTGCGCACGCGCTTGGGTCGCGCGCTCGAAGGCCGCGGCTTTGCGGTCACCCTGGCCGGCAGCGTGAGCGAGGCGATCGGGGCGATAAATGTCGCGGCCCCCGCTTTCGCCGTGGTTGACATGCGCCTTGAGGACGGCAGCGGCCTGGGCGTGGTGGAGGCCATCCATGCCGCCCGGCCCGAATCCAAGGTGATCATGCTGACCGGCTACGGCAATATCGCCAGCGCAGTGGCGGCGGTCAAAGCCGGAGCGGTGGACTATCTGCCCAAACCGGCCGACGCCGACGACGTGGTGCGCGCGCTGCTCGCCCGCGAAGACGGCCCGGAGCCGCCGGACAATCCCATGTCTGCCGACCGGGTGCGATGGGAACACATCCAGCGGGTCTATGAGTTGTGCGGTCACAACGTATCCGAGACCGCCCGCCGACTGAACATGCACCGCCGGACGCTGCAGCGAATTCTGGCCAAACGCGCGCCGAGGTAACGTAGCGCGGCCTTTTCGGTCGCTCTGTCCGATCCCATCGCCTAAATGGCGGGGTTGGAGGCGGCTATGGCCAAGAGTGCACTGACCGACAATCATGCCCTGGCAATCGGCGCCAGGGCGCTAGCGGTGGGCGCCGCCACCGCCGTCGTTGTCGCCTCGCTAGGCCCGTCGGACTGGCTTCCCCGCCTGCTCTATTCCAATAATCTGGAGCATTTCGCGGCCTTTTATATCCTGGCCCTGGCCTTTTACGCCGCCCGCTACCGCAAGCCGGCGATCCGGGTCTTAATCGACACGGCATTGCTGGCGAGCGCGCTCGAGGCTGCCATATGGATATTGCCGGGCCCGCGCAAGGCTAACTTCGACCATTGGATGGCCGATCTCGGGGGTATTCTGGCGATGGGCGCGCCGTTGCTCGTGTCTGCCTTTCGAAAATCGTTCGCCGCGGTGCATGCCCACGGACGATATGGCCGCGGCGCGGTCTGATCCGAGGCGCTTTGGCTTAGCCATCCACCGCGGCCGCGACGCCTACACGCTTAGATCTACAATCATTTCAAGCAAGAAAGCCCTGGCGGGCTAGGCAAGTAAGGTTGTCGACCGAGCTCGGATTCAACGCTTTGACGCCCGGTAACAACTCCGCCCCCCCGCCCGAAGACAGGTCATCCTAGGACGAGGATTAATCTTTGATCAAGCGTTGCTCTCCGGTCGAGCAAAGGGGGTCAAACCTAGAGGATTTAACCGCCGGCGTCGTTATGGATTTGTTTTGGGACAGCCATCAGCGCACACCAATACTGGTAAGATATTGTTAATTAATCTGTACAGTCGCGTGAGGGACCCATGGTCTCGGTTGCTCTTTCCAGGAAATCGAACGCTCGCTCGGTGAGCGGACGCGCATTACGTCAGGGCAGGTCCTGGCGGGGCAGGGCGTTTGATGTTGCACTCAGTTCCGCTGCTTTGATCTTTCTGTTTCCCCTTATGGTGTTGGTTGCGCTGGCCATTTACCTTGAGGACGGCGGGCCCGTGCTGTTTTTTCAGTCCAGGTTGGGATTCCGGGGGCGCGGCTTCCCATGTTTTAAGTTTCGCACCATGTGTGTGGACGCCGAGGCCCGTCTGGCGGCGGTGCTGGCCTCTTCGCCCGCGGCTCAACGGGAATGGGCTCAGGACCACAAGCTCAAAAGCGACCCGCGCATCACCAAGTTGGGCGGATTTTTGCGTAAATCCAGCTTGGATGAACTGCCTCAGCTTTTGAACGTATTGCGGGGGGAAATGTCCCTCGTCGGGCCGCGGCCCATTGTTCAGGCCGAGGTGCAAAAATACGGGCGCCGGTTCAGTCACTACTGCGCCGTACGCCCAGGCCTGACTGGACTGTGGCAGATCAGCGGTCGAAATGACGCCAGCTATCGGTCTCGCGTGGCCATGGATGTTGTCTATGCCAAGAAGCGGGGTCCAGCGCTGGACTTGAAGATCATCGCGGGCACGATTCCCGCAGTGATCATGAGCCGAGGCAGCTACTAGACTGATCGGGGCGCACTCGAAGACCACCCCAGATTCGATCACGCGCCTCAACAAGGTACGCGGGAATTGCCGCATCGATTAGGCCCGAACAGCCACGCCGTAGCCGAGTCCAAGGAAAGCCGCGAACGAGGCCGCGAGTGAAGGCTCCTCCAACCCGAAATCCGTCATGCCATGGACGGCGAAAACCGCACAGGCGGCCAGGGCGAAAATCATGAACGCCTTCTGCCGAGTCCGCCGTTGGAAACTGAAAACGATAGTCGTCACAATAACGCCAACGCAGAGCAACATCGGGACAAGGCCCGTTATGCCCGCCCCCAGCAGCCATTGGAGATAGACATTATGAGCCGCGCCCAGTTGCCCCAGGGCAAAGGCATTGGCCGAAGTCATGCTTTGAAAATTGACCGCGTAGAAACTTCCAGGCCCATAGCCCCACCAGGGTGAGGCCAAGATGGCCTTCCAGTAGGCGGCGAAAACCACCACACGGTCGTCTCCGCTTGCCGGATTGTCGGCCAAGCGGCCCAGTAAGGCATTGCCGCTGAACAGGAGCAGGCCCAGAGCCGCGAACGCCACCAAGGCGCCGACGGCGATCACCCCGCCCGCCGCGCTGCGCTGGTCAGTACGAACCAGGGCAAAGCCGGCGATAACGAGCGCCGCCGCCGCAGTCGCCGCCATGGCCCCGCCGCGCGAAACCGTCAACAACAGGCAACTGACGTTGAGGAACAACAGGATCAGCGCGGGCCCCAATCCTTTCATCTCGGACCACGCCCTGCGCGAGAACCAGGCTTTGGGCGCTCGCCTGACAGCCCTCAAGGCTAGGCAGAGCTGCAATATCGCCTGACAGGCAAACAGCGTCGCGGCGCTGTTGGCGCTAAGAAATGATGCGCTCAACCGACCAACGTCCCGATGGCCCGCCACGCCGAATAAGAGGTTGGAATGCGTCGACCAGTCGACAAAAGCCCAAACCGCATAGGCGCCGCCAATGTAGGAAATCGCCTGCACGAAGGTCTCGGCGCGTTCGCGTTTGGCGCCGATCATGGTGGTCAGCAGAAATACCGCCGCCAGGCCGAACAGCTTGACGATCTCCGCCCGAGTGGCGGTCGGATCCAGGGAAATGCTCCCGCCGGTGCTCGAAATATAGTTCCACAACGGATGGCCGATCTGGCCGCCCACCGGCATGACGCTGAAAGCCGCCGCGAGCAGGACGAGGGCGAAAGGGGCCGCGATCCAGAGCAGAGGCGCGCCCTGGATCGCGCGCCGTCCCGTCCGTGTGGCTAGGGCCATCAGCAGGATGATCAGATGCGCCAAGGCGAAAAACATCGCCACATCAACTCGATCGGCGCCGAAAATCAGGTGCTCAGCATAGAGCAGCAAGGCCAGGCTGATAACGGCCACATCGCGGATCGAGGGCGCGAAGCGGCCCGGACCTAAGTCATTCCGCATAGTACTTTCGGTACGCGCGGTAATAGTAGCCTGCGTCGCCATAGCCGTATTTGGCCTGCTCGCGCAGATCGACCTGGGTCATTGCGATTCCGGCGATGTCGGCGCCCACCGAATTAAGCATATCGAACGCGGCCTTCACGGCCTTGCGGGGAGTCTTTCGCCACTGAGCCAAGACGACGATCACATCGGCCTTGGGCGCCAGCGAGCGGGTGTCGGCGACCGGAATGATCGGCGCAGTGTCGAGAACCACGAACTCGAACCGCTTTTTCAGCTCGGTCAGCAGATTGCTCATCGCCTCGCCCCCGAACAGATCCTTCGGCGAGAAGGCGCTGCGGGCCAGGGGCAGGAACCAGGCCCCCGAGGCGCGATCGGGAACCAAAGCCTGATCAAGGCTCACCGTACCGGCCAGGACCTCCATCAAGCCGACCGCCGGCTCGTCGCCAAGTAGTCGATTGATGTTGCGGCGGCGCACGTCGCAGTCGACCACGACGGTGCGGCTGCCGGACATGGCCATGGTGCGGCCTAGGCAGAAGGCTGTTGTTGTCTTGCCTTCACCGGGCAGGGCAGAGGTCACGGCGATGACGCGGATCTGTTTATCGACGCGCGAATAGATGATCGAGGTTCGCAGATTGCGGAATGACTCTGCGAAGGCCGACAACGGCTTCTCGATGATCGCCTCCGACGGCGAAAGCCCAGGACCGCGTCCGGAGCCTCCCGCCGAAGACAGCAAGGGCACCGAACCCAGACTGGCCACGCCGAAGTAGCGCTCTATATCTTCAGAGGTGGAGATACCGCTGTCCAAGGCTTCCGCGATAAAGATCGCGAAGGTTCCAAACAACACGCCGAACAACAGTCCCAGGGTGGTGTTCAAATCCTTTTTGGGATAGCTCGGCAAGGTTGGAATCTTAGCGTGTGACACAACCCGGGCATCCGATTCCTCCATGCCTTGCGCGTTGGTGGTTTCCTTGAAGCGGTTCAGGAAGCTCTCGTAGAGGGTTCGCACTGCTTGGGCGTCCCGTTCCAGTTCGTTGAGCTTGACCGCCGCCTCGTTGTTTCCCGCCAGCGTGCCGCGCGCCTGGCCAAGGCTGTTCTGAATCGAGGCCATTCGCTGACGAGCCACCTGGGCCTGGGCGTCGAGGTTGGACACGTTACGGTTGATTTCCAGCTGAATCTGATTGTCGATATCCGCCAACTGGCGCTCGACTCTTTGCACCTCGGGGTGGCGCCCGCCGTAGCGGGTCTGCAGGTCGGCCAATTTTCCGCTGACTTCGGCGCGTTGGGCGCGAAGGCCCTTCACCACCCCGGAGTCCAGCGCAGCGGCGACATCCTCGCCGTTCGAGCCGTTGGCCATCTGTTGCTTTGCGGTGCGGACCTTTGCCTCTTGTTCGGCGAAGTTGGCCTGAGCCAGGGCGAGTTGTTGGTTGAGCCCCGATACTTCTTGTTCGGTCAGGTTGGAGCCAACAGCGCTCATCAAGCCATGGGCGGCACGGTACTGCGCGACATTGGTTTCGGCCTGCTCCACCTCGGTGCGCAGTTGGCCCAGCCGTTGTTCTATCCAGCCGCTGGCCTGCTTGGTGGCGTCGAACTTGGCTTCGAGCTGTTCGAGCAGATAATCATCGGCGAAGGCGTTGGCGATTACGGCGGCCTTAGTCGGATCCTCTGATTCAAAGTTGATGCCGATCACATAGGTCAGGCCGGATCGGTGGATGGTTAGGCGGTGCAATACCAAGTCCACCGCGGCCTCAAGCGTCTTGCGCTGTTCGAGCGCGGCCTCCGCGGCATTGGCCGAGGCCGACTGAACCGGCACGGTTGACTTGAACATCCCGCGGATCGCGGCGCCGGGAGCGCCAAGAATGCCTCCAATGAGTGAGGGCTTCTTCAAGTTGACGTTGAACTCACGGTCCTGATCAAGCCGCAGCCCTTGCACCACGCGGGTGGCAAGGGAGCGGGACTTAAGAATTTCGACCTCCGTGTCGACCGAACTGGAATCCGTCGGCAGTCCCGAAAGCACGGCGCTGACATTGGTCACGTCGCGCTTTCGGGTGTCGATCATGACATAGGACGTGGCCGTGAAACGCGGCGTCTGTTGAAAGCTGAACACCACAGCCGCCAACACCACAGTCGCCACCACCGCCGCGAATAAACGAAGCCTTCGGCGGAAGGTCGATATCAGGGCGTGGATGTCCAAATCGGCGGCCCGTTGTTCAGGCAGGTCCGGTTCGTGGCGGCGGTCCAAATTTTGGATATTCATTAGATTTACGCGCCTGTCTGGCCGACCACCGGGCCGCCGTTAGTACTGCAGCGTCGCCGAAAGGGTGATCCGGTGATCGTTGTAGCTGGCTCCCTTGAGGGCGCCCGAGGAGTTCTGGCTTAGGTAGTTGTAGGCCAGATGCAGCCCCACATTCCGGTTCACCAAGTAGTCTCCGCTGACCGTCAGCTCACCGAGACGGTCCCGCCGGGCGATGCCCTGATAGTCGTCCTCAGCATAGTGGGCGATCCCCGTGAGGATGATATTGCGGGTCAGTTCGTGATCGACTTGGCCGCTGATGCCGCTGGCCACCACCGCCGGGGATCCGGGCACCGTCGCCGCCGCGACGCTGCGCTCTCCTGACAGGGTCACCGTGGTCATTTGGGTGGGGAACCACTCCAATTTGCCCAAGGCGTGTAAGCCCGTCACCGTCTTGAAACCGGAAGCCGCGAACTGCTGACGCAGGTAGCCGACTTCCACATCGCCGCGCAGAATTTCGGTGATGTCGAAGTTGGCGCCCACGTCAAAGATTTCGCCGGTTGAGTTGCGGTTCAAGACGCTCGCGGTCACCGACTGATTTGGGAAGTAGATCGAATTGTAGGCAGCCGATACATAAACAGCAGTGTCCGGGCTGATGGCGTAGCCGGCCTTGCCCGACGCGACGGTGTGGGTGTAGTTGAAGGGCGTCTCCAGCACGATGGCGCCAGCGGCGTTCTTGGCGTTGACGAACTGCGCGGATGAGTAATTGACCGTGCCCTCCACCTTCAGGCGATTGAAGGTGTGGGCTAGGTCGGCGTTGATGTGCGACCCGTAGTATTCAACGGGATGAACGGGGAACGAAACGCCCACCCCGGTTCCCACGCTGGCTGTTCGAGGATTGGCGAGGTAGCCATAGTCGCCGCCCAGGGCCAGGGTGGAGTCCCCAAGATCGAGTTGCCCCTTGCCGCCCAATTGCCAGTCGGTGGTGTTTTCGGCGGTGGTCGAGACATATTGGCGCGAGGCGCCGCGGACAAACGCCGACAGACTGTTGCGCGACCAGCGGGATTCGACCTCGAGCACGGGGTTGATTAAACCGATCGTGTCGTCCTTGGCGTTGCTCGCGGTGGCGTAGATATTGGAATTATTTTGAATTCCCAATTCAACGCGGGGGTAGGCGATAAACGCACCCAACGGCATGCCGAGCGCCTGATAGCCTGGCCGGGCCCGCTCCCGGACGCTGATATTGCGATCACGAGCGAAGTAGTTGTCACGCGTTTGGGCTGCGGCTTGCCCCGCCAACAGGCAGGTGGCAAGCAATAACAGGACCCCAGACAAGGCTTTTGCCACGTCTATCCCCTTCCTTAGTTACCAACGAACGCCCCCAGGCCTTTTGCCGGGAGGGTAAGACCCCGAGCCGACGCTAGGCCGGCTTGGCGGTGTAGGGCGGGCCGCCGCTGCCGCCGCCGAGGGCTCCGCCTGATCCGCTTTGTCCGAAGCCCGATCCGCCGCCGGCGCCGCCGCCTGAGGCGGCGACAAAGGCGCCCGTGGCGGTCAGAGCGGCATAGGCGATCCCAGCCGCGCTCGCTGTCCCAGCCGGCAGGGTCGTTCCCGTCACTCCGGCGTCCGTGGACACCAGCTGCAAGGCCTCTTCCTTTTGGCTCAATGGAATGGTGGACAGCGACAGGTCGGTGGCGATGAGGGCTTGAATTTGCTCATCCGTCGGCATACCGCCGTTAGCAGTGGACAAGGCGGCGAGATCAAGCTCGATCTTCGTCGCCAGGGCCTGGACGGCCGGATCGACGTCGGCCGCATAGGCCGGACTGGCGCAGGCGATGGTCAATACAACGGCCGCAACAAGGCCTGCTTTGACAAAAGACATTATTCGTCCTCCGAATAGCCCAGCGGCAACAGCTGCGGGGCGCAAATTTGAGTCACACGATCCCGATAGCGCTCGCCATATAGACTTGCGCCTCAACATTCCCACGCGGTGTCTTTGGGGTGTTCTTTAGTGTTGCTGTATTAAGCGACCAGTGGAGATGAACGTCTTGGCTTTTGTGCCGTATTTTGGCGTTTACCGGTTTGTTGCTCGCATTATACGCAACAAATGGCCCCGTGCTGCACCTGCTGCATATGCGAGGATCAAAACATCAAGTCCAACGCCAACGCCGGGCGTGGCGATTTCTGATCCTTGCTCCATAGAGCTTTTCTGCGGAACGCACGGGGGGGGGCGTGGGGACATTTGAAAGTTGCCGGGCCGGCCGCTCACCGGGCCTCGGGTCCATCCTTGCCGACCGAACACGGTCTCCGGATAGGCCCATGGCGGCGCGGTGGTGGCGCGACGCACGCGCAGGGGGCGCCGCTACGGCTTCTAAAAGAACCGCTCGGCGATCCTGATCGTATCGCCCGGCTCGACCGGCGTGGCGGTGGTGAGCGGGAATGTGTGCTCACCCCCGCTGGTCGCGCGCTTGATATAGACCTTGTGCGTATCGGCCCGATAGGTGAAGCCCTGGGCGGTCGCCACGGCGTTCAGCACGGTAAGACCACTGGTGAAGGGATATTCCCCAGGCTTCATGACCTCCCCAAGGATATAGAAGGGTCGATAGTTGAGCACCTCCGCGCTGACACGCGGCTGTTTAAGATAGCCATCCGCCAGTTTGGTCTCGATCGCCCGTTGCAATTGGGGGATGGACAGGCCTGCGGCGTCGATGTCGCCGATCAAGGGGAAAGCGACCTTGCCGCTGGAGGACACGAAGAACTCGCCGGTCAGCGAGTCCTCCCCAAACACGATGATGCGAACCTTGTCGCCGGAGCCCAGATGATATTCGAAATTGCCGGTTAGATCGGACGTGGAAGCAACCGGCGGCTCACTGACCGCCGCGTGGGCCAAACCCGTAGTCATGAAGATCAAGCCCGCCAGAGCTGAGAACAGCGCACCTCGGGAATTGTGATGCATTTGACGTCGCTCCGAAAAGCCTGGCCCACCGATGCCATGACTTAATACGTGTCTCAATAACGTCATGACGCAGTGCACAATATCCTTTATGCACAACCCATGGTTTGAAATCGGAACGCCCACAAAAATGGCGCCTGCCCGCGGAAAAGTTCTGAGCATCGCCGCAATTGCGGCCTTGGGTACGATTTATGGAGCTTGGCTGTTTTTTGAGAGTTTTCTGGCTCCCGCCGGCTGCTGCGGAGCCTCCTGGCCCCTGCCCAATCCCATGCAGACCGGTCGGCTGCTTCATGAAGCGGATCCCGAGGACCGGGATGGAGCCAAGCAGAGGGCCGCGGCCCTAACGATCCTCAAGGCGCGTCCAGGAGATGTAGAGACCTGGCTGCGCCTGGCCTATGCGGACCGCCTGCTTCATGACCGATTGACCCCGGAGGGCGCCAAGGCTCTGGACGTAAGCTATTCGATCACGCCCTTCGCCGGGCAGCGCGCTGTTTGGCGGGTCGCCTTCGTGCTCGACAATTGGACTGCGGCGCCCGAGCGGGTCAAACGTGACGCGCTGGAGGAAATCAAGATCATCAAGACCGATCCGATCTCCACAGAGGCATTGCTTGGCCGAACGCCGTCCACCAGAGACCTTAATGGCCGCGTGGCCGCGATGCTGTTCGGCGTGTTGCCCATTCCCGCCGGCCGGGCCCGTTAGTTGGCGATGGGCGCGCGGAGCCGCTCAGGCCCGCGCGCGAATCTGCTCGATGCGATCCCAAAGGTGGACCGTGGCGTCTATGCCCGCAAAGCGCTTCAGTTGCTGAGCCCCGGTGGGCGAGGTGACGTTAATCTCGGTCAGATAGTCGCCGATCACGTCTATGCCCACGAACAGCAGCCCCCGCCGTTTCAGCTCAGGACCGATGATGCCGCAAAGTTCCTGGTCCCGCGCCGTCAACTCCACCGGCTCGGCCCGGCCGCCCACCCGCAGGTTGGAGCGTACTTGCCCGTCGGCCGGCACACGGTTGATCGCCCCGACAGCCTCGCCGTCCACCAGCAGGATGCGTTTGTCGCCTTGGGCCACGGCGGGCAGGAACTTCTGCGCAATGACCGGTTCGCGCCCAATCATGGCGTGCAGCTCTAAAAGGGCGTCCAGATTGGGGTCGTCGGCCTTCAACCGCGCCACGCCCGACCCGCCGCCGCCGTATAGGGGCTTGAGCACCATGTCGCCATGCCGGGCGCGGAAATTGGCGATAGCCTCGATGTCGGCGGTGATCAGAGTCGGCGGCTGCACACCCTCAAAGCCGGTGACGAATAGTTTCTCGGGGGCGTTTCTCACCTCGGCGGGGTTGTTCACCACCAGGGTCTGGGGGTGAATCCGTTCCAGGAGGTGGGTCGCGGTGATGTAAGCCATGTCGAACGGCGGGTCCTGACGCATCAGCACCACGTCGAATTCCGCCAAGTCGCGCGTCTCGGTCCCGCCGGCGGTGAAATGGTTGCCCAGTTCTCGCCGCAGGGTCAGGGGGCGGCCTCGCGCCGTCACCCTGCGCTCCTCCAGAGCCAGGCTCTCAGGACGGTAGACCCAAAGGGAATGGCCGCGCGCCTGAGCGGTCTCCATCATCAGGAAGGTCGTATCGGTGTGGATGTTGATCCCCTCAACGGGATCCATCTGGACGGCGACCTTCAAGGCCATGAGCTGAAACCTTCGATGACGGACCGGTCGAGCGTTAGCACGCGCCTCCATCTAGGGACACGGACGCTCCCTGCCAAATCCTAGTTGAGCCTGAGCCTGACGCGCTCACGGGCCGCCATCGCCGCGACCGTCTCCCCGCCTTCCAGCTGCTGGGCGCGGCCCAGGGCCTCTAGCTCCCCGGCCAGGGCGCCCTGGCCTTCGCGCGCTGCCGCCACGTCGATCCAGGCGCGGTGGTCGCTCGGATCCAGCAGGGCGCGCCGCAGCGCTGACCGTTCAGCTAAGGGGAAATCGCGCGCGCGGTGGGCGCGGGCGAATATGATGTTCTGCAGCCGCATCAGCACCGCCCTGTCATCGATCGGCGCCATCAGCTGCTCCAGGCGTTCGGTCACCCCGGGGGTCAGGCCGGCCCGCAAGGCCCGGCGCGAAAGCTCCGAGGGCAGAACCACCCGCCCTTCGCTGAACGGATCAAGCGACAGAGGACCGTGCGGGCTTTCGATGCGCAGCAGGAAGTGACCGGGAAAATCCACTCCCTCTAACGGCAGGCCGCATCGGCGCGCCGCGTCCAGATAGAAAACCCCGAGCGTGGCCGACAGCCCCTTGCGGCGCTGAGCCGTGGCGATCACGTCGCAGTTGTCCGAACGGTCCTGACTCATCACATCGCCGTTGAATTGGAAGTCCCCGCAGAGAGTCTCGGCGATGGCTTCCTCGGCCGACTCCGTGTGCAAGCGGGCGGCCAAGCGTTCGGCGATCCGTTCGGCCAACAGCCGAACGGGCTGAATGTCCCTGGCCGGGTCATCATGGACGGCGCAGGCCAGGGCCGCCTCAAACAGGGGAAAGGGGCCCTGCGCGGCTGCAGCGGCCCTCAGCGTTTGTTCGGCCTCATCGCGCGTCATCTTTCAGGTCTGGCTCCAGGCCGCCGGAATATGCCGGGGCCAGCGGCCGGGGGCGAGGGCGATCAGATCCAAACGCACAGCCAGGGTTTGGGCCTTGGCCCGCCGGGCTGCCAAATTGGCCCCAGCACGCGCCAGCCGCTCGCGCTGGACAGCGCCCACCGCCAGTAGGGCTTCATCCAGGGTGCGGCGGCGCTTGACCTCGACCACAGCCAGCACCGCGCCGCGCTGGACCAGCAGGTCGATTTCTCCGTATGGCGTGTCTAGCCGCCAACCCAAGATGCGATAACCCTTGGCCATCAACCACAGGGCCGCCAACCACTCGGCCCTGCGACCGGAACGACGGGCGCTGAGGCCGCGCGTACGGCGGGCAGGCGAGGGTGTGGCGGTCCGACGCCTCATCGCGCCGCTTTCCAGTCTATGGCCTTGCGATAGAGCTCCCGCCGATTGAGGCCCAAGGCCTTGGCCACCTCGGATGCCGCGTCGGCGGGGCCCAGGCGGGTCAGGGCCTCGGCCAGAGCCGTGTCGGCGTCTTCCGCGCTGGCCTCCGGCGCCTCGCCGGGCCCCACCAGCACCACCATCTCACCCTTGGGCGTCTGCAGCCGAGGGTCGGCCGCGAGCGCCGCCAGGTCTCCGCGCACGAAGGTTTCGTGCAACTTGGTCAGTTCGCGCCCCACCGCGCCCTGTCGGGGACCGAACACCGCCGCCATGTCCGCCAGGCTGGCGGCCAGACGCGAGCCGCCCTCGTAGAACACCAGGGTGGCGCGGATCGGGGCCAGGGCGGAGAAGGCCGAACGGCGGCCCGCCGACTTGGGCGGGGGAAAGCCTGCGAACAGGAAGCGGTCGGTGGGAAGCCCAGCTGCAGCCAGCGCCGCCAGGGCGGCAGAAGCGCCTGGGATCGGGAACACCGAGGCCCCCGCCTGCAACACCTCGCGCACCAACCGATAGCCCGGGTCTGAAATCAGCGGCGTGCCTGCGTCCGACACCAGGGCTACGCGGCCTCCCGCGGCCAGGGTGGCCAGAATCTTCGGCCGCGCCCGCTCGGCGGCGTGCTCGTCGTACCGCTCCAACTTCTTGGACAGGCTGTAGGCGGCCAACAGCTTGGCGGTGACGCGGGTGTCTTCGGCCAGGACCAGATCGCAGGCCGCCAGCACGTCCAGGGCTCGCAGGGTTATGTCGCGCAGATTGCCAATCGGCGTGGAGACCACATAAAGGCCGGGCGCTAGGGGCTTATCGCTGAGGGCGGGCGGGGGCGGATGCATCGCCCAAGTTCAACAGGTTCGCGCCTCGCGGCCAAGGGCGGTGTTGGCGGCTGTCTAGGCGGCCATGCACTAAGCTCTTCAGATTTGCGGCCGCCGCCTTCACAATGGCGGAAGATTCGGTAGAGCGATCATGCACATGGGCCAGACGAAGCGCGCGACGGGCAAGGCGGCTTGGACCCTGGCGCTGGCTGTATTCGCTCCCCTGCTGATGGGCATCGCCCCCACCGACAAAACCACCCCGTCAGGACTGGCCGTTCCCCGTTATGTCTCGCTCAAGTTCGCCGAGGTCAATGCGCGGGCGGGCCCGGGCGACGATTCGCGCCTGCTGTGGGTCTATCGCGCCCGGGGGCTGCCGGTGCAGGTGGTGGCCGAAACCGAAGAATGGCGGCGCATCTGCGACCCGGAAGGCGGGCTTGCCTGGGTGCACAAGCGCACCACCGATGGCCGCCGCACAGTCATGCGACTGGCGTCCGGGCCCCTGGCCCTGCGCGAGCGCGCCAAGCCCCAGGCCCAGGTGAACGCCTATTTGCAAAGCCGGGCCTTGGCGGATCTGGATCGCTGCGACAAGGGCTGGTGCAAGCTCAAGGCGGGCTCCAGGTCCGGCTGGGTCCCCCAGAACGAGGTGTGGGGAACAGCGCCGGCGGCTCAATGCCGTTGAGGCGCGCGGCCTGACCTGCTACCCAGGGCGCCCAACGCCCGCAAGGGCCGTGCAAACAGAGCCCGTCATGGTCGCCCCGGCCCAGAAACACAGCTTCAGCCACGAGGACCTTCTCGCCTGCTCGCGCGGGGAGATGTTCGGTCCGGCCAATGCGCATCTGCCCGCGCCGCCCATGCTGATGATGGACCGGATCACCGAGATCACGGCCGACGGAGGCGCCTTCGGCAAGGGCAAGATCGTCGCCGAATTGGATGTCAATCCGGACCTGTGGTTCTTCAAATGCCACTTCATTGACGACCCAGTCATGCCGGGTTGCCTGGGCTTGGACGCCATGTGGCAGATTGTCGGCTTTTTCCTGGGCTGGGCAGGCGGGCCGGGCAAGGGCCGCGCGCTCGGCGTTGGCGAGGTGAAGTTCACCGGCCAGGTCAATCCCCGGGCCAAACTTGTCACATACCGCATCGATATGAAGCGTGTGATTATCCGCAAGCTCGTAATGGGCGTGGCCGACGGGATTGTTGAAGTCGACGGTAGGCCTATCTACGAAGCCAAGGATCTGCGCGTCGGCCTGTTCGACGCCAAGGACCTGGCCTGAGGCTGGAGGTAGCCGACATGCGCCGCGTCGCCATAACCGGCATCGGTATCGTTTCTTCGATCGGCAATAACGCCAATGAGGTGCTCGCCTCCTTGCGCGAAGCCCGTTCGGGCGTGGTCGCCGCGCCTGAGTACGCCGCCCTGGGCTTCCGCTGTCATGTGCATGCCGCGCCCAATATCGACTGGGAGACCATGGTCGACCGCCGGGCTGCCCGTTTCCTGGCCGCCGGCACGGCCTACGCCCACATCTGCATGGACCAGGCCATTGCCGACTCCGGCCTGACGCCCGACGACGTGTCCAACGAGCGCACCGGCATCATTGTCGGCGAGGGCGGCCCCTCGACCCGCTCCATCGTCGTCGCCGCCGAAATCACCAAGGAGAAGGGCCCCAAGCGCGTCGGACCCTTCGCCGTGCCCAAGGCCATGTGTTCAGGGCCTTCGGCGGCTTTGGCCACTTGGTTCAAGATCAGGGGGATCAACTATTCCATCTCCTCGGCCTGCGCGACCTCGACCCATTGCATCGGCGCGGGCGCCGAGCAGATCATGATGGGCAAGCAGGACATCGTCTTCGCCGGGGGCTGCGAGGAGCTGGACTGGACCTTGTCGGTTCTGTTCGACGCCATGGGCGCCATGACCAGCGACTACAACGACACCCCCGCGCGCGCATCGCGCCCCTACGACAAGAACCGCGACGGCTTCGTCATCGCCGGCGGCGCCGGCATTGTGGTGCTTGAGGAACTGGAGCACGCCAAGGCGCGGGGGGCCAAGATCTACGCCGAAATCTCAGGCTACGCCGCCAATTCGGACGGCTTTGACATGGTCTCGCCCTCGGGCGAGGGCGCGGCCCGCTGCATGCGCCTGGCCATGCAGGACCTGCAGCGCCCGATCGACTATCTCAATCCGCACGGCACCGGCACGCCGGTGGGCGACGCCAAGGAAATGGAGGCGGTGCGCGCGGTGTTCGGCGACGACATGCCTCTGATCTCGTCCACCAAGGCCCTGACCGGCCACTCCCTGGGCGCGGCGGGCGCGCAGGAAGCGATCTATTCGGTGATGATGTTGAACAACGGCTTCGTCGTCGAAAGCGCCCACATCGACGAACTGGACCCCGCCTTCGAAGGCATGCCCATCGTGCGCGAACGGATCGAAAAGCGCCTCGACACCGTCATGTCCAACAGCTTCGGCTTCGGCGGGACCAACGGGTGTTTGGTAATGACGCGGTACGAGTCCTAACCGCCGTCACAACACCTGAACCCGCAGGCCCAAAGCCTCGGCGGCCGCCGCTAGGCGTTTGTCCATCGTGACCAGCAGGTAATCGCCCCGTCGGCAAATGGCCGCGTGCAGCGCATCGGGCGCGCGCAGCATCAGATCGAACCGCCTGACGAAGATATGGGCCAGCCGCACGTCGGAGGCTTGGAGAGCGACGTCCTCGCTCGCCGCCGCCCGCCACGCATCGAAATCGGCCAGCCGCGCTAAGGCGTCCTGATTTTCCAGTCGGCCCGTCCGGACCAGGCGAGAGAGGGCCGATGCGACTTCGGCGGCCGCCAATTCGCTGATCACGAACCCCTCGGCGGCGGCGGCAAGATACCGATCCACTACGCCGCTGCCGACCTCCTCGATCAGGGTCGGGAGCAGGACGCTCGCGTCAAGATAGGCGCTCACGCGTCCGGATCATCGTAAAGCTGGTTCAGTATATCCACCGAGGTCAGGCCCACACCCTTGCGCTCTTGGCGGCGTGTGCGCAGCCAAGCGTAGGAGGCCGGGTCAGCCCGCGCACGGACCGGCGCGATCGGCTTCAACTCCGCCACCGGCTTGCCGTGCCGGGTTATGACCACTTCCTCGCCCTCCAGGGCTCTGTCGATCAGACTCGGCAGGCCTGCCTTGGCGTCCGCAACGCTAAAGGTCGTCATGGTCACGATCCTCAATTATGACCATAATTATGATCATTTGTTGCGGATTGTCTAGCTCTGGAGGATGGTCACATGTGTGCCGGTTACAATGGGCACTAAATACTCTGATCGGCGCGACGCGACTGGCGATCTGCGCCAGGGTAGAATGATACCGGTGCGAAAACAGAGAGGAACTTGATTATGGGGGGGTATGCCGAGCAATATGCACGGACACAAAGGTGGTATGTACGCTTTCAAGATATAGTGAATGGCAAGACGCACGAGGTCGAGTCTGACAATTACATTGACGATGTGTATGCGTTTTTCATGAACTGTTACCACATAAGGGATTGGTTGATTAAAGACCCAATCAATCCCCTAACACAAAGCATTGTAGATAATCACATTAATAGTACAATATTGGCCGTTTGCGCTGACATCTGCAACTCAATCAAGCACCTGTCTCTGGACAGAACGCCAAGGAGTGGGCCTGCGCCAACTTTTGGCACAAAAACCTATGGATTAAATTTATCCGTGGGTAACGAGGCAAAAATAACATTGCAGGAGTTTTGGGTTCACACTTCTGTGGGCGCGATTAATGCCTTTGAGCTTGCCACGCAGTGCATGTCGGCGTGGGAGGCGTTCTTGAACAACAATGCACGCCCAGTGCCGCCGACCGCCGGGTCAACAAATTCAACACCATCCATAGCGGCCGTCATGATAGCCAAAACCGCTTTAGCGCTTCAGCGGCTTGCCTATAAATTGAAATAGGGGCGGGGTCGCTCGGCGGAAATTGCGCGGGCTGCTCCATCGCGTCCTGTATCAGGACAGGCGCGCCCGCCTGATCATGCAGACCTGATCGGGCCTCGCACCCCAACTCAGCCCAATTGCACGGCCTCATCCGGCGTGGCCACGCCGACCCCGAACGGCATAAAATGCTTGGTGTTGAGGGTGACGATCATCAGGTCCCGCGCCTGGGCGATACCGGCGATCAGGGCGTCCGCCATGCCCGGATCATGTCCCGCCGACATGGCCTTGGCCTCCAACTGACCAGCAAGCGCGGCGGTGGATGCGTCGACCCCGACAATTTTGTCGTCGTAGGCGCCGACAAGGCCAGCAAGCCAGACCTTGAGGCCTGCGGCTTTCACCGTCGCCCCTTTATGCTCCAACAGCGCGATCCCCTTTTCGATCTCGTGGATCGCGACGACCGACAGGAAAAGGCGGCCTTCGCTGTCCATGCGCTCCAGCCAGTCGAGGAATCGGGGCGAAACCTGCCCCCGTGCGGGCGAGAGCATCGAGACGACGTTGGTGTCGAGCAGAAACCCGCTCAAAGCGCGATATCGCGCGAAGGCGTCCGGTTGCGTTTGAACTCACCGCCGGGAAAAGTCCGCAGATAAGCGACAAAGCCGCCGCGCTTGCGCTCCATCGCCTTGCGGGCGATCTCGGCCGCTTCGACGGACACCAGCGCCGCTACCGGTTTGCCGTGGCGGGTAATCGTTACAAACTCGCCCCTAAGGGCGCCGTCGACGAGGCTCGAGAAGCCGGCCTTGGCGTCTTTCAGATTGATGGTGGACATCGCACACTCCGCCACAAAGTGGTCACCTGTGACTACAATATGCCGTTTTGTGTTAAACTCAACCCTGCCCATTCAGCCGGAGCAGCCCCCTCACTCCACCGCGAACACGTAAAGCGCATTGCCATGGTCCGGATAGCTGATGTCATGGATCAGTTCGCCCGGGACCATGCGGGGGCTGCCGCCGCCCAGGCCGGTCGTGACGGCGATGTACTGCTTGCCGCCCACGCTGAACGACAGGGGCAGGCCCTGGACCGAAGTGGGCAGGGTGGTGCGCCACAGCTCCTGGCCGTTGTCCACATCCAAGGCGCGGAACACCCGGTTCATATCGCCGACGAAGGCCACCCCGGTTTCGGTGGTCAGAACGCCGGTGAGGAACGGCGCGCGCTGGGTGATGGCCCACTTTTCCTTCAGGGTGGTCACATCGTAGGCCGCCAGCTTGCCGACCTTCTCGTCCGTGCCCGGCATGAACTGGAAGTTTCGGCTGGCGGCCGATCCGCCTGACCCTTCACCGTGGGCGACGGCCCGGGCGTTCATCTGCTGACAGCTTTGGGCCAGGGGGATGATGACCTCATGGGCCTGTGGACTGTAGCTCATGGCGTGCCAGTTGTGCCCGCCTTCCGAGGAGGGGCACTGCTGGACCCACTGGCCGATCTTGTCGTCGAGCAGATCGGGGCGGTAGTGCACCTTGCCTGTCTTGTAATCGATCTTGTCGAACACGTTGGTGAAGACGGTCTCGGTCAGGCCGAGGAACTGGCCGCTCTTGCGGTCCAGCTTCCACAGCAACCCGTTCTTGCCGGCCGAAAACACCGTCTGGCGGCCGTCCACGTCAATCAGCACCCGCTCAAACACCTCGTCCAGGTCGAAGCTCTCGCCGGGCACATGCTGGAAGAACCAGTTCAGCTTGCCGGTCTTGGCGTCCAGCGCCACGGTGGAGGAGGTGTAGAGGGCGTCCCCGTCGGTTCCCCGGCTGGCGCGCATCCACGGTTTAGGCTGGGCGATGCCCCAATAGGTCAGGCCGAGCGCGGGGTCATAGCTGCCGGTGATCCAAGTGTCGCCGCCGGCCCGCTCCAGATCCGGCAGGTCGCCCCAGGTGTCGCCGCCTGCCTCGCCCTTTCGGGCGATGGTGTTGAAGCGCCACAGAGTCTTGCCTGTCTGCGCGTCTAGGCCGGAAATATAGCAGCTGGTGGTCTTGTATCGGTCGCATCCGCCCAGGCCCTGCAGCACCACGCCCTGGGCCACGATCGGGCCGGAGCTGTTCATATAGCCCTTGGTCGCGTCGCCCAGAGGAACGTCCCACGCGACCTTGCCGGTCTTGGCGTCCATCGCCACCTCGCGCGCGTCGGTGGTAGCGGCGAACACCTTATCGCCGTAGAGCGCCAGATTGCGCACCCCGCCCGGACCGGCCGCAATGGTCGTGCCCAGACGCTGTTCCCAGATCAGCTGGCCGCTGGCCGCGTCTAGGGCCTGGACGATGTTGGCGGTGTTGCCGAGGAACAGCACGCCGTCGTGCACTAAGGCGGTAGGCTCGTTATAGCCCCCCTCGTTCATGGCCCAGGACCAGACCAGACGCAGATGCTTGACGTTGCTCTTGTCGACTTCCTTGAGGGACGTGTGGCTCCAGGCCTGATAGTTGCCGCGCACCATCAACCAGTCGCCGGGCGGCGGGGCCGCCAACAGGGCGTCGGTCACCGAGGTGTAGTTAGGAGCCACGCCCTTGACGGTCAGGATCGGGTGAGCCGGAAGGAGCTTGCTCGGCAAGGCGCGGCCACCGCTGGCCTGACGGATGGTGGACGTGATGTTGGCGGCGCGGCTGGGCGTGCGCGCCTCAGCCACGGGCGCTACGCCGTTGGACGACATGATGAAGGCGATCAGGTCGCTGGCCTCATCATCGGTCAGGTTCTTGCGGTCTGGCGGCATGGATGTCTTGATCAGGTCACCCAGCTCTGCGGGCGTGTGGCTGCCCCATTGCGCAAGAAAGTTCGGACCCGTCAGGGCCGGGCCCTCATGGCCGCCCAAATCGACGGCGTGGCAGGAGGCGCAGCGGGCGCTGTAGATGTCGTGGCCCGACTGAACCTGGGCTGCGCCGGTGCGCGGGGCCTGGGACAGGGCCGAGCCCGCCATGAATACCACGCCGAGCGCCACGCTCGCCGCCAAACCCGCACGCATGCCGATGGACATCGCGTTTCCCCCTATGAACTTTGCGCCGCCGCTCGGGGCGGCGGGCCTGAGCGCACCATCGGCAAAATCGCCCGATGAGGCAAGCGCGTCCCGTTGACACTGGGCGGCTCCAGCCTATGGTCCGCCCGTCCCGTGTGACTGGCGATTCAAAGGTGGGCGACCATCGGGGAGCACAGGATGCATCGCCGCGCGCCTGGGCACTGCATCTCAACTTCAGGAGACCCGCCGTGCCCGCCGCCCCAGACTATCCAAAAGCCCCCGACCATCATCCCGTTCGCCGCGCACTGCTGTCGGTGTCGGACAAGACCGGTCTGATCGACACGGCCAAGGCCCTGGTCGCCCTCGGCGTCGAGCTGGTCTCAACCGGCGGCACCAAGAGCGCCATCGCGGCGGCGGGCCTGCCGGTCAAGGACGTGGCCGAACTGACTGGTTTTCCAGAAATGATGGACGGGCGGGTCAAGACCCTGCACCCCACGGTGCACGGCGGCCTGCTGGGCGTGCGTGACGCGCCCGAGCACGCCAAGGCCATGGCCGAGCACGCCATCGGCGCCATCGATCTGCTCTATGTGAACCTCTATCCGTTCGAGGCCACCGTCGCGCGCGGCGCCGGCTTCGACGAATGCATCGAGAATATCGACATCGGCGGCCCGGCCATGATCCGCTCGGCCTCCAAAAACCACGGCTATGTGGTGGTCTGCACCGATCCCAAGGACATGGCTCAAGCGGTCGAGGCCATGCAGGCCCACAGCGGATCGACGCCCCTGGTGCTGCGAAAGGCCCTGGCGGCGCGCGCCTTTGCCCGCACCGCCGCCTATGACGCGGCCATCGCCGGCTGGTTCTCGGCGCAGATCGGCGACGAGGACCCTTTCCCCCACGCCCGGCTGACCTTGAGCGGGCAATTGCGCCAATCCATGCGCTATGGCGAGAACCCTCACCAAGCGGCAGGCTTCTACCAGTTTCCCGAGCCGCGCCGGCCCGGTGTCGCCACCGCCCGTCAGCTTCAGGGCAAGGAACTGAGCTACAACAATATCGCCGACACCGACGCGGCGCTTGAGCTGGTGGCCGAGTTCGATCCTTCGGCCACGGCAGCGGTGGCCATCATCAAGCACGCCAATCCCTGCGGCGTGGCCTTGGGCGGCGACCTGAAGTCGGCCTACGAGCGGGCCCTCCAATGCGATCCGGTCTCCGCCTTCGGCGGCATCGTCGCGGTCAACCGCCGGCTGGACCGGGCGGCGGCCGAGGAAATGGTCAAGATCTTCACCGAAGTGGTGATCGCGCCGGAGGCCGACGACGACGCCATCGCCGTGTTCGCCGCCAAGAAGAACCTGCGCCTTCTGCTGTCCGGCGCCCTGCCCGACCCCTTGGCGCCCGGAGAGGTGTTCCGCTCGGTAGCAGGAGGCTTTTTGGTCCAGTCGCGCGACGCTTCGCGCATCGGGGCGGGCGATCTGAAGATCGTCACCAAGCGCCGGCCCACCCAGCGCGAGGTGGCGGACATGCTGTTCGCCTTCACCATCGCCAAGCATGTGAAATCCAACGCCATCGTCTTCGCCAAGGATGGCCAGACCGCAGGCATCGGGGCGGGCCAGATGAACCGCCGCGATTCCGCCCGCATCGCCGCCCTGCGCGCAGCCGAAGCGGCCCAGACTGCCGGCTTGCCGGAGTCGCTCGCCCAGGGCTCGGCCTGTGCATCCGAGGCCTTCTTCCCCTTCCCCGACGGCCTAATCCAGGCGGCGGAGGCGGGCGCCACGGCGATAATCCAGCCGGGCGGCTCCATTGGCGACGACAAGGTCATCGCCGCCGCTGACGAACACGGCTTAGCCATGGCCTTCACCGGCGTGCGCGTGTTTAGGCACTAAGGCGATATCAGCCCGCGCTCGCCGCCAGTTCGCGCAGGGCGTTGTTGGCGATGGTCAGCTTGGGGAAGGTCCAACCCTCGCCCGTGGCCTGCATCTCGTTCACCAGGCGCAGGACGTCTCGCGCGGGGCTGGCCGCCTGGGCGATCCAGCTATCCACCGCAGCCTGTGCGGCCTCGACGGTGTCCAGGCCGCTGTCGGTCTTGGCCAGACCGATGATGGCTGCGGTCAGCAGAGCCTGGTCGCGCAAAAGGCCTTCGACGATCTGACGGGCGGCTTGGCGCTGATAGATGTCTCCCGCCAAGAACCCGGCGGCGGCGGCGCGCAGACGGTCGAAAGCGAAGGCCGCGCCCGTCTGGTGATAAAGCCGCGCGGTGGCCACCACAGCCCAACCGGCGCCATGGGCCAGATCCGCTACATCCGACAGGGCCAGCAGGGGCCGCAATAGGGCCACACGGGCGGCCAGATCGGGCGGCGCTCCGGCGGCTATCGACCGATCAACGCCGGCCTGGGCTGCGGAGCGCTCCAGCGGCGACAAGACTTCGAGGCCCTCCTGACGCAGGGCGTCGGCGGCGGGTTGGTAGGCGTCGATCAGGGCCTGCACCCCGACGGGGTCCTTCGCCATATGGCGCGCCAGCCAATAGGTTTGCCCCCTTAGGGCGTTGAAGGCTTCCTCGTAGAGCGCCAGTTGGCCGCTTGCGGCGGCCGGATCAGCGTCCAGCGCGGTGATCTCGTTCCACATTTCATCCAAGCGGAACACCCGCCAGGCCGCTTCGAACGCCGTGACTAGCCCCTGGGTGTCACAGCCGCTCGCCGCGCGGACGCGCGAAGCGAAGGTCGGCCCGCAGGTATCGACAATGGCGCTGGCCAGGCTGGTGGCGATGATCTCGCGCCTCAGCCGATGGTGCTGCATCTCATCACGGAAACGCCGCAGGGGGACCGGAAAATATCGCTCCAGCGCGCCGACGAAGAAGGCGTCGTCCGGCGCTGAGCTGGCGAGAATATCCGCCGAAAGCTCCAGTTTGCCGTAGGCGAGAAGCACCGCCAACTCGGGCCGGGTCAAACCCTTGCCCGCCTTGGCCAGCTCGGCCAGAGCCAGCGGGCCCGGCAGGCCTTCCACCGCCCGATCCAAGCGACCGGCCGCGACCAATTCGGCCATGAACCGGGCGTGTGCGTCTAGGTTCTGGGGCGCGGACCGCTCCAACAAGCTGAGCGCGAGGGTCTGATCATGGTTGTGCGCCAAGACATGGGCGGCCACTTCGGGCGTCAGGGATTGCAGAAGGGCGTCGCGCTCGCCGGGCTTCAACGCGCCCGAACGCTCGGCGGCGGCGGCGAGAATCTTGATATTTACCTCGTGATCCGAGGTGTCCACACCGGCGGAATTGTCGATGGCGTCCGTGTCGATCCGCCCGCCCGCCCGGGCGAAGGCGATGCGCCCGGCCTGGGTTACGCCAAGATTGGCCCCCTCCCCCACGACCCGGCAGCGCAATTCGGTCGCGTCGATGCGGACCGCGTCGTTGGCCTTGTCGCCCACGTCTAGGTGGCTTTGGTCAGGCGCTTTCACATAGGTTCCGATGCCGCCGAGATAGAGCAGCTCAACCTTGGCCTTGAGGATCGCCTTGATCAGGTCGGCGGGCGTCAAGGGCTCAGCCTCGATCCCCAGCATGGCTGCGACTTGTGGGGAAACCGGCGTGGACTTGGCCGAGCGGGGGATCACCCCGCCCCCGTCGGAGATCAGCGCTGGATCGTAAGACCCCCAGGAGGAACGCGGCAGATCGAACAATCGCTTGCGCTCGGCCCAGGAGGTTTGCGGGTCTGGATCGGGGTCGAGGAATATGTGCCGGTGGTCGAAGGCGGCCAGCAGGCGGATTTGGCCAGACAGCAGCATGCCGTTGCCGAACACGTCGCCTGACATGTCGCCCACGCCCACCACGGAAAAGGGCTCAGTCTGGATATCCTTGCCCAGCTCTCGGAAGTGCCGCTTGATCGCTTCCCAGGCGCCGCGGGCAGTTATGCCCATGGCCTTGTGGTCATAGCCGGCCGATCCGCCCGAAGCGAAGGCGTCGCCCAGCCAAAAGCCATATTCGCCAGCCATGGCGTTGGCGATATCGGAAAAGCTGGCGGTGCCCTTGTCGGCCGCCACCACCAGATAGGGATCGTCCCCATCGTGGCGCACCACGTCCTTAGGCGCGATGATCCTGCCCTTGGCGTCGAGGTTGTCGGTCAGATCGAGCAGTCCACGCAGGAAGGTGCGGTAGGCCGCGATCCCCTCCTGTTGAACCTCGTCGGGCGAGCCGGTGCGGGGCAGGCGCTTGGGGTAAAAGCCGCCCTTGGCCCCAACCGGCACGATCACCGCGTTCTTGACTTGCTGGGCCTTAGCCAGGCTCAGCACCTCGCTTCGGAAGTCGTCGCGCCGGTCGCTCCAACGCAGCCCCCCCCGCGCGATGGGGCCGAAGCGCAGGTGAACCCCCTCCACTTGAGGCGACCAGACGAAGATTTCAAAATAGGGCTTGGGGGCCGGAAGATCGGCCAGGGAACGGCTGTTAATCTTCACGCTGATATAGGGTTTCGACTCGCCGTCCGGGCCGGGCTGATAGTAGTTGGTTCGCACGCAGGCCTGAGCCAACAGCGCCAGGCGGCGCAAGGCCCGGTCCGAATCCAGGCTGCCCACCGCCTGCAGCGCATCCTGAATGCGGGTGAAGACCTGCTCCGCCTGAGCTTGGCGGTCGGCCATAGGCGCAGCCAGGGCCGGGTCGAAGCGGATACGAAACAGCTCCAGAATCAACCGCGCGACCTCGCGATATTCGGCCAGCGCCGTTTCCTGCACCGCCCGGCTGGGGTCCAGGCCCGTCTGCTGACGATAGCGAGCCAGGGTGCGGATCAAGGCCGCCTCGCGCCAAGACGCTCCCAGCTCGACAACCAGCCGGTTAAAGCCGTCGTTTTCGGTGCGCCCGCTCCACACCGCGATCACGGCGTCCTCAAGCGGCCTGCCCACGCAGGCCAGATCCATCACCTGGCGTGAAGCGTGACGAAGGAGCAGCTCATGCACCCAGGCCGGGTCGGCCCCTTGGGGCTTTACCTCAAAGCCGTGTTCGGCCAAGCCCATGAGCCCCATGGCTTCGACAACCGGCAACAGGTCCGACAACAAGACCGCTTCATTCAGCCGGTAAAGCTTGATGCGGAAGGCATCCGGAGCGTCTTCGGCGGCGCGATAGACACGCGCGCGCACTGGCTGATCGGTGCTGAGTGTTTCGATCACGTCCAGGTCCGCCAGCGCCTCAGCGGCGGAAAATTGGTCCTGATAGCCGACGGGAAAGGCCTGTCCGTAGCGCGCGCGCAAATGAGCCACATCACGACCGCCGCTCAGGCGGAGGACCTCGTCGAACCGATCAGGCCATGTGCGCGCCGCCTCGGCCAACTCGGCCTCCAGCACGGTCAGGTCCGGCTCCGCGTGCTCACCCGGGGTCAAGCCCACGATGTAGAGGGTGCGCGCCAGGGGCGCTTCAGAAAAGGCCGGGTAGCTAGCGGACACCCGTCCGCCCCACGCGGCGGCGAGAATTTGCCCCGCACGCTCGGCCAAGGCGGCGTTGAAGCGATCCTTAGGGATATAGACCAACACGGAGACGAACCGGTCGAACGGATCGCGCCGGACGAACAGGCGCAGGCGCGGCCGGTCGTAGAGGTGCACCACGCCCAGAGCGATCGTCAGCAGATCGTTCTCGTCGATCTGAAACAGTTCGTCGCGCGGGTAGCTTTCTAGAATATTGGTCAGGCGCCGCCGGTCGTGGCTGCCCTCGGTCTTGGCCGCCCGCGCCAGGACATTGGCCAACTTGAGCCGCACCAGGGGCACGGCCCGGGCCGGCTCGTCGTAGGCCTCGGCGGTGAAAAGGCCCAAAAAGCGCACCTCGCCGCAGGGCCGCCCATCAGGTCCGTACCGCTTGACCCCGATGTAATCCATGTAGGCTCGTCGATGGACGCGCGAAATCTGATTCGACTTTGCCGCCGTCAGGGGCCCGCCGCCCTCGATCGCCGCCTTGGGCGGGCTTGAGCGCATCGACGGCTCATTGTCCCGGCGCAGCACCCGGCGCAACGGATCGCGCAGAATTCCAAGGCTCAGGCTACGCTCGAAGCGAGGCTCCTCATGGGCGTAGCGATGTGTCGGCGTGAGCGGATAGTCGTAAACCCGCGCCCCCAGGAACACGAAACGGTCGGCGGCCAGCCACCGAAGCAGGGCCAGGGCTTCGTCCCGATCCGCCCCGCCCGGCGCCGTCTGCTCCAGCTCGGCCTGCGTGCGGCCCATCAAGGCGAGCATGGCCGGAAAATCGTCGACCGCAGCGCGTACATCCGCCAGGACCGCGCGCAGTTCATCCAACACCCCCTGGCGGCGGGGCCCGTCTAGGGGCTCTAACAGCACAACGATGACCGAGCGGCGAGGATCCGTCTGCGAGCGGCCGGCAATCACCGGGTGAAGCATGGCGCGAATGGTCAGGCCCTGCTCCACAAGTTCGGCCATCACCGAGTCCACCAGGAAGGGCGTGTCCTCCTGCACGATCGATAACAGGTCCAGCGATAGAGGCCGGCCGTTCGCGCCCTGGGCGCTAGTCAGATTGAGGCGAGGGTTCCAGCCCCCGGCTGGGCTTTTCGGGGTCTTTTCACACCTCGCCCAGACTTCTCCGCAGAGGGCTGCGAAGTCCGCCGTGGTCAGATGGGGCAGGTCGCCAGGGCTAAAGTCCTCTAGGGACTGTTGAATGAAATCACGTTCCGCTGGGCCCGGCGCGTGCGCTAGGGCGGCGAGGACTTCCTTGTCCGAAAAGGCGGCGGCGATGCGCTCAATGCCCATGAGGCGCTCCTGGTGCGACCAAGCCATAAACGCCTTCGTGGGCGAATGGTTGGCCGAAAGCTTCACATTTACGGTTTTGAGCCAAATGAAGACCCGAAACGCCGCCGGACGGAAGATCCGCCCGACGGCGCTGTCTTGCCGAGGGGCAAATTCGGCGAAGACGGTTCGCAAGCGGCCGATCGTGGGGAACGATTGAGGCCGCCGCTATTAGGCCGGCGAGGGACTAAAACCGGCCTGGACCCATAGATGGGGGGCCGTCAGGCGAAATTCAGGCGCGCGGTTTCACCTTTTCGTGACGGCGGCGCGGGCGCGCCTGCGTGCTGGGGTCAGGACCGGCCAAGGCTATGGGCGCCTCTGGCTCTCCGTCGCCCGACAGCAGAATGGCCAGCCAGCGAGCGCCGGGGAATTGTTCGGACACCACCATTAGGGTCACGGTCAGGGGCGTGGACAGGAACATGCCCGGCACGCCCCACACCAAGCCCCAAAACGAGAGGGCCAGCAGGATCACCACCGGCTCCAGGTTCAGGCTGCGGCCCTGCATGCGCGGCAGCAACACATTGCCCACGCCGAAGTTGATCACGCTCAATCCGACGACCAGGACGATGGCGTGCCAGTGGGCGTCGAACGTCACCAGGGCCACAATACAGGGCAGGATCAGAGCGACCAGGCCGCCGATGATCGGCACATAGCTCGCCACCAGGATCAGGAAGGCCCAGAAAAGCGGGTTGTCCATCCCCACCAAGGCGATCACCGCCCCCGAACCGACGGCGATCATCACCCCGGTCACCGTCTGAATCCACAGATAGCGCTCGATGCCGTTGCGGATGTGCATGAAGGCTTGGCGTGCGCTTTCGCGCTCATGCGGATCGGTGAACAGACGCTCGGTCTTGTGCTGCACGCCGGAGCGCGAGGCAAACAAGAAGCCCAGATAAATCATCACCAGGGCGGATTCCGACGCGAACCCCTGCAGGGCCTGCGCAACAGCGCCGATGTAGCGGGCCGGGTCGAGCTGGCGCATGAGCTCATCGATGGTCGGCGCGGCCTGCAGCCCTAGCTGGGGCCCGATCTCGGCCAGCACCTTGTTCAGGCGCGGCAGATTGGCCACCAGCTGGCTTACGAATTGCCCGGCGTCAGCAGCCACCAGCGCTGCGGATCCCAGGAACGCCGCCGTTGTCAGCCCTATGGCCAGGGCCAGAGCCAAGGAATCGGAAAGCTGCGGCAGTCGTTGGCGCAGAACGCGGGAAAACCCGTCGATGATCACCATCATGAACAGCGCCAGGGCCAGGGGCGTGAGAATACCGTGCAGGGCGTAAAGCGCCCAACCGGAAGCTACCACCGCGATCAGGATGACCGCGTTGCGCGCTGTGGGCGAGGCGCCGGCCGGGGGCAGGATGTAAACGGGCGCGCGCTCGGAGGACATGCAGGGCCTTGAATCGTCGTGGAACACTGACAGCTTAACGCGGAACAGCGGCTTTCGGCTACGGCGTCGCGCCCGCCAATCGCGCCAGGGCCTGCCCGCTGACCCGCCGCAGGCGCCAGTCATCCAGCGCCTGAGCGCCCAGGCGCTCGTAAAAGGCGATGGAGGGGGCGTTCCAGTCCAGCACCGCCCAGTACAGTTTGCCCAAGCCCTCTTGCAAGCACCGTTGGGCCAGCCGGGCCAACAAAGCCCGGCCTGCCCCGCGTCCGCGCGCCTCGGGCAAGACAAAAAGGTCCTCGATATATAGGCCCGCCTGCCCGGCGAAGGTGGAGAAGTTGTAGAAACACAGGCTGAAGCCCACCACCGCCCCGTCCAGCTCCACCATGTCGGCGAAGACCTTCGGGCTTGGCCCGAACAGGGCGTCCGCCAGATCCGCCTGGGTGGCCTTCATCTCGTGCTCCAAGCGCTCGTATTGCGCCAATAGGCGCACGAAGCGCCAGATGGCGGGCGCATCGGCGGCGGCGGCGGGGCGAACGAACGGGGCGGCGGACATGGCCGACCTTGGCCGATCAGAAGCGATTGACCAAGTTCTCCAACATTTCCTGACGGCCCGACTGCGGATTCGGCGAGAAATTGCGCGAAACGGCCAGGTCCGCCGCCGCCGCCAGGCTGGCGCCTGGCCCGGCGACCGCCTGTCCGACCTCGCCGCGCCAGCCCGCGTAGCGCTGGGTCTTAAAGGCATCCAGCCGCCCGTCCTCGATGATGGCGGCGGCGCGCAGGAGGCCCTTGGCGACCACATCGATAGCGCCCACATGGCCGTGCAGCAGATCGACCGCGTCCAGGCTCTGGCGGCGGACCTTGGCGTCAAAGTTGAACCCGCCCGTCGTAAATCCACCCGCCCGCAGGATCTCCAGCATGGCCAGGGTCAATTCCTCCACCGAATTGGGGAATTGGTCGGTGTCCCAGCCGTTCTGCGGATCGCCGCGATTGGCGTCGATGGAGCCGAAGATGTCGAAGGCGCCGGCCATGGCGATCTCGTGCTCGAAGGTGTGGCCCGACAGGGTGGCGTGGTTGGCCTCGATATTGACCTTGACCTCCCCCTCGAGGCCGTACCGGCGCAGGAACCCATAAACGGTGGCCGTGTCGAAGTCGTACTGATGCTTGGTCGGCTCATGCGGCTTGGGCTCAATCAGGATGGTTCCGGCAAAGCCGATCTTGTGCTTGTGCTCCACCACCATGGCCAGGAACCGGCCAAAGTTGTCCAACTCACGGCGCAGATCAGTGTTGAGCAGGGTATCGTAGCCCTCGCGCCCGCCCCACAGCACATAGTTGGCCCCACCCAGTCGATGGGTCGCCTCCAGCGCGTCGCGCACTTGAAGCGCCGCCCAGGCGAAAACCTGCGGATCGGGATTGGTCGCCGCGCCGGCGGCATAGCGGGGATGGCTGAACAGATTGGCCGTGCCCCACAGGGGCTTGCGCCCATCGGCGGCCTGCAGACGCTCCAGATCGTCCACCGCCTCGGCGAACAGGCGGCGGTGGCCGGCCACGTCATGGGCCTCGGCCATCACATCCACGTCGTGGAAGGTGTAGAACGGCGTGTCCAGCGCCCGAAACAGTCCGAAGGCGGCGGCGCGCTTGGCCGCAGCTGCGGCGCTGTCGTTGGGGCCGCCGTGCCAGGGCCGGTTGAAGGTCCCCTGGCCGAACACATCGCTGCCGGGCCAGCAGAAGCTGTGCCAGAAGCACACGGCGAAGCGCAGATGCTCCTCCATCCGCTTGCCCAGGACCACGCGGTCCTTATCGTAATAGCGATAGGCCAGCTCATCGCTCGCATCAGGGCCCTGAAAGCGAACGGGGGCGAACTCGGCAAAATAGTCGGCGCTCATAGGACTTCCTTGGGACTGATCCGCCCGTAGGCGGCGCGGAACTGTTGATATTTGTCGGCCAGACGCTCGCTCAGCTCGGGCTCGGGCGCGATCACGCGGTCTGTCGGCGGAGCCGTGCAGTATTGCGCCGCATCGCCGCCCAGCACTGCCGCCATGGCCAGCTTGGCGGCGCCCAGGGCCGGGCCGACCTCGCCGCCCTTCAGATAGGCCAGGGGCAGATCCAGCGCCGAGGCGATGATCCGGCCCCAATAGGCCGAGCGCGCGCCGCCGCCGATCACCGACAGCTGCTCCAGGCGCGTTCCGGCCTCGCGCATGGCGTACAGACCGTCGGCCAGGGCGAAGGCGACGCCTTCCAGCACCGCCTGGGTCAGCCGTCCGGCGTCAGTCTCGTTGTCCAGACCAAGAAAGGCCCCGCGCACATGCGGATCGTTGTGCGGCGTGCGCTCGCCCGACAGATAGGGGGCGAACAGTTCGCGCCCGGCCCCGCTCGCCTCGGCCCGGGCGAACGCCTCGGCCACGGAAACACCGGTTAAGCGCGCGACCCAGTCCACACAGGAGGCGGCGGACAGATGAACCGACATCTGATGCCACACCCCTGGCAGGCAATGGCAAAAGGCGTGCACCGCGCGGCCCGGATTGGGCCGGAAGGTCCCGGTGGCGGCGAAGATCACGCCGGAGGTGCCGAGCGACAGCACCCCGTCGCCCTCGCCAACCACGCCGACCCCCGCTGCGCCCGCAGCATTGTCGCCGCCGCCCGCCGCGACCGGGACATCGGCCATGCCCCAAGCCTGGGCGACCTCGGGCCGCAAGCGTCCGGCGACCGCGGGGCCTTCGCACAGCAGCGGCATGTGCTTCAGGCCCAGATTGCAGGCGGCCAGCATCGCCTCGCTCCAGCGGCGCGCGCCCACGTCCAGCCAAAGGGTTCCAGAACTGTCGGACATGTCGGACATGGCCAGGCCGGTCATCCGCAGCCGGACATAGTCCTTAGGCAGCAGCACGGTGCGCACTCGCCCGAATACCTCCGGCTCGTGCTCGCGCACCCACAGCAGCTTAGGCGCGGTGAACCCCGGCATGGCCAGATTGCCGGTGATGGCGCGCAGGTCCGGTACGGCGGCTTCCAACTCGGCGCATTCGGTGAAGCTGCGCCCGTCGTTCCATAGGATGGCGGGCCTTAAGGGCCGGTGATCGGCGCCCAGCAAGGTCGCCCCGTGCATCTGACCGGCCAGGCCGACGCCGAACACCCGCGCCCTCAGGGCCGGATCTATCGCCAGGACCGCCGCGTTGGTCGCCGTCCACCAGGCGTCCGGGTCCTGCTCGGACCACAGATCGTGGGGCCGCGAGACGGACAGGGGCGCCGTGCCTTGGCCGAGCAGCGCGCCGCCCTCGTTCAGGACGATGGCTTTCACGCCCGAAGTGCCGATGTCGATGCCCAGATACATGGTTGGCCGGCCTGGGCGTCGCCGCCCCGCCGTGTTTCTCCCGTCGGTTTCTTACCCGCAGCGCTAACAGAAATGGCCGTCCAGGCAAGCGCTTGACTTCCAGCCGGGCCTCGCGATGGTGGCGTAAGACCACAGAAGAAACCATGAGGTGAGGAACATGCCGAACACGGCCAGAGGCGGCATAGCGCCCGCCCATTTCGGCTTCATCACCGCCATCGTCGCGGTCGCCACCATCGGCGGCTTCATGTTCGGCTACGATTCCGGGGTGATCAACGGCACCCAAAAGGGTCTGGAAGCCGCCTTCTCGCTGGGCCGTCTGGGCATTGGCGTCAATGTCGGGGCCATCCTGGTGGGCTCGGCCATCGGCGCATTTGGCGCAGGGCGACTGTCTGACCGGATTGGGCGGCGCGGTGTGATGATGCTGGCGGCGGTGCTGTTCCTGATCAGCGCGGTGCTGGCCGGCGCGGCGCCCACCTCGGCCCTGTTCATCATCGCCCGGGTCATCGGCGGCTTCGGCGTGGGCGCGGCCTCCGTCACCTCGCCGGTCTATATCTCAGAGGTCACCCCAGCCAATATTCGCGGGCGGCTGTCCAGCATCCAGCAGGTGATGATCATCACCGGCCTGACCGGCGCTTTCGTGGCCAACTTCCTGCTGGCCCATTATGCGGGGGGCTCCACGGCCGCGTGGTGGCTAGGCCTGCCTGCCTGGCGCTGGATGTTCTGGCTGCAGGCCGGACCGGCGGCGGTCTATTTCCTGGCCCTGCTGGTCATCCCCGAATCCCCGCGTTTTCTGATCATGCGCGACCGGGAGGACGAGGGCAGAAAGGTGCTGACCCGCCTGTTCGGCGCCGATGAAGCGGCGCGCAAGATCCCCGAGATCCGCGCCAGCCTGGCCGCCGACCACCACAGGCCCAAGCTGTCGGACCTGATCGACAAGACCACCGGCAAGGTGCGCCCCATCGTCTGGGCCGGCATCGGCCTGGCCGTGTTCCAACAGTTCGTCGGCATCAATGTGGTGTTCTACTACGGTGCGGCCCTGTGGGAGGCGGTGGGCTTTTCCGAGCGCGACGCCCTGATGACCAATGTCCTGTCCGGCGTGCTGTCCATCGGCGCCTGCATCGTGACCATCGGCACAGTGGACAAGATCGGCCGCAAGCCGCTGCTCTTGTTCGGCTCAGCCGGCATGGCCGTGACCCTGGCCGCCGTGGCCTACGCCTTCTCCACCGCCGTCACCGGGGCGGGCGGGGCGGTGAGCATGCCCGGCCACAACGGCCTGATCGCCCTGGTGGCGGCCAATCTCTATGTGATCGCCTTCAATCTCTCATGGGGGCCGGTGATGTGGGTCATGCTGGGCGAGATGTTCCCCAACCAGATCCGCGGCTCAGGCCTGGCCGTGGCCGGCTTCGCCCAATGGATCGCCAACGCAGCGGTTTCGGTCAGCTTCCCCACCCTGGCCCTCTCGCCCGGCCTGGCCCCTACCTATTTCGGCTACGCGGTGTTCGCGGCGATCTCGTTCTTCTTCGTCAAGGCGATGGTGCACGAGACGCGCGGGGTGGAGCTGGAGGATATGGAGGGGTGAGGCGGGACCACATGGCCGTAGCCGAACGCGCCATCGTCGCAAAGCTCGCCTGGCGGCTGATGCCGCCGCTGATGGCGGCCTATTTCATCGCCATTGTTGATCGCTCCAACATCGGCGTGGCGGCGTTGACGATGAACCACGATCTGGGCCTGTCGGCGACGGCGTTCGGCTTGGCGGCGGGGGTGTTTTTCGCGCCCTATGTGCTGCTGGAAATTCCCTCCAACCTGGCGCTGGAGCGGTTTGGGGCGCGCTGGTGGATCGCGCGGATCATGGCGAGCTGGGGGCTGATCTCGGCGGCCCATGCCTTGGCGTGGAACGCGAACAGCCTCTACACCCTGCGGGCCCTGCTGGGGGCGGCGGAGGCCGGGCTGGTGCCGGGCGTGCTGTTCTACCTGACCCAGTGGTTTCCCACCGCCTGGCGCGGCCGGATCATCAGCGGCTTTATGATCGCCATTCCCCTGGCCCTGGTGGTCGGCACGCCGGTGGCGGCGCTCATTCTACAGCTTGACGGCGTGCTGGGCCTGCGCGGCTGGCAGTGGGTCTATGTGCTGGAGGGTCTGCCGGCGGTGATTCTGGCGGTGTTCATCCCCTACCTGCTGCCCGGCGGGCCCAAGGACGCCAAGTTCCTGAGCGCTGAGGAGCGCGACTGGCTGATCGGGTGTCTGGAGCAGGAAAAAGCCGAACGCGCCGCATCGTCCGGCGCCGCAGGCCACGGCCTGGGGCCTGCGCTCAAGGCCCTGCTCAGTCCCCAGGTGCTGCTGTTCTGCTTGATGTACTACGGCCTGACCAATTTGAATGGCGCGGTCAGCACCTTCCTGCCGCAGATCATCAAGGCTTACGGCTTCGGCCAGGTGCAGACCGGGTTCCTGGCCGCCATCCCCTATGCCTGTGGGGCGGGGGGCATGGTGGGCCTGGGCTACCTGGCCGACCGGCCCGGCAAGCGCGTGCTCGCCAACTATGCGGCCCTGTCCCTGGCGGTCGCGGGCCTGCTGGCCGCCGCCGCCATCGAAGACCCGAGCTGGAAGCTGGCGGCCTTGAGCCTAGCCGCCATGGGCGCGTTCGGGGCCATTCCGGTGTTCTGGGGCCTGCCCACCTCGGTGCTCGGCGGGGCCAGCGCGGCGGCGGCCATCGCCATGATCAATGCGCTGGGCAATATCTCCAGCGTGGTCAATCCGTGGATCATCGGGGTGCTGCGAGACCGGACAGGCGACTATGACGGCGGCCTGCACTGGCTGGCGGCCATGGCGGCGATGTCGATGATCGTCCTGACCATCATCGTTTCCCTGCGCGGGAGATTCTCCTACAACCGGGCCGGTTGAGGGGTCCCCATGCGCATCACTGAAATCCGCCTGCGCCGACTGAGCGGCGTTCTGCCGACCCAGAGCGCCCTATGGGAAGAGCGGCTGGTTCGCCCTATCGACATCTATCCCGAATACCGCGAGCGCAACGACTTCGAAGGTGGGGTCCAGACGGCGGACGGCTTTGCCATCACCGCCCATTTTCTGGAGATTCACACCGCTGAGGGCGTGACGGGCCTGGCCGGCCCCGTTCCGGAGACCGTGGCCTTCATCATCGCCAAACACCTGCGGCCCCTGCTAATCGGCCAGGACGCCGTGGCGGGCGAGCGCCTGTGGGACCAGATGCACCGCTTCCTGGTGCACGGCCGCCAGGGCGACGCCATGCTGGCGATCAGCGCGGTGGACTGCGCCCTGTGGGATCTGCGCGGAAAGTGGCTGGGCCAGCCGGTGCATCGCCTGCTGGGCGGCCCGACCCAGAACCGGATACCTGCCTATGCCTCCATGCTCGGTTTCGCCGTGCTGGACCCCGGCAGGGTCCGCGCCCGAGCCCAGGAATACAAGGACATGGGCTACCGCGCCCAGAAGTGGTTCTTCCGCCACGGACCGATGAGCGGGCCCGACGGCCTGGCCAAGAACGTCGAGCTGGTGCGCACCCTGCGCGAGGCGGTGGGGGACGACTATGACCTGATGTTCGACTGCTGGCAGGCGATGGACGTGGGCTATGTGGTCGATCTGGCGTCGCGGATCGAAGAGTTCCGGCCCCGCTGGCTGGAGGAATGCGTCATGCCCGACCGCATCGACAGCTATGCCCGCCTGCGCGAGCGCATTCGCATTCCCTTGGCCGGCGCCGAGCATGAATACACCCGCTGGGGCTTTCGGCGCTTCATCGACAGCGGCGCGCTGGATGTGATCCAGCCGGACATCTATTGGTGCGGCGGCCTGAGCGAGACCCTCAAGATCGCCGCCTACGCCACCGCGCACGACCTGATCGTCATCCCGCACGGCCATTCCAGCGTGGCCACGGCGCAGTTTTCAGCGGTGCAATCGCCGATCCACACGCCCTATCAGGAGTATCTGGTGAAGTGGAACGCCGTGCACCAGCACTTCCTGGCTGATCCGCCGCAGGTCATCGACGGCATGATCGAGGTCCCGACTACGCCCGGCATGGGCGCGGCCATCGATCCCGGCAAGATTGAAGCCGAAGCGGTGGTCTTCGCCGATTAAGCGGCGATTACGGGGGTAGCCGTCTGGGCCATCTGGCGGCGGCATTCCCACACGATCAGTCCGAGAGCGGCCGCAAGGATCAGGACGCACAGGACCGGCGCCCTGGGCGCGCCCAGCTCGATCAGGGTTTGATAGCCGAACCAGAAAAAGCCTACGCTGGCCGCTACGCCCAGGCGCACCCAGAGCGCGGGCGATCGGTAGGCCACCATGGCGGCCGGCAGCAGGAATACGAAATCGTAGATGCGGTGGTAAACCAGCCCTAGGGACAGCACGCCATAGAAAGCAAACAGGGTCAGTCGATCCGCGCCGCCCAGGTATCGCCGTTGCAGGAGGCCGGCGGCGACCAATAGGGCGAGGACCAGGCCCTCGGAGATCTCCCGCGACGCGCCTAGGCCCGCCAGGATCATGCGCAGATCACCCACCCCGTCGCTGTCGCCGATGTCCGTCCCCGTGACTTGGATCGGCAGGAACACGGCCTGAAGCGGGCTCATGTGGAAGTGAACGGACCAGAACAGCACGGCCAGGACCGGCAGGGCGACGAAGGCGACCACCATCTTTGGCTTCAGTGGCATGTGAAACGCCATGGGTGCGCCAAGGGTGAACTTGACCGCGCCGATGCCGGCGAGCAGCCCCGCCAGGGCCGGTCGACGCTCGCTCAGACGTAGATAGGCCAGGAAGAATAGCAGACAGAACACCGAGAACTGGCCGTTCTCCAATGTGATGCCGACGGGCGTGCAGGCCAGGAACAATAGGAGAATCGTCCATGGCGCGGGAACTTGAGGGTCGCTTCGCAACAGCCAAACGATCAAACCTAGGCAGACTGCATTGACCCCCGCCCAAACGAGCTTGGCGGCCGGGAAGCTGAGCCAGGCCAGGGGCGCCAGGACGAAAAAGACCGGGTGAAGGTAGTTCGGGGCCTGAGAGAGGATGAACCGTCCGGAGTGGGGCGCGGCCATGTAATCCCGGTATGGATCAAGACCATCGCGCCAGAACACCACCAGTGGGCTCCATTGCATGTCCTGGCTGTGCGATTGGGCGGCGATTAGACCTCCAACAACCGTTACGAACGCCAGCACCGCGAGCACCGCCAGCAGCAGCGTCTCCAGCGCGCGTTGTCTTGGTGGAATCGGTCGGACGTGCATCGGGGCCTATACCGGCGCGCAACGGCTCGCACGCATCTTGGGGACGATGATCCGAAAGTCCTGTCCAGGCGCTTAACGCGGCGGTGCGAAGAGCCGACTGGCCGCACCCGCCCACCCCTGTAATTATGCGGTTTTAAAAAATTGGAGCGGGCGAAGAGATTCGAACTCTCGACCCCAACCTTGGCAAGGTTGTGCTCTACCACTGAGCTACGCCCGCGCTCCAGACCCAGGTAGGGTCCCTCAAAAAGAGAGGGGGCTTATGGCAGAGCCCCCCTCGATTTGCAAGCCGTCCTACAGCCCCAGCCGCAAGGCCTTGAGGCGACGCTTGTTGACGTGTTCAGCCGGCGCCGGGCCGGTCTCGTCGGGCAGTTCGCCCTTGAAATAGAACCTCTGCCAGGCCTCGCGGATGGTCTCGGGATCACGGTTGCGCAGGCCCTTGTTGAATTCCTCGCGCCGGCCGGTCCAGGCGTCGTACTGGTCTTTCAGGGCCTTATTGCCCTCCAGCGAGCGCTGGATCACATCGAACGCTTCCAGCTGTTTGTCCTGCATCAGGGTGATGAAGCAGAACGGCTCCTTTTTCTCGAAACGGATGCGGCCTGGGCGGGTGAAGATCCAGTTCATGGTGAACGGGAAGGGTAGCCAGTCGGTCTCCACCAGGGCGGTCAGGGGCTGGATGCCGTCCTTGATGTGGTTGGGCGGACCGGAAACCCACATGGACCATCGGTTTGGAGTGCGGAACAGATAGCCGGGGTGGAAGGTCAGCACGCCCTCGGAAAAGTGCGACTTGATGAAGTCGTCGAAGTCCGGATGCGGGTGGTCGGACTTGAAGGTGATGTCCGCCTGGTTCTTGCCGCCGTTCCATTCGGCCGTGAAACCCATGGGGCAGAGCAGCTCCCACCCCGTGGAGTTGGCCATGGTCAGGGGCAGGCAACGGTAGGGATGGCGTCCTTGAAAGCGGTCCATCCAGGCCCGCTGCGGACGGCCAGGCACAAGCTCGGGCGGCCGTTGCGCGGTGGGAAAACACTCCAGTTCCAGCATGGGCGGCCTTCGTATGCGGGTGAGGGTGAATCCCTAACCGGCGAGTGAGCGGAGCGCTAGCGAGGTTTGAACCACGAAGGACACGAAGAACACCAAGAGGTCGGCGCTCACGGTGGGCCGCCGGATCGCGAAGCGGGAATAGATTGATCGCGCGTTTGCGCGATCCTTCGTGTCTTTGTGTTCTTCGTGGTTAAATCTATCCCTACATGACCATCCCCGCCGACCTACTCGCCTATCTCGCCGCCCATGGCATCGACCAGAGCACAGCCGAACATGAGGCGGTGTTTCGGGTGGGTGAGGGGGAAGAGATCAAGGCCGGCCTGCCGGGCGGACACAGCAAGAATCTGTTCCTTAAGGACGCCAAGGGCCGGCTATGGCTGGTCTGCGCCCTGGACACGACACGGATCGACCTGAAGCGCCTGCCCGATGCGATCGGTTCGGCCCGCCTGTCGTTCGGCTCGCCCGAGCGTTTGTGGGACGCTCTGGGCGTGCGGCCAGGCTCGGTCAGCCTGTTCGCCCTGATCAACGATCCCGATCACGCTGTCAGCCTGGTGCTGGACAAGGCTCTGGTTGACAGCGATCCGATCAACTTTCATCCCCTGGTCAATACGGCCACCACCGCGATTGGCCGCCAAGGCCTGTTCCGTTTTCTGGAGGTCCTGGGCATAGAGCCCCTGATCGTGGATTTCGTCACAAACTAGGCGCCGGGCGATTGCGGCCGGGCTATCGCGGGACCATCTTGGGCCTGCTACGCCAATAGGAGTTCAGTGATGCTGCTGGGAGACATCGGCGCGCCCAAGCCCGCCAAGTCCGCCGACATCAAGGACGGCTCGGACGCCGGCTTCATGGCCGATGTGATCGAGGCCTCGCGAGTCCAGCCGGTGATCGTGGATTTCTGGGCCACCTGGTGCGGCCCGTGCAAGACGCTCGGCCCCGCCTTGGAAAAGGCGGTGACCCAGGCCAAGGGCGCGGTCAAGCTGGTCAAGATCGATATCGACAAGAACCCGGCCATCGCCGGCCAATTGCGCGTGCAGTCTATCCCCACGGTCTTCGCCTTCGTCGACGGCCAGCCGGTGGATGGCTTTCAAGGGGCGGTGCCTGAAAGCCAGATCAAGGCCTTCATCGACCGGCTGGCCGGACCGGGCGGTCCGGCGCAGATCGACGAAACTCTGGTCCTGGCCGCTGAGTCCTTGTCGCTGGGCGACATCGGCGGCGCGGCCCAGGCCTTCGCGGCGGCCTTGCAGATCGATCCCGCCAATCTGAAAGCCATAGCGGGCTTGGCCCGCTGCTATCTGACCGGGGGCGACTATGAACGCGCGGCCGAGGCGGTGCAGATGGCGCCGGCCGACGCCAAGGACCCCGAGCTGGACAGCGTGCGCGCGGCGCTCAAGCTGGCGGCCGAGGCCCCGTCGGAAACCCGCGCCCTGGAACAGGCCCTGGCGGCCGATCCCGCCGACCACGCCTCGCGCTTGGAACTGGCCAAGGCCCTGGCCGGCCAGGGCCGGTTTGAAGACGCGGCCGATCACCTGCTGACCATCATCCAGCAAGACCGCGAGTGGAACGATCATGCCGCGCGCAAGCAGTTG
>JBEHYN010000023.1:0-44996 GCA_048498155.1 Pseudomonadota bacterium | reverse complement strand
AAATGGTGGACGCGACAGGGATTGAACCTGTGACCCCCTCGATGTCAACGAGGTGCTCTCCCGCTGAGCTACGCGTCCGCCTTGGGAAGACGGCGGGGTATATCTGGAAGCTGCCTCGCGCTCAAGCAGCGAAGCGATAGCGCGAAAATCAAAAGTGCGCTCAAGCAGCGAAGCGATAGCGCGAAAAATCAAAACCCGCGCTCAAGCCGCGAAGCGATAGCGCCGCGCTCAAGCAGGCCGAAGGCCGATAGCGCGAAAAAGAATACTCAGGCCGCGATCATCCGCTCCACCTCGGCGACGATCTCGCGCAGGTGGATGGGCTTGGAGAGAACCTTGGCGCCCTGGGGCGCGCTTTCGCGGGCGGCCAGGGCCACGGCGGCAAAACCGGTGATGAACATGATCCGCAGCTCCGGCTGCAAAACGGCGGCCTGACGGGCCACCTCTATGCCGTCGGCGCCCGGCATGACGATGTCGGTCAGCAGCAGGTCCCACGACGCTTCGGGCAGGGCCAACAAGGCCTCGTCCCCATCCGCGCAGGCCCGCACCTCATAGCCGGCGCGCTCGAGCGCCCGGGCGAGGAACCCGCGCAGGGAGTCATCGTCTTCCGCCAGCAGGATTCGAGTCATGGTCCCCCTAAGGTGTCTGCGGCGTTCGACCCAAAAATGCGCGCCGGTCGCCTCTTTATAACCCGCCAGGTGTAAACCGGCGATAAACCAAGGCCATTTCGCCCGTCAGCGTTGACGGGCCGTCCTTCCTCCGCCCAAATGAATTCATGGACGGGTTCAATAGTCTGCCGCCATCGCAACCTGAGCTCAGGCCCGAACCCGCCGCCCGTCCGGCTCTCGCCACGGCGTGGCCGCAGGCGCAGGGGGACGAACCCGCCTTTGATATCCTGCTGCCGCAGGGCAGTGAGGCTGGCCGACCGGTGTCACCACTCGTATTCGCCTCGCCGCATTCGGGGAGACACTATCCCGCAGACCTGCTGGCCCGCAGCGCTCTGGACGGCGACGCCATCCGCCGCTCCGAAGACGCCTACGTCGACCGGCTGATCGCCGGAGGGCCGCAGTTCGGCGCGATCAACATCCACGCCCGCTACGCCAGGGCCTATATCGATGTAAACCGCGAGGCCTACGAACTGGACCCCGCCATGTTCGAGGACGAACTTCCCGCCTTCGCCAGGGCGCGCTCGGCCAGGGTGGCGGCGGGACTGGGCTCTATCGCCAAGGTGGTCGCCGAGGGTCAGGAGATCTATCGCGACAAGCTGACCTTTGCCGATGCGCGCGGCCGTATCGACGCCCTGCATCACCCCTACCACCGCGCGCTTGAGCGTCTGCTGACCGAAGCGCGCGAGGCGCATGGCGCGGCGATCCTGATCGACTGGCATTCCATGCCCTCTACCGCCGCCGGAGAGGGTCCCTATGGTCGAAAGACCTGTGACATGGTGCTGGGCGACCGTTTCGGGGCCGCCTGCGGCTCAGGCCTGACCCGGCTGGTAGACGGCGTGCTGGAGGGGATGGGCTTTCGCGTGGCGCGCAACGCGCCCTACGCGGGGGGCTACACGACCGAGTACTATGGGCGCCCCGAGCAGGGCGTCCACGCCCTGCAGATCGAGATCAACCGCGCCCTTTATCTGGACGAGGCGACCCTGACGCCCAATGCCGGATTTGAACGTCTCAGGCGTGAATTGAACCGCCTGTTCAAGACCCTCGCCCGGGATTGGCGGCGGACGCTCTAAGCCTTGCCGTACAAGGCATGGCGGCGCCCAAGCCACAGCACAAAAAAAAGCCGCGCCCGTAGGCGCGGCAAGTCATAGGGAGGAAACGCCCAGGAAGGGCAGCGGCGTCAGCGACGCCACACAGGTACTATATAGAGTGCATCGCAGCACGGATCAACCCTGAAAGACCTTTGTGCTATGCAAAAAAATGATAGCGGCATCACTTTCCCTTATAGATAAAGGCATTTCTTAAGTTGCAGGGCTGCAACAACATATTGCACTGCACAATTTTCAGTGGCGGGATTCGCTTGGTTCTGGTATGGCTGCGCCGGATTTTTTCCAAGCTGGCTGCCGCAAACTGATTCCGCATCGGGCTGGCGCACCCGCCGCCCTTCGCGTACAACCCCCCGCCTTCCGGGCTCATCCGTCCTCCTCTCCCAAAGTCTGAATTTCCATGGCCCTGCGCAATATCGCCATCATCGCCCACGTCGATCATGGCAAGACCACGCTCGTCGATCAGTTGCTCGCCCAGTCCGGCGTGTTCCGCGACAATGAGGCCAAGGTCGAACGGGCCATGGACTCCAACGATCAGGAGCGCGAGCGCGGGATCACCATCCTGGCCAAGTGCACCTCGGTGCTTTGGAAGGGCAAGGCCGGGGAAACCCGCATCAATATCATCGACACTCCCGGCCACGCCGACTTCGGCGGCGAGGTTGAGCGCATCCTGGGCATGGTCGACGGCTGCCTGCTGCTGGTGGACGCCGAGGAAGGGGTCATGCCCCAGACCAAGTTCGTCCTCGGCAAGGCGCTGAAGCTCGGCCTGCGGCCGATTGTTGTGCTGAACAAGGTCGACCGTCCGCACGCCGACCCCGACAAAGTGCTCAACGACGCTTTTGACCTGTTCGCCGCCATGGGCGCGGATGACGATCAACTGGACTTCCCGCACCTTTACGCCTCGGGCAAGCAGGGTTGGGCGGTGGTCAATATGGGCGACCCGCAGGAGAGCCTGGCGCCGATCTTCGACAAGATCGTCGAACATGTGCCCGGCCCCGCCGCCGAAGCCCTGGTCGAGGGACCAGCTCAACTCCTGGCCGTGCTGATCGAAAATGACCCCTACCTCGGTCGCCTGCTCACCGGACGAGTGGAATCGGGCCGCTTTGCGCCCGGCCAGGCGATCCATGCCCTGTCGCGCGACGGCAAGGAGATCGAGCGCGGCCGAGTGACCAAGATTCTCGCCTTCCGCGGCCTCAAGCGCCAGCCCATCGAAGTGGCCGAAGCCGGGGATATTGTCGCCATCGCCGGCCTGTCCAAGGCCACTGTGGCCGACACCCTGTGCGCCATGGACGTGACCGACGCCCTGCCCGCCCAGCCGATCGACCCGCCGACCATCTCCATGACTGTTTCGGTCAACGACAGCCCTCTGGCCGGCAAGGACGGCGACAAGGTGCAGTCGCGCGTGATCCGCGAGCGCCTGTTGCGCGAGGCGGAAAGCAATGTGGCCATCAAGGTGGGAGAGACCAGCGAAAAGGATGCCTTTGAGGTGTCAGGCCGAGGCGAACTGCAGCTGGGCGTGCTGATCGAGAACATGCGCCGCGAAGGGTTCGAACTGTCGATCTCGCGCCCGCGCGTGGTGTTTCGCACCGACGAGGAAACCGGCGCCAAGCTGGAACCCATCGAAGACGTGGTGATCGACGTGGACGACGACTACACAGGCGTGGTCATCGACAAACTATCCCAGCGCAAAGCCGAGCTGAAGGACATGCGCCCCTCCGGCGCCGGCAAGACCCGACTGACCCTACAAGCGCCGTCGCGCTCACTGATCGGCTATCAGGGCGAGTTCCTTACCGATACGCGCGGCTCAGGCGTGCTGAACCGCGTGTTCTCGCACTACGAGCCCTACAAGGGCGCCATCGAAGGCCGTCGCAATGGTGTCTTGGTGTCCAACGCCGACGGCGAGACCGTGGCCTTCGCCCTGTGGAATCTGGAAGACCGCGGCGTGATGTTCGTCGGCTCCGGCGAAGCCTGCTACCAGGGCATGATTATCGGTGAGAACAGCCGGTGGGACGACCTGGACGTCAATCCTCTGAAATCCAAGCAGCTGACCAACATTCGCTCAGCCGGCAAGGACGAGGCCATCCGCCTGACCCCGCCACGCCGCCCGAACCTTGAGCAATCCATCGCCTATATCGACGAAGACGAGCTGGTCGAAGTGACGCCCAAGGCCATCCGCCTGCGCAAAAAGGTGTTGAACCCGAGCTTCCGCAAGAAGCGGGTGAAGGAAGACGCATAGACATTTAGAGCGTGACGGGCGGCGAAACCGGTATCCACTTTCGCCTGTCACGCTCTAGGCCTCTTCAGGTCACTTTCTTGTACACCGTCATGCCCAGCACGACGAACAGGACGAACCCAACCAAGAATAGGAAGAACAGGAACTTGGCGATGCCGATGGCGGCGCCAGCTATGCCGGTGAATCCAAGAGCGCCGGCGATCAGGGCGATCACCAGGAATATCAGGGCCCATTTCAGCATGGCCGGTCTCCAAGGCTAAGTTTGTCCGAGATCAACGCCGCACAGCCTTGGCCGTTCCAATAGGCTAGGCCTTGGGGTCAGGGCGCGGGGAGGCTATGACAGGACATGGCTGAAGGCAACACCACCAGCAAACCGTCTGCGAACGAGACCCAAGGCTTCGGCGAGGGCTTCCTCTACGACATATGGTACTTCGCCGCCCTGGCCACAGACCTCAAGCCGGGCAAGCTGCAGCGCTATGAGATTCTGGGCCAGCCGGTGCTGCTGGGCCGCAACCGCAGCGGCAAGGCCTATGCCCTGCGTGACGTCTGCCCGCACCGGGCCGCGCCCTTGTCGGCCGGCGAACTGGTGCGCGAGGCGAGTGGCGCGGAGGTGGTGGAGTGCCCCTATCACGGCTGGCGGTTCAGCACAGACGGGGTCTGCGTCGCCATTCCGTCCCTAGCGGATGATCAAGAAATTGAAGCGAGCCGGATCCGGGTGCGGTCCTATCCGGTGGTCGAGAGCCAAGGTCTGGTTTTTGTGTGGATGGCTTCGGACGCGCGCAGGGACCAGGCGCCCGACCAGGCGCCGCCGACCTTCGATGGGATCGTCGGCGGGGCCCCCAAGCTGATCGACCGGATGGTGTTCGACGCCCATATCGACCACGCCGTGGTGGGGCTGATGGACCCGGCGCACGGGCCCTATGTGCACCAACAGTGGTGGTGGCGCTCCAAATCCAAGCAGCTGGACAAGGCCAAGCTTTTCGAGCCGCGCGAGGCCGGCTTCGCCATGGCTCGCCACGCCCCGTCCAAGAATAGCCGGGCTTATCGCATGCTGGGCGGCGCCCCACAGACCGAGATCACTTTCCGCCTGCCGGGGCTGCGCTGGGAGCATATCTTGGTGGGCCGTCGCCAGGTGCTATCGCTGACCTGCCTGACGCCTTTGGACGGCAAGCGCACCCGCATCACCCAGATCATTTGGTCGGACCACCCTGTATTCGTGCTGCTGCGCCCCATCATCGGCATGGCGGCGCGGGCCTTTCTGCGTCAGGACGGAGAGATGGTGAACTTGCAGAATGAGGGCCTGCGATACGGCCCGACCCTGCTTTGGATCGATGACGCGGACCGTCAGGCCAAATGGTATCAGGCGCTCAAGCGCGAATGGGTTGCGGCGCGTAAAGCGGATCGACCGTTCAAGAATCCGGTAAAGGAATCCGTTTTACGCTGGCGAAGCTGAAACGCCCGCACCGGCGAGCAATACTCGGAGCTGCCGGGCTAGGCGCGCGGTCAGATGGTCCAGGTCCCGGCCGTCGAATATGGCCCTGCGGTAGTTGGACAGGTAGCCTTCCCACATCATCTCGGCGAGCAGGCTCGTGTCGGCATGGGCGTGCAACTCGCCTCGATCCTGGCCGCGATTTAGGATGGTGATAATCGCGGCCACGGCGGCGCTGTACACAGGCGGGTGGCCAAGCGGTCCACCAAGGCCTTGCGACCAGGACAGGCCCGTAGCGGCCTGCAGCAAGGGAAGCTGGCCCAGATGAAATTCATAGGCCGAGCGGAACAAGTCCATCAGAATCCTGTCCATGGGAGCGTCCGCAGACAGCGCTGTCTGCATGAGCTCCAACTGGCGATCCATATCTTCGGACAGCACCACATTGAACAGGTCCGCCTTGTCCGTGAAGTTGGCGAAAACCGCGCCCGTCGACAAATCCGCTTGCGCCGCGATATCGCGGATAGTCGCCGCCTCAAAGCCGCGCTCCATGAACAGGCTGCGGGCAGCCTCGAGCACTTTCTTGCGGGTGCGGACCTTGGCGTCCGCACGGCGGGTGGAAGGCGAGAGCAACGCGCTCCTTTGCCCGTATGTGCTGAAGTGCGAATTCATAAGCGTGATCCGGTGATTAGGATCGAAACGGAGGCCGACACTCGGAATCCGCCGTACAAGAACAGCTTGAAAGCTAGACTGGCATTTTTGGCGGCGTATTTCAGCAGTTGCCGCCGCTGCAACACGCCCGCAATCGCCTTGTCTAACGGGCGACGAAACCCGTTGGCGTCCGCGCGGCTGGGCCGCTAACATGGGGACATGCACGCCGTTTTCAACGTCCTCATCCCCTTGTGCCTATTCGTCGTCGTCGCGGTCCTGTTTGTCGGTATCTTCGCCTTGTTTCGGGGCGGCGAGTTCGGGCGGAACTGGTCAAACAAGCTGATGCAACTGAGGGTGCTGGCGCAGTTCATCGCCATCGTCGTGCTGCTGGCGGCCTTTTGGTGGTCCCGCCACGGCGGCGGTTAGACCTTGACCCGGCTCTACACGCGAACCGGGGACGACGGGCAAACCGGCCTGTCGGTAGGCGCGCGCACGCCTAAGACCAGCCTGCGCGTGGAGGCCCTGGGAGACGTGGACGAAACCAATGCCTGCATCGGCTTAGCGCGGGCGCAATTGTCGGATGAGCCGGAGCTGGACGGCATTCTGGACCGCGTCCAACATCTGTTGTTCGACCTGGGCGCCGATCTCGCGGCTCCAGGCCAGGCCCGGCGCATCAGCGCTCAAAGCGCGAACAAACTGGAAGCCGTCATCGACGGGTTGACGGGCTCGGTTGAGCCTCTGCGCGCTTTCATTCTGCCCGGCGGCACGGCCGCTGCGGCCGCGCTGCACTTGGCAAGGACGGTTTGTCGGCGGGCGGAGCGGGCGGTTATCCGGCTGGGCGAGGGCCCCGAGCCGACAGCCGAACCGCAGGCTCAGGTCTTTCTCAACCGCTTGTCGGATCTGCTGTTCGCGGCCGCGCGCCATGCCAACAGGCGCCGAGGTGATGTTTTATGGCGTAGCGGCGCTAGCTGAAGAGTCGCCGCTCAGCACCGCCGCCTCGCGCGCCTTGGCCTCTTGCGCCCGCGCCTTGAATTGAGCCGGGCTGAGGGCGCCGGCCGGGCGACCCGTCAGGTTTGGCAAATACAAGGGCGTGGCGCAGATGCGCGAGAACGGGTCCCACCAATTGCCGTGCGATTCGCAGGCTTTCATCGGCGCCACCCACAGCAGCTGATAGGCCCACACCGCCACGCAGGAGATGGCGAACAGGCAAAGGAAAAACAGCTTCAGGCGATCGATCAGGCGGTTCATGGCGGGCTTTTAGCGCGGGACCACGAAGGGCCGATACCGATTTTTCGCGTCAAACACGCGGGCGGATCAGGTTCGACACGCGAAACAGCAGGTCGGTCGGATCGAACGGCTTTTGCAGCATCGGCTGGGCGCCAAGCTCGCTGAGAACCGCCTCGTGCTCGAGATAACCGGTCATCATCAGGATCGGCTGCCCTGGCGCGAGCGTGCGCGCAGAGCGCGCCACCTCCGATCCCGTCATGCCCGGCATGGCGAAATCCAGAAGCAGCAGGTCGAAGGGCCCCTGCTCGTTGAGCGTCTGCAGCCCCGAGGGCCCGTCGTCGGCAGAGGCCACCGCGTATCCGGATTCATTCAACAGATCGACCACAAAGCGGCGCACATCGGGGTCGTCGTCCACCACCAGCACCCTGGCGCCCTCCGGGGCCCGAGGCGCGATCCGGGGCGGTTCTTCGACCTTGGAGGCCTTGGCGCTCACGGGCAAATAGACGGTCACCGCCGCGCCCTTGCCCTCCCGGGTCTGCAATGCGACGCCGCCGCCCAATTGCTTGGCCAGACCAAGCACTTGGCTCAGCCCCAGGCCCGACCCGCGACCGGGGGGCTTGGTGGTGAAGAAAGGCTCGAACGCCCGTTCGGCGATATCGTCGCTCATGCCCGGGCCGCTGTCGGCGACGGTCACGGCCACGTAGCGGCCCGCTTCCGGCTCGATCGGCCCGCGCGGCGTGCTCAAGGTCGCTATGGCGGTGGACAGGCGCAGATTGCCGCCACGCGGCATGGCGTCCCGAGCGTTGAGCGCAAGGTTGAGCAGCGCCAGTTCGAGCTGAGCCGGGTCAGCCACGGCTGACGGCAGATCGACCGCCAAGTCGTGTTCGACCCGAACCATACCGCCCAGGGTAACCGAAAACAGCCCCCCCATGCGCTCGATCATGGCATTGATGTCCACGGCCCGGGGCTCCAGACGCTGGCGTCTTGAGAAGGCGAGCAGCTGTGACGTCAGCTTTGCGCCCCGTTCGGCCGCCTGCATGGCGTTGTCGATCTGCTCGCGCGCCCTCTTATCGCTCACGCGGCGGGCTGCCAGCGATAGGCTGCCCATGACAGCTGTCAAAACATTGTTGAAGTCGTGGGCCACCCCTCCGGTCAATTGGCCGATCCCCTCCATCCGCTGAGATTGGCGCAACGCCTCCTCCGCCTTCAGCTTGGCCGTCACGTCATGGAAGGTAGTGGCGCCTTGAACCACCCTGCCGTCGGCGTCGCGGATCGGAGCGGCCGCCATTTCCAGCATCACCACCTCGCCGTCGGGCCGGCGATATCGCTGCACCACCCGCTCCGTGCGGTATCCCCTGCGGACCGCGCGCATCAATGGCGAGCTTTCCAGGCTGCGGCGCCGTCCCTGGTCGTCGATGGGGCCGTAGTCCACGGCGCCAGAATCTATCGGCTGACCCACCAAGGCATGGCCCATGAGGTGTTCGGCCTCGGAATTTGCGAAGCGAATTTCGCCGCCAGGCGCGTCGGCCACGATGATGCCTACCGGGGTTTGCTCCAGGACCGCCCGCAATTGCGTCTCATTGCGCTTGGCCTCGATCGCGGCCAGAGCCTCGAAGCGACGGTCGAAAAGCGCCGCGATGGAGGCGAGGAACATGACGAACACCGCGCCGCCGGCGACGGAAAAGGCCAAGCCTGAGCTGTCCACGCCGTCAGCGACTCCCGTTAGGGAGTCGATATCCAAGCGCAGGCTCGCGATGGCGGCATAGTGTCCGCCGACGATCGCCAGAGTCAGGCCGGCCACTGCCGCGGCCCGGCGGTCCAAGCCCGCAGCGACTAGACCGCCCACCGAAGCCAAGACCGCCACGGACAAGGACAAGGCCAGCCACAAAGGCTCCAATCCCACGACCGGGGCCGCTCTCATGGCGGCGAGCGCGACGAAGTGGGTCATGCAAACCGAAACGCCTAGGACAGCGCCCGCGATGATGGAAATTCCCCATTCCACCCGCCGCTGCGCGGACAGGAAGAAGGCCAGGCCCGACCCGCCCACGGCCACCGCCAGGGACAAGGCCACCAGGGCGGGGTCATAGCGGCCGCGTGAACCCGTATGGGCGCCCAGCAAAGCTTCGAAGTCCGCCACCCAGATGCTCAGGCCCAGGGCAATGGAAGCGGCGATGAGCCAGGCGGAGCGGGCGCGGCCGATATTGCCTTGAATGCGGCCGAACAGATCCAAGGCGGTCCACGAACCCGCCAAGGCCGATACCAAAGACAGCGCCACATACAGCGGTTGATGCAGGCTATTCATCGTTCACTACGTATCGGTCCGCGCGGGGTTAGGCAATCCTCGCGGTCAGCGCCTGGCCCAGACCCACCTTGGGTTGCATAGCCTCCCCGCCTGCTTACATTGCAGCGCAACAAAACTCTTTCCCGTCCGTGGCTTTCTGGTGTCTAACAGGCGCTTCCTTGGCCCCGGACGCAAGAGCCAGGCTGCAAGATGGGGACTATGAAATGGCGCAAATCAAGACGGTCGGCGTTGTCGGCGCAGGGCAGATGGGGGCTGGAATCGCCCATGTCTGCGCCCTGTCCGGCTACGAGGTGGTGTTGAACGACATCAGCACGGATCGGATCGATTCCGGCTTGGCCACCATCAAGCGGAACTTGGACCGGCAGGTAGCCAAGGGGACCATCGAACAGACGGCGGTCGACCAGGCCCTGGGCCGGATCACTGGAGCAGTCGATTATGCCGGCTTCAAGGACGCCGATATCGTGATCGAGGCCGCGACCGAAATGGAGGAGATCAAAAAGACCATCTTCCGCAATGTCTGCCCGGTGCTGAAACCGACGGCCCTGCTGGCCTCCAACACCTCATCGATCTCGATCACCCGACTGGCCTCGGTCACGGACCGCCCGGACAAATTCATCGGCTTGCATTTCATGCGCCCCGTACAGGTCATGAAACTCGTTGAAATCATTCGCGGCATCGCTACCAGCCCGGAGACGGAAGCGACGGCCCACGCCTTTGCCCAATCGCTGGGCAAGGAAACCACCAACGCCGAGGACTACCCCGCCTTCATCGTCAATCGGGTGTTGGTGCCGATGATCAACGAGGCGATCTACACTCTGTACGAAGGGGTGGGCACGGTCACCTCGATCGACATGGCCATGAAGCTCGGCGCCAACCATCCCATGGGCCCCTTGGCCCTGGGCGATTTTATCGGGCTGGATACCGTGCTGGCCATCATGAACGTGCTGCATGACGGCTTGGCCGACTCCAAGTATCGGCCCTGCCCGCTGTTGGTGAAGTATGTCGAGGCCGGCTGGCTGGGTCAGAAGTCAGGTCGCGGGTTCTACGACTATCGCGGCGAGACCCCCGTCCCCACCCGCTGATCCGCATTGATATATTGCAGCGCAGCATATATTTATGTTGCGCAGCAATTTTAGTGGTGCGTTGACAGGGCGCGCAGGCCGCATAGGTTTCGCGGCATGAAAAACACCCCCCGTTTCTCCGTCATAGGCTTTGGCGAAGTTGGCCAGATCCTCGCCGCCGACCTGCTCAAGTCCGGGGCCGAACCCATCGGCCTGTTCGATCCGAAATTCACTGACCCCGACAGCATTCCGAGCCGGGCGGTCAAGCCGCCCTTGCGGGCCGCGCCCGACGCAGCCAACGCGGTCAAGGGCGCACAACTGGTGATCAGCTCGGTGACGGCCGCCAACGGCTTGGCGGCAGCCCAATCCGTCGTTGAGGGCCTGGAGCCCGGCGCCTTTTTCGTGGACCTCAACTCAGTCTCGCCGGGGGTCAAACGCCAATCCTCCCAGGCCATTACAGCGGCAGGTGGGCGATATGTCGAGGCGGCGGTGATGAGCTCGGTGCCGGGCAACCGTATCGCCACCCCCATGCTGCTGGGCGGCCCTAACGCCGAGGCCTTCCTGGAGATGGCCACGCCGCTGGGCTTTTGCGCCAAGGTCTATTCGCAACAGGTCGGCGACGCCTCCGCGGTGAAGATGTGCCGCAGCATCTTGATCAAGGGTCTGGAGACCCTGTTCACCGAAAGCCTGCTGACGGCCCGGCGCCTCGGCGTGGAGCGCGACGTTCTGGATTCCCTGCAGGACACCGTCGCGACCGACTGGGATAAGCTCGCCGGTTATATGGTCATGCGCACCCTCAAGCACGGGAAGCGCCGGGCCGAAGAGCTGCGGGAGGTGGCCCGCACCGTGTCCGAAGCCCACATCCCGCCAGTCATGGCCACCGCCATCGCCGAACGCCAGGACCTGGCCTGGAAGCTGGCCGAAGGGGTGGACCTGGACGCGGGGCTGATGGACTTGCTGGATGCGGTGCTGAAGAAGCTGCCGGAAGAATAATTAGGTCGTCATCCTCGGAAAATGCGCAGCATTTGTCCGGGGACCCAGCAGCGAAGACTTTGCCGCTGCGATAGGTGGCGCTTAGTGCCTGGAGCGGCTGGATCCTCGGGCTCGCTCTTCGAGCGCCCCGAGGATGACGTGAAGAGGAAAATTGAGGCCTTCTCGGCCTAATCTATCCAGCCGCCGCCTGCGCTTTTGCCGCCGCCTTGCGCGCCCGCTCGATCAGCGCTGCGATTAGCCGATATGCTAGCAAAGTCAGGATGATCGCGCCGTAGATCAAGGGCGGGCGGTGGTCGGCTTTGACCAGCAGGTAGTAGTGGACAACCCCCATCGGCGCGATCAGATAGACCAACTGGTGCAGCCGTTTCCAACGGCGCGGCCCAAGCTTGCGGCGAAGTTTGTCCGCGGAAGTCACCGCCAAGGGGATCAGCAGGGCGAAGGCGGCCATGCCGATAGTGATATAGGGCCGCTTGACGATGTCCTTGCCGATGGTCGGCCAATCGAACAGCTGATCGACCGCCACATAGGTGGTCAGGTGCAGGCAGACATAGGCGAAGGCGAATAGGCCGACCCGCCGCCGATAGCGGATCATCCAGGGCTGGCGCAGCAGCTTGGCGGCCGGTGTGATCGCCAAGGTTATGGCCAGAAACCTAAGCGCCCACACGCCCAGTTGGCGCAGCACATACTCAATCGGGTTGGCGCCCAGGCCGTCGGTAAAGCCCGCGAGAACAAAAAAGCCGAGCGGCGACCAGCAGGCCAGCCAAATCGACAGGGATATCAGGCGACGCCAAACGCCTTCTGTCACGGCCACGCTCAGTAAAGCTTGCGCGGATCGAGCCCGCGATAGAGCGAGGCGACCTGATCGCCGTAGCCGTTGAACGGCAGGGTCTTACGCCGCAGGAATTCCCCGATGCGCCGCTCAGAGGCCTGGGACCAGCGCGGGTGATCCACCTCAGGATTGACGTTGGCGTAAAAACCGTACTCGCCGGGCGCCATCATGTTCCATGTCGTCTTGGGTTGGCTGCGCACAAAGCTGATGCGGACGATGGATTTGACGCCCTTGAAGCCGTACTTCCACGGGACCACCAGGCGGATGGGCGCGCCGTCCTGATTGGGCAGGGTCTGGCCGTAGAGGCCCACGGCCAGGATGGTCAGCGGGTGGATCGCTTCGTCCATGCGCAGGCCCTCGCGATAGGGCCAGTCCAGAACATGGTCCTTCTGACCGGGCATCCGCTTGGGATCATACAGGGTCTCAAAGGCCACATATTTGGCGTTGGCGTTGGGCTGGGCGTCGCTGATCAGGCGGGCCAGGGGGAAACCGACCCAAGGGATCACCATCGACCAAGCTTCCACGCAGCGCATGCGATAGATGCGCTCCTCCAACGGATATTTCTTGATGATGTCGTCGATGCCGTAGCGGCCCGGCTTGGCGCATTCGCCATCGATGGTGACGGTCCAGGGGCGGGTCTTGAAGGCGCCGGCGTTGGCCTGGGGATCGCCCTTGTCCGTGCCGAATTCGTAAAAGTTGTTGTAGCTGGTGATGTCCTTCAGCGCGGTCGGTTTCTCGTTGATGGGTATCGTGTTGGGTGAATGAGGCAAGGTCGCCGCCTGAGCTCCTGCGCCGCCCAGAGCCAGGGCCGCCGCCCCCGCCCCGGCCGCGATGAATTCGCGGCGCCGAAGATAGAGGGCATGCTCGGTAACGTCGCAGTCCTTCAAGTCAGGGGCGGACCGGATCAGCATCGATGATCTCCTGTCGTCGGTCGGGCAAAAAGTCTCGCGGCCTCTGCCGGTTTCCTGGCTAACACGGGCAATGCCACCAGAGAAGCAAGCGGGCAGTTCGATATAGCTATCGCCTCAATAGGCCCAAAGTGGGCCATCGGTTCAAACTTGCCGTAGAAAGAAAGTGTTGAAATCTGCCGTGCGAAACCTTTTGTTTGGAGCGACGCCGGGGAGAGCGACATGAGGGGCCAGAAACACCAACTTGGGTCAAGTCTAGCCGTCGGGCTGTGTCTGCTGCTGGCGAGCGCGCTGCCGACGCGCGCGCTGGCGCAAACCGACGAGATCCAGGTCTATGACGGCGGTCTCGCCGCTCCGGGTGTGTTCAATCTCACCTTGCACAACAACTACACGCCCAACGGCGCCAAGACCCCGGCCTTCCCCGGCGCGATCATATCCCATGGCTCGCTCAATGGCGTTCCGGAATGGGCCTACGGCGTGACGCCCTGGTTTGAGGCGGGCCTTTACCTGCCGCTTTACAGCGTGCCCCAGCATGGTGGACCGCAGATCGACGGCTTGAAGCTGCGCGCCCTGTTTGCCGAACCGGACGCGGGCAAGCGCAACTTTTTCTACGGGGTGAACTTCGAGTTCAGCTTCAACTCCAAGCACTGGGACACCCAGACCTATACCTCTGAAATCCGTCCCATCATCGGGTGGCGCATGGGCAAGTGGGACCTCATCATTAACCCGATCCTGGACAACAATTGGAGCGGAATCTCCCACCTCGATTTCGCACCCTCCACCCGCCTAGCCTATAATATCTCCGACAAATGGGCGGTGGCGGCCGAGGAAAATGCGGACTTGGGAGAGGTGAGTCGCTTCCTGCCGACCCGTGACCAGAGCCACCAGCTGTTCGGCGTGATCGATTACAGCGGCAAGCCCTTCGACGTGGAAGCGGGCATTGGCTTCGGCCTAACCCCTGCCAGCGACAAGGTCACCCTGAAGCTGATCCTGTCGCGCGATCTGAACTAGCTGAAACGAAAAGGGGCGGACCTTTCGATCCGCCCCTCGCCGCGCTTCAGCCCGCAGGCCTAGAACGGATAGTGCGGGTGATCTTCGATGGTCAGCCACTTGACGTCGGTGAACTCGGCGACGCCGTAGCGGCCGCCGAACCGGCCGTAGCCTGAGCCCTTGACCCCGCCGAACGGCATCTGCGCCTCGTCCTGCACCGTCGGGCCATTGATGTGGCAGATGCCGGCCTCGATCCGCCGCGCCACCGACAGGGCGCGGTTGATGTCGGTGGCGAACACCGCCGAGGACAGGCCGTATTCGGTGTCATTGGCCAGGCGAACCAGATCGTCGTCGCCATTGCCGCGGATCACCGAAACCACCGGGCCGAATGACTCCTCATGGTAGATGCGCATGTCCTTGGTCACATGGTCGAGCACTGCAGCGTCCATGATGGAGCCTTCGCGCGAGCCGCCGGCCACCAGCTTGGCGCCCTTGGATACAGCGTCCTTGATCAAGTTTTCGATACCTTCGGCCGCTTCCACGCTGACCAGAGAGCCGAGCACCACATTGCCTCCACGCGGATCGCCCGCTGGCAGGCTCTTGGCCTTGGCCGCCAGCTTTTCCACGAAGGCGTCGGCGACCTTGTTGTCGACCACCAGACGCTCAGTGGACATGCAGATCTGGCCTTGGTGCATGAAGGCCCCGAAAGCCGCGCCCTTGACCGCCGCGTCCAGGTCAGCGTCGTCCAGAACCACGAGCGGCGCCTTGCCGCCCAGTTCCAGCACCGCCGGCTTCAGATAGTGGCCCGCCAGGGCGCCGATGATGCGGCCCACCTTGGTAGAGCCAGTGAAGTTGACCCGCTTGACCGCCGGATGGGCGATCAGGGCCTCGACCACCTTGGCGGCGTCCGCCGGGGCGTTGGTCACCACATTGATCGCACCGGCGGGCAGGCCCGCGCTTTGCAGGCAGGCCCCGATCAGGCGGTGAACGCCAGGCGAGATCTCGGAGGCCTTCAGGACCACAGTGTTGCCAACTGCCAAGGGCACGGCGATGGCGCGCACGCCAAGGATCACCGGCGCGTTCCAGGGCGCGATGCCCAGCACCACGCCCGCCGGTTGGCGGATCGCCATCGAAAGGTAACCCGGTTTGTCGGAGGGGATCACCTCGCCCGCCACCTGGGTGGTCAGGGCGGCCGCTTCGCGCAGCATGCCGGCGGCCAGGAAGCAGTTGAACCCGCCCCAGGGCGCCGAGCCGCCGGTTTCCTCGGCGATCAGGCGAATGAACTCCGGCGTGGCCGCTTCCAGGGCGTCGGCTGCGGCATTGAGGATTTTGCGCCGCTCGCTCGGACCCTTGGCGGCCCATTCCGGAAAGGCCTTGGCGGCGGCGTCGACCGCAGCACGCGCGTCCTCGACGCTGGCGGCGGCGGCGACCGTGACCACATCACCGGTAATCGGATTGCGGCGCTCGAACTCGGCTCCGCCTGACGCGGCGACGTCCTTGCCGCCGATCAAGAGGGAGATTTTCGTTACGGACATGTATTCCTCCAAATGGATGGGCCGGCGGACGTGTCAGCCGCCGTTTCGCAGAACGCCATAAAAGCCTGAAAGCGGCCGCGATCAAGCTCGCGCTTGAACGGGATGCGAAAAAGTGAAGACCGGTTTTTCGCGAAAATTCCTCTCTAGGATTTCGTGATCTGCCGTTAAATCGCCAAGGTCACTTCGCGCAAGGTCTTAGCGAACCCGGCAACCGCAGGCGGGGCCAGGCGGTCGCTGCGGAGCAGGGCGTCGATCTCCGGCGCTGTGGCCCAGCTGCGGAAGCGCTAGGTCTTGAGCCGATAGCCGGTGGAGAACAGCCGCCAGACGAGCAGCACCAACCCCACGCTCAGAACGCCGACAAACACAACGCCGACGGGCAGATCCTGATCGGCCGCGCCGATGAAGCCGTAACGGAAGCCGTCGATTACATAGAATAGGGGATTGAAGCGCGAGGCCGCGCGAAACAGCGGCGGCAGTCGCTCAACGGAATAAAATGTGCCTGACAGGAAGGTCAGGGGCATGATCACGAAATTGGTCACGGTGGCCAGGTGATCGAACTTCAGCGCCCACAGCGCCGCCAAAATGCCCATGCAGGCCATGATCATGCAGGCGCCGAGCCCGAAATAGGCAACCGCCCACAGGTGAGCCAGACCCAGGTGAGCAAAGGGCAGGACACATAGCCAGGTCACCGCCCCGACCAGCACGCCGCGCGTCATGGCGCCCAGGGCAAAACCCGCGGTCAATTCGGCGGGGCTAAGAGGGGGCGTCAGGATGTCCTGGCTCAGGCCTTGCATTTTGAGCTGCAGCAGCGAGGAGGAGGAATTGGCGAAGGCGTTATTGAGCATGGTCATCATGACCAATCCCGGCGCCATGAAGGTGACGAAGGACACCCCCCCAACCGGCGGACGGGCCCCGGCCGTGGCGACCGCGAACACCATCATATAGAGTAGGGACGTGATGACCGGCGCGCCGACCGTCTGGCCGCCCACCTTCCAGAACCGGCGGACTTCCTTCAGGTAAAGGGCGTAGAGTCCCAGCCAGTTGGCGCCCACATAACGGCGTGGCTCCAGCGAAGCGGCCATGGAGTCTGATACGTCTCGCATGGGCCTGATTTGCGCCCGCGAACGCTCTTGCGCAAGAGCGTCAAAAGGGCGCCTGCGACAAGATCAACATCTAGTTCCTGTGGACGGACCGCATGGCGCCTATTGTGTGTTTCCCCCATCTGGTTACGATATGTTGTGGATAGGAAGCGGTAACCTATCTTTTGACACAACATCTAGCGTCTCAGATGGCGCGGCGTCCTTAGCGGGTGGAGGCTGAACATGGGCTGGACTGACGAACGGGTCGAACTCCTGAAAAAACTGTGGCTGGACGGCCTTAGCGCCAGTCAGATCGCCAAGCAACTTGGCGGGGTCACCCGCAACGCCGTGATCGGCAAGGTGCACCGACTGGGCCTATCGGGCCGCGCGACGCCCTCCCAGCCGCAACGGAACCTCTTCAAGGCGCCGCGCCCGGCTAGGCCCGCCGTCACCGCTCAGCCGCGCAGGCAGAGCGAACCGTCTCCGCCCCAGCTTCCCGTCCAGGCCTTCTATCCAGAAGAGCCCGGCTCGGCCACGGTTCTGACCTTGGGCGCGCATATGTGCAAATGGCCAATCGGCGATCCCTCAACCGACACCTTCACCTTCTGCGGCCGACGCAGCAGCGACGGTCCCTACTGCGTGGAGCACGCTCGGGTAGCCTACCAGCCGCAACAGAAGAAGGGCCGCAGTTCGGCCACGGAACTAGCGCGCTCACTGCGGCGGTTTATTTAGGCCTTCGCTGAGTTCACCTGGATCAGGTCGGTTTGGTCTGTGCGGAAATGCTCGTCGAAACCCAATACGGCATGCCGCCAGGAAACATGTATTTCTGGATGAAGTCGGTGTGCATCTGTAGCGATCGAACAGCTCATCCCTTGATGGTGATAACTTGCGCGCCGCCGTGGCCGCCCGGCGCCAGGACCTGAGACACCCTCCCGAAATGGACGGACCAATAGGCCTCGCCCACCGCCTCGAACATCACGATGGAGGCCGCGCGCGCAGTGGGCGCAATTTAGGCGCCCGTGCAAGATTGTGGCTGCAGACCTAGGCGCCGACGCGTGACTGCGTCAGCTTCTCCGCCATGAAACCCCACGTCTCGGGCCTACTCGGATCGCCCCTGCGGAACCTTGCCGCCGTCGTCACCTTCATGCTCGCCATGATCGTGGTGTCCACCGGGGGCTATATGGCGTCAGGATGGAGCTTCGCGGACGCCCTCTACATGGTGATCCTGACAGTCTTCACCGTGGGCTATCAGGAAGTGCGGCCGATCAACACGACGAGCCTGCATGTCCTGACCATCGCCACCATCGTGTTCGGCTGCACCGGCATGATCTTCTTGACCGGGACCTTGGTGCAGGTCTTCACCGTAGGACAGATCACTCAGCTCTTGGGCCTAAAACGCGTGAACTCAGAGATCGAGAAGTTAAAGGACCACGTCATCATCTGCGGCTTCGGCCGGATCGGGGTGATGTTGGCCAAGGAACTGAAGGACGGGGGGATCGCGTTCCTGGTCGTGGAGCGAAGCGATGACCGCGTAGCCCAGGCCGAGGCCCTCGGCTATCTGTGCCTGCAGGCCGACGCGGCGGACGAAAGCGCCCTAAAAACCGCCGGGATCGAGCGGGCCAAAACCCTCGCCACGGTCCTGCCCGACGATTCGACCAATGTGTTCGTCACCCTCAGCGCCCGAAGCCTGAACCGCGACATTCAGATCATCGCGCGGGGGGAACTGCCGACGACCGAAAGCAAGCTGCTCTACGCCGGGGCGGACAAGGTGGTGCTGCCCACCCACATCGGCGCCGAGCGCATGGCCGAGATGATTCTCTATCCGGAGACCGCGCGCTTCATCCGGAGCTCCGACCGGATGCTCGATTTCGACAAAACCCTGCGCGACCTGGGCCTTCAGCTTGAGCTGATCGCCGTGCCCGACACTGCGGGCGCGGTAGGCCAAACGGTGGGCGAGCTGGAGCAGAAGGGGCGCGGGGGCTTCTTCATCATCCAGATCGACCGTAAATCCGGGGAGACTCAGACTCGCCCCGCCGCCGAGGTGAAGGTCGAGGCTGGCGACGGCTTATTGATCGTCGCCCGCGGCCAGATCGCCGCTATTACCGCAGTGCTGCAGGCGCCGGCCGAGCGCGTGCGCGCGGGCCGGACGCAGTTCTAACGCCCTCCCTGCCGCGCCCCAAAACGTCCCGCGAACAAAGAATCCCGCGAGTTAAGGTTTTTTACGTAGGAGCCGCCAATAATACTGGCTCAAACGGTGCAGGTCGATGCAAGAAAACCCTGGTTGCCGCAGTCGCAGACTGAACGACGACGTCCAAGGCGCCCCCTTGGGGGGGGATTGACGTGGCGGCAGACCAAGGCATTGCATCCGCATTGGGCCAGCCGGTCCACACCCCCAGCCCCGAGCTCGTGCTGCAGGAGTTGCAGAACCGCGGCCTCCTGGCCGAAGGCAAGGCGCATATTATCTCTTTAGCGGCGGTGCGGACCGCATTCGGCGCCCGCTGGTCCGAGCGCAAGTCCCTGGTCTGGGAAATGACGAACGCGCAAATCCGTCGCCGCATTGGGGCCAGGGACTTTTCCGCGCGGCTTAATGATACCGACTTCCTGATCATTACTCTGAGCCTTGAGCCCGGACCGGCTCGGGTTCTGGCCGCGCGGGTGCTGCAAGACGTTCTCAATCATTTTCTCGGCGTTTCAGAGCCGGCGCATATTACGATCCGGGTCGTCTGCGGCTTTTCGGAGGGCGAACTGTCGTGCCGCGACCTAACCGTCACCGAGGTGGCGAGCATTCTCGCGGACAATCCGTCGCCGTCCACGCCCAGCGCGCATTCGACGCTTGTCACATCCGAAGACGCTGATGGTGCAGCCCTGCTGGACGGCCGCCGCCTGCGCTTTTCCTCCAGCGTCGACCCCATCATCGATTTGGTAAAGTGGGCGGTCGCAGGACAGCGGATCGAACCGAAGATCCAATTTCAGGATTCCCTGGTGTCGCTGACTTTGGCCGAGCGCCGACAACTGCCGGCTAAGGCGGTTCAGACCATTGATATGTCGACGCTGAAGCGCGCCCTAGGCCGATTGACGTCAGGGGAAAGCGTCGCGAGCAAGCCATCCCTGATCATCACTGTGTCATTTCTGACCCTCAGCAACACGGCTGCGCGCACCGCCCTGCTGGTGGAGGCCAGCCGCCAGAGAGCCCTGATGACCCAGGCGATCATTTGGGAAATCACCGATTTCGAAGAAGGCTTGCCTATCGGCCGACTAGAGGAGTGCGCCGTTATGCTGAAACCGTTCTGCCGATCTGTCTTCGCGCGGCGGCAAGGTTCCGCCGGGAGTGGAAAATTCCACAAGGCCCTGGGAATCCACGGATTGGTCGTCCAACCGCCGCTGGAGATGATGCCGCAAGAAGACCTCATGAATTGGCTCGTAAACATGGGCCGCGCGATGGAAAATCAGGCTCCGACGCTGATCGCCACCAACCTGCCGTCACGGTCCGTTCTGCCGGTCGCCTCCGCGGCGGGCTTCACCCACGCCACGGTGCGCACCTAGATCTAGGTCCTAACCCCGCAGCTGCGCCGCCTCCCGCGACAGGCCCTCAATCTTAGCCCAATCCCCAGCAGCGATCGCCTCGGTCGGGGCGACCCACGAGCCCCCCACGCACGAGACGTTGGGCAAGGCCAAATAGTCCTGTGCGTTGGCCGCGCCTATGCCTCCGGTAGGGCAGAAGGCGACGCCGGCGAAGGGGCCCTGAAAACCCCTCAGGGCGCCAACCCCGCCGGCCGGCGCCGCAGGAAAGAACTTAAAGGTGTCTAGCCCCGCCTCCAGCCCCTTCATGATCTCCGAGGCCGTGGCCACGCCCGGCAGAATCGGCAAGGCCTGGGGCTCCAGCATGAAATCAGCCAGTCCCGGCGAGAAGGCGAAACGCGCGCCGGCCTTGGCCGAACGCTCCATGTCCCCCACTGACAGCACCGTGCCCGCCGCCAGCACGGCGTCGGGAACCTCAGCCGCGATGCGTATTATGGCCTCAACGGCCGCAGGGGTCCGCAGGGTGACTTCCAGCACCTTGAGCCCACCGGCCAGCAGGGCGCGGGCCAAGGGTACGGCGTCCTGCGCCCGTTCGATGGTCAATACTGGAATGACCGGGCACTGGCTGAGAAAGGGACGACATGACATGGGACTGTCCTAGCTGAAAAGCGCCGTGGCGCCTTGCTCCGCGCCGCCCGCAGAGCGGCGCATATGGGTGAAAAGCTCGCGTCCGAGGCCAAAAGCATGGCCCGGCGGCGCTTTTGCAGGCTCCCGGGACATCAATTCTCGGGTTTCCACCTTCACCTCTAGCAGGCCGTGCTCGGCGTCCAGGTTGACGATGTCGCCCGTCCTGATGCGCCCGATGGGCCCGCCGTCCACGGCCTCGGGCGTCAGATGAATAGCGGCGGGCGTCTTGCCCGAGGCGCCGGACATGCGCCCGTCGGTGACCAGCGCCACCTTGCGCCCACGATCCTGCAGCACGCCCAGCGCCGGACTGAGGGAATGCAGTTCGGGCATGCCGTTGGCCTTGGGGCCCTGGAAGCGCACCACAGCCACGAAGTCTCGGTCCAGATCGCCCGCCTTGAAGGCCGCGAGGAACTGATCCTGATCGTCGAAGACAATAGCCGGGGCCTCGACCTTGCGGTGCTCGGGCTTGACGGCGGAGGTCTTGATCACCGCGCGGCCAAGGTTGCCCTTGAGCAGGCGCAGCCCGCCTTCGGAATCAAACGGGTCGGACACGGGGCGCAGCATGGAGGCATCCAAGCTTTGCGCAGCGCCGTCCTTCCACACCAGGGCGCCGTCTTGCAGAAAAGGTTCCTGGGTGTACCGCTGCAGACCGGGACCGGCCACGGTCAGCACATCGCCATGCAGAAGTCCCGCGGCCAACAGCTCGCGCGTGACGAACGCCAAGCCGCCGGCAGCCTGGAACTGGTTCACGTCCCCAGGCCCGTTTGGATAGACCCGCGCCAGCAAGGGCGTGACGGCTGAAATATCGTCGAAGTCATCCCAATCGATGCTGACGCCCGCCGCCCGCGCCATGACGACCATGTGCAGGGCGTGGTTGGTTGAGCCACCGGTAGCCATCAAACCCACAAGACCATTGACCACGGCCTTCTCGTCGATCACCCGGCCGAGCGGGGTGTAGTCATTGGCAGAGGCCAGAATCTGAGCCACGCGCTGGGTCGCGGCGCGGGTCAGGGCGTCGCGTAGGGGGGTGCCCGGATTGACGAAGGCGGCGCCGGGAAGGTGTACGCCCATCATCTCCATCAGCATCTGGTTGGAATTGGCCGTGCCGTAGAAGGTGCAGGTGCCTGGCCCGTGATAGGCGCCCATCTCGGCCTTGAGCAGCACATCTCGCCCAACCTTGCCCTCGGCGTAGAGGCCTCGCACCTTGGCCTTCTCGGCATTGGAAATGCCCGAGGGCATCGGGCCCGCTGGAGCGAACACAACCGGCAGGTGGCCGAAGGCCAGGGCTCCGATCATCAGTCCGGGGACGATCTTGTCGCACACGCCCAGGCACAGGGCGCCGTCGAAGGCGTCATGGCTGAGCGCCACCGCCGTGGCCATGGCGATCACGTCGCGGCTGAACAGGGACAGCTCCATGCCGGGGCGGCCCTGGGTGACCCCGTCGCACATGGCTGGAACGCCTCCGGCCACCTGGGCGGTGGCGCCGATCTCGCGCGCGGCCTGGCGGATCAGTTCGGGGTAATGCTCGAACGGCTGATGGGCCGACAGCATGTCGTTATAGGCGGTGACAATACCGATGTTGGGCGCATCCGGGCTCATGACCCGCAGCTTGTCCTGAGCCGGCGCCGCAGCGAAGGCGTGGGCCCAATTGGCGCACGACAGCTTGGCCCGTCCGGGTCCGGATTGGCCGGCGGCGTCGATCCGTTTCAGATAGTCGGCGCGGCCTTCGCGGCTTCGCTCGATGATCCGTTCAGTGACGGCGGCCAATTGCGCGTTCAGTGGCGCGGGCATCAATGCGCTCCTTAAGCCGACCACATTATACGAACGCGCGGCGCGCGCCTTAGGATCGCGCACACGGGAAATTCCTCGGCGTCAGACCCGGCCAGGGCCTGCTCGATCACCATCAGCTTGTGCGCCCCGGTGATCAGCAGGACGGTCAATCGCGAGGCGGCCAGCCAAGACGCCGACAGGCTGAGCCTCGCTTGATGAGGCGGGAGGCCCTGGCCCGACGGAACCGCGATACAGGGCGGCGCGAGAGGATCAAGACCGACCGCCAAGGCCGGATTGCCCGGAAACATTGAGGCCACATGCCCGTCCTCGCCCATGCCCAGCAGGACAGCGTCCGGCGCCCCCAGCCTGGCCAGGGCCGACGAAGCTTCCCGCGCGGCCGCCTCAGGCGTCGGCGCGCCGCCCTTGAGCGCCAGGAAGCGGGCGGCTGAGGCCGGACCATGCAGGAGGCGTTCGCGCACCAAGCCCTCATTGCTCTCCGGATCGCCCGCTCCGACCCAGCGCTCATCGGTCAGGGTGATGAGCACCTTGCTCCAGTCCACCGATGCCGTGCTAAGCCGATCATAGACGGCTCCAGGCGTGCGCCCGCCGGTGGCCACGAACAGGGCCTGTCCCCGTGCGGAGACCGCATCGCGCAATGAAGCGGAAATCGCGAGCGCCGCGGCCTCGGCGAGCATGGCGTGATCCGCAAATCGTTCGATCAGGGGCGTATCCTTCCGGCTGGAAGGGAGGGGTTGCGTGTGGATCTCAATCGTCATGCCAGGTCCGCCCGGAACGTTCGATCAGGGCGAAGGCGCCGGCGGGACCCCAGGAGCCCGCAGGATAGGGCTTAGGCGATTGGCCTGAACGGCGCCAGGCGTCGTTGACCCCATCCACCCAGCTCCACGCCTCCTCGATTTCATCGCGGCGCACGAACAGGGTGGAGTTGCCGTTCAGGGCGTCGAGCAACAGGCGCTCATAGGCGATGCGGCGGCGTGCCGTGTGGATCTTGGTCAAGCTGAGGCTCAGGGGCAGGCTTTCCAGACGCATGCCTTCCAGGCTGAGCCCCGGCGCCTGGTTCATCAGGCTGAGGACGATGTCTTCCTCGGGCTGCAGGCGGATGAGCAGTTGATTGGGCACGAGATCCTGCCGGCTCTCATCCGAAAAGATCGAATGGGGCACCGGCTTGAACTGGATGAAAATCTCCGTGTCCCGGTCCGGCAGCCGTTTGCCCGTGCGTAGGAAGAACGGCACACCCGCCCAGCGCCAGTTATCGATGTGGGCCTGGATGGCTACAAAGGTCTCGGTCTCGCTGGCTGAACCCTTCTCTTCGGCATAGCCGTCCACCGCAAGTCCGTCCGCCACGCCTGGACCATATTGTCCGCGCACCACGAACTGCTGCACGTCCGCGCGGGTGATCGGCCTTAAGGAGCGCAGCACCTTGACCTTCTCATTGCGCACAGAATCCGGCTGCAGGTCCGAGGGCGGCTCCATGGCGACCAGACACAGCAACTGCATCATGTGGTTCTGCACCATGTCGCCCATGGCGCCGTATTCGTCATAGTAGGGCCAGCGGTCGCCCACGCCTTGGGTCTCGGCGATGGTGATCTGGACGTGGTTGATGGTCAGGTTGTTCCAGAGCGGCTCAAACAGGGTATTGGCGAACCGGAGGGCGATCAGGTTCTGCACCGTCTCCTTGCCCAGGTAGTGATCGATGCGGAAAACCCTGTCCTCGCTGAAGGCCGCCGCCACTGTGTCATTAATCGCGCGTGAGGAAGCCAGATCCTTGCCGATGGGCTTTTCCATCACCACCCGCGCCGGATCACCGGTGAGCCCCGCCGCCCTCAGGCTATCGCAGATGCCGCTGTAGAGGCTGGGCGAGACCGCCAGATAATAGATCGGGCGCGAGACGCCGAGCGTGGCCATGCGCGCGCCAAGGCGCTGGACGTCCTGGGCCTGGGTGGCGTCGGCGGCGCAGTAATAGACCCGCTGCAGCAGACGGTCCGCCGAACCGTTGCTGACGGTCTCGGGAGCGCGCTGTTCCAAGTCCATACGGATGCGGGCGCGAAAGGCGTCGTCGTCCATGGGCGAGCGCCCGGTCGCCAGCACGGGCATGCCGGGCGGCAACAGACTTTCGCACTCCAGGAAAGCCAGGGCAGGGAACAACATGCGCAGGGACAGGTCCCCGCCGCCGCCGAACAGGACAAAGCCATCGCCCAGAGCTTCAGCCATCCGCCCACCTTCCTCGGCCAATACCTTCAAGCGGCATCAAGCCATGCGCCGGGTCGCCGCCGCAAGCTTAAGCAGGCGCTTCGCCCGGCCGATCCACATCGATCAGAACGCCGTCGTCCTCGGTTGGGATCAATGTCAGCTGCGCGCCGAGCCCATCCAACACCGCCCGCGCGCCCCGGTCGCCCGTCAATTGCGCCAATTGGGCGAACAGAACGCTGGATAGGCCGACCGGATTACCCCTTTGGCCATTGCGGATGGGCGCGGCGGCGCGTGCGCCGCCAGCAAGCGCATCGGCCAGTTGGACGGCAAGATAAGGCGGGACCAGAGGCATATCGCCCAGGAACACCAGAACGCCGGAGGTCTCGGCCGGCAGGGCCGCCAGCCCCGCGCGCAGGGAGGCGGACAGTCCATTGGCATAGTCGTGCGCGACCACGATCCTCAGCCGTGTTGCTTGATCTCGTGCTTGCGCGAGCGTCTGGGCGGCCGACGCGACCTCGGCCCCATCTGCGCCGGTAACCAGCACGACCGCCTCCACAGGGCTATCCAGGGCCACGGCCAAGGCGCCGTCGAGCAGGACGCCGCCGCGCCAAGGCGACAGCATCTTGCGGCCGCCGAAACGTGACCCCGCCCCAGCCGCCAACACGAGGGCGTAAAGCGCGCTCACGCCCGCTCGAAGGCGGCCGGCCAGACCTTCAGGGCGTCTTGGGCCTGCAGGGTCTGAATCGCCTCGGCCACCACCGAAACGGCGATGTGCCAGGGCGCGCGCGCCCCGATATTGAGGCCGATGGGCGCCTTGAGCCGGGCGATGGCTTCATCGCTCAACCCGTCCGCCTTCAGTCGCGCCAGACGCTCAGGCAGGCGTCGACGACTGCCGAGCGCGCCGACATAGGCCGCAGGCGAGGGCAGGGCCTGAGCCAGGGCGTCATGATCGATATCGATGTCATGGGTCGCCACGGCCACGGCGGTCCAGCGATCCAGCCCAAGTTCCCCAAAAGCTTGCGCGGCATCGCCCCGGAAATAGCGCACGCCCGCCAGCGGCGGCGGCTCGGCCGGACCCTTGGGCCGCACGAGGGCCGTCTCGAACCCGGCGTCGGCGGCCAGGCGGGCGATGGCCAGGGTGATCGGATCGCCCCCGACCACCACAAGGCGATAGGCCGGCGCATAGCGGCGGTAGATGGCAGAGCCCGCGCCGCCGGCGGGCGCGCCGTTCACTTGGGCCTGAGCCAAGGCCTCGAGCAGCCCGAGCGGAACCACTGCTTCTTCCTCGCCCTGCGCCAGACACAGCCGCCTGACCCCGTCGCTCAGCCATAGAGCCATCTTGCGCGCCAGGGTCAGTTCCAGCAGGCGCGCGGCGGCCGGATCGTTCGGGCCGATGGCTTCAACCAACAATTCGATACGGGAGCCGCACAGCAGTTGAATATCCGGCGGCCCACCTCGGCCATAGATCAGACGACGGGGCCGGCCGTCCTGCAACGCGCTCTGAGCGTGCAGGGCCACGTCCCCTTCCACACAGCCGCCGGACAGGAAGCCCGCCGCCGCCCCTTGGTCAAACAGCATCTGCGCGCCCTCACCGAGGGGCGCGGCGCCTTCCACGGCATGCAGACTGACCAGCACGCTGGGCCGACCGGCGGCCAGGGCGCGGGCTAGAGCCGGCCGCACGTCGGCGGTTAGGCCAAACTCAGGCCAAGCGGGAACAGTCCAAGACGGAGAGGGTGGATCAGCCATCGCGCCATTGTCCCAGGCCGGGGCGGGGCGTCAATGCCGGCGTTCATCTTAGCCGGTCCGCCGCGGCGCTCGTATCGCGCTATAATCCTGGCTATATTGCGCGCGATGAGCCCGTTCGACACCCCATCGCCCGCGCCTGACCGGGCCGTCCGTCCGGCGACGGCGCCCCTGGTCGATCCCTTCGGCCGAAGCATCGACTATCTGCGCGTGTCGGTCACCGATCGATGCGACATGCGCTGCGTCTATTGCATGTCGGAACAACAATCCTTCCTGCCCAAGGCCGAGGTGCTCAGCCTGGAGGAACTGGATCGCCTGTGCTCGGCCTTCATCACTCTGGGCACGCGCAAGTTGCGCCTGACCGGGGGCGAACCCCTTGTGCGCAAGGGCTTCATGGACCTCGTCGAGCGTCTTTCGCGCCACCTGAACAGCGGCGCGCTTGACGAGCTGACCCTGACCACCAACGGCTCTCGCCTGGCCGAGTTCGCGCCGGGTTTGGCCAAGGCCGGCGTGCGGCGCCTCAATGTGTCGCTGGACAGCCTGGACCCCAAGACTTTCAACCGGATCACGCGCGGCGGCGACCTGACCCGGGTGCTCGAAGGCATCCAGGCGGCCCAGGCAGCGGGCATCAAGGTCAAGATCAACACCGTCGCGCTCAAGCAAGACAACGCCGCTGACCTGCCTGCCATGATCGACTGGGCGCACGGGCGAGGCCTGGACATCACCCTGATCGAGACCATGCCGCTGGGCGAAATTGAGGCGGACCGCACCGATCAGTATCTGCCTCTATCGCAGGTGCGCGCCGATCTGGAGTCATTCTGGCGCCTCGAGCCCCTGGAGGACCGCACTGCGGGGCCCTCGCGTTATGTATGGGTCAAGGAGACCGCCGGGCGCCTGGGCTTCATCACCCCGCTCAGCCACAATTTCTGTGAATCCTGCAACCGCGTGCGGGTGACCTGCACCGGGACCCTGTTCATGTGCCTGGGCCAGGACGATCAGGCCGATTTGCGCGCGCCCCTGCGCGCTCATCCCCACGACGACGATGCCGTCATTTCCGTTATCCGCGAAGCCATGCGGCGCAAGCCCAAAGGCCATGACTTCAAGATCGAGCGGCGAGGCGAGGCGCCGGCCTTGAGCCGAACCATGTCCATGACCGGCGGCTGAAATGGCGCTCAAGATCCTCATGATGGGACGACTGCGCGACGTGGCGGGCTGGCGCGAACGGCGGCTGGACCCCGTTCCCGCCACCCTATCGGCGCTGCGCGATGTGCTGGCCGGCGAAAATGCGGCGCTGGCCGAAGCCTTGCTGGGCATGGGCGTGCAGGCGGCCGTCAACAAGGCAATCGCACGCGGCAATCCGGCCCTGGCGGAGGGCGACGAGATCGCCTTTTTGCCGCCCATGAGCGGGGGTTGAGGTGATCGCGGTCCAAACTGAGCCGTTCGACCCGTCCGCGCTGCTGGCCCGCTTCAGCGCGGGGCGGACCGATTGCGGGGCGGTGGTCAGTTTCATCGGCTTGGCGCGCGCGGCCACCGACGGCGAAGCGGTGAGCGCCTTGGAGCTGGACGCCTATCCCGGCTTCACTGAGGCGGCGATCGCGGCGATGGAGGCGGAGGCGCGCGAGCGGTTTGCGGTAAAGGACCTGATGATCATTCACCGTTACGGAGCCATTGGGCCGGGCGAGGCCATTGTGTTCGTCGCCGGCGCCGCCGAGCATCGGCGTGACGCCTTTCAGGCCGTCGATTTTCTGATGGACAAGCTGAAGACCCAGGCGCCGTTTTGGAAGAAAGAGACCGGTCCGGACGGAGATCGCTGGATCGAACCGCGCACACCCGACTATGCGGACGTCGCACGCTGGAGCCCACCATGAACGCCCTACTGCCCGCCCCAGGCGGCAAGCTGGACGAAAGTCTGCCCCTGATCCCCGTTCGCGTCGCTGTGCTGACCATTTCCGACACGCGGGATGAGGAAAGCGACACCTCCGGGGAAACACTCGCGGGGCGGGTGAAGGATTCCGGCCACCAGTTGGCCGCCCGCGCCATAGTACGCGATGACGTCGAACACATCCGTCGTCAGATCAACGACTGGGTCGGCTCCGGCCAGATCGACGCCATCGTCACCACCGGTGGCACCGGCCTGACCGGCCGTGACGTGACCCCCGAGGCGGTGCAACCCCTGTTCGACAAGACCATCGACGGCTTTTCGGTGATCTTCCACCTGGTCAGCTATCAGACCGTTGGTCTGTCGACCCTGCAGTCGCGCGCCCTGGCTGGGATCATCAAGGGCGTGTTCGTGTTTTGCCTGCCGGGCTCAGGCGGCGCTGTGCGCGACGGCTGGGACAAGGTCATCCGTTGGCAGCTCGATAGCCGGCACAAGCCGTGCAACATGGTCGAACTCATGCCGCGCCTGATGGAGAGGTAGGGTGGGAAAATCCGTTCACAGCCCCCTTCCCCCTCGATGGGGGAAGGGTTGGGGATGGGGGTGTTCGCACCGCGCATTCCTTTTGGGCGCCGGAGGCACGCCGCCTCATGCGCATGGCCGTCAACGTCCCGCACTCACCCCCAACCCCGCCCTTCCCCCATCGAGGGGGAAGGGAGCGTGCCCGGCATGACCAAACTCACCCACCTCGACGAAGCCGGCCGCGCCCGAATGGTCGATGTGTCGGGCAAGGCAGCCACCGCACGCGAGGCCCTGGCCAGGGGCTTTATCCGCATGGCGCCGCGCACCCTCGCCCTGGCCGTGTCGGGCCAAGGCAAGAAGGGCGAGGTGATGACCACCGCCGAGATCGCCGGGGTGATGGCGGCCAAGCGGACATCCGATCTCATTCCCATGTGCCACCCCCTCAGCCTGTCCTCGGTTAAGGTGCGGATTGATCCGGCTACGGATGGTTCGGGGCTAGAGGTCTCCGCGCGGGTCAAGACCGTGGGCCCCACCGGCGTGGAGATGGAGGCCCTGACCGCTGTCTCCGTGGCCCTGCTCACGCTCTACGACATGCTCAAGGCCGCCGATAAAGCCATGACCATCGAGGCGGTGCGCCTGGTTGAAAAGACGGGCGGCGCTTCGGGCGATTTCCGGCGCCCGGACGAATGAAGCTTCTGCCGATCGACGAGGCGCGCGCACTTATGCTCGAGGGCGTCGCGGCTCTGCCGGCCGAGCCGGTCGCCATCGACCAGGCGTCGGGCCGGGTCCTGGCCCAGACCATCACCGCCCCGCGCGATCAGCCGCCGTTCGAGTCCTCAATGATGGACGGGTGGGCCGTGCGGTTCACCGACGCCCAGACCGCCGCCGTCGATCTGGACATCGTCGGCGAAAGCGCCGCAGGGCGAGGCTTTGATGGCGTCCTCGGCCCCGGCCAGGCCGTCCGAATCTTCACAGGCGCGGCCCTCCCCGCGGGCGCCGACACGGTGGTGATTCAGGAGAACGCGCAACGGATCGGCGATCACGTTCGGCTGGGTTCCCTGACACGGAGCGGCGGCAACATCCGTCCGCGCGGGTCCGACTTTCGGCATGGCGATGTCTTGCTGGCGCCCGGACAAAGGCTGGACGCCTGGCGCTTGTCCCTGGCGGCGGCGGCGGGATTTGACGAGGTTCAGGTCGCGCGCCGACCGCGCGTGGCGGTGCTGTGCACCGGCGAGGAGCTGGTGCGCCCGCCCCAGGTCCCAGGCCCCTTCCAGATCTACGAATCCGGCAGCGCGGCTCTGGGCGCCCTGATCGGCGCTTGGGGCGGGATCGCTCAGCGCTTGGAGCCCGCACGCGACGACGAAGCCTCGGTGATCGGCGCCCTGGACGGGATCGCGGCGGACCTGATCGTCACCGTAGGCGGCGCCTCGGTGGGCGACTACGATGTGGTCAAGCCCGCCCTGACCCAGCTGGGTCTTGCGCTCAAGGTCGCCTCCGTCAACGTCCGGCCCGGCAAGCCGACTTGGTTCGGCGTCCTGGACGACGGGCGCAAGGTGTTGGGCCTGCCGGGCAATCCGTCCTCGGCCATGGTCTGCGCCCAGCTGTTCCTGCGGCCCCTGGTGTTGGCCATCCAAGGCGGCGATCCCACCCCGCCGACGCTTGTCGCCCGGCTCGCCGAGCCCCTGCCCGCCAATGGCGCGCGCGAACATTTGATGCGGGCCGCCCTGCAATCCTCTGCCGACGGAAGTTTGCTCGTACGCCCATTCGCAGATCAGGACTCAGGCCTGGTCGGCGTGTTCGCCAAAGCAGACGCCCTGCTCCGCCGGCCCCCGAACGCCCCGGCGGCGATGGCGGGCGCGCCCGTAGACGTGCTGAAGCTGGACCGCCTTTAGCGACCCGGCGACTTTGCAGCGCGGTCGGCTGCGAGACAGGCGTCAATGGTTGGCGCTGCGGCGGCCAGGAATGCGGCGGACCAGCGCGCTGCGCTCTGGGCGTTGAGGTGGCTCTGATCGACCGTACTGAGCCCAGAGACATGCGGCGCCGCCGCCGGCGCGCCCACGATCTTCCCAATCGCAGTGGCCATGCCCTCGGCGTCAACTTGCGGGTTCGGGACGCCGGTCAGGATAATGCAGGATCGTCGCACCGGAATCTTCGCAAGGAACGCCTCCGCCTGGCGCCCCCAGGGCGGCACGTCCCCCGCTGACCAGGGCTGTGACTTGTCGTCGGTGATGTCCGTCACCTTCCGGTCGGGCGGAAATAGCACCCCGTGCCAAATCCATTGCCCCGTCCGGCGATCGCGATAGGTGGACTCCAATGTCTCACTACACAGTCGGAGAGACCCACAAAGGAAGGGGTGCAGAACGCCGAAGGCTTTCTTCATCGCGATGTCTATCCACGTTCGCGCGCCGCCCTCGAACATCTGATGGGCGGCGGGAGATAGGTCGTGCACGAAGAACGGATCCGCGTTGATGATGACGACGGCCGGGGCGAGTTTGTAGCGTCGGAAAAGATAGGCTGGAAAGACATCACTCTCGCCATAGCCGAACCCCAACAGATGATAGGGCGTATTGCGCGCCTTAAAGAAGGCGTCGACCTGCGGGGTGGAGAAGGCGAATTGCTCCCGGCTGTCGCCCAGGACCACGACCCGCGCCTGCTGCATCGCGCGCACGGCCTCCGGCTCGGCGCCGAGCCCATAGGCCTCGTGCTCATAGCTGGCGTAGAGCGGATGGTCGCAATAGGCGAGGAAGGCGCCCGGCTGCTGAGAGCTGCGACAGGGCGCCACCTGGCTCGCCCAACTGCCGAAATACAGCGGGGCGCCCGTGAGCAGGCCGACACTGATCAGAACCACCAGATACAGGATGTGCTGATGGCGTGTCATGCGTCAGAAACGGAAATACAGGAACGAGGTGGGGTGGCCGACCGAGGCGGATACCGCCAGCCCGAAACAAAGGCCCATGACGACGGCCATAGCCAATCCGGGCCGCACGCGCTGACTCCCCGCCCAAGGCGTGCGGCCGAATATCTGCGCCGTATTCGGAGCCAACAAAGCGATGGCCGATAGGCCCGCGACCCACAGCCACCCAAGCCAGTCCACAGGCAACCCTCCAGCCCGGGGCGTCACCATGGCCGACCAGATCGCAGTGGCCGCGCCGAGGGTGTTGGCGCGAAAGGCCACCCAGGCCAGGATCACAACCAACAAGGTCACAGCCCGCCCCATGAAGGTCGGCAGACTCACACCCAAACGGGCCGCCAGATTGCGCCAGAGGTGGTTCAAAAGCAGCGCGGTCCCGTGCAAGACGCCCCAGATGACAAACGTCCAAGCCGCGCCATGCCACAACCCGCCCAGCAGCATCGTTACAAACAAATTCAACAGTCGCCGCACCGGGCCGGCCCGGTTTCCACCCAGCGGGATGTAGACGTAATCGCGCAAGAACCGCGACAAGGTCATATGCCAGCGACGCCAGAATTCGATCAGCGATGCGGCCTTGTAAGGCGAGGCGAAGTTAAGCGGGAATGTGATCCCCAGCATATATGCCAAGCCGATAGCCATGTCTGAATAGCCGGAGAAATCGAAATAGAGCTGTAAGGTGTAGCCAAGCGCGCCGAGCCAGGCCTGCGTGGTTCCGATCGCCGCGCCGTGCATCGCCAGGTCGAACACTGGATTGGAATGCACCGCGATCGAGTCCGCCAGCACAGCCTTCTTGAAGAATCCTGCGATGAACCAGTTGAGCCCCAGGGTGATGTTCGCCAGCTTGAGGCGATAGATGGCGGGACGCGCCAGCTGCGGCATGATCTCGCTGTGGTGCAGAATCGGCCCCGCCACCAAGTGCGGGAAGAACGTGACAAACAATAGGTAGTGCAGGCCATTCGTGGGCTTGGCCTCGCCTCGATACACATCGACCAGGAATGCAATCTGGGTGAAGGTGAAGAACGATATCCCGACCGGCAGCACGATGTTCAGGACCGGCAGATGAAGTCCCAGCGTGATCAAGTCGGCGCTGAAGAAATTCGCGTATTTGAACCAGCCCAGAACCAGCAGATCGCCGCCGATCCCCAGCCACAGCCACGCGCGGCTGGGTCGGGCGGCGAGGCGGCGGCCTATGCCGTAGTTGAAGGCCACGGACAGCAAGAGCAGCGCCAACATCCGCGTTGGACTGCCCAATTTGTAAAACACCAGCGAGCAGAGCACGAGCCAGGCCGCCGCCGCACGGGGCGCCTTCAGCCAACCCAGCAACGCCATGCCAGCTAGAACAGTCGGCAAAAAAAGGAAAAGAAATGACGGATCGGTGAACAGCACGCACGGTTTCTACCGGCGAGCCGTCGCCGGTCCAAGACCAAACCACTTCCGTTGGCCCAATCCGTTGGCCCAAATCGGGCAGGTGCGCGGACATCGTCCAGACCGCCGCTGGGACGGGTGCGGCGGACCACCTAACGCTGCAGCCTCATCAACTCTACGCCCCACTATTGGCTGAACTGTGATAAATTGCGCCGATGATCAACCTGCCGCAAGAGACCGAAGCTCTCGCTGAAAGGCTTGCCGCCGCGCAGCACCTCTCCGTTGAGGCCGCCATTCAGCGCGCCCTCGAAGAACAAGCGCGCGTGGCAGGGATTGAGCCTGTTTCTGCGCCGCGGCGACGCATGACCGTCGCGCAGATGTTGGCCCTCGGCTCCGAAATCGCCGCGATGCCGGTTCTCGATCCGCGTTCTCCTCATGAGATCATGGATGATCTCAACGCCCTATGATCGTCGTCGACAGTTCCGCCCTTGTCGCGATCTTAGAGCATGAGGCTGACGCCGCGATCTATGCGAGCGCCATTCTCAAGGCTGACCGATTGTATATCTCGGCCGTTAACGTCCACGAGACCGGCATGGTGATACGCGCCCGCCGGGGCGAAGCCGCAGAGCAGCGCATGTGGCGGTTCCTTCGCGAAGACAACGATTTTGAAATCGCGCCCTTTGACGAGATTCAGGCGCGTGAGGCGCTATCCGCTTTTGCACGCTATGGGAAAGGCCTTCACCCAAAGGCTCGACTCAATCTCGCCGATTGCGCGGCTTATGCGCTCGCTAAGACGATGAATGTTCCATTGCTCTTCAAAGGCGCCGACTTCACCGCGACCGATATAATCTCCGCTCCCTAGTCGTCGTAATGCGGGTTTTCCCTCATGAGTTCCACCGCACGGCGTGCGGAGTTTAGACGGCCTGGATAGCTGTATTCATCCCTAAGCCGGGCCACAACTTCGGGCATTTCCCCTTCTGACCGAGCCTTAAACTCAGATTTCGCTTCTTCCGGGCATAAATCGACAATCCTGCTTGCAATGACGGTCGGATCGGAAACATGATCATCGGCCTTCAATGCGGCTCTATGCAAACATTGGCCGTAGGCCATTTCAATCAGCATTTGCCTCGTGATCTTTGCGTTCTGTGTGCGCAGCTCCACTTCTGTAGGATATCTGGAGTGGGTCCGCGCGAAGAATGCAGCCTCGCCTACCAGCGAAGTGAGAACGTCGCCTTCTTGCGGCGTGTCATAGGCAGCTCGTTCCCTTTCATGCGCCGCGAGGTACGCTTGACCTTCGGCGGGGCAACGACCACGCATATCTGACACCAGCGCGTCGAAGTTGGTCTCCGGTTTGGGGGTACGCTCGATCTCGGTCGCCAAGCAGTTCACGTACCTGGATTCGGCGATGTGGTCCTCGAGGTCGGCTGACAGCATCGATTGGACTTCCTGGGAATTGATGATTTCCTTCGGTGATCGGGCAACCGCTGGCGAAAGAAGGCCAATGAGGACGACGAAGGCGGCAGCGGCCGCTATTTCTATCCTCGCCTGGCAATCGCGCTCAGCCATGGACAACCCGTCACCCCCGCCCCGCAGGCCGGCGAAAGCGCAACGGCGCATGCGCCATCCGCAGCAAATTCGCCGCCCCCTTTGCGCCGAACGGCGTGCCGCCGACGATCAGGATGCGGCCGCCCGGTTCGGCCAGGCCCAGGCGCACGGCCGTATCCACCGCTTCCTTGGTCACGCCCTCCAGGCTGTTCGGCTCGACGGCCACGCGAGCCTCAAGGCCCCAGGTTAGGGTCAGGCGATGGGCGACGGCCGGATCGGGCGTCAGGGCCAGGACCGGCTGCAACGGCCGCTCGCGGGCCATGCGGTTGGCGGTGCCGCCGGTGGTGGTGAAGGCGACCAGGCAGTTGACGGTCTTGGTGTCGGCCGCGCGGCGCGCCGCGGCCACCAAGATGTCGGCGTCGATGTCTTCCAAAGCGCCGTGGTCGGCCTGGATCAACTCGGGCCAGAAGGGATCGCGCTCCACCCGCTCGATGATGCGGTTCATCATCGTCACCGTCTCCAGGGGATAGGACCCGGAGGCGGATTCCGCCGACAGCATCAGGGCGTCTGCGCCCTCATAAACCGCGTTGGCCACGTCGCTGGCCTCGGCGCGGGTCGGCGTGGGCGAGCCGGTCATGGATTCCAGCATCTGGGTGGCGACGATCACCGGCGCCCCACGCCGACGGGCGGCGCGCAGGATGGCCTTTTGCGCCACCGGCACATCTTCCGGCTCCATCTCCACGCCGAGATCACCGCGCGCCACCATCAGGCCATCGCACAGGTCCAGGATCGGTTCGAGCTGCTCCAGGGCCGAGCGCTTCTCGATCTTGGCCATGATCGCGGCGCGGCCCTCCACCAGGCGGCGCAGCTCAGCCACGTCCTCGGGCCGTTGGACGAAGGATAGGGCCACCCAGTCCACGCCCAGGCGCAGGGCGAAGGCCAGGTCCTTGCGGTCCTTGTCTGTCATGGCCGGCATGGCCAGCACCGCGCCCTTCAAGGTGACGCCCTTGCGGTCCGACAGCTTGGTTCCCGACACTACCTCGGCGTCACAGTGGTCGCGCGTGCAGGAGACGATCTTGAGCCGCACCTTGCCGTCGTCGACCAGCAGGTCGGCCCCCGGCGTCATGGCGGCGAAGATCTCGGGGTGGGGCATGCAAACGCGGGTGACGTCGCCAGGCGTCGGATTCATGTCCAGGCGGAAAGCCTGGCCCGGCGCGACCGTGACGGCGCCGTCAGCGAACTGGCCCAGCCGCAGCTTGGGGCCTTGCAGATCGGCCAGAATACCCAGGGGGCGGTCAATGATCTTCTCGGCCGCGCGCACATGGGCGAAGATCTCGGCGTGGGCCTCATGGGTCCCGTGACTAAAGTTGAGGCGGAACACGTCCACGCCGGCGCGCGCCAGGGCCTGGATCATTTCCGGCGTATTGCTGGCGGGCCCCAAGGTCGCGACGATGCGCGTTCGCCGGTTGCGGATCATGCAAACTCCCTCCCGCCTGTCCTCGCCAGACCTACTGCCTCAGTGGGCGACCATGATGACGAGTCGCCGCCAATCCATCCACTGACGCGAGTTTCTCTCAGCCGATTCCGTTAAGAATATGCGCTGGCGCTCCGACAACGACCCTCAAAAACACCGATTGCTAGTCCGCCGGAGCGGGGTCGCCTTCCAGGTCGCGGCGGGGGGTGACGAGTCGGGCGGCTCGGGGCCTCAGCCACTGTTCCAAATCGTCGACCAGCTCATAGACCACCGGCACCAGCACCAGGGACAGGATGGTGGAGCTGATCAGGCCGCCGATCACGCCGATGGCCATGGGTTGGCGCCATTCAGAGCCTGCCCCCAGGCCCAGGGCGGTCGGCATCATGCCCATGGTCATGGCCACGGTGGTCATGACGATAGGCCGCGCCCGCTCCCGGCATGCCGCGTGCAGCGCCTCCAGCCGGCTCTTGCCCTCGCGCTGGGCCTCGATGGCGAATTCCACCAGCAGGATGGAGTTCTTGGCCGCCAGACCCAGCAGCATCAGCATGCCGATCATCGACGGCAAGTCGAGCGCCTTGCCGGTGATCAGCAATGCGATGAAGCAGCCGCCCAGCGACAAGGGCAAGGCCGACAGGATGGTCAGGGGCTTGAAGAAGCTGCGGAACAGCAGGACCATCACCGCATAGATTAAGGCCACGCCTGCCAGCATGGCGGCGATGATGCCGCCGAACAGGTCGGCCATGTTCTCCACATCCCCCGCCGTCGCTTCGCGCACGCCGGCGGGCAGGTTTTTCATGATCGGCAGCTTATGCACCTGCTTGAGCGCCTGGCCGATTGTCGAGCCATTCATCAGGTCTGCATCCACCGACGCGCGCCGTTCACGGTCGTACCGCACGATGCGGCCGGGGCCGGCCTCAAAGGAGATGTCGGCCACCGCGCGAAGGTCTGTGGTCTTGCCGCCGGCGGTGGGTACCCGCAGACGACCGATTGCGCCCAGGTCGCTGCGCGCGGACTGGGGCAGCTTGACCCGTATAGGGATGCGGCGCTCGCCGTCGGGGAACTTGGGAACATTGGCGTCAATGTCGCCGATGGTGGCCACCCGGGCGATCTGGGCCAGGGCGTCGGCGGTCACGCCCAAGCGTGCGGCCTCGGCCGGCCTGGGACGGATAATCAGCTCGGCGGACGCAGCCGGCGGGGCGGGGCGGGGCTCGGAAATTAGTTTGACGCCCCGCATCTGCCGCAACAGGGCTTGCTGCGCCTGGACCAAGGCGGCCCCGTCCTGGCTGGCGAGGATCACTTCCACGTCCGCTGAGGCGCCCTGGTTGAGATAGGTGATCCGCGCGTCGGGAATCCGCAGCAGGCGATCACGCAAAATCTGCTTTACCTGTTGGGTGGTGTGGGCCCGCTTGTCCTTCAAAAGGGCGATCAGTTTGCCGTTGGTCACATCCCCGCTGGCGGCCACCGTGCCGATCTGGCTGAAAACATTCGCCACGTCTGGCTCGGCGCCGATCAGACGGGTGGCGCCCAGCACCGCCCGCTGCATGTCCTGGCGCGTCGCGCCTGGGTCGCCGTCGACCGACATGTATATGTACCCGGGATCGCCCGTCGGCTGAAAGCCGGTGGGCAGGAAACCCGCCACGACGAAGGACAAGACCAGAAACCCTCCGCCAGCGGCGCAGGCCATCCATCTGTGGGCGAGCGCCCAATCCAGGCTCTTGCGATAGACACGGGGCAGGTCAGGCGCAGGCGTGGCGTGGCGCGCCGGGACGAGAAAATAGGCCGCCATCAGCGGGGTCAGCAGCCTGGCCACGGCCAGTGAGAACAGCACGGCCACCGCCACGGTAATGCCGAACTCGCGGAAGAACTGGCCGACCTCGCTGTTCAAAGCCGAGACCGGTAGGAACACCACCACGATGGTCAAGGTGGTCGCCGCCACGGCTAGACCGATGGCCGCCGCGCCCTCGAGCGCAGCGAGAAAGGGCTGCGCCCCGCGCTCGATGCGTTTTTGGATATTCTCGATCTCCACGATGGCGTCATCGACCAGGATGCCGACCACCAAGGTCAGGGCCAACAGGGTCACCACATTGAGGCTGAAATTGAATACCGCCATCAGGGCGAAGGTCGGAATCAACGACAGGGGCATGGCGATGGCCGAGATCATGGTCGCGCGCCATTCGCGTAGGAACAGCAGCACCACCAGGGCAGCCAGAACCATCCCCTCCAGCAAGACGTGGACGGTGGATTCGTAGCTCAAGCGCGTCTGTTTCACCGTGGACAGAATCTCGGTGAAGGTCACTTCCGGGTGCTGAGCCTTGAGTTTATCGACGGCCTTAAGCACCGCCTTTTCAACGGCCACGTCGCTGGCGCCCTTGGTCTTGGATACCTGGAAAGAGGCCACCGGCTTGGCGTCAAGCAGGGAGAACCCGCGCTGCTCGGCCGAGCCGTCGCCGACATCGGCCACGTCGCGCAGGCGCGCATAGCGCCCGCCCGGCAGGGGAATGGGCAGGTTCCGCAAGGCGTCCACGCTGCGTGGAGCGCCCAATACCCGTATGGTCAGCTCCCGATCACCCACCTCAGCGCGGCCGCCGCCGGTGTCGTCGGTGAATTGGGTCAGGGCCTGGTTGATCTGTGGGGCCGTGACGCCCAGGGCCGCCATGCGGTCCGGGTCGATGATGACATTGATCTCGCGCGTCAGCCCTCCGTTGCGCACAACCTCGCCTACTCCCTTCACCCCCTGCACCGCCCGCGCCACGGTGTTGTCGATGAACCAGGACAGGTCGGTGGAGGACAAGCTGGGCGAGGACACCGCGTAGAACATGATCGGCTGATCATCGATGTCGAAACGGGTGACATTGGGCGGGTCAATTCCGTTGGGCAGGTTTACCCGTATGCGATCGACCGCCGAGCGAACCTGGTCCAAGGCCCGCTGGGAATCGGAGCCGATCTGGAACTGCACCGTCGTGACCGAGGCGCCTAGGGTGACGCTGGAGGAGATGTGCTTGACCCCCGACACACCCACGGCGGCGTCTTCCACTGGCCGGGTGATCTGGGTCTCCATTTCGGAAGGGGCGGCGCCGCTCTGAGTCACGGTGACGGTGACCACGGGAAAGGACACCTCGGGAAACTGCTTGATCGGCATGGCCATATAGCCCGCGATCCCGGCCACGGTCAGGGCCAGGAACAACAGCGTCACCGGCACCGGATTGCGAATGCCCCAGGTGGAGACCCTGAACGTCATTGGGAGGCCGAGCCTTCGACCGGCGCCACCTTGTCGCCGTCCAGCACGAAGCTGGAGCCGGACACAAGCACCCTGGAGCCCGCCGGCGGGCCCTGGATCAGCTCCACCATGCCGTTGCCGCGCGCGCCCGTCTTGACCGGCACGCGCCGCGCGCGGTTGCCCGCGTCAACCACAAGAACCGAAGCGCCGTCCGCGCCGTAGGTGACCGCTCGGTCAGGAGCCACGATCGCGGACGCGGTCAGGTCGGGCAGAAGGGCGCGGGCAAAACCGCCCGGCCGCAGATCGGCGCGCACCGGCATGGCGATCCGGATGTGACCGAGCTTGGTCTGCGCGTCCACCTCAGGCGACACCAGCCGCACCTTCCCCGCCACCTGGGCGCCGTCCGGCAAGGTGACATGGGCGGTCTGTCCTGGATGGATGCGTCCCAGATCAGCCTCTGGCGTGTCGGCCTCCAGTTCGATCAATCCATCGCGCGCGATGCGGAAGAGGGGTTGGCCTGCCGCAGACCCGGCCGCCAGATCCCCAGGCCGAACGGCGCGGGCCAGCACTCGGCCGGACACCGGCGCGCGGATGATCATGCGTTCGTCGCGGGTCTGCAGGTCGGCGAGTTGCGCGGCGGCCGCGACGGCGGCGGCGCGCGCGCTCTTGGCGCCGAAGCGGCGGGTATCGATATCCTCTTGGGATAGCACCCCCTTGTTATCGAGACCCTCGACATTCCTGGCCTGGCTCTCGGCCTTTTCGGCGGCGAGCTGTTGCTGGCTGAGCACCGCCTTCAGCTGATCAATCTGTGCACGGAGCAAGGTGTCGTCGAGCACCAACATCGGCTGGCCCGCCTTGACCCAGTCGTCCTGGTCCGCCAGCACCTTGGCCACACGATAGCCGGTCAATTCGGAGGTCACCGCCGCTTCCTCGCGCGGGGTCAAGCTCCCCGACACCTCCAGCCCGCTTACCAGGGGCTGAACCAGCACACGCGCGACGCGCACCGCGCGGGGAGGCGGTTCAGCCGGCGCTGAGGCGCGGCGGCAGGCCGCGAGAGCCATTAGGCAAGAGGCTATGATCAGGGCATTGTACACACGGGTCATGGTCTGCCTTTGCACGGTCATCCGGCCGTTCCGCCGGTCGTAGCCAGGGTCTGTCCGGTCGGCGCCCAGCCGCCGCCTAGGGCTTTGAACACCTGCACTGAGCGCCGCATCAAGGTGGTCTCGGCCGAGGCGCGGGCCATGCGCGCCTGACGCCAGGACGCATCGGCGGTCAACATCGATTGCAGGTCGTTCAGGCCGCGCTGATAGCCGATCCGCTTGGCCTCATAGGCGCGCTGGGCCGCTTGGTCGGCGGACTTGAGCAGCTGCAGCCTGCGGTCATCGGATGCGAAATAGACAAAGGCGTTCTCGGCGTCGCCATAGGCAGTCTGCACCGCCTTCTCATAGGCGATCACCGCCTGCTCGCCCACGGCCTTCTGCGCCCGCATCTGGGCCATCAGGCGTGGGATATCCAACACCGGCTGGCTGGCGTTCAGGCCCAGAGACCAGAAGCTCAGGCGGCTGGCGGCCGAAGCCGTCTCCTGCAGCAGGCCGACGCCAGGCTGAAGATCGATGGTGGGCAGAAACGCCTTTTCATCCAAGCTCAGCCTGCCCGATGCGGACAGCATCCGTTCGCGCGCGGCCAACACATCGGGCCTCCGCGCCAAAAGCTCGCCAGGCACCGCGGCCGGGACCGGCGGAGGGGCGCCCAGGGCGGCCGCAATAGGAAGGCTGGCCAAGGGATCGACGCCGCGCCCGATTAGAAGAAGCAAGGATCGACGCGCGGCCGCCAACTGGGCGGTCAAGTCCTGCGCCTGGGCCTGAGCGCTCAAGAGATTAGCCTCCGTCTGCGCTTGATCGCTGCCTGGGGTCAGGCCGTGCTCGACCTTGGCGCGGGCGATGTCGGCCAACTGTTGTTCATCAACGACGGCGGTTTGGGCCTCCGAGAGTTGCAAGGCCAGACCTCGCGCCTGAAATAAAGAGTCGGCCACGTCCGCCGACAGGCTCCAGCGCGTAGCGGCGGCGGTGAACAGGGCCGTGCGTAGATCGGCGTTCGCTGACTTGGCCGCCGATTGGCGTCGGCCGAACAGGTCCAGCTCCCAGCTCACGTTGAATGCGGCCTGAGCGGTCTGGCTGGCGCCCAGGCTGTTCACGCCAGAGCTGCCGGCTGTCGAACCCACCCCGCCGCCGACCGTGGTGGTTCCACTCAGCGCCTTGCCAAAGGCGGAGGGAGACTCCAGCAGGCCAAGCTGCTGATGGGTCGCGGAGGCCGACAGGGCGCCTTGGGGATTATAGGCCGCCAATGCCGAGGCGCGCACGGCGCGAGCCTGCTCCAGCTTGGCCGCAGCGTCCTTGGCGGCCGGGCTGGCGGCCATAGCCTGCTCCACCAGCTCGGTCAGCTGGGTGTCGCCGTACAGCCGCCACCAGCGATCCAGCTGGTCGGTGGAGGTCGAGGCCGATGGAACCTGAGCCTCGAACGCCGACGGCACGCGCGTGTCCGCCGCGCGCAGTTTGCCCGTGGCGCAACCCGCCAGGGCGGCGGAGGCCAGAACAAGGAACAAACGACGAAGGCTCGCCGGAGGCGACATGGGTAAAGCCGTTATTTGCTGTGATGGATCGATCCGACTAAGGCGCCACTTGCCAAGACCGCAATCGGAAGAATATGAGTAATTGCTCACATTTCCACTCGCATTTCGCTCATGCCCGCCAGCTCAGCACAAATACCCGCCAGACCAAGAAAAAATCCCACTCAAAGCCGCTCTAGAGCGACGGTGGAGGCCGTCCTGTCGGCGACGGCTCATATTCTGGAAAGCCGAGGCGTCGGGGCCTTGAACACCAACGCCGTGGCGGAACGTGCGGGGGTGAGCATTGGATCGCTTTACCAGTATTTTCCCAGCAAGGACGCCATCCTTGTGGCCCTGATCCAGCGCGAACGCGAACTGTTCTTCGGGGAAATGGCCCAGGTGGCCGATGCCGGACGCAACCCATCGCTGGGTGATGAGATCGCCGGCCTATTGCGGTTCGGTCTATCGCGTCATCTGCGACGACCCGACCTGGCGCGTGTGTTGGAGGTGGAAGCGCAGAGGCTGCAGCCGTTCATCGATTGTGACGCCCCGCAAGTGCAGCACAATGCCGCCGTGGTGCGCCTGCTGTCGCGCCACCGTCGCGCGATCCTGATCGAAGACCTCGAATTGGCCGCGCGTGACATGAGCCTGATCGCGAAGTCCCTGATGCAGGACGCGGCCCAGCGCGGCGACGCCGATTGGGACGCCGTGATCGATCGCACAGCGCGCGCTATTCTGGGTTATCTGGGAGCGGACGCCCATAAGATTGAAGGGGCGGCGGCATGAGCCAGGGCGCGATCCGCATCGGCGTCGGCGGCTGAACCTTTGAGCCCTGGCGCGGAGTGTTATAGCCCTCCGGCCTGGCCCTGATCGACCGGGTGAGCGAAGCACCCTAGGTTCGCCGATATGAACGGCCTGTGGCGATGCTTGGCGGTGATCTTGGGGGTAAGCATGATGCTGACCGCCAGCACTAGGGCGCAGACCGCCGGCAAACCACCCCCCGCAGCGCCGCCCCCGGCCGTGAAAATCGTTGTCCCCCAATCAAAAGCGCCCGTGACACCTCCGCCGCCGCGCGCACGCAATGCAGAACTGGATTTGCCCGACACCGACACAGCCAAGCGCCTGGATCGCAAGGTGGGCGACCAGGCCGTGGGCGGCGCCGACTGCCGCACCCGGTGTCACGCGGCCTATTATATGTGCCTGACCGCCGACGACAGCGGCGGCTGCCCGACCGCCTGGGCCCAGTGCCTCAACGCCTGTCCCGCTCATTCCAGCAACTTCTAAGGGCTGGACTGGCCCCGTTTCGGTTGACAGGAACGCGCTGTTCCCTTATCCACCCGCGCTCACCGCCGTCCCCACTCTTGGGGCCCTTGGTGTTTGTCGTTCGCCCATTCGCGGAGCCTCCTCGTGAAGCGCACCTATCAGCCGAGCCGCCTCGTGCGTAAGCGCCGCCACGGATTCCGTCTGCGCATGGCCACCAAGAACGGCCGCAAGATTCTGTGCCGCCGGCGCGCCCAGGGCCGCAAGCGCCTGTCCGCCTAACTCCAGCCGTCTAATCTCAGCTGAAAGGTCCGGCCCTGACGGACCTCCCGCCCACTGCCCCACCCGTCATCGAACGCATGAGGCGTCGCCCCGAATTCCTCGCGGCCGCGCGTGGAGCAGCCTGCGCGCGCGGCGCGGTGCTGGTACAGGTCCTGGCGCGCCCGGAGAGGGCCGCGGCGATAAAACCCAGCATTGGCGCGGGGTTCACCGCCAGCCGCAAAGTCGGCGGAGCCGTTGATCGCAACCGCGCTAAGCGCCGCCTGCGCGAGGCGGCGAGGGTGCTTTTGCCGCAACACGGCCGGGCCGGATTCGACTATGTATTCATCGCCCGCAGCGGCGCGCCGTCGCGTCCCTGGCCCCGTTTGCTTGACGATATGAAAAGCGCGCTGATAAGGCTCGCCTCCGAAACCGGCGCCGCCCCGTCTCCACTCGCCAAGGCCGGCGCTCCGCCTGTCGACTCCAACTAGAACCCAGCACTTTAGCCCGTCCGCAAGAGCGCCCATGCCGCCTGAGTCAAACCGCAACTCGACCATCTTCATGATCTGCGCGGTCGCGCTTGTGTTCGCCTATGAGTTCCTCGTCATGGAGCCGGCGGAGAAGCGCAAGGCGGCGGCTGCCCAGGCGGCGGCGGCCCAATTGGCGGCGGCCCATCCCAGCCTGGCGCCCAACGGTCAACCCGCGCCTGTGTTCCTGCCGCGAGCCCAGGCCGAGGCGATCTCTCCGCGCGTCAAGATTGACACCCCCTCCCTGACCGGGTCGGTGGCGCTCAAGGGCGCCCAGATCGACGATCTGTTCCTCAAGGGCTATCACGTCACGGTCGACCCGAAATCGCCCCTGGTCGAGCTGTTCCGACCCCAAGGCGCGCAGGGCGCCTATTTCGCCACCACTGGCTGGACCGGCGCCAATGTGCCGGGCCTGCCCGGTCCCGATACGATGTGGACAGCGCCGGCCGGCGCTGCGCTGGGAACCGGCCGCCCGGTCGTCCTGACCTATGACAATGGCAAGGGACT